>NZ_PQSS01000045.1 GCF_002920535.1 Streptomyces sp. Ru71 | reverse complement strand
CTCGGCGGCCTGCGGAACCTGTGCCGCGGGCGACTCGGGCACGGCCGGGGCGGCGGGCGCGTCCTGGGGTTGCCCGGCTCGGGCTGCGCGGTGACGGTGGCCTCGGGCTCGGGAACGACAGGAGTGTCCGCCTCCGGGGTCGCGGCGGCGTGGGGCGCGTCAGGCGTGCCGGGCGCCTCGGGTGCCTGCGGGGCGGCAGGGGTCTCCTGCGCCGCAGCGGCCTCGGGCGCGGCGGGCACCTTGGGTGCCTGCGCGGTGGCGGCGGGCTCGGCGGCCTGAGCGGCGTCGGCGGCGACCGGCTCGGATGCCTGAATCTCGGCGGGAAGCTCGGGAGCGGCCGGAGCCTGCGCCACGACGGGCTCGGGAGCCTGCGCCGCCTCCACGGGGGCGGCGACCGGCTCCGCGGCCTCGGGCGCCACCGGTTCAGCGGCCTGGGCCACTTCGGCACCGGCCGGCTCAGCAGGCTGGGCATCGTCGGCAGCGGGTGCCGTGGGCTCGGCTGCCGCAGCGGCCGGCTGAGCGGCGTCGACCGCCTGGTCCGGGACGGCGTCCGGCCCGGCGGGCTGCGCGGCGGTGTCCTCGCTCGGCGGGGCGGCCTCGGCCGGCTGATCCACCGGGGCGGTCCCGGCAACCGGGACGTCGGCAGCTACCGGGGCGTCGGCAGCGACCGGCAGGCTCTCGGCAGCCTCGGCGGAGCCGGCGTCCACCGCGGCCTCCGCACCGGCGGCCTGCTCGGCCGCCACGGTCTCGGGATCGGCCGCCACAGTCTCGGGCGCCACGCCGTGCCCGGCGTCGGCGACAACGGCCCCGGCCGCCTCGCCGTGGGCCACGGCCTCCGCCTCCGTCACCGTCTCCGCCGACGTCTCCGCCGACGTCTCCGCGGGAACCTGCTGCTCCTCGGCCTGCGGCAGCACATGGCTGCCCGTCGCCGTGACCGCCTCCGTCGTCAGACGGGCCACGGCGGCCTGGGCGGCGTCCACCGGGCCGGGCTGCGGGGCCGCTGCCGGAACAACCGTTTCCGCAGCGGCCGCCCCTTCGGCCACCTGGGCCTGCGCCGGCCAGGACCCCGACTGCGGTGCCGGCGCGGCCTGCGCCTCGCTCACGGGCTGCTGCGCCGGAGCGGCCTGCTGCACCGGAGCGGCCTGCTGCACAGCCGCCGTCTGCTCCGGGACGTCCAGGTACTCGGGGCCGGCGGCCGGCGCGACCTGCTGCCGTACGGCGGCGCCCGGAGCACCCGCCGGCCCGCGGTCCGCGAGGGAGCGGACCGGGCTCGCCGAGGTGTCCGGGGTCGGCGGGCCGAGGTGCAGCGGGCGGCGCGGGGTGATCGGCGGGATCGGCCGCGTCGGCGCCGTACGCTGCGGCGTCGGGCCCGGCAGGCGGACGCCGCTGAGGTCGACCGAGCCGCTGTCGCGGCCGGAGAGTTCGTGCGGACCCGGCTCGTGCACGGCCTCGACGACCGGCTCGGGCGCGGGCGGGGTCACCTCGTTGCCCCAGGCCCCGTGGGAGCCGGGCAGCAGCAGGTCTTCGTCCTCGGCGGTGGTCTCGGAGAGGTAGGCGTACGCACCGGGCGCGGAGGCTCCCGGCTGCTCCACCGTGCCTGCGTTCTCCGGCAGCCCCTCGCCCGGGACCTGGCCGGTGTCGGTCATGCGTACCCCTCGCCCATCGGTTAGTGCCTCTACGACCAGTTCACCCGGAACGGCGCACCGACCGCCCCGCAGTGAAGAACGAGCGGGCGTGCCCAGCGGCACGAACGACCCGCCCGGAAAAGGCGACAAAGCCATTGAGTGGCATTGTCCCGGTCGTTCCACCGTCGCGACAGCGTGATCCGCGACAGCCCGCTGTGGACTGCGCCACGTTGCGCGTCCACGCGTTCTGCCGTACCACACCCACCCCAAAACGGGCCGGTTTTTACGGACATTGACCGGCGAAGCGCCGGGTGACCGGTTGCGGTACGACGATCGGCCAGCCTACCGCGCGCGGTACGACAAGCCGATCACGGGGCTCGGTCCGGAAGCACCCCGGTCAGCAGGAACGCCACGCTGCGCTGGGTCTCGCTCCAGGCGCGGGTGTCGAGTTCGACGGACTGCAGCAGGGCGCACTGGACCTGGTAGCCGTGCTCGGTCAGGTCGCGGCCGACGAGTTCGGCGGCGTCCCGGGTGGCGGCGTGGGTGACGATGCGCTGCGGGCGCCGGTCGGCGACGGCGGAGACGACGGCCGCTCCCCCGCCGCCGACCCGTACGACGTCGGGTTCGGGCAGGTTCTCCAGGACCTGCGGGGCGGTGCCGTGCACGATCTGCAGCTGGACGCCGTGGCGGCGGGCGGCGGCGTCGGTGCGGGCGCAGGCGTCCAGGTCCCGGTCGACGGCGAGGACGGCGGCGCCGGCCCGGGCCGCCTCGGTGGCGAAGGCGCCGGTGCCGCAGCCGATGTCCCACACGAGGTCGCCGACGCGGGGTCCGAGGCGGGCGAGTTGGGCGGCGCGCAGCGGCTCGCTCTCGCCCTCGCCGAGGTCGCCGTCGTAGGCGTGGGCGGGCAGGGTCCAGCCGCGCGGGGTCGTGGCCGGGTCGCGGCCGGCGATCCAGCCGCCGCCCTCGGCTGCGCCGGCCCGGCCGCCGATGACGATGACGACGTTGGGGTCGCGCCAGGTGTGGTCGGCGGCCTTGTCGGAGGTGACGACGGTGACCTGTTCGCGTTCGGTGCCGAGTTCCTCGCAGATGACGAAGGTGCGGTGGACGCCCTCCAGGAGGAGGCCGAGTTCGGCGGGACCGGCGCCGGGGGCGGTGAGGACGGCGACCTTGGTGTGGGCGCGGCAGACGTTGACCGCGCGGCGCAGGGTGCGTGGGTGGGCGACGACCACCTGGGCGTCGTCCCAGGGCATGCCGGCGCGGGCGAAGGCGGCGGCGACGGAGGAGACGGCGGGGACGACCTCGACCTCCAGGCCGAACTCGGGGTCGCGCAGGGTCCGCACGACGCCGAAGAAACCGGGGTCGCCGTCGGCGAGGACGACGGCGGTGCCGCGGTGGGCGGCGATGCGGCGGGCGGCGAGGGCGACGCTGCCGAGGCGGATGCGCTCGGCGCCGGGCGGCACCTCGGGCAGTGCGAGATGGTGGGCGGCGCCGGCCACCAGGGTGGCGGCACCGAGGGCGGCGCGTGCCGCGTCGGTCAGCGGCGAGCCGTCCCAGCCGATCACCGTGACCCGGTCGGCCATCGTCGTCAGTCTCCAGGTTTGCGCAGGTCGTCAGGGTGCTGGACGGGTGGGCGGCTCCGAGCACACCTGGTGGGGTGCCGGGGCTCAGTTCCAGTCAGAGTACGTCGTGAAGCCGCTGGTGTCGGCGAGCTGCTCGTCGGTGCCCTCCAGGTCCTCCGGGAGCAGGCTCCAGACGATGAAGTCGGTGCGTACGTCGGTCCAGCCGCCGTCCTCGGTGCGGACGTGGACTATGCAGGCGTTGCGCAGCACGCCCTCGCTGATACAGCCGATCTTCTGGGCGACCTGCTGGGAGGCGGTGTTGTCGGCGGCGGTGCGCAGCTCGACGCGTTCGAACTTCCGGTCGTGGAAGAGCCAGCGGGCGGTGGCGAGCGCGGCCTCGGAGGCGTAGCCCTCGCCGCGGGCCCAGGGGGCGACGATGTACGACAGTTCGGTGGACCGGATGTGCCAGTTGGTCTTGGTGAGCTGGACGACTCCGACCAGGCGCTGGGTGAGGAACTCGGTGACCGCGAGGTCCAGGCCCCGTCCGGCGGTGCGCTCGGCGGGGGCGTACTCGTCGATCCACCGCCGGGCGTCGTCCTCGGTGAACGGCCGGGGCACGTCGGTCCAGGCGGCGACCTGCTCGTCGTTCATCATCTCGGTCAGGGCGGGCACGTCGTCCTCGTCGAGGGGACGCAGCACCAACCGCTCCGTGCTGATGGAGATGTTGGGGAAGGTGCCAGTCATGCGTCGCTCCGTAACCTTCGGGAGATCCTTTGAGAGACCGTCAGGGCCTGCTGAACTGCCCAGCATGCAGCATGTAACCACTGAAGCGCACAACGGGGTCCGCTCCCCGTGAGGAGCGGACCCCGACGGTACGCCGATCGGCTCAGAACGCGGCGACGACGGCGCCCTGGTACTTGTCCTCGATGAACTTCTTCACCTCGGGCGAGGTGAGGAGCTTGGCGAGCTTCTTGACGCGCGGGTCGTCCTCGTCGCCCTTCTTCACGGCGAGGAAGTTGGCGTACGGGTTGTTCTGGGCCTTCTCGGCCGCGAGGGCGTTCTTCGCCGGGCTGAGGTTCGCCTCCAGCGCGTAGTTGCCGTTGATCACCGCGGCGTCCACGTCACCGAGGGAGCGCGGCAGCTGGGCCGCCTCCAGCTCCTTGAACTTCAGGTTCTTGGGGTTGGAGGTGACGTCCTTGGGGGTCGCGGAGTACCCGGCACCGGCCTTGAGCTTGATCACCCCGTTGTCCTCCAGGAGCTTGAGCGCGCGGGCCTCGTTGGTGGTGTCGTTGGGCAGCGCGACGGTGGCGCCCGACGTGAGGTCGGCGAGCTTCTTCAGGCTCTTGGAGTAGACGCCGAGCGGCTCCAGGTGCACCGTACCGCCGGGCACCGGGACGATGTCGGTGCCGTTCTTCTTGTTGAAGTCGTCGAGGTACGGCTTGTGCTGGAAGTAGTTGGCGTCGACCTCGCCCTGCTGGACGGCCGTGTTGGGGGTCACGTAGTCGGTGAACTCCTTGACCTCCAGCTTGAGGCCGGCCTTCTGCGCCAGGTTGTCCTTGATGTAGGTCAGGATCTCGCCCTGCGGGGTGGGCGTGGCGGCGACGGTCAGCGTGGCGTTCGGGTCCTTGGCGGAGTCCTTGTCCGAGCCGCAGGCGGACAGGCCCAGGGTGAGGGCTCCGGCGGCGAGGACGGCGGTGGTGATCTTGGCGGTGTTACGCACGAAAAGTGCCTTTCCTTATGGGTGGTGCGACCCCGTTGTCAGGTGAACGGGGAGTTCTGGGGGGTGCTCAGCCCTTGCGGACGGCGTCCGCGGCGACGGTGCCGCCGAAGACTCCGCGCATCGGGCGGAAGAGGAGCAGGCCGCCGGTCTTGCCGGTGCGGCGGTGCAGGGTGCGGGCGGTGTAGTCGCCGGCGAACTGCAGCAGGGAGATGACGACGGCCAGGATGGCCACCGTGATCCACATCAGCCCGGTCTCGAAGCGCTGGTAGCCGTAGCGGATGGCGATGTCGCCGAGGCCGCCGGCGCCGACGGTGCCGGCCATGGCCGAGTAGCCGATGAGGGCGATGACCGTGGTGGTGGTGCCGGAGATCAGCGAGGGCAGCGACTCGGGGACGAGGACGCTGCGGACGACCTTCCAGGTGCTGCCGCCCATCGCCTGCACGGCCTCCACGAGACCGCCGTCCACTTCGCGGACGGACGTCTCGACGAGGCGCGCGAAGAACGGGATGGCGCCGATCGCGAGCGGCACGATCGCGGCGTCACGGCCGATCGTGGTGCCGGTGACCCAGCGGGTGAAGCCCATCAGCGCGACCATCAGGATGATGAACGGCATCGAGCGGGCGATGTTCACGATCTGCCCGATGACCTTGTTCGCGACGACGTTCTGCAGCAGGCCGCCCTTGTCCGTCAGGACGAGCAGGATGCCGAGGGGCAGGCCGCCGACGACGGCGATGAGGGTGGACCAGCCCACCATGTAGAGGGTGTCCCAACACGCCTGCGACAGCAGGGGCTGCATCTCGGACCAGGTCACTTGGCACCTTCCTTCACCAGCACGGGCTCCTGGCCCAGGACGTCGATCTGGAGTCCCTGCTCGCGCAGGAAGCCGATGGGCACGACGTTGTCCTCGTAGCGGCCGGGCAGTTCGATGCGCATCCGGCCGATCTGGAGGCCGCCGACGGTGTCGATGGCGGCGCCGAGGATCGATATGTCGATGTTGTAGGTGCGCGAGAGCTGGGAGATGACGGGCTGGGTGGCGGCCTCGCCGTGGAAGGTGACGTCGAGGACGGTGCGGTCGTCCGCGGAGGCCTCTCCGCCGACCGGGAACAGCGCGGTGGCGAGCTTGCTGCCGGGGGTGGCGAGCAGTTCGCTGACCGTGCCGGACTCGACGATGCGGCCCTTCTCCATGAGCGCCGCCGAGTCGCAGACCGTCTTCACGACGTCCATCTCGTGGGTGATGAGCAGGACGGTCAGGCCCAGTTCGCGGTTGAGGTCGCGCAGCAGGGTCAGGATGGAGCGGGTGGTCTCCGGGTCGAGGGCGCTGGTGGCCTCGTCGGAGAGCAGCACCTTGGGGTCGCCGGCCAGGGCGCGGGCGATGCCGACGCGCTGCTTCTGGCCGCCGGAGAGCTGGGCGGGGTAGGCGCCCGCCTTGTCGGCGAGGCCGACGAGGTCGAGCAGTTCCAGCGCCTTGCGGGAGCGGTCCTTGCCGGAGCGGCCGAGGATCTCCAGCGGCAGCTCGACGTTGTCCTGCACGGTCCGCGAGGACAGCAGGTTGAAGTGCTGGAAGACCATGCCGATGCGGCTGCGGGCCTGCCGCAGCTCACGGCCGGCCCGCTGGCCGCGCCCGGCCAGGGCGGTGAGGTCCTGGCCGTCGACGGTCACGGTGCCGGAGGTGGGGCGCTCCAGCAGGTTGACGCAGCGGATGAGGGAGGACTTGCCGGCGCCGGACTGGCCGATGACGCCGTACACCTCGCCTTCGCGGACGTGCAGGTCGACGCCGGCCAGGGCGGTGACCTCGCGGCCGCGTGAGCGGTAGACCTTGGTGAGGCCCTGTGTGGTGATCACGTGGGTTTCCGTCGCTGTCGAGTGCGCGGCACGTCGTGGGCGCCGGGCACGGGGCATGGATGGTCGAAGGCAGCCGGGGTGCGGCACGTCTTTGGTCGCGACCTTGGGGGGAACGTGCGCGCGGGGGCGGCGGCTCGGTCGCGTACGCGGGGCGTACGGGCGGGACACGAGCGGGCACTCGCTTCGGGGCGCGAGGCGCAGGTGGTGCAGGGGCCCTCTAGCAGGCGCACATTCGGCGCGTACGACACATACAACGAGCACCGGGCGTCATGGTCGCCTCGGTCGCAGGGATGCGGTCGCTCGTCGTGGTCATGCGATCAGTAAAGCAGACCTACGGTCCTGACCGGTCACCGATGTCCGGATAGTGGACAGCGGTGGGACGGCGCCGGGCACGGACCGGCCCGTACGCAGATGTCGACGCGGTCCGCGATGACCTGTGCGGACAAGGCCGACGGGTCGTGGACCAGCAGCTGGGCGCCGAGCTCGCCGGCGCGGTGGCTGTGGCCAACGCCACGGTGTCCGGGTGGGGCCGGGGGCGCGGACTCTCCGGCGTCCGGGCCGTAATACAGTCGCCCCATGCTTGATGTCCTGACGCTGGTGACCGGGGTCGCCGCGCTGCTGCTCGCCGCCTGGTGCGGCTGGGCGGCCTACCGTGACCAGCCGACGAAGGACTGGCACTTCATCGGTATGGCCGTGGTCTCGCTGCTCGCGGTGGTCCAGCTGGTGATCGGGATCGTGCAGCTGGCGCGGGGCGAGAAGCCGGATCAGGGCACGACGATCTTCGTGGCGTATCTGCTCGGCGCGTTCGCCTGCGTTCCGGCGGCCGGCTTCATGTCGCTTGCCGAGCGCACCCGGTGGGGCTCGGTGACCGTCGCCGCCGGCGGCGTGGTGCTCGCCGTGCTCGAAGTACGGCTCTACGACATCTGGGGAGGCTGAGATGACGGCGGTGGAGGAGAAGCCGGCCCGGCTGATCAGCGGGCCCGGCATGCTGCTGGTGTGGCTGTACGGCGTGATGGTCGTCGGCGCGGTGTCGCGGTCGGTGTACCAGATCGCGACCGAGTTCGACCGGGCCCCGCTCGCCTACTCGCTGTCGGCGGTGGCGGGTGTCGTCTACGGCTTCATCACCTACTCGCTGGTGCGCGGCGGTGAGACCGCCCGCCGGGCGGCGCTGTGGTGCTGTGCCGCCGAACTGGCCGGGGTGCTGACGGTCGGCACGTGGACCCTGATCGAGCCGTCGGCGTTCCCGGACGCGACGGTGTGGTCCGACTACGGCATGGGCTACATCTTCATCCCGGTGCTGCTGCCGCTCTCGGCGATCTACTGGCTGCGCAAGTCGCGGCAGCAGCCCTGACGTCTCACGCCGTCTGCGCGTACGCCCCGGCCGGCTTCTCCAGCACGATCATCGTGACGCCGTCGGTGCCCTCGGCGGTGCCGACCGTCTGGTAGCCGACCCGGCGGTACAGCCGCAGGTTGCCCTCGCTGCGGTGACCGGTGTGCAGGCGGAAGCGCGTGACCCCGTGCTCCTCGGCGAGCGCCGTCTCGGCCGTGCGCAGCAGCCGGGCGCCGATGCCGTGGCCCTGCAGCCGCGGGTGGACGCACAGCTTGCCGATGGTGGCGGCGCCGTCCTCGGTGACCCGGCCGCGCACGGACCCGACCACCTCGTCGCCGAGCCGCGCCACGAACACGCAGTCGCGTACGACCTCCTCGCGCACCGAGTCCAGGGGCTGGACGAGCGGGTCGATGCGGTAGTTGCCGTAGAGAGCGGCCTCGCTCTGGAAGCAGAGGTACTGCAGCCTGAAGATCTGCTCGGCATCCTGCTCGGTCGCCGCAGAGATGGTCACGCTCATGCCCATGTGCGCACGCCTCCCGCTCACCTGATCACCTGTCGTCCCCCACTCCTATCCCCGCGGTCAGCGAGCCGCAACCTCCGGTGTGAGCAAACGACGCAGACATCCCAGACATCTGGAGCGTTCCGGACCGAGACTGCCTTGTGAGATACCCAACTCCCCCGCGATCTCCCGGTATGTCAGGTCCCGTGGCGACAGCAGCGCCCCCAGCAGCCGCGGGCACCGCCCGGGCAGCCGGCGCACCGCGGCCCGCAGGGCCCGCCCCCGCGCGGCGGCCAGCGCCAGTCCTTCCGGATCATGGCCGCCGCCGGCCGGCTCACCGTCGTAGGGCCACTCCCGCCGCGTCGTACGGCGCACCCGGCGCGCTTCGGCGCGGACGGCCCGGCGCAGCCAGCGCTGCGGGTCGGGCGGCGGACCGGCGGCGGCGAGGCGTTCGAGCAGCCGCAGCCACACCGCCTGTTCCAGATCGGCGGGTTCGGCGTGGCAGGCGGATGCCTCGGCCGCGGCCTCGGCGGCGAGCAGCGGGCGCAACATCAGGAGCAGGTCGTCCGTCACGCACCGCACGACACGGCCGCCCGGGCAAGGGTTGCCCGGGCGGCCGCAGGCCCACTCCAACGAGTCGGTCAGCCGTTGACGAAGTCCTCCCGGGCCAGCAGCCCGGTGTCCGGGTTGTCGGTGAAGACACCGTCGATGCCGGTGGCGAAGTACGTCCGGAAGGCGCCGAAGGAGTCGCCGTAGCCGTCGGCGTCGGCGCCCTTGCGGAAGTTCGCCGGCAGGAACGGGTTCTCGTTGCGCATGGTGTACGGGTGCAGGATCAGCCCGACCTTGTGCGCGTCGGCGACCAGGGTGGTCGGCGTGGTCAGGTTGCCGTTCGCGTCCTTGGGGATGACCAGGTCCAGGGTGGGGCCGATGCCCTGCGCGTACCCGGCGATCTCGCGCAGGCCCCTGGGGGTGATCAGGTCGGCGACCGTGCGCGGGTCACCGGCCTCGACGAAGTCGTACGGCCGGCTGTTCGCCGAGGACAGCAGCACGACCAGCGGGTTGTCGACGAGCTTGTTCAGCCGCTGGATGCTGGTCGGCTCGAAGGACTGCAGGATGACCGGCGAGGTGCGCTTGTCCTTGCCGTACTTGTGCAGCAGCTTGGCCACCCGCTCCTCCAGGCCGAGGCCCAGCTTGCGGAAGTAGGTGGGGTGCTTGGTCTCCGGGTAGATCCAGACCTGCTTGCCGCGCTTGCGGGTCTGCTCGTCCTGCCACTTCAGGACCTCTTCGAAGGTGGGGATCTCCCAGCGGCCGTTGTAGAGCGTGTTGTGCGGGCGGTTGGCCGGGATGCGCTCGATCGCGCGCAGCGTCTTCAGCTCGGCGAGGGTGAAGTCCTCGGTGAACCAGCCGGTGGTCGGGACCCCGTCGAGCGTCTTGGTGGTCCTGCGGTCGGCGAACTCGGGGTGGTCGGCGACGTCCGTCGTGCCGCCGATCTCCGGCTCGTGCCGGCACACCAGGTGACCGTCCTTGGTGGGGACCAGGTCGCCGGCCTCGACGATGTCGGCGCCCAGGTCCAGGGCGAGCTGGTAGGAGCCGAAGGTGTGTTCCGGCCGGTAGCCGCTGGCCCCGCGGTGCCCGATGACCGTCGGCACGGGCAGGCTCCCCAGGCCGCCGCCGTGCCGGGCCGCACCGCCGGCCGCCTGCGCGGAACCGGCCAGCCCCAGCACGGTGGCGCCCGCGCCGAACACCGCGGCGCCGAGCAGGGCCCGCCGGCCGGTCCCCCCGCTCGTCTGCTCCTCGGTCTCCCGCGACCCCTGTGTGCCCATGTGCGACCTCCTGCCCCTCGGGTGTCCGTGCGCGGCGATCGTAGGGGCGTGCACATGACGAGTGGGAGACCTCGGCCGGAACACGCGGATGACTGCGGATGTCGTATTCCGGTCGGTCCCGGGGCTGGTGACCGCTCGTCGGGGTAGCCGGACAGGGTCCGGCTGAGCCGTCGGTCACACCGTCACCGGCGCGTCATCCGCCGTCCGCGCGACGGCCGCGCAGGTGAACCCACGTCAACAGTGCGTAAGACCTGGGTGAACCCGATGTGCGCCAGGCCCGCACCCGCGAGTATCGTCCTCACCTGCACAGACTCATACCGAATCCCTTGACACCGGAGGGCCCGTTGTCCCGCTTCGCGATCATCAAGGCAGTGCTAGGACCGGTCATGCGCCTGATGTTCCGTCCCCGGGTCGAGGGCGCCGAGCACATCCCGGGCGACGGCCCGGTCATCCTCGCCGGCAACCACCTCACCTTCATCGACTCGATGATCCTGCCGCTGGTCTGCGACCGTCAGGTCGTGTTCATCGGCAAGGACGAGTACGTCACCGGCAAGGGCCTCAAGGGCCGGCTGATGGCCTGGTTCTTCACCGGGGTCGGCATGATCCCGGTCGACCGCGACGGAGGCCGGGGCGGTGTCGCCGCGCTGATGACCGGGCGCCGGGTGCTGGAGGAGGGCAGGGTCTTCGGGATCTACCCCGAGGGCACGCGCTCCCCCGACGGCCGCCTGTACCGGGGCCGCACGGGCATCGCCCGGCTGACCCTGATGACCGGGGCGCCGGTCGTGCCGTTCGCCATGATCGGCACGGACCGGCTGCAGCCGGGCGGGGCGGGGATGCCCCGGCCCGGTCAGGTGACGGTTCGCTTCGGTGAGCCCATGGAGTTCTCGCGGTACGAGGGCATGGACCGGGACCGGTATGTGCTGCGGGCCGTCACGGACTCGGTGATGGCCGAGGTGATGCGGCTGTCGGGGCAGGAGTACGTGGACATGTACGCGAGCAAGGCCAAGGAAGCGGCCTAGGTTTTCTGCGTGCGCCCAGCCGCCGTGTCGTCTGTTGACGTACGGCGGCTGCGGCGTCGTTGTGGCTTGTCGCGCAGTTCCCCGCGCCCCTTGGGTTGGCTTCCGCGCCGTTGGTGGGGAGATCTGCTTCTCACCGGCGCCTTGTCGCGCAGTTCCCCGCGCCCCTTCGGGTCAGTTTCCCAGCCGTTGGTCTCGGAGTAGGAACCAGGCCGCTGCTGATGCCGTGAGGAGGACCGCTGCTCCTGCTCCCGATGCCATGCCCAGGCCGTTGACGAAGGCCTCTCTGGCCGAGTCCAGCAGGGACTGGGCCGTGTCGGCCGGCAGGGCGTGGGCCGCCTCCACCGCGCCGCCCAGCGATTCGTGGGCCTGGGCCGGGGTGCCCGCCGGGGCTGCGAAGTCCCGGTAGACGCCCGTCACGATGGAACCGAGGACCGCGATGCCCAGGGCCGCGCCGAGTTCGTACGCCGTCTCGGAGACCGCGGAGGCCGCGCCCGCCTGGTCCTTGGGGACGCTGGAGAGGATCACGTCGGCGGTCACCGTGAAAGAGAAGCCGGCGCCGATGCCGACGACCAGCAGCGCGGCACCCAGCACCGGGTAGCCGGTGGACTGGCCGAGCATGGTCAGCGCCGCGAGCGCGACACCGACCGCGGCGAGGCCGCCGGAGACCACGGCACGCACCGAGAAGCGGCGGGCCACGCGCCCGGCCACGAGACCGGCCGCCACCGCGCCCACGGCGGCGGGGAGTTCGGCCAGCCCCGCCTCGAACGGGCGCCTGCCCTGGACCAGCTGAAGGTACTGGGACAGGAAGAACACCAGGCCGGACATGCCGAGCACGGTCAGCAGGTCCGCCAGCACCGCGCCGCTGAAGCCACGGCTGCGGAACAGCCGCATGTCCAGCAGCGGGGTCGGCATGGTGAGCTGACGGCGGACGAAGCCGTACAGGGCGGCCGTGCCCAGCAGGCCCACGGCGAGCGTGAGCCAGGTGAAGCCGTGGGTGGCGGCCTCCTTCACCGCGTACACGACGCCGATCATGCCGACCAGGGACAGGACCACGCTGAGCAGGTCCCAGGGCCCGGGCCGCGGGTTGCGCGACTCCGGCAGCGTGCGGACACCCACCAGCACCAGCACCGCCATCACCGGCAGGTTGATGAGGAAGACCGAACCCCACCAGAAGTGCTCCAGCAGGAAGCCGCCCGTGATCGGGCCGACGGCGGTGCCGGCGGACGCGGTGGCGCCCCAGATGCCGATGGCGAGGCTGCGCTCACGCGGGTCGTGGAAGATGTTGCGGATCAGGGCGAGGGTGGCCGGCATCAGGGTCGCGCCGGCGACGCCGAGCAGCGCACGCGCCAGGATCATCAGCTCGGGCGTGGTGGCGTAGGCGTTCAGCACGGAGACGGCGCCGAACGCCGTGGCGCCGACGAGCAGGATCCGCTTGCGGCCGATGCGGTCGCCGAGGCTGCCCATGGAGACCAGCAGACCGGCGATGACGAAGGAGTAGACGTCGCCGATCCACAGCAGCTGGGTGCCGGACGGCTTGAGGTCTTCGCTGATGTAGGGGGTCGCCAGGCCGAGGACGGTGGCGTCGACGGCCACCAGCAGCACGGCCAGGACGAGGACGGACAGCGCGAGCCAGCGGCCCGGGCGCTTCACCGCCTCCGTCGTGCCGGCCGGCTGCAGGGTGCTGGTCATGATCCCTCTCTTCTGATCGGGTCGTTGCGTCGTGCGCCGCCGAGCAACAGCTCGACGATCATGTAGGTGAAGTCCTTGGGGGCCACGCGGCCCTCGGTCACGGCCCAGGCCGCGGAGGCGAGCAGGCCGAAGAGTGCCTCGGTGAGCCAGGCCGGGGTGAGGTCGATGCGGAACTCGCCGCTGCGCTGGCCCCGCCGGAACAGCTGGGCGATGCGGCCGTCGATGCGGGCCCAGCCGGCGTTCTGCTCCTCGCCCTCGAAGAGCTGGTTCTCGGTGTAGAGGAAGGCGAGCAGCCCGGCCGCGGGCTCGATCTCCCGCACGAGCCGGTGAACGGCGTCGGCGGCCGGGCCGTCGTCGAGCCGGGCCGCGTCCAGGGCCGCCTCGCACTCGGCGATGCCGAGCGCCTCCAGCGCCCGGACCAGCGCGTCCCGCCCGGCGAACTGGCGGTGCAGGGTGGCCCGGCTGATCCCGGCCGCCTTGGCGACCTCGTCCATGGTCGCGGTGGATTTCCGGGTCAGCAGAGCGGCGGCGCTGCGCAGCACCTGGTCACGATCGACAGCCATGAGACAAGCATAAGCCATGTGAGACATTGATGTCTCATAATGGGCGTGCGTGACTCACCTGGAGGGGTCACCAGGGGCTCCCCAGGGATGCGCGTCAGTGCCAGGGCAGGCTGCCGCGCCCCTCCCAGTAGGCGCGGGGCTCCTCGGCGAGGCCGGTGAGCCGGCTCAGCTGTTCGTCGTCCAGGTCGACGGCGGGCGCGTGCAGGTTGGAGGCGAGCTGCCCCGTGGTCGCGGCGCCGGACAGGACGACTCCGGCCCACGGCTGGCGCAGGACGAACGCCAGAGCCACCGCGTCGCAGCCGAGGCCGACGGAGGCGGCCACGGCCTTCAGGGCGTCCGGGGCCTGCGGGTCGGCGAGGCGCCCGTTGGCCATGCCCTCCTTGACGATCACGGTGAGCCCGGCGGCGTGCGCCTCGGCGAGGGCGGGTCCGGCCGAGGTCTCCAGCAGGTTGAAGGTGGACTGGACGGTCCTGAACAGCGGCTCGCCGTCGACGGTCACGGCGAGGGCGGCACGGACGGCGTCCGCCTGGGCCGGGCCGCTGGTGGAGAACCCGACGGTGATGCCCTGGGCGGCGGCCTCGGCGAGCCGGGCGTGCAGGCCCTTGTCGGCGAGGGCGGGGCTGTCGGGTGTGACGGAGTGGATCTGGTAGAGGTCGAGCCGGTCGCCGAGCAGCGCGTCGGTCTCGGCGCGCTGCCGCTCGTAGGTGGCGAGGCTGTGGTCCTTCACCTCGTGCTGTTCGGCGTCGGTGGACCAGTCGGCGGTGTAGGTGTACCCCCACTTGCTGCCGACGACGACGTCCTGGACGCCGGGCCGGGCCTTCAGCCAGTCGGCGAGGAACTCCTCGGAGCGGCCGTAGGAGCGGGCCGCGTCGATGTAGCGCACGCCCTGGGCGTAGGCGGCGTCGAGGAGTTCATGGGTACGTGCGCGCAGCGCCTCGACACTGCGGTCGTCCGGGAGGTCCCGGTCCCGTCCGAGGTTGATGTAGCCGGGCCGCCCGACGGCGGCGAGCCCCAGCCCGATGTGGCAGGTGGGGGTGGTCGCGGCGGCCAGGCGGCTGAACGGCATGGAAAACAACTCCCTGCGCGGCGGGGCGGGTCCCGCCCAATCTACCCAGGTGCGGACGGTTCAGCCCGTGCTCACACAGCGCGGCACGAAGGCGGGGTCGGCCGGTCCGCCGCGGCCCAGGGCGTGGAGCACCCACTGCTGGACGAGCGGGGACTTGGGCGCCTGGTCGTGCTCGGTGGCGTCGAGCGGGCAGCGGTCCTGGAGCAGCACATTGGTGACGTAGGAGCCGGGGCCGTCGAGGAAGGCGCTGGTGTACGGCAGCACGACCTCGTCGTACTTGGTGGCGATCACCGTGTAGTCGGGGCCGACCGGGGCCTCCGGATCGGCGTTGAGCTTCGCCAGGAAGTCCGAGCCGGCGGTCTGGTCGACACAGGAGGGGCACACGGTGGCGCCGGCCGCGAGGGCGAGCGGGTTGCTGGTGCCGTGGTTGGACGGGACGATCCCGACGAGGTCGTCGACCTTCTTGGCGCCGCCGAGGAACTTGACGTAGTAGCGGGGCATCATGCCGCCCTGGCTGTGGCCCACGATGTCGACCTTCTTGGCGCCGGTCGCGCCGAGCACGGCGCCGACGAAGTCGCGCAGCTGCGCGGCCGAGTCCGCGATCGGGGCCGTCTCCGCGTCGCCGTACTCGAAGGAGAAGACGCAGTACCCGGCGCCGGCGAGCGCGGGCGACAGGGTCAGCCAGTTCTCGTACGAGGTCTTGAAGGTGCCGTTGACCAGGATCACCGGCTCCGGGTGGGCGGAGTCCGGCTTGCAGGACCAGTCGTTGGCGCCGGGCGGCGGGGTGTCGGCGGCGGAGGCCGGCGCCGTGAGGCCGAGGGTGCAGAGCGCGGCGACCGCGGTTGCGGCGAGGAGGCGGACGGCTCGTCTGGTACGGGTTGCGCGCATGACGTCCCTTTCGTGCGCGGGGAAGATCGACCGGCGTTCGGCAATGCCGAACGAGTACCGGAATAGTTACTTCCGAGTAGGGCGTCGTCAAGGTTTCGGCCAGTGGCCGAATCCCATCTGTTATCGAGCGGCCCGGGCAGCACGAAGGGCCCGGACGAGGCGTCCGGGCCCTTCGACCTGCTGTGTTTCCGGCGGCTAGGCCGGCTTCTTCGCGTTCGCCCACTCCTGCTGCGCCGCCACGTCCGCCTTGACCTCGGCCAGCTGGACGGCGACCGCGCTGGGCGCCGTACCGCCGCGGCCGTTGCGGGAGGCCAGGGCGCCGGGGACGTTGAGGACCGAGCGCACCTCGGGGGTGAGGTGGGCGGAGATCTTCGCGAACTGCTCGTCCGTGAGGTCGTCCAGCTCCTTGCCCTCGGCCTCGGCGACCTTCACGCACTCGCCGGCGACCTCGTGCGCCACCCGGAACGGCACGCCCTGCTTGACCAGCCACTCGGCGATGTCGGTGGCGAGGGAGAAGCCGGCCGGGGCCAGTTCCTCCATGCGCTCGCGGTTGACGGTCAGGGTGGCGATCATGCCGGTGAAGGCCGGGAGCAGCACCTCCAGCTGGTCGCAGGAGTCGAAGACGGGCTCCTTGTCCTCCTGCAGGTCGCGGTTGTACGCGAGCGGGAGGGCCTTCAGCGTGGCCATCAGGCCGGTCAGGTTGCCGATGAGGCGGCCGGACTTGCCGCGCGCCAGCTCGGCGATGTCCGGGTTCTTCTTCTGCGGCATGATCGACGAGCCGGTGGAGAACGCGTCGTGCAGGGTCACGAAGGAGAACTCCTTCGTGTTCCAGATGATGATCTCCTCGGCGATCCGGGAGAGATTGACGCCGATCATCGCGGTGATGAAGGCGAACTCGGCGACGAAGTCCCGTGAGGCGGTGCCGTCGATGGAGTTGCCGGCGCTGCCGTGCTCGAAGCCCAGGTCCCTGGCGACCGCCTCCGGGTCCAGGCCGAGGGAGGAGCCGGCGAGGGCGCCGGAGCCGTACGGGGAGACGGCGGTGCGCTCGTCCCACTGGCGCAGCCGCTCGGCGTCCCGGGACAGCGACTGCACATGCGCGAGGACGTGGTGGGCGAACAGCACCGGCTGGGCGTGCTGGAGGTGGGTGCGGCCGGGCATCGCCACGTCCGGGTGGGCCTCGGCGAGGCCGATCAGCGCCTCCTGCAGCTCGGCGATCAGGCCGCCGATGATCCGGGCGTGGTCGCGCAGGTACATCCGGAACAGGGTGGCGACCTGGTCGTTGCGCGAGCGGCCGGCGCGCAGCTTGCCGCCGAGGTCGGGGCCGAGGCGCTCCAGCAGGCCGCGCTCCAGGGCGGTGTGCACGTCCTCGTCGGCGATGGTGCCGACGAACGTGCCGGCGGCCACGTCGGCTTCGAGCTGGTCGAGCCCGGCGATCATCCGGGTCAGCTCGTCCTCGGTGAGGAGCCCCGCCTTGTGCAGCACGCGCGCGTGGGCACGCGAGCCGGCGATGTCGTAGGGCGCGAGCCGCCAGTCGAAGTGGACGGATGCGGACAGCTTCGCCAGGGCGTCGGCGGGACCGTCGGCGAAACGGCCGCCCCAGAGCCGTACGTCACCGCTGTTGCTGCTCACTGCGTTGCTCCTAGAGAAGGTACGGATGTGCCACCGCCTCCCCACACTTCCAGGCGGGGAGGCGGCTGTCAGGCAGATGCGGGTGAGGTGAACCCGTACGGGGTCAGGCGAGGTCCCGCTTGGCGGCGATCTTCGACGACAGGCTGTAGATGTCGATGAAGCCCTTGGCCGCGGACTGGTCGAAGGTGTCGCCGGTGTCGTAGGTGGCGAGGTTGAAGTCGTAGAGCGACTCCGTGGAGCGCCGGCCGGTGACGACCGCGCGGCCGCCGTGCAGGGTCATCCGGATGTCGCCGGTGACGTGCTGGTTGGCCTCGTTGATGAAGCCGTCCAGGGCGCGCTTGAGCGGGGAGAACCACTGGCCGTCGTAGACCAGCTCGCCCCAGCGCTGCTCGACCTGGCGCTTGTAGCGGGCCAGCTCGCGCTCGACGGTGACGTTCTCCAGCTCCTGGTGGGCGGTGATCAGGGCGATCGCGCCAGGGGCCTCGTAGACCTCGCGGGACTTGATGCCGACGAGGCGGTCCTCGACCATGTCGATCCGGCCGATGCCCTGGGCGCCGGCGCGCTCGTTGAGCTGCTGGATGGCCTGCAGGACGGTGACGGGCTTGCCGTCGATGGCGACCGGGACGCCCTCCTTGAAGGAGATGATCACCTCGTCGGCCTCGCGGGCGACGGCCGGGTTCTGGGTGTACTCGTAGATGTCCTCGATCGGGGCGTTCCAGATGTCCTCAAGGAAGCCGGTCTCGACGGCGCGGCCGAAGACGTTCTGGTCGATGGAGTACGGGGACTTCTTGGTGGTCGCGATCGGGAGGTTCTTCTCCTCGCAGAACGCGATGGCCTTGTCCCGGGTCATCGCGTAGTCGCGGACCGGGGCGATGCACTTCAGGTCGGGGGCGAGGGCGACGATGCCGGCCTCGAAGCGGACCTGGTCGTTGCCCTTGCCGGTGCAGCCGTGGGCGACGGTGGTGGCGCCGTGCTTCTGGGCGGCGGCGACGAGGTGCTTGACGATCGTCGGCCGGGAGAGGGCGGAGACCAGCGGGTAGCGGTCCATGTAGAGGGCGTTGGCCTTGATCGCCGGGAGGCAGTACTCGTCGGCGAACTCGTCCTTGGCATCGGCGACCTCGGCCTCGACGGCACCGCAGGCGAGCGCGCGCTTGCGGATGACGTCCAGGTCCTCGCCGCCCTGGCCGACGTCGACCGCAACGGCGATGACCTCGGCGCCCGTCTCCTCGGCGATCCAGCCGATGGCGACGGAGGTGTCCAGACCGCCTGAGTAGGCGAGTACGACGCGCTCGGTCACGGGTTTCTCCTCACAGTGCATTCGCTGACATGCATGAGTATGCAGAACTCTGCATGGTTCGTCAATCCAGGGCTTGCGCGGCGGCAAACGGAGCCGCAAATTCCTTAGACACTCGAACGAATCTGCCCAATAATCGTTAGACATGGGAAAGACCTATGAGCGCATCGACGGCAGGCTCCGCACCTTCATCGAGGAACAGCCCCTCTTCTTCACGGCGACCGCCCCGCTGTCCGGCGACGGCACGGTCAACCTCTCCCCCAAGGGCCTGAAGGGCTCCTTCGCGGTGCTTGACGAGCACACCGTGGCCTACCTGGACTTCGCCGGGTCCAACGCCGAGACCATCGCCCATCTGCGGGAGAACGGCCGGATCACCCTGATGTGGTGCGCCTTCCAGGGCCCGCCCAACATCGTGCGCGTGCACGGCCGGGGCGAGCCCGTCTTCCGCGACGACCCCCGCTTCCCCGAACTGCTCGCCCGCTTCCCGGACATCGACCACACCGCGCACGGTCTGCGCGCGATCATCGTCGTGCACGCCGAACTCGTCCGCGACACCTGCGGATACGCGGTGCCGTTCATGACGTACGACGCCGACCGCGATCTGCACGGCAAGCGGTTCGCCCGGGAGGACGACGCCTCGCTCGGCGCGTACTTCGCCAAGAAGGAGCACATCGCGACCAGCCTGGACGGCCTACCCGGGCTGCCGCTGCCGCTGCCCCCGTCTACGGTCTGAGCCATGCGCCCCCGTGCCGTCGCCGCCGCCCTCGCCTCCGCCTCCCTGCTCGCCCTCGGTGCCGCACCCGGCGGCGAGGCCCCGCTGCCCGAGCGGATGCGGGACACCGGCGGCGGCACGCAGCTGATCATCGCCCAGGCGCCGAGCACCGGCTCCACCACGGGCACGGTCAGCTGGTGGGACCTGCGCGACGGCCGGTGGGTGCGGGCCGGCTCGGCGCCGGCGCGGTTCGGGGCCAAGGGGCTCGTGGAGGGGGCGAAGCGGCGCCAGGGCACGAACACGACGCCCACCGGGTTGTACGGCCTGCCCTTCGCCTTCGGGGTCGAGGCGGCCCCGAGCGGTACGCGGATGCCGTACCGGGCGGTTCGGCGGGACTCCTGGTGGTGCCAGGACAACGACTCCCGTGCGTACAACCGGTGGAGCGAGCCGTTGGCCTCCGACTGCCGGGCCTCGGAGGCCGAGCGTCTTGTGTCGTACCGGGCGCAGTACGCGTACGCGCTGGTCGTCGGGTTCAACTACGCAGCGCCCGTGCGGAATCGCGGCGCCGGCATTTTTCTGCACGTCAACGGGGCCGGCCCTACGGCTGGGTGTGTGTCCGTCCCCGAGGACACGATGCGGCGGATTCTGCGGTGGGTGACGCCTCGGAACAACCCGCACATCGCTGTCGGGACAGTGAGCGGCGTTACGGCTGTTACGCGGTACTGAGGTGCTGCGCGCCCGCGCGGCGGAGCCGCACATCGATACAGCACCGCGCCCCTTTAGGTCGGTATGTGCACCCGGAACTCCGTGAAGCCCGGGCGGCTCTCCAGCCCCACCCTGCCCCCGTGTGCCCTCACCACCGCCGACACGATCGACAGGCCCAGGCCCGCTCCGCCGCCGGGGGTCTTCGTGCGGCGGTGGTCGGCTCGGGTGAAGCGTTCGAAGACGTCGGGCTGGATGTCCGCGGGGATGCCGGGGCCGTCGTCCTGGACGGTGAGGACCGCTTCCGGGCCGTCGGTGGCCAGGGACACCGTCACCTCGGTACCGGCGGGCGTGTGGCCCCGCGCGTTGGCCAGCAGGTTGGCCAGCACCTGTTGCAGCCGGTGGGCGTCGCCGGGGACCGTGACCGGTTCCTCCGGCAGGTCCAGGGTCCAGCGGTGGCCGGGGCCGGCCGCACCGGCGTCGGTGACCGCGTCCAGCACCAGGCGGGTGAGGTCGACCGGGCGGCTCTCCAGCGGGCGGCCCGCGTCCAGCCGGGCCAGCAGCAGCATCTCATCGACCATCTCGCCCATCCGGGAGGACTCGGCGGCGATCCGCTCCAGGGCGCGCGTGACCTCCGGCGGCACCGGCCCGGGGTGCAGCAGGGCCAGCTCCGCGTGGCCGCGCACGGAGGCCACGGGAGTGCGCAGCTCGTGGCTGGCGTCGGCGGCGAAGCGCCGCAGCCGCTCCTCACTGGCGTGCCGCTTGGTCAACGCGTCCTCGACATGGCCGAGCATGCGGTTGAAGGCGGCGGCGACCCGTCCCACCTCGCCGCGCGGGTCGGACTCCGGCGCCCTGGGCGGCAGCGCCACCTCCCCGCTGGCCAGCGGAAGCTCGCTGACCCGGGTGGCGGTCGCGGCGACCCGGCTCAGCGGCCGCAGCGACCAGCGCACCCACAGCGCCCCGGCCACGCCGGTGGCGGCGAGCGCGACGCCGAAGACGATCGCGGCGACCGCCTCCAGCCGGTGCACGGCGGCCTCCACGGGCTCCAGCGGCAGCCCGGTGATCAGCACGTCGCCGTCCCGGCCGCGGCCGGCCAGCACCCGGTAGTCGTCCAGGGCGGACAGGTGGACGCTGTGGCCGTGGCCGTCGGCCGGGACGGCGGCCAGCGTCCGCTCGTCGCGGGGCGAGAGGGTGACGCCCAGGTCGGTCGTCACGTCGCCGGAGCGGACCACGGCCGCGTTGGTGACCGTGCCGTCCACCAGGCGGGCGCCGAAGGTGCCGGTGGCCTGGCGGCGGGTGTCGCCGTGTTCGTCGCCGTCGTTGTCGTCGGGCAGCTTCCCGGCGTGCTCCAGGCTGGCCGGGAACCGGGGGCCGACGTCGGTGAGCTGCTGGTCGACCCGGCGGGTCAGGAAGCCGTCCAGTTCGACGACGGCGGCCACGCCCACCGCGGCGCAGCTGATCGCCAGCAGCACCACCAGACCGGCGGTGAGGCGGGCCCGCAGCGTCCGCGGCCACGGCAGACGCCGCCCCGGCCGGCTCACGGTGTCACCGGCTTGAGCACGTACCCGGCGCCGCGCACGGTGTGGATCATCGGCTCGCGGCCCGCGTCGACCTTCTTGCGCAGGTAGGAGATGTACAGCTCGACGACATGGGCGCGGCCACCGAAGTCGTAGGACCACACGCGGTCCAGGATCCGGGCCTTGCTCAGCACCCGGCGCGGGTTGCGCATGAGGAAGCGCAGCAGTTCGAACTCGGTGGGCGACAGCTCGATCAGCTCGCCGGCGCGGGTGACCTCGCGGGCCTCCTCGTCCATGACCAGGTCGCCGACGACGAGCCGCGGGCCCTCGTCGGCCCGGCCGGCCATGCCGGCGCGGCGCAGCAGTCCGCGCAGCCGGGCGACGACCTCCTCCAGGCTGAACGGCTTGGTGACGTAGTCGTCCCCGCCGGCGGTGATGCCGGCGATGCGGTCCTCCACGGCGTCGCGTGCGGTGAGGAACAGCACGCACACGTCCGGGCGGACCTCGCGCAGCCCGCGCAGCACGGCGAAGCCGTCGGTGTCGGGGAGCATCACGTCCAGGACGACCGCGTCGGGCAGCAGCTCGCGGGCGGCGGTGAGCGCGGAGGCGCCGTCGCCGGCCGTGCGGATCCGCCAGCCCTCGTAGCGCAGGGCGCCGGAGAGGACCTCGGCGAGGTCGGGGTCGTCGTCGACGACGAGGACGCGCAGGGGCGTGCCGTCGGGGCGGGTGAGGGCGGGGCGGCCGGAGCGGGTGGTGGTGTTCATGGCTGCCTCCAGGATCGCCCCTGGTGCGGGGCGCGGGTGACGCCGGCGGCTCTGAGTTTCCTTTGAGTCCGCGCTGAGGGGAGCCGTTTCAGAGGGTCCTCAGAGGTTCGCCCCGCACAGTTGCTCTTCGGACAGGCGAAAGGAACACGACTGATGACGACGGTGGACGAGCGGCGGCTCGCCCCGCACGCGGCGCCGCCCGCCCGGCCCTCCCCGGCGGCCGGTGTGCTGGCCGCGGTGTGGGCGGGGGCCGCGGCGGTGATCGCGCTGTGGTGGTCGGACACCGCTTCCGTGGTCGGCACGGCGGGCTGGCTGACCGGTGCCGGGCGGATCGCCGGGCTGCTGTGCGGGTACGCGTGCGCGGTGGTGGTGGGGCTGATGGCCCGGGTGCCGCTGCTGGAGCGGCGGATCGGCTCGGACCGGGTGGCGCGCTGGCACGCGATGGCCGGCCGGTACACGATCTGCCTGCTGCTCGCGCACATCGTGCTGATCCTCGCCGGGTACGCGGCGCAGGACCGCGCCTCGCTGCTGCACGAGACGGTCACGGTGGTCCTGGACTACCCGGAGATGCTGAAGGCGACCGCGGGCACGGTGATCCTGCTGGCGGTCGGCGTCACCTCGGTGCGCGCGGTGCGGCGCCGCACCAGCTACGAGTTCTGGTACCACGTCCACCTGCTGACGTACGCCGCCGTGTTCCTGGCGTTCGGCCACCAGCTGGCCCTCGGCAACGACTTCAACGGCAAGCCGGCCGCCACGGCCTTCTGGTACGCGCTGTACCTGGGGGTCGCGGCACTGGTGGTGTGGTTCCGCCTGCTGACCCCGTGGCGGCTCAACGCCCGGCACCGGCTCCGGGTGGAGTCCGTGCAGCAGGAGGTGCCGGGCGTGTACTCCGTCGTCGTACGGGGGCGGCACCTGGACGAACTGGGGGCGCGGCCGGGGCAGTTCTTCCGGTGGCGGTTCCTCGACGCTCGGCTGGGCCGCACGTCGACGCCGTACTCCCTGTCGGCGCCGCCGCGCGCGGACCGGATGCGGATCACGGTGAAGGCGCTGGGCGGCCACAGCGCGGCCGTGGCGCTGCTGCGGCCGGGCACCCGGGTGTGGGCGGAGGGCCCCTACGGCTCGCTGACCGCCGAGCGGGGCACGGCGGCGAAGTCGCTGCTGATCGCGGGCGGTGTCGGCATCACCCCGCTGCGCGCCCTGTTCGAGACGCTGCCGGGCGAGGTGACGCTGCTGTACCGGGCCCGCCGCGCCGAGGACCTGGCGCTGGGCACGGAGTTGGAGGCGCTGGCGCGCTGGCGCGGCGCCCGGGTGCGGTACGCGCTCAACGGCCCGCACGGCGAGCGTCCCGACCTGTCGGCCGCCGCCCTGCGCGCGGCGTTCCCCGACCTCGCGGGGCATGACGTGTACCTGTGCGGCCCGCACGGCTTCGCCGCGTACGTGTACGGGCAGTTGCGCGCCGCCGGGGTGCCGGACCGGCGTATCCACCACGAGTCGTTCGAACTGTGAGAACAGCGACAAGAGCGAGAACTGTGAGGCCGTCGACGTGCACGCGTTGAGGAAGAACCGCCCGCTGCGCCGGATCGTGCTGGCGAGCGCCGCCACCGTCTCCGGGATGGTGCTGCTGCTGTCGCTGAAGCCGCACGCCACCCCGGCGCCGGCGACCGCGAACTCGCCCCGCCCGTCGGTGAGTTCGTCCGCCGCTCCCGGCGCGACCGGCACCAGGACCGTCACCGGCGACTCCGTCGACACCCGCTGGGGTCCCGTCCAGGTCCGGGTCACCGTGAGCGGCGGCAGGCTGACCGACATCACCGCGGTGGTCTACCCGACGGAGAACCCCCGCGACCAGGAGATCAACAGCTACGCGATACCCCAGCTGCGGCGTGAGGCACTGGACGCGCAGAGCGCGGACATCGACTCCGTCTCCGGCGCCACCTACACCAGCGACGGGTACAAGCAGTCGCTGCAGTCCGCGCTGGACTCGGCGGGCCTCTGAACACTCCCGCGGGGCGGCCCGTATCTGTGGGCCACAGGGTCCCGTCCCCCCGGAGGAACCGTGAGCACCACGCTCGCCGGCGGCCGTGCCGCCCGCCGCCAGACGATGCGCCGCATCCGACCGCGCCGCTCCCCCGCCGCCGTGCTGCTGCTCGCCGTGGGGGCGGGCGCGGCGGGCGTGCTGTGGCTGTGGTGGCGCAACACCCCGTCCATCGCCGACGACACCGGAAGGGTTCTGGGCGCGGGCCGGATCACCGGCCTGCTCGCCGGCTATCTGATGGCGCTGGTGGTGCTGCAGATGGCCCGGGTGCCCGCGCTGGAGCGGCGGGTGGGCTCCGACCGGGTGGCCCGCTGGCACGCGATGAGCGGCCGCTACACGCTCTGCCTGGTGCTCGCGCACATCGTCCTGACCATGTGGGGCTACACCCTGCAGGCGGGCCGGCCGGTCACGGACATCGTGCGGCAGACCATCGACTCGGTCACCGAGCTGCCCGATCTGGGCAAGGCCGCCATCGGCACCGGGCTGCTGCTGGTCATCGGGCTGCTGTCGGTGGGCGGCGTGCGCCGCCGGCTGGGGTACGACACCTGGTACCACATCCATCTGCTGACGTACGCGGCGGTGTTCCTGACCTTCTGGCACCAGATCAGCGACGGCAACGACTTCGCCGTCGAACCGGCCGCGCAGACCTTCTGGTACGGGCTGTACGGCACGGTCACCGCGCTGGTGCTGTGGTACCGCGTCCTCACCCCGGTCCGGCTGAACCTGCGGCACCGCATGCGGGTCGAGGCGGTGATCGAGGAGACGCCGGGCATCGTGTCGGTCCTGATCAGCGGCACCAAGCTGCACCGGATGGGCGCGGAGGCCGGGCAGTTCTTCCGCTGGCGGTTCCTGGCGCCCGGGATGCGGTTCAGCTCGCACCCGTACTCGCTGTCGGCGGCGCCGCGCCCCGGCATGCTGCGGATCACTGTGAAGGCGATCGGCGACCACAGCTCCCGGCTGCGCGAGCTGCAGCCCGGCACCCGGGTGTGGGCCGAGGGGCCGTACGGCGCGCTGACCGCGCAGCGCCGCAGCCGCGGCAAGGTGCTGCTGGTCGCCGGCGGCGTCGGCATCACGCCGATGCGGGCCCTGTTCGAGACGCTGCCCGGCGCGGCCGGCGACCTCACGCTGCTGTACCGGGCCAACAGCACCCAGGACCTCGCGCTGTGGGACGAGCTGGCGAAGATCGCCGACGAGCGCGGGGCGCGGCTGATGTACGCCGTGAACAGTCCCGACGGCGAACGACCCGACATCTCGCCCGAGTCGCTGCGCCGCAAGATCCCGGACCTGGACCGGCACGACGTGTTCCTGTGCGGCCCGCCCGGGTTCGCGCAGTCGGTGTACGAGGCGCTGCGCGGCGCCGGGGTGCCGGCCCGCCGTATCCACCACGAGTCGTTCGAGATGTGACCGGGAGCCGCACACACATGAGGAAGAGCCACCCCGTACGGCGGATCGTGCTGGCCACCGCGGCCACCGTGTCCGGTGTCGTCCTGCTGCTGACCCTGAAACCCGCCACGGACCCGGCCTCAGCGGCCGCGGACGCGGTCGCGCCGCCGCCCTCCGCGGCCGCGCCCAAGGGCCCGCAGGGCGGCGCCGCCGCTCCCGGCAGCAGGACGCTGACCGGAGATGTGGCGCGGACCCAGTACGGGCCGGTCCAGGTCCGCATCACCGTGAGCGACGGCAGGATCGTCCGGGCCGAGGCGGTCCAGGCGCCCAAGGGCGGGCGCAGCGATCAGAAGACGGCGCTGGCCGTGCCCCGGCTCAACCAGGAGGCCGTCGCCGCGGGCAGCGCGGACATCGACGCCGTGTCCGGTGCCACGTACACCAGCGAGGGCTACCGGAAGTCACTGCAGTCGGCCCTGGACCAGGCCGGCCGGGCCGGTGGCTGAGCCGATGGCCGAACAGACTCCCGCCGCGGTGCGCCGGACGGAGGAGGTCATGGGGACGGTCTTCTCCTTCGACGTCCGCGGCGGGAACCCCGAAGCCGTCCGGGCGGCGCTCGACGAGGCCGTCGCCGGGCTGCACCGGGCGGACGCCGTGTTCAGCACCTACCGCGAGGACAGCCAGCTCTCCCGGCTGGCCCGCGGCGAGGTGACCGTCGACGCCTGCGATCCCGAGGTCGCCTCGGTGCTGGAGCTGGCGGCGCAGGCGGAGCTGGTCAGCGACGGCTGGTTCAGCCCGCGCTACCGAGGGCGGCTCGACCCGACGGGCATCGTCAAGGGCTGGGCGGCCGAACGGGCGGCCCGGCTGCTGGCCGAGGCGGGGGCGAGCGGCGTGAGCGTCAACGGCGGCGGTGATGTGCAGATGTACGGCTCGCCGGGCCCGCAGCGTCCCTGGCGGGTCGGTATCGCGGACCCGCTGCGCCCCGGCGGGCTGGCCGCGGTGATCTCGGCGGCGGGCACCGAGCGGCTGGCGGTCGCCACGTCCGGCACTGCGGAACGCGGTGCCCATATCGTCGATCCGCACACCGGCCGCCCGGCGGTCACGGACCTGGTCGCGGTGACGGTGACCGCCCCGTCCCTGACCTGGGCGGACTGCTGGGCGACGGCGGCGTTCGCGATGGGGTCGCAGGCGGCCCTGGAGTGGCTGGAGTCCCTGCCGGAGGTGGAGGCGCTGCTGATCACGTCGGGCGACGAGGTCCGCTGCACCGGGGGGCTGGCGGCGCGGCTGGGCTGACGCCGGGTCCCCATCGTCCGCCGGGCACGGGCATCGGGAAACGACTTTTTCCTTTTTTGCCGCAGAACGCCATCTTTTACCGAGGAACGCCATCCACCGTCCGCCCTGGGCCGTATCCCCAGTGAGCACTTTTCAGGAGGAACGGAATGGCAATCTTCACCGCTCTCATGCCCGCCAAGCACCACAAGAAGAGGAAGGACACCTCGACCACCACCACCTCCACGCGGCATGGGCACCGTCACGGCCACAAGAGCAGCAGCACCAGCAGCCACGGTCACGGCCGCAAGTAACCGATTCCCTACGGCGGTCGAGCGGACCGGAGATCCAAGGACCCGGTCCGCTCCACCGTCCGGCCCCTGGGTACGCCTGCCATGGTGCACGTCCTGCGGCGTCTGCTGTCGGTGAGCGAGTCCTCCGACGCCGTGGTCGCGGCCGCACCCGCCCTGCCTCCGCTGGAGGTGTTCCGGCGGTTCTGGCCGTACACCCGCGGTGGCCGGCGCTGGCTCGTGCCCATGGTCGTGTTCAGCCTGGTCGGCCCCGTCGTCGACGCCGCCGAGATCTGGCTGTTCAAGATCGTCGTGGACGATGTGCTCGTTCCCCGGGACCTGAAGCCGTTCCTGTGGATCGCACCGGCCTATCTGGGCCTGATCATCTGCTCCGGCGTGCTGGGATTCGCCGACGGCGTCACGTCCACCTGGGTCAGCGAACGGTTTCTGCTCTCGCTGCGCGCCGATGTCTTCCGGCACGTCCAGGGGCTGTCGCTCGGCTTCTTCGAGCGGCGGCGGCTCGGAGACGTGCTGTCCCGGGTCACGGGCGATGTCGACGCGGTCGAGACCTTCCTGCTGTCCGGGGTGGCGGACGCCCTGTACTACGTGATCCGCCTGGGCGTCTTCCTCGGCCTGCTGTTCTACCTGCAATGGGACCTGACCCTGCTCGCCCTGGTCATCGTGCCGCTGTTCTGGGGCGCCGCGCGGCACTTCTCACGGCTGATCAAGAAGGCCTCGCGCGAGCGCAGGCGCCGCAGCGGCTCGATCAGCGCGATCGCCGAGGAGTCGCTGGGCAACGTCGCCCTGGTGCAGGCGTACAACCGGCAGGGTTGGGAGCAGCAGCGGTTCGAGCGGGAGAACCTCGGCAGGTTCCGGGCGTCGATGGCGTCGGCCCGGATCCGCGCCGTGTACGGGCCCGTGGTGGAGATCATCGAGGTGTCCGGCGGCCTCGCGGTCATGGGCCTGGGCACCTGGAAGCTCGCCCAGGGGCACCTCACGCTGGGCGAGCTGCTGGTCTTCCTGGCGCTGATCGGCAAGATGTACAGCCCGGTGCGCGGCCTGTCCCGCCTCGGCACCACCTTCTACACGGCGTCCGCCTCGGCCGAGCGGATCATCGAACTGCTGGACCAGCGGCCGCAGGTCGCCGACGCCGCGCATCCCCGGCACATCGGCCGGGCGCGGGGCGAGGTGGAGTTCGACGGCGTCTGCTTCAGCTACCCCGGCACCTCCTGCCCGGCCCTGTCGGAGGTGTCCTTCCATGTGGCGCCCGGGGAGACGCTGGCGCTGGTCGGGGCCAGCGGCGCCGGCAAGTCGACCATCGCCAAGCTCCAGCTGCGGTTCTACGACCCCGACCGGGGCGCGGTCCGCCTCGACGGCGTCGACCTGCGCCGGCTGCGCCTGTCCGACGTGCGGGAGAGCGTCGCGGTGGTGCTGCAGGAGACGCTGGTCTTCCACGGCACCGTGCGGGAGAACATCGCCTACGGCCGGCCCGGGGCGACGGATGCGGACATCGTCGCGGCGGCGCGCGCCGCGGACGCGCACGAGTTCGTCGAACGGCTCCCGGAGGGCTACGACACGATGGTCGGCCAGCGCGGCCGCACCCTGTCCGGCGGGCAGTGCCAGCGTCTGGCGATCGCCCGGGCGATGATCAGGGACGCTCCCGTACTGCTGCTGGACGAACCGACCACCGGGCTCGACGCCCGCTCGGGCCGGCGGATCATGGACCCGCTGCGCCGGCTCATGGCCGGGCGCACGACCATCGTCATCTCGCACAACCTGCTGACCGTCCGCGACGCCACCCGCATCGTGGTGCTCGACCACGGCCGGGTCGTCGAACTCGGCGCCCACGACGACCTCCTCGCGCGCGACGGGACGTACGCACGGCTGCACCGGCTCAGTGCCGTGACCGGCACCCACCCGGCGGGGACGGTGCCGTCATGAGCGTCACCGCGCCCGGCGAGGCCCCGCCCCTGGCACCGGGCACCCGGCCGGTCCCGGGCTACGAGATCCTGGCGCCGCTGACCCGCACGGGCTGGCTCGACGTGTACGACGCCTGGAGCGAGGAGCGGGCCTGCCGGTGTGTGATCAAGGTGGTGCGTCCCGACCGGCGGGGCGAGGAGCGGCTGCGGGCACGGCTGCTGCGGGAGGGCCGGTGGCTGCGGGACTTCACGCATCCGCACCTGGTGCGCGGCTACGAGACCTTCGAGTCGCCCGAGCCCCTGGTCGTCCTGGAGACGCTGACCGGGGAGACGCTGTCCCACCTGCTGGACCGGCTGCGGCGCCGGCCGGCCGCCACCGACGTGGCGCTCCTCGGCGTCCAGCTGTGTTCCGCCGTCCACTATCTGCACGGCCGGGGCCTGCTGCACCTGGACCTCAAGCCGTCCAACGTGGTGGTGGACCGCGGTCATGCCAAGGTGCTGGACCTGAGCGTCGCCCGGCCGCCCGGGCCCGCCCCCGCCGGGCTCGGCACCTGCTGCTATCTGTCCCCGGAACAGGCGCGCGGCGGGCCGCTCACGGCCGCCGCCGATGTCTGGGGCATCGGCGTCACCCTGTTCGAGGTGGCCTGCGACGACCTGCCGTTCGACTGCGGCAAGCGAGCGGGCGCGGCGGACGGCCGGGACGCGGACAGCCAGGACGAGTGGTATCCGCAGGCGGAGCTGAGCGCCCCACCGGTCCGCTCCCGGCGGCGGCTGCCGGCCCCGCTCGCCGCCGCCGTCGACGCCTGTCTGCGGCCGGACCCGGCCGCCCGGCCGACGGTCGCCGAGCTGGCCGCCGCGCTGGAGTCGGTCGTGGGCGAGGGGCAGCCCCCCGGCTGAGCCGGGCGGCCGTGTCTCAGTCCGCGGGGACCACGACGTGGCGTGTCTGCAGGTGGGCGGTGGCGAGGACCGTGCCGTCCGGGGACGTCAGGCGGGCGCCGGAGAGGACCGTGGGGTCGACGTGGGCGGCCACGCCCCAGTATCCGCGTCCGTCGCGCAGGGTGAAGGCACCGACCCTGACGGCCGTGCCGTCCGACCGCTCCAGGAGGCAGTCGACCCGGCCGTCGTACGCGCCGGCCCGGCCGCCGAGATCGACGGAGACGAAGATCCAGCCGGGGGAGCCGGGATGGGCGTAGACCTCGCCGACGGGCTGATCGCCCCGCGCCACGTCGGCCGAGGTCATGTCCCCGACCAGCACCGCCTCGGACTCGGTGGCGATCGGGGCGGTGGCCGTGCCCTGGTCCACGGTCGTGCCGACCGCCCAGCCGGCGAATCCGAAGGCGACCGCGAACGCCGCCGCGACCGCCAGGAGCCGCAGCCGGGTCCGGCGCACGCGCCCCCGCAGGCGGTGCGGGTCCCCGCGGGCGCTCGGCCGGCCCTCGTACGCCGTCGCCTCCTGCGGCAGCCTGCGCGCCAGACGGGTCTCGAAGCCGAGCGGCGGCTCACAGTCCGGCAGCAGGCCGACCAGCCGGTCGCCGACGAGGGTCAGTTGCCGCACGTGTTCCCGGCAGCCGGCGCACCGCTCCAGATGGCCGACCGCCTCCGCCCGCTGCCGGCCGGACAGTATGCCGAGCGCCAGTTCGGCGTCGTACTCCCGCAGCATGTCGCAGGTGGTGTCACTGGCCATGGCCGCCTCGCTCCGGAGACCCGAGTGTGGTGCGCAGCTTCGCCATCGCTGCCCTGATCCTCGTCTTGGCCGTGCCGAGCGGGATCGCCTCCGCGTCGGCGATCTGCTGGGCCGTCATTCCGTAGATGCCCGCCATCACCAGCGCACGGGCCTGCTCCCGCGGCAGCCGCGCCACGGCGGCCCTCAGCTGGGCCGAGGCCTCGTCGACCAGTGCCCAGCGCTCGGGGGTCTCGGTGACGACGCCGAGGAGGGCGTCGAGGTCCTCGGGTGCCACCGGCTCCGTCCGCCGCGCACGGACGGCATCGATGGCGAGGTTGTGCGCGATGGTCGTCAGCCAGGTCGTGACCGATCCGCGGCGCGAGTCGTAGATCTGCGCATGACGCCACGCACGCTCGAACGTCTGCTGGGCGATGTCCTCCGCGAGCTGTGGGTCCCTGGTGACGGCCATGGCCACACCGAAGACCCGGTGCTGGAACCTCCGTACGAAGGTGACGGCGAGTTCCGGATCACCGGTGGCCAGCCCGGACAGCAGGGCCTCGTCCGGGAGGCGGCCCACGGGGAACCGGAAACCCGACACACCTCTGTATACGGCCGGCCGCCGCCAGGAGATTGCCCGCCCGCCGCGGAAGATCACATGACCATTCTCCGCCGACGGGCCCCCGGCTGCAGGGGCTCAGTGCCCGTTCTGTGCCAGCCTCAGCAGATGATCCGCCAGTGCCTGGCCCCCGGTCGGGTCGCGGCTGATCAGCAGCAGGGTGTCGTCACCGGCGATGGTGCCGAGGATGTCGTGCAGTTCGGCCTGGTCGATGGCCGAGGCCAGGAACTGGGCCGCCCCCGGAGGGGTGCGCAGCACCACGAGGTTCGCCGAGGCCTCCGCGGAGATCAGCAGCTCCTGCGACAGCCGCCGCATCCGCTCTTCCTTCGCCGACTCGCCCAGCGGGGCGCGGGGCGTGCGGAAGCCGCCCTCGCTCGGCACCGCGTAGATCAGGTCGCCGTCGGTGTTGCGGATCTTCACCGCGTTCAGCTCGTCGAGGTCGCGGGAGAGCGTCGCCTGCGTGACGCTCAGCCCGTCGTCCGCGAGGAGCTTCGCCAACTGGCTCTGCGAGCGCACCGGCTGCCGGTTGAGGATGTCCACGATCCGTCGGTGGCGGGCGGTGCGGGTCTGCGGCACGGCAGGCCCGGCGAGCCCGTTCCCGTGGTCCTGCGCCTGGCTCATCGTCGTCTCATTCTCCGGCTCGTCCGTCCCCGTTCACCTGCGCGAGGATGCCGGGCAACGCCCCGAGGAACGCCTCCACCTCGTCGTCGCCCAGGTTCAGAGCCGGCATCAGCCGTACGACGTCGGGGGCGGGCGCGTTCACCAGGAACCCGGCCTCCTGGGCCGCCTGCTGCACCTGCTGCGCGTGCGGCCCGGTGAGCACGATACCCAGGAGGAGTCCCGCTCCCCGGACATGACCGATCAAGGGGTGGCCGAGCGCCTCGATTCCGGTGCGCAGCTTCTCGCCCTGCCGCTTGACGTTCTCCAGCAGGCCCTCGTCCGCGATGGTGTCGAGGACGGCGAGGCCGGCGGCGCAGGCGACCGGGTTGCCGCCGAAGGTGGTGCCGTGGTGGCCGGGCTGGAGCAGTTCCGCGGCCCGTCCGAAGGCGACGGTCGCGCCGAGCGGCAGGCCGCCGCCGAGCTGCTTGGCGAGGGTGACGATGTCGGGCAGGACGCCCTCGTGGGCCTGGTAGGCGAACCAGTGGCCGGTGCGGCCGACGCCGGTCTGCACCTCGTCCAGGACGAGCAGCGCGCCGGTGGCCGCGGTGATCGCGCGGGCCGCCTTCAGATAGCCGGCGGGCGGGACGACGACGCCGTTCTCGCCCTGGATGGGCTCGATGACGACGAGGGCGGTCTCCTCGGTCACGGCCGCCGCGAGCGCCTGCGCGTCGCCGTAGGGCACGTGGGTGACGTCGCCGGGCAGCGGCCGGAAGGGGTCCTGCTTGGCGGGCTGGCCGGTGAGGGCCAGGGCGCCCATGGTGCGGCCGTGGAAGCCGCCGTCGGTGGCGACGACGTGGGTGCGCCCGGTGAGCCGGCCGATCTTGAAGGCGGCCTCGTTGGCCTCGGCGCCGGAGTTGCAGAAGAAGACCCGGCCCTCGCGGCCGAACAGCGTCAGCAGCCGCTCGGCGAGCGCGACCGTGGGCTCGGCCATGAAGAAGTTGGAGATGTGGCCCAGGGAGCCGATCTGCCGGCTGACGGCCTCGACGATGGCGGGGTGGGCGTGGCCGAGCGCGTTGGTGGCGATGCCGCCGACGAAGTCCAGGTAGCTGTTGTCGTCGGCGTCCCACACCCGCGTGCCCTCGCCGCGCACGAGGGGCAGGCGGGGGGTGCCGTAGTTGTTCATGAGCGCGCCCTGCCACCGCGCGGTCATCTCCTGGTTGCTCATGACTCCCCCTCGGTGTCCGTGTCGGGCACGACCATGGTGCCGATGCCCTCGTCGGTGAAGATCTCCAGCAGGATCGAGTGCTGGACGCGGCCGTCGATGACGCGGGCGGTGGTCACGCCGTTGCGCACGGCGTGCAGGCAGCCCTCCATCTTCGGGACCATGCCGGAGCTCAACTCCGGCAGCAGCTTCTCCAGTTGGGAAGCGGTGAGGCGGCTGATCACCTCGTCGGAGTTCGGCCAGTCCTCGTAGAGGCCCTCGACGTCGGTGAGGACCATCAGCGTCTCGGCGCCCAGTGCCGCAGCGAGTGCCGCAGCCGCCGTATCAGCATTGACGTTGTAGACATGTCCGTCGTCCTGGGAGCGGGCGATCGACGAGACGACCGGGATGCGGCCGTCGGCGAGCAGCGCCTCGATCGCGCCGGTGTCGATGCCGGTGATCTCGCCGACCCGGCCGATGTCGACCAGCTCGCCGTCGATCTCGGGGGTGTGCTTGGTGGCGGTGATGGTGTGCGCGTCCTCGCCGGTCAGGCCGACGGCGAGCGGGCCGTGCTGGTTGAGCAGGCCGACCAGCTCGCGCTGCACCTGCCCGGCCAGCACCATCCGTACGACGTCCATGGCGTCCTCGGTGGTGACCCGCAGGCCGGCCTTGAACTCGCTGACGATGCCGTGGGTTTCGAGCGCGGCGCTGATCTGGGGGCCGCCGCCGTGCACGACGACCGGCTTGAGGCCGGCGTGGCGCAGGAAGACGACGTCCTGGGCGAAGGCGGCCTTGAGGTCCTCGTTCACCATGGCGTTGCCGCCGAACTTGATGACGACGATCTTGCCGTGGTGCCGGGTCAGCCAGGGCAGCGCCTCGATGAGGATCTGGGCCTTGGGCAGGGCCGTGTGTTTGCGCGTCGTGGTCATGAGGAGTAGGCGCTGTTCTCGTGGACGTAGTCGGCGGTGAGGTCGTTGGTCCAGATGGTGGCGGTCTGCTCGCCCGCGGCGAGGTCGGCGACGATGTGCACCTCGCGGTAGCGCATGTCGACCTTGTCGCGGTCCTCGCCGACGGAGCCGTTCTTGCAGACCCAGACGCCGTTGATCGCGACGTTGAGCCGGTCGGGCTCGAAGGCGGCCTTGGTGGTGCCGATCGCGGAGAGCACCCGGCCCCAGTTGGGGTCCTCGCCGTGGATGGCGCACTTGAGGAGGTTGTTGCGGGCGATGGAGCGGCCCACCTCGACGGCGTCGTCCTCGGTCGCGGCGTTGATCACCTCGACCTTGATGTCCTTGCTGGCACCCTCGGCGTCGCCGATGAGCTGCCGGCCGAGGTCGTCGCAGACGGTGCGGACGGCCTCGGCGAACTCGGCGTACTCGGGGGTGATGCCACAGGCGCCGGAGGCGAGGAGCAGCACGGTGTCGTTGGTGGACATGCAGCCGTCGGAGTCGACGCGGTCGAAGGTGACCTTGGTGGCGGCGCGCAGGGCCCGGTCCAGGGTGGCGCTGTCGAGGTCGGCGTCGGTGGTGATGACGACCAGCATGGTGGCGAGGCCGGGGGCGAGCATGCCGGCGCCCTTGGCCATGCCGCCGACGGTCCAGCCGTCCTTCGTCACGACGGACGTCTTGTGGACGGTGTCGGTGGTCTTGATGGCGATGGCGGCCTTCTCGCCGCCGTGCTCGGAGAGCTGGGCGGCGGCGGTCTCGACGCCGGGCAGGACCTTGTCCATGGGGAGCAGGGTGCCGATGAGGCCGGTGGAGCAGACGGCCACCTCGCCGGCACCGATGTTCAGCGCCTCGGCCACCTTCTCCGCGGTGGCGTGGGTGTCCTGGAAGCCCTTGGGGCCGGTGCAGGCGTTGGCGCCGCCGGAGTTGACGACGACGGCGGTCAGCTGCCCGCTCTTGAGGACCTGCTCGGACCACAGGACCGGGGCGGCCTTGACGCGGTTGGAGGTGAAGACGCCGGCGGCGGCGCGGCGGGGGCCGGTGTTGACCACGAGGGCCAGGTCGGGGTTGCCGTTCTGCTTGATCCCGGCGGCGATGCCCGCCGCCGTGAATCCCTTCGCTGCCGTCACACTCACGGCGCAACTCCGATCGTCGTCAGCCCGGTGGTCTCGTCGAGACCCAGGGCGATGTTCATGCTCTGGACGGCACCGCCCGCGGTGCCCTTGGTCAGGTTGTCGATGGCGCTGATCGCGATGATCCGCCCGGCGGCCTCGTCGTACGCGACCTGCACCTGGACGGCGTTGGAGCCGTAGACGGACGCCGTGGCGGGCCACTGGCCCTCGGGGAGCAGGTGGACGAAGGGCTCGTCGGCGAAGGCCTTGGCGTAGGCGGCACGCACGGACTCGGCGGTGACGCCGGGGACTGCCTTGGCGCTGCAGGTGGCGAGGATGCCTCGGGGCATCGGCGCGAGGGTGGGCGTGAAGGAGACGCTCACGGGCCGGCCGGCCGCCGCGCTGAGGTTCTGGATCATCTCCGGCGTGTGCCGGTGGCCGCCGCCGACGCCGTACGGCGACATGGAGCCCATGACCTCGCTGCCCAGCAGGTGCGGCTTGGGCGCCTTGCCCGCGCCGGAGGTGCCGGAGGCGGCGACGATCACGGCCTCGGGCTCGGCGAGCTGGGCGGCGTAGGCGGGGAAGAGGGCGAGGGAGACGGCGGTGGGGTAGCAACCGGGGACCGCGATGCGCTTGGACCCCTCCAGCGCGGCGCGGCCACCCGGAAGTTCGGGAAGGCCGTAGGGCCAGGTGCCGGCGTGCGGGGAGCCGTAGAACGCCTCCCAGTCGGCGGCGTCCTTGAGCCGGAAGTCGGCGCCCATGTCGACGACGAGGACGTCCGGGCCGAGCTGCTCGGCGACGGCGGCGGACTGGCCGTGCGGCAGCGCGAGGAAGACGACGTCGTGCCCGGCGAGCACGTCGGCGGTGGTCTCCTGCAGGGTGCGGTCGGCCAGCGGCAGCAGGTGCGGCTGGAGCGCGCCCAGCTTCTGACCGGCGTTGGAGTTGCCGGTGAGGGCACCGATCTCGACCTCGGGATGAGCCAGGAGCAGCCGCAGCAGCTCCCCACCTGCATATCCGCTCGCTCCGGCGACTGCCGCGCGTACTGCCATGGAATCCTCCTCGTGGATGGCATGACTATACGTATCGCTGCACGTTTATGCAATCCTGCGGATCAGTATGCGGACCCGGCCTTAGCATGACCGGCCATGGGCAACACGTTCGGGGCGGGGGACGACAGCCTCTACCTGTCCAACGGCGGCACCGAGGTCTTCGTCGAGGTACTGACCCTGGCCGTCTCGGCCCTGGCCCGGCGCCCGTGGGAGTACCGGTTCGCGGCGCTGGTGGCCCTGCAGGACCAGAGTGTGATGGGACGCGGCACCGTCGGATTCGACCTCGCTGACATCGACTGGGGCGACTCGGCGGCGGAGCGGGACGCGGCCAAGGACTTCGTGCTGCGAGTGCTCGCGCTCGCGGCTCGGCGGTACCGCTGGGAGGAGCTCGGGTACGAGCCGCCGTACGCGCCGGCGTATCTGCGGCGGTACCGGGAGATCGTCGAGGGCTTCGAGCCGGCGGGAGACAAACCGGAGGCCGGGGTGCTGCCCGAGGGCGGGGTCGTCGCCTGCTGTGTGGCGCATCGGGTGTTCAGTGCGCTGCCGTACTGGGAAGGGTGCGTGTTCTGCCACCGGTGAGGTGGCATGGGGGACGCACGGCCTTCCGGGGCGGTGGCAGAATCGCGGCGGCCCTGTTTTCGATCTTCCCGGAAGGACCCCGTGATCCTCGGTCCCGGTGACTTCGCCACGGTGGACCCCGGCTGTCCGCCCTCCCCCGTGCCCGTCGACTGGGGTGTCGTCGAGGCGTGGCTCGGGGTGCGGTTGCCCCGTGAGTACAAGGCGCTGGCCGAGCGGTACGGGAGCGTGGAGTTCGGGGAGTTCCTCACCATCCCGGCGCCGTGCGTGCAGGACGGCGTCTTCGACTACGGCGACTGGCTCGGCCGTACGCACCGCGAGGCGCGGATCGCGGCGCAGGCGGTGGCGGACGGCGAGCGGCCCCTCGTGCATCCCGCGCCGGGCGGGCTGCTGGCCTGGGGTGTCAGCCACGGGGACGACATCCTGTTCTGGGACACCTCGGTGTCCGACGACCCCGACGCCTGGACCGTGGTCGTCCACCACTGCGGCGCCGTCCCCGGCAGCGGCCTGCGCCCCTGGCACGCCTACGACCTGACGATGACCGGCTATCTCCGGCACACCGTCCGCGACGGCTGGGAGACCCCCGATCCGCCGGGCCCCCTCATGGGCCCGCTGCCCGGCACCCTCGCCCGCCCCGAGGACCTGACCTCCGCCCGCCCCTGGCCGCCCCCCACACCGGTCCCGCCCCGCCTGTCCGGCGCCGAGCGCCGCCTCGCCCTGGAGACCGGCACCGGGCTCGACGCGCTGCGCCTGCTGTGCCCGCCACCCCCGCGGCCGTATCTCGGCGACGGCACCTGGGAGGGCCTCTTCACCGAGCTGGGCACCCGGCTCCCCGGGGAGTACGTGCGGGTCATGGAGGTGTACGGCGCCGGCATCTGGAGCGACTGGCTGCGCTTCCACACCCCGCTCAGGACCGGCGAGCCGCGCTTCGCCACACACGTCCACGAGACCCTGGACGCCTACCGCAGCCTGAAGAAACACCACCCGGAGTACCACCCGCTCACCTGCTGGCCCGAACCCGGCGGCTTCCTGCCCTTCGCCAACTCCATCGACGGCGACTACCTGGGCTGGCTCACCGAGGGCGCCGACCCCGACGCCTGGCCGCTGGTCTTCTGGCCCCGCCACGCCGACCAGGAACCCCCGCTGGAAGGCGGTCTCGTCGACACCCTCCTCGCCTGGCTGCGCGGCCGGCTGGTCACGCCCGGCCTGTGCGTCCTGATCGAGGACGAATACGACGACCCGCTGGACAGCGCGGAGTTCGAGTCCTGGGACGACCGCGCCCACTGGTGACGCCGGGCGGCATGATGATCTCCATGACTCCGATCACCGGCATGGATCTGACCGGCTTCACCGAGCGCGAGCCCGGGGTGTGGACCGACGAGCGGGGGCTGGTGCTCTCGGTGCACTTCTTCCCCCTGGTGCCCGACCTGCCCGCCCCGCTGCACCAGCTGGAACCGCTGCGGCACGGGCTCGCGCAGGGCGCCGCGCAGGCCGGCGCGGGGCTCGTCGAGGCCGTGACCGGAGCGGTGGACGGCGTGCCCGCGCTGCGCCAGCTGATCAAGGTGCCGCGGCCGGGCGGACCGCACGGGCAGGTCTTCCTGGGGTCCTGGACGATACCGAGGGCCGGATGCAGCACCGTGCTCAAGGTGCAGGCGGCCGAGGGCGCGACCACCGGTGTGCGCGAGGCGGCGGTGATGGCGCGGGTCGGCCCCGCCGCCTACTTCCGGCCGCACCCCTACGCGCCCGCGCTGCGCGGCCCCCTGCCGTACCACGTCGCCGACCACGAGGAGTGGGACGCCCACTTCCCCGACCACCCGCTCACGCTCGTGCGCGCGGCGCTGCACCGGATCACCCCGACCGTCACGCTGCACGAGCAGTTCAAGGCGCTCCCGGCCTTCGCCTGACGCGCCTTGCGTTGGAGCACGCTCCAACTCCTACGGTTGCGGTCATGACCGATCAGCACAGCACCACCCGTGACGAGCGCTTCGCCCATGGCCTGGAGGTCCTCCGGCGTGTGGACGGCGAGGCCGGGCAGCGGGTCATCGACTCGCTCGCCGACATCAGCCCCGAGCTCGGCCACCAGATCGTCGCCTGGGGTTTCGGGGAGATCTACGACCGGCCCCAGCTCGCCCCCCGCGACCGCCAGCTGGTGACCCTGGGGATGCTCACCGCGCTCGGCGGCTGCGAGCCGCAGCTGGAGGTGCACGTCAACGCGGCCCTGAACGTGGGCCTCACCCCCGAGCAGATCGTCGAGGCGCTGCTGCACTCCGCCGGGTACTGCGGCTTCCCCAGGGCCCTGAACGCCACGTTCGTGGCGAAGAAGGTCTTCGCCGAGCGCGGGCTGCTGCCGCAGGGACAGCAGCCCGCGCAGGAGCCCCCGGCTACCTCTGCCTGATCCGCAGGAAGGTGACCGAGTTCGCCGGGAAGGTGTAGCTGAACTTCGCGGCGATCCCGGTGACCGTCGAGGTCACGGGCGTGACCGGGGTGTTCGTCTCGCTGTTCACCGCGTCCGCCGCGGCGGCCAGGGTCGTCGCCGTCGCCCGGGAGGCGACCTGCGCGCCGCCCAGGTCGACCGCGGTGCGGGCCGCGGTGTCCTGGGCGTTGACCACCTTCACGATCAGGTCACCGGTGGCCGCGTCCCGGGTCACCACCTGGCGGAACGGCTCGGCCGGCTTGTCGTCGGTGAAGCTGCCCCACTGCTGCCCGTCCAGGTAGAGGGTGACCTGGCGGCCGCGCACCTTGATGTCGATGTCGTAGGCGCGGCCGGTCTCGATCGATCCGGCCTTGGTGAGCAGCGTGCTCTTGCCGCCGTCGGTGGCCTGCTCGACAGCCGACTGGGTGTTGTTCCAGCCGCCCAGGTTCCACCAGTAGTAGTTCCCGGTGTCCTTCACGCCGAAGGCGACGAGGAAGCCCTCCTTGCCGGACTTCTTGGTGGCCTTCACATGCAGGTCGTAGTCGTGCCAGGCGGGGTCGCCGGCCTGGACCATGGTGTTCTCGGCGCTCGCGTCGGTCTGGACGTACTGGCCGTCCTGGACGCTCCAGCTGCCGCCGCCGGTGTGGGTCCACCGCGAGGCGCCGGCGGAGAAGTCGTCGCCGAACAGGGCCGTACCGTCGGCCGAGGTGACCTTCACGTCGTCGTACGCCGCGCTCGTCGCCCAGGTCGACAGGCCGATCGCACCGGTGATCGGCCCGCTCACGCTCGGCGTGCCGGACGCCGTCGACGGGACCACCCGGTCGCCGGTGTTGTTCATGAACAGCTTCTGGACCTCGTAGTTGGCCGAGCCCCAGGACGCGTGGTTGTTGAACCACACCAGGTCGGGCCGCCACTGCACGTAGTCCTCGTTGGCGAACAGCGGGGCGTAGGAGGCGAGCTTGACGACGTCCGCGTTGCGCTCCAAGCCGGTCATGTACGCGGCCTCGGACAGGGCGTTCTTCCAGGCGTTGCCCTGGGAGGCGTACTCGCCGAGGAAGACCTTCGGCCCGTTGCGGTCGTAGGAGTCGTAGCGGTCGTTGTTCTGCAGGAACCACTGCGGGCTGTTGTAGTAGTGCTCGTCGACCAGGTCGACGCCCGCCTCGCGGTTCAGCTTCCACGCGGTGTCGAAGGTGGTGCCGCTGTCGTCGGGGCCGGAGTTGGAGATGACCCTGACGTCCGGGTACTTCGCCTGGATCGCGGTGCGGAACTGCTGGAAGCGGGCGAAGAACTCGTTCGGCAGGTTCTCCTCGTTGCCGACCTCGATGTGGGTGAGGTGGAAGGGCCTGGGGTGGCCCATCGCCGCGCGCACCTTGCCCCAGGTAGAGGTGGCCGGGCCGTTGGCGAACTCGATCAGGTCGAGGGTGTCCTGAACGTGCCGCTTGAGCAGCGCGTCGTCGACGACGGCCTTGTTCTGGCCGCAGCCGGTCACCAGGGCCGGTACGACGGGCAGCGGCATGGCGCCGATGTCCTCGGCGAGCCGGAAGTACTCGTAGTAACCGAGGCCGTAGCTCTGGTTGTAGCCCCAGAAGTTGGCGTTGGTGGCGCGCTGTTCGACCGGTCCGACGGTGTCCTTCCACTGGTAGGCGCGGGTGCGCTGCCAGCCGGATGCCTCGCTGTAGTCCTGCATGGAGCCGGTGTTGACCAGGCAGCCGCCGGGGAAGCGGACGAAGCCCGGGTGCAGGGCCTCGATCTTCTCGGCGAGGTCCTTGCGCAGGCCGTTGGGCTCGTGCCGGTAGGTGTCGCGGGGGAAGAGGGAGACCATGTCGAGCGCTGCGGCGGCCGAGGTGCCCACGGTGAGCCGGCCGTAGCTGCTGGTGCGGCCGGCGGTGAAGGTGGCCGTGTACTTGGCCCAGCCGCCCCGGACGGCGACCTTGCGGGCGCTGGCCAGCGGGCCGGCGGCGTCCTGGAGGCCGACGGTGAGGGTGGTGCCGCCCTCGGCGCGGGCCCACACCGAGAAGTCGTACGCCTTGCCCGCCTCGACGCGGATGCCGGTGTTGTAGCCGGCGTTGGTGACCGACGAGCCGGCGGCCAGGGAGAGATAGGTGCGGTTGCGGTCGTTCAGGCGGCCGTCGTCGTCCAGCGTCTGCGCGCTGCCGTCGACCGTCCAGGCGGTGAGCGGGGTGTAGGAGCGGTTGTCCGCGGTGGAGTACTCGAAGGACCGGTTCTGCACGAGCTCGGCGTACAGGCCGCCGTCGGCGGCGCGGTTGATGTCCTCGAAGAAGACGCCGTACATCGTGTCGTCGATCGCCGCTCCCCGTGCGGTGGGGTCGACGGTGATCGTGTAGTCGGCGACGGGCGCGGCGTGCGCCGGGACGGGCAGCACGGCGGTCGCGGTCAGCAGGGCGGTGGCGCCCAGACCGAGTCTGAGGCGGGTGCGTGACATGAGAACTCCGCGGCTCTTGCTCCAGAGGAGCTGTTCGAAATGTCGGACAATGGTCAGCACTTCGAACGGCAAGATAGGGAGGGGGCGCGTACGCGTCAATGGGTCAAGCGGCAACCACGGAGAACGGCGTGATGGGTGAGTTCTGGCCGGTTCCGGACGTCCTGGCCTACCTGGCCGGAAGCTGGCAGGTCGAGCGGTCGGTGCGCGACCTGGCGAGCGGCGACGAGGGCCGGTTCACCGGCGTCACGGACTTCGCCCCGCTGGGCGAGGGCGGCGGGCTGCTGCACACCGAGTCCGGCACGTTCGTCTGGCAGGGCGTCGCCCGGCCCGCCGAGCGCACCTTGCGCTTTCTTCCCGGCGACCCGCCCGGGACCGCCGACGTGCGCTTCGCGGACGGCCGCCCGTTCCACGACCTGGACCTGGGCAGCGGCCGGTACATCGCCGACCACCCGTGCGCGGCCGACCTCTACCGGGGCGAATTCACGGTCCGGGACGCCGGCCACTGGCGGACGGTGTGGCGGGTGCGCGGCCCCGCCAAGGACCTGGTGCTGACGACGGACTACACCCGCGAGGGGTGAGCGCGCTCCGCGTCGAGGCGCAGGTTCCAGCGGCCCGGCCGCCCGGTCACCGTGGTCGTCGACAGCGGGCGGACGTCGATGTTCCAGTACGTCGACGGCGGCGCCTTGAGCACGTACACCAGGGCGGCGCGGATCACGGACGGCTCGGCCACGGCGACGATCCGGCCCCCGTCCTCGACGGGCCTGGTGTCGAGCCAGCCGCCGACGCGGGTGATGAACGCGAGCAGCGACTCCCCGCCGTGCGGGGTGTGGCGCGGGTCGGCGAGCCAGGCGTCCACGGCCTGCGGCTCACGGGCCATGGCCTCGCCCAGGGTCAGCCCGCGCCAGCGGCCCATGTCGCAGTCGCGCAGGGCGAGTTGCACCAGCGGGGCGTAGCCGAGGGCGTCGCCGGTGGCGCGGCTGCGCGGGGTCGGCGAACAGTAGCGCAGCTCGGCGGCCGCGAGGGGCAGCAGCTCGCCGGCGACGCGCGTCACCTCCTCCCAGCCGGCCTGGTCCAGCGGCCGGTCGTCCTGGAACCGCTCCGCCAGCAGCGGCGCGCTGCGGGCGGCTGCGACGAACGTGACCCGAAGTGGCATGCCGGGATCGTGAGCCGTGCGAGTGGCCAGGTCAAGAGGTGTTACCGGGCAGTTACCCAGGGTGTCTCACTCGAAGCTGAGCGCCATCCACTGGTCGGGCCGCTCCAGCGGCCCGAAACCGAGCTTCTCGTACACGCCGTGCGCGTCGTGCGTGGCCAGCAGGATGCGCCGCAGCCCGTGGGGGCGCAGCTGGTCGCGTACGGCGCCCACGAGCGCCGTGCCGATGCCCTTGCCGCGCACCGAGCGGTCGACGTACACGTCGCACAGCCAGGCGAAGGTCGCCCGGTCGGTGATGACCCGGGCGTACGCCACCTGCTCCCCCGAGGCGGTGTCGTAGACGCCGAAGTTCAGCGAGCCGGCGATGGCCCGTTCCTGCTTCTCGCGCGGGCGGCCGAGCGCCCAGTAGGCGTCCGTGGACAGCCACTGGTGCACGCGCGCGGTGTCCAGGCGGGAGGGGTCGGTGGAGACTTCGTAGCCGTCGGCGAGCGGCGGGGTGTCGGTCATGCCGGGATCCTCGCAGAACCGCACGGGCGGCCGCCTGGGAGTTTCGCGGTGCCCGTGAGCCGGTTGCAGTCGGCCCGGCCGCTGCCCACACTGGTGTCGTCGGTGCCGCTGCGCGGCGAGCGCCCGATTCGAGGCCACGGACCGCTGCTTGCGCACTTGGTGAGGAGGCCCCACAGATGCGTGCAACCGTGGGCGACCAGCTTGTCCAGCACGGCAGGGTGGTCGGTCAACACGACAAGGTCGGCGAGATCGTCGAAGTCATGGGCCAGGAGGGCAACCCGCCCTACCGCGTCCGCTTCGAGGACGGCCACGAGGGCGTGTGCTCGCCCGGCCCGGACACCGAGATCCGCCACCGGGCGACGAGCATGCCGGACATGCCGAAGATGCAGTAACTCAGCGCGGGGGACTCGCCGGCTGCCCGTAGTGGTCGGCGACCACCCGTGTCATCGCGCCGATCGGATCGGCGGCGACCTCCTTCGCGGCGAAGAAGACGTGCCCGCACACCTGCGGGTACTTCTTCGCCAGCGTCAGATGGCGGGACAGCTCCGCCGGGTCCTGCCAGGCCGCGGGCTGCGCGGGGTCTCCCGCCTTGTACAGCGCCTCGCCCACGTACAGCCGGGTCGCCGTGCCCTTGGCGGCCTCGGCCCACCAGGGCACCAGCACGGCGTAGTCGGCGGCCTCCAGGCCGATGTTCCAGTACAGCTGCGGCACCACGTAGTCGACCCAGTTCCGGCGGACCCAGGTGCGGGTGTCGGCGTACAGGTCGTCGTACGACTGCACACCGGCCTCGGTGCCGGAGCCGAGCGGGTCGGTGGAGGAGTTGCGCCACACGCCGAACGGGCTGACGCCGAACCGGGTGGTGGGCCGGATCGCCTTGATCTGTGAGCCCATCTCACGGATCAGGGTGTCGATGTTGTGCCGGCGCCAGGCGGCGCGGCTCGGGAAGTCGCCGCCGTACCGGTCGTAGGCGTCGTCGTCGTCGAAGGTCTGGCCGGCCACGGGGTAGGGATAGAAGTAGTCGTCGAAGTGGACGGCGTCGAGCGGGTAGCGGTGCACCGCGTCGAGCATGGCCTCCTCCACGAAGGCGCGGACCTCGGGCAGCCCCGGGTTGTAGTAGAGCCTGCCGCCGTAGCTCACCACCCAGTCGGGGTGCCTGCGGGCCGGGTGCCCGGCGACCAGCCGGCCGGGGTCGGTGTGGTTGGCGACGCGGTACGGGTTGAACCAGGCGTGCAGCTGCAGGCCCCGGGCGTGGGCCTCGGTGACCGCGGTGCCCAGCGGGTCCCAGCCGGGGTTCTGGCCCTGGGTCCCGGTGAGGTACTGCGACCACGGCTCGAACGGGGAGGGCCACAGGGCGTCGGCGGTCGGCCGGACCTGGAGGATCACCGTGTTCAGGCGCCGCCGCACCGCCGTGTCCAGGTGGGCGAGCAGCTCCGCCCGCTGCTGTGCCGCGCTCAGCCCCGGTTGGGAGGGCCAGTCGCGGTTCTCCACCGTCGCCACCCAGACGCCCCGCAGCTCGGCGGCGGCCCGCCGGTCGCCCCGCGGCCCGGCGGCGGTGCTCCGCCCGTCCCGTGCCGGTGCCGCGCCCAGCGTCAGTGTCGACAGCGCCGCCGCGGCGAACGCCCGCCTGGTGAGTCGTCCCATCCGGGGCACCCCCTACGTCCTGAATCCGTTCGGTCACAGATCGTCACCGACCATTCAGGATGCCGCACCCCGTCGATCGATCATCGATACTTCGCGGTAACGTGCACGATCGGAGCAGGGACCCGACCCGGGGAAACCTGCCAGTGCCGTGGATCAGCGAAGGGGTCGATGTGACGGACTTCCCATCGGGAGACATCTCGCGCGTCGGAGTCGTGGGCTGCGGCCAGATGGGCGCGGGCATCGCCGAGGTGTGCGCACGCGCCGGACTGGACGTGAAGGTCGCCGAGACCAACGGCGAGGCCCTGGAGATCGGCCGTACCCGGCTGTTCAACTCCCTGGCCAAGGCCGCCGAGCGCGGCAAGATCAGCGAGGAGGAGCGGGACGCGACCCAGGCGCGTCTGAGCTTCACCACCGACCTCGGCGAGTTCGCCGACCGCGACCTCACGATCGAGGCGGTCGTGGAGAACGAGCAGGTGAAGACCGAGATCTTCCAGGTGCTCGACCAGGTCGTGACCCGCCCGGACGCGATCCTGGCGTCCAACACGTCCTCGATCCCGCTGGTCAAGCTCGCCGTCGCCACCTCGCGGCCCGACCACGTGGTCGGCATCCACTTCTTCAACCCGGCCCCCGTGCAGGCGCTGGTCGAGCTGGTGCCGGCGCTGACCACGTCGGAGGGCACGCTGAGCCGCGCCCAGCTGTTCGCGGAGAAGGTCCTCGGCAAGCACACCATCCGGGCCCAGGACCGCTCCGGCTTCATCGTCAACGCGCTGCTGGTGCCCTACCTGCTGTCCGCGATCCGGATGTTCGAGTCGGGCATCGCCGGGCGCGAGGACATCGACAACGGCATGGAGATGGGCTGCGCCCACCCGATGGGCCCGCTGAAGCTGGCCGACCTCATCGGCCTGGACACCATCGTCTCGATCGCGGGCTCGATGTACGCCGAGTACAAGGAGCCGCTGTACGCCGCTCCCCCGCTGCTCCAGCGCATGGTGGAGGCGGGCCGGCTGGGCCGCAAGACCGGCTCGGGCTTCTACACCTACAGCTGATTACTCTGCGCGACCCCGAGCGGGCCCGGCACTTCGAGGAGTGCCGGGCCCGCCCGTTTCACACACCGTGTGCGCCCCGGGCACGCATATGCCCCTCGCACACTCTCCCCAGGCGCCGACCAGGCGAGTTCACTCTTCATGCGCATGCAAGGGACGCACCCCGCCTCCCTTCGACCACGGAAAGGAGTGGACACGTGAGCGCCGACTCCGGCCATCCCGTCGCCCAAGGAGAACTCGCAGAGTTACGACGCCGGCTCGACGTGGCCTGTGCCCGCGTCGAGGGCGGGCTGGCCCTGCTCAGTCATCGCACCGAGGAGACCGCGAAGGAGGTGGACGAGCTGAACTCCCGGCTCACCGGCCTGGAGCACACCCGCTGGCCCCTGCCCTCGGTGGCCGCGCTCGTCGCCCTCGGGTCACTCGTCACAGCGATCTGGCAGGCGCTGGCCCGTTAGGCGTCGGCGAGCCTGAGGTGGTGCAGCAGGAGTAACGCGGCCGCCATGTTGGCGGCCGGGACCTCCCCACGGGCGATCAGGTCGGGGACGAGCTTGAGCGGAACCCATTCCCGGCGGTCGGACTCGAAGTCGTCCACGGGATGCCCGACGTACTCGCCGCCGGCGGACCAGTAGATGTGGTGCCGGGCGTCGGTGAGGCCGTTGGACGGCTCCACGCTCATGAGGTGGTGCAGGGGCCCCGGCCGCCAGCCGGTCTCCTCCTCCAACTCCCGGGCCGCCGCCCGGGCGATGTCCTCACCGTCCTCCACGACCCCGGCCGCCAGTTCCCATCCCCAGCTGTCGGTGATGAAGCGGTGGCGCCACAACAGCAGTACCTCGTCCGCCTCGTTGACGATCGTGGCCACCGCGACGGGCCGCAGCCGGATCAGGAAGTGGTCCAGGTGCCGGCCGTCCGGCAGTTCGACATCGGCGAGGTTCACACTGAACCAGCGGTTCGCATACACGGTTTGTTCGCTTTGTTTCGTCCACTGCACGGTTCTGCCACCTTCCGTCGAGTAAGTGGCAATATCGCAGCAGGGACTTGTCCGGCCCACCGCGCCGGAGAACCCGGCCCCGGGTCACAGCGGCACGCGCAGCGCCCCGTCGATCAGCTCCGCCGCCTCGGCCGTACCCGCACAGCCGCTGCGCACCAGATGCTCGCGCACCGCTCTGAGCCGGTCGCGCAGCCGCTGCGACTCCATCCCCCGGGCCTGCTCGGCCATCTGCACGGCCGCGGCCACCGCCTTGTCCGCGTTGCCCTGGCGCAGCTCGATCGTGCTCAGCATGGCCAGCCGGTGCACCCGGCCCCGGTCGTGCGCCGGGTTGTCCACGGCCGCCGCCGCGTGCTCACCCGCCGCCCGCAGCTCGCCGAGGCTCAGCAGCGCCTCCGCCACCTGCACGTTGACCAGGCCCGGCTGGACATAGCCGGTCTCGTCGGGCTCATGGCCCCGCCGGATGCGTTCGGCGGCCTGCTCGGCCCGGCGGATGCAGGACAGGGCGCTGCCGCCGTCACCGAGGTGCGCGTACGCCTTGGCCTGCATCGCGTACAGATCGGAGGCGAGCGCCGGAGTGATGTGCCGGCCGGCGGTGCGCAGCGCGGCCTCCGCGAAGGCGACGGCCTGCCGGTACTCCCGCATGAACAGCGCCTGGTTGACCAGCAGCGCTATGACATACGCGCCGAGCCCCCGGTCGCCGCTGGCCTTGGCGAGCCTGAGCGCCTGGTGGAAGTAGCGCTGGGCCAGGCCGTGCGCGTCGGAGTCGTACGCGCAGATGCCCGCGATCGCCACCAGTCCGCCCGTCGCGCGGTGCAGCTGGCGGCCGGTGGCGTCGGTGTAGCCGCCGCGCAGCAGCGGCGCGGCCTCGGCGTTGAGGAACCCGACGATCCGGGAGCGGGTCGCCACACCGCCCGTCTTGCGGTACATCTGCTCGTAGTGGGCGCGGGCGGCCCGCAGCATCTCGATGTCCGCCGGGGTGACCCGGTGCCGGCCGCCGCGCGAGACGTCCACGTCCTCCGGCGGGTTCTCCCACTCCCATACGGGCATCACGGCGGGCGTGCCGGTCACCGCGGGAGCGCCCAGCAGATGCGGGCGCTGCTGCTCGTCCGACCGCCACAGGGCGGTGGCCCGCTCCACGAAGCCGGACAGGGAGCCCGCGTGCGGGGTCTGCGGTTCGCCCGGCACGCCGAGGCCGATGTCGTCCAGGGTGACGGGGCGCCGCAGCCGGGCGGCGAGCACCTCGCAGATCAGGTCGGGGACCTGGCCGCGCGGCCGCTGGCCCTTCAGCCAGCGGGCCACGGCGGTGTGTTCGTAGCGCAGGGCGAGTCCGCGGCGGCGGCCCGCCTGGTTGACGTGCGCGGCCAGGCCGGCGTGCGAGATCCCCGCCTCGTCCAGGATCGCGTCGAGCAGTGTGTTGGGCTGCATGGGTGGCCCCCCGGTGGCTCGGTGCCCGACAGAGTAGTGTGTCCCGCTTCACACGGGGTGTGTTCGGAGTACGCGTATTCAGGGTGTGCGCGCGGTGTCGCTCCGCGTGTCCGGCGGCTTGAATTGACCCCCTCGCAAGAGGGCCGGCCGGGCCGCCGGCTCCCCCTCATACAGCGGCGGCCCGGCCTCCGGCGGCTTGGCGTTGCGAATCGGCGCCGCTGGACTACGGCTGGTTCGTCGGCTGCGGGTACTTCGTGGCTGGTCGCGCAGTTCCCCGCGCCCCTTCAGAGCGTTTGTGCACACGCTCGTTGCGCAGGACCAGTAGGGCGATGTCATCCGTTGGGGTCCCCGCTGTGTGGCGTAGGAGCGCTGCGAGGACCGTACGCAGGACCTTCTCGGGAGTGATGGGCGATGCCCGAACCGCTCCGGCCAAGGCTGCCCGTAACGGGAAGAAGCGGCCCTGGCGGTCGCGGGCGTCCTCCGCGCCGTCCGTGAAGAGGACGAGCATCTCGCGCGGCACCAGATGGCCGCAGTCCAGGGCCGGGAGAGTGGCCGGGAGCGGGAAAGGGCCCAGCGGTGGCAAAGGATCGGTCCGGGCCAGGGGCTCGACGCGCGGGCCGCTGAGGCGGTACGGCCACGGGTGGCCGCAGTTCAGGGCGTGTACCCGGCCGTCGCGGGCGATCTCCAGCAGCAGTACGGTGACGAACTCCTCGGCGACCGGCGGCTCCAGGGCCGCCTGACCCGCGGAGGGATGCTCGGCGATGGCCCGCTCGCGCAGACGCCGGGCCAGCGCCCGTTCCAGGCGGCGCAGGACGCCGGCCAGGTCGGGCTCGTCGTGGGCGGCCTCGCGGAAGCTGCCGAGGACCGCGGCGACGGTGTCGAGCGCGGCGAGCCCGTGACCGCGGACGTCACCCATGACGGCACGTACGCCGTGCTCCGTGGCGACCACCTCGTACAGGTCGCCGCCGAGCGAGGCGCCGCGCTCGGCGGACAGGTGCGCCGCCGCGAGGTGCAGGCCGTCGATGCACGGCGGCAGCGGCCGGACCAGGACCCGCTGCGCGGCGCGGGCGACACGGCGCACCTGCGTCAGTTCCTTCAGCAGGGTCCCGCGCACATGCGCCACGATCCCGGAGCCGACGGCGAAGAAGACGGCACTGGTGGCGACCCGCGCCCCGAGCCCGTCCTGCTGGGCCAGCGGACACGCCAGCTTGTAGGTGACCGCCACGGCGCCCCAGGCGGTGGGCAGCCCCAGCGCGGCGGCCCGGCGCAGCGGCAGCCTGATGCGGAACATGTCCTCGGCCCCCCAATCAGGCCCTGACAGCGCAGAACGGACCGGCCCCGAAAGGCCGGTCCGATTCTGTCGCCGCAAGCCCCGGAAGAACGGGGTCCGCCGGATACCTCACCCGGATGAGTGACGGGACTGAAGCGCCCCGAAAGGGGCGCGGGGAACTGCGCGCTCAACCAGGCACAATCCGCACCCGTCGAACAAGCAGTCCCCCCACGGCGACCAGCCGCGCAGCGACTAGCCGCGCAACACAGCCCCCGTACGCTCAGCGGCCAGCGCCACCGCCGCATCCCGAGCAGCCGACGCCTCGTCAACCGTCAGCGTCCGGTCACCCGCGCGGAAGCGCAGCGCATACGCCAGCGACTTCTTGCCCTCACCGAGCTGATCGTCGTTCTCGTACACGTCGAACAGCCGGATGTACTCAAGGAGCTCACCCGCGCCCTCGCGCAGCGCGGCCTCGACCTCGGCGGCCGGGACCGGCTTGTCGACGACGAGGGCGACGTCCTGCGTGGCGACCGGGAACGTGGAGATCCGCGGCGCCTGGGGGGTGTCGTCGCCGACCCGCTCCACCACGTCGAGGTTCAGCTCCATCGCACAGGTGCGCTCGGGCAGGCCGAGGGCCTTCAGCACACGCGGGTGCAGTTCGCCCGCGTGCCCGATGACCTGCTCCTCGCCGTCGGCCACGACGGCGAGCTCGGCACAGCGGCCGGGGTGCCACGGGCCGTACGCGCCCTTGCGGACGATCAGCTCGGCACCGGCCTCGCGGGCGACGGCCCGGGCGGCCTCGACGGCGTCGGCCCAGTCGGCCGGGCGGCCCTTGCCCCACCAGCCGGCCCGCTCGCGGGCGCCCGCGAGGACGACGGCGACGTGGCGCGGCTGCTCGGGCAGCGCGGCGTCGAGCTCGGCGATCTCCTCGTCGGTGGGACGCCGGTCGACGGGCAGCGCGGCGGCGGTCTTCTGCTCCGCGCGCGGGTGGAAGACCAGGCCGGTCTCGAACAGCGCGAGGTCGTGCGAGCCCCGGCCGTCGTTGCGGCGCAGGGCGCCCAGCAGGCCCGGCAGCAGCGACGTGCGGAGCGCGGGCTCCTCGTCGTTGAGCGGGTTGGTGAGCTTGACGACGCGGCGGGCCGGGTCGTCGGCGTCCAGGCCGAGCTGGTCGAAGACCTGCTCGGAGATGAACGGGTAGTTCGGCGCCTCGACGTAGCCCGCCCCGGCCAGCGCGCGGCCGACGCGGCGGTGCAGGCGCTGGCGGTGGGTGAGGCCGCGGCCGGACGGCGGCTTGGGCAGCGTGGAGGGCAGGTTCTCGTAGCCCTCCAGCCGGATGACCTCTTCGGCCAGGTCGTTCGGGTCGGTGAGGTCGGGCCGCCAGGACGGGACGGTGACGACCAGCTCGTCCTGCCCGTAGACGTCGCAGCCGATCTCCTGCAGGCGGCGCACCACGGTCTCGCGGCCGTAGGTGACGCCCGCGACCTTGTCCGGGTGGTCGGCCGGAATGGTGATCGTGCGCGGCGCGGACGGGGCGGCGATCTCGGTGACGCCGGCCTCGGCGGTGCCGCCCGCGAGGATCACGAGCAGGTCGACCGTGCGCTGTGCGGCCGCGGCGGCAGCAGCCGGGTCGACGCCGCGCTCGAAGCGGCGGGAGGCCTCGGAGGACAGCTTGTGGCGACGGGCGGTGCGCGCGATGGAGACCGCGTTGAAGTGGGCCGCCTCGATCACCACGTCGGTGGTGGCGTTCTCGACGTCGTCGTGGTCGGCGATCTCGGTGTTGGCGCCGCCCATGACGCCGGCCAGGCCGATGGGGCCGCGCTCGTCGGTGATGACGAGGTCCTCGGCGTCCAGCGTGCGGGCCACGCCGTCGAGGGTGACGAGCTTCTCGCCCGGCTCCGCGCGGCGCACGCCGATGGTGCCCTGGACCAGCTTGCGGTCGTAGGCGTGCAGCGGCTGGCCGAGCTCCATCATCACGTAGTTGGTGACGTCGACGGCGAGCGAGATCGGGCGCACGCCGACCTTCTGCAGACGGCGCTGCAGCCAGATCGGGGAGCGGGCCTCGGGGCTCAGGCCGGTGACGGTGCGCGCGGTGAAGCGGTCGCAGCCGACCGGGTCGCCGACCTGCACCGGGTAGCCGAAGGCGTTCGGGGCGGGCACGTCGATGAGCGCCGGGTCGCGCAGCGGCAGGCCGTAGGCGATGGCGGTCTCACGGGCGACGCCGCGGATGGACAGGCAGTCGCCGCGGTTGGCGGTGACGGCGATGTCCAGCACCTCGTCGACCAGCTCCAGCAGCTCGACGGCGTCCTTGCCGACCTCGGTCTCCGGCGGCAGCACGATGATGCCCTTGCTGCCGTCGTCGCCCATGTTCAGCTCGTCGCTGGAGCAGATCATGCCGCGGGAGATCCGGCCGTAGGTCTTGCGCTCGGCGATCTGGAAGTCGCCGGGCAGCACCGCGCCGGGGAGCGCGACGACGACCTTGTCGCCGACGGCGAAGTTGCGGGCGCCGCAGATGATCTCCTGGGGCTCGCCGGTGCCGTTGGCCTGGCCGACGTCGACGGTGCAGAAGCGGATCGGCTTCTTGAACTCCGTCAGCTCCTCGATGGTCAGCACCTGGCCGACGGCCAGGGGGCCCTTGAGGTCGGCGCCCAGCCGCTCGACGGTCTCCACCTCAAGACCGGCCGAGACCAGCTTCTCCTGGACGTCACGGCCGGTTTCCGTCGCCGGCAGGTCGACGTACTCCCGCAGCCAAGAAAGCGGGACCCGCATCAGATCTCCATCCCGAAGGGCCGGGTGAACCGGACGTCACCCTCGACCATGTCTCGCATGTCTTCGACGTTGTGGCGGAACATCAGCATCCGCTCGATGCCGAACCCGAAGGCGAAGCCGCTGTACTTCTCCGGGTCGACACCGCAGGCGGTCAGCACCCGCGGGTTGACCATGCCGCAGCCGCCCAGCTCGATCCAGCCCTCGGAGGAGCAGGTGCGGCAGGGGCGGTCCGGGTTGCCGACGGACTCGCCGCGGCAGACGTAGCACACCATGTCCATCTCGGCGGACGGCTCGGTGAACGGGAAGAAGTTCGGGCGCAGCCGCGTCTTCATGCCCTCGCCGAACAGCGACTGGACCATGTGGTCCAGGGTGCCCTTGAGGTCGGCCATGGTCAGGCCCTCGTCCACGGCGAGCAGCTCGACCTGGCGGAAGACCGGGGTGTGCGTGGCGTCCAGCTCGTCGGTGCGGTAGACGACACCGGGGCAGATCACGTAGACCGGCAGCTCGCGCTCCAGCAGGGAGCGGATCTGCACGGGCGAGGTGTGGGTGCGCAGCACCACGCCGGACTCGGTGCCGCCCTCGGGGCCGGCCACGAAGAACGTGTCGTGCTCACCGCGGGCCGGGTGGTCCGGGCCGATGTTGAGCGCGTCGAAGTTGAACCACTCGGCCTCGGCCTGCGGGCCCTCGGCGACCTCGTAGCCCATGGCCACGAAGATGTCCTCGATGCGCTCCGAGAGCGTGGTCAGCGGGTGGCGGGCGCCGGCCGGCACGCGGTCGTACGGCAGGGTGACGTCCACGTCCTCCTCGACCAGCACGCGCGCGTCCCGCTCGGCCTCCAGCTCCACCTGGCGGGCGGCGAGGGCCTTGTTCACGGCGCCTCGGGCCTGGCCGACCAGCTTGCCCGCGGCCGCCTTGGCGTGCGGGGGCAGCGCGCCGATCTCGCGGTTGGCGAGCGCCAGCGGGGAGGTGCCGCCGGTGTGGGCGACCTTGGCCTCCTGGAGCGCGTCGAGGGAGTCCGCGGCGGCGAAGGCGGCGAGCGCCTCGTCCCGCATGCGCTCGATCTCTTCCGGTTTCAACGCCTCGACCTCGACAGGGTCGTACGACTTATTCGGTGCCGACATCTCTTCCCGTGCTTCCGATTGGCTGGCTGACGGTCCCCGTCACCGACTCGTGTGGGCCGCGTGAGGACGCAAAGGTGCCAAAGGCCGAGTCTAACGGGGTGGAGGTATACGAAGAGCCCGTGGGCCGTCAGGCGAGATACGCCGGCGCTGCCACGGGCAGGGTAAATCGGAACTCGGCGCCGCCCTGCTGGGCGCGGCCGACCGTGATCGTCCCGCCGTGGGCCTCGACGATGCCCTTGACGATGTACAGCCCGAGGCCGGTGCCACCGCGCTTGCTGCCCCGCCAGAAGCGGGTGAAGACGCGGTTCATGGACTCCTCCGGGATGCCGGGCCCCTCGTCGCTCACCGTGACCGACGTGCCGGTCTCCTCCCCTTCGCGGGGGGACGCCGTGGCCGTGATGCCAATGGTGACGGTTCCCTCGCCGTGCCGCACGGCATTTTCGATGAGGTTGCTGAGCACCTGGTCGATCTTGTCGGGGTCCGCCCACAGGGCGGGCAGCGGCTGCTCCAGGCGCAGCAGGAAGCGGTCGGCGGGCTGGCCGGCGGCGACGTAGGCCTGGATGTGCCGTCCGACGGCGGCGCCGATGTCGACGGGCTGGCGGCGCACCTCAAGCCGCCCGCTGTCGATCCGGGAGATGTCCAGCAGCTCGGCGATCAGGCGGGTGACCCGGTCGGCGTCGGCGTCGACGGTCTCCAGCATCAGCCGCTTCTGGTCGTCGGTGAAGCGTTCCCACTTGGCGAGCAGGGTCGCGGTGAAGCCCTTGACCGAGGTGAGCGGGGAGCGCAGCTCGTGGGCGACGGTGGCGATCAGCTCGGCGTGGCTGCGCTCGGTGCGGCGCCGGGCCTCGGTGTCGCGCAGCTGGACGACGAGGCGGTGGACGGGCCCGGTGGGCTCGGTGCGCACATAGCGCACGGTGACCAGCACCTCGCGCCCGCCGGGCAGGAGCAGATTGCGCTCGGGCTGCCGGGTGCGGGTGGCGAGGCCGCCGTAGGGGTCGGTCAGCTGCCACCAGCGCCGCCCCTCCAGGTCCTCTAACGGCAGGACCTTCTCCAGCGGCTGCCCGAGGGCGTCGTCGGCGCGGACGGCTGTGATGCGCTCGGCGGCGCTGTTGAAGCAGACGACGTGTCCGTGCTCGTCGGCGACGACGAGGCCGTCGGGCAGGTCGTCGGGGTCGATGCCGAGCGCGGCGGGGTCACCGGACGGCCGGGGCGCGGGCGGTCGCCGCCGCACGTCCCCTGCTCCCGGTGCGTTGCTGGTGCCGACGCTCATCCCCGTATCCCACCTCTCAGGCGACTGAGTAGGCCCCCGAGCTGGTCACCCTACTAGCTCCCGGTGACGGAGCGGCACCCTCCGGAGGCGCGCTGTGCACGCGCGGACGCGTACAGACATACGGCCGCGGCGGTCGCGAGGTTCAGGCTCTCGGCCTTGCCGTGGATGGGCACGCGCACGACGGCGTCGGCCAGCGCGCGGGTCTCCTCGGGCAGGCCCCAGGCCTCGTTGCCGAAGACCCAGGCGGTCGGCCCGCCCATGCTGCCCTTGTCCAGTTCCTCGTCCAGGTCCCGGTCCCCGGCTCCGTCGGCGGCGAGGATGCGCACGCCGGCCGCCTTGAGGCCGTCGATGGCCTGCTCGACGGGGACGCCGACGGCCACGGGCAGGTGGAAGAGCGAGCCGACGGAGGCGCGCACGGCCTTGGGGTTGTACAGGTCGACGGAGGCGTCGGTGAGCACGACGGCCTCGGCGCCGGCGGCGTCGGCGCAGCGCAGCACGGTGCCGGCGTTCCCGGGGTCGCGGACGTGGGCGAGCACGGCGACGAGTTTCGGCCGGGCCGTGAGGATGTCCTCGAACGGCGTGTCGAGGAACCGGCACACACCCACCAGCCCCTGCGGGGTCACGGTGGTGGAGATGTCCTCGATGACCTGCTCGGAGGCGAGGTGGACGCGGGCCCCCGCGGTGCGGGCCTCACCGATGATGTCGGCGTAGCGCTCCGCGGCCTCGACGGTGGCGAACAGCTCGACCAGCGTGTCCGCGTGCCCGGCCGCCTCCCGCACGGCCTGCGGCCCCTCGGCGAGAAACAGCCGCTCCTTCCCCCGGAAGTTCCGCTTGGCCAGCCGCCGAGCGGCGGAGACACGGGGGGACCGGGCCGAGATCAGCTCGGGGCTGACGGGAGGCATGCTCTTCTTCACCTTCAGGAAGTCTTGTCTGTGGAACGCCGGGGGGTCGCGCCCCGACAGGGGCGCGGGGAACTGCGCGACCAGCCACGACGAACCCGCAGCCGACCGACGACAGAACCGGCCCAACGACAGGACCCGCAAGCTGAAAGCCTGCGGGTCCTGCGGTGAACGTCGGCTAAAGCCAGCGCAGCGTCACGCGGCCTTCGGCGCGTTGACGTCCGAAGGCAGCGCCTTCTGCGCGACCTCGACGAGCGCCGCGAAGGCGTTCGCGTCGTTGACCGCCAGCTCGGCCAGGATCTTGCGGTCGACCTCGATGTTCGCGGCCTTCAGACCCTGGATGAAGCGGTTGTAGGTGATGCCGTTGGCGCGGGCAGCGGCGTTGATGCGCTGGATCCACAGCTGGCGGAAGTCACCCTTGCGCTTCTTGCGGTCGTTGTAGTTGTAGACCAGCGAGTGGGTGACCTGCTCCTTGGCCTTGCGGTACAGGCGCGAACGCTGACCGCGGTAGCCGGAGGCCTGCTCCAGGATCGCCCGGCGCTTCTTGTGGGCGTTGACTGCCCGCTTGACGCGTGCCACTTTTTAACTCCTTGTAGCGGGGCCGTGGGTGTCCTCACACGGCCCGGAATCGATTGGGTCCCGGTTGTGCCGTACGGCGCTCAGTGGCGCCCGTACGTCACTTGCCGAGAAGCTTCTTGATCTTCGCGGCGTCGCCCGGGGCCATCTCGGCGTTGCCGGTGAGGCGACGCGTCACGCGGGACGACTTGTGCTCGAGCAGGTGGCGCTTGCCGGCGCGCTCACGGAGCACCTTGCCGGAGCCGGTGACCTTGAAGCGCTTGCTGGCACCGCTGTGCGACTTGTTCTTCGGCATAGCGCCGTTCTCTCCTCGTCGGTGGCGCTCCGGTGCCCGGTCGCGAAAACCGGGCACGATCGGAACGTCGCTCTTGTTTCGGTTACTTCCTGGGACGTACGTCCCGGGTGTCCCCGGGCACAGTCCCCGGGATCACGCCTCGGCAGGTTCCTCGGCGGACGCCTCGGCCTCGACCTCGGCATCGGCGGGGTTCTGCGACCGGCCGGGGTTGGCCTTCGCAGAAGCCTTGCGGGCCTCCTGCGCCTGGCGGGCCTCGGCCATCGCCTCGGTCTTCTTCTTGTGCGGACCGAGAACCATGATCATGTTGCGGCCGTCCTGCTTCGGGTTCGACTCGACGAAACCGAGGTCCTGGACGTCCTCCGCGAGCCGCTGCAGCAGTCGGTAGCCCAGTTCGGGCCGGGACTGCTCGCGACCACGGAACATGATCGTGATCTTGACCTTGTCGCCCTGCTTGAGGAACCGGACGACGTGACCCTTCTTGGTGTCATAGTCGTGCGGGTCGATCTTCGGCCGGAGCTTCATCTCCTTGATGACCGTGTGCGCCTGGTTCTTGCGCGCCTCACGGGCCTTCATGGCCGACTCGTACTTGAACTTCCCGTAGTCCATGAGCTTGCACACGGGCGGACGGGCGTTCGCCGCGACCTCAACCAGGTCGAGGTCGTACTCCTGAGCAAGCTCCAGTGCCTTCGCGAGCGGCACGATGCCGACCTGCTCGCCACTGGGACCGACAAGTCGCACCTCGGGAACGCGAATCCGGTCGTTGATGCGGGGCTCGGCGCTGATGGATCCTCCTCGGTAGCACCACACGACCGTCTGGCGGACAGCCGCGTACGTCTGTTTTCGTGAGACCTAACCGCGCCGAAGCAGAAAAAATGCCCCGGACGATCACAGGCGGGGCTCCTCGCACTACCGGAGCACCATCGCGGTGACCGCGGGGCGCACTATCGGGCGACTCCATCGTCCGTACGGAACGATGGTGGCCGCCTGACCGGATGACCCGCCGTCCCGGAGGACGGTCAGGTGGGAGTTCGGAGCCTCCACTTGTGGGCCGTACACATGGGGGTGTCCGGCCGGTCGTCACACAAGGTTAGCAGCTGCCCGGGGGTGGTGCGAACCGCCGTGGTCCGGGGCCTATCGTGTGGGACATGAGTGACACCCCTCCTGAGTCCCCCGAATCGCCCGAGGCTCCCGACTTCGACGAGATGACCCGCGACATCGCCGAGGTCCCCGCCGTCGAGGTGATCGTGACGGTCGCCGTCAACCTGATGAGCGCCGCCGCCGTGAAGCTCGGCCTGACCGAGGAGGGCGACAAGTACAAGGACCTGGACGAGGCCCGCAAGCTGGTGCACGCCCTCGCCGGTCTGCTGGACGCGTCCGCGACCGAGATCAGCTCCTTCCACGCGGCGCCGCTGCGCGACGGCCTGAAGTCGCTGCAGCTGGCCTTCCGCGAGGCGTCGATCGTCCCGGACGAGCCGGGCCAGGGGCCGGGCGAGAAGTACACCGGCCCGGTCTACGGCTAGCAGCTCATCCGCGTACATACAGGGGCTCGCCCGGGGGCGTCGCCTCGGCCGGCAGCACTGCCAGGTCGAGGCCGCGCACCAGGCGGGCCCTGAGTGTCTCGTCGGCGGCGAGCCGCTCGGCGACCGCGCGGGCGGCCTCGGCGGGCGCGGCGTCCGGGCCGAGGACGAGGGCGAGGGTGCCGTCGGCCTGTCCCGGTCCGAGATGGGCGCGCAGCACCCGTGGCTCGGCGGCGACGGCGGCCCGCACGGCCTCGATCACCGCGGGGTCGGTGAGCGGGTCGGTCGAGGTGCGGCCCTCGGCGAGCGCGAGCAGCGCGGGTCCGGTCAGCTCGAACGGGACGGGCCCGGCCAGGTCGAGCACGACCGTGTCGGCCTTCTCGTGCGCGGCGGCCTGCAGCGCCTGGTGCAGGGGTACGGCGACGGGGCGGGCGGCCGGGTCCCAGCGGGCCAGCGAGTCCGTGGAGGTGAAGGCGGGCAGCGCGGTGCGGTGGCCGGCCTTCAGCGTGGGCACGGCCATGTCGGAGGTCTTCTCGCGGCGCAGCCCGTTCTCGTCCTCCTCCACCTCACCGAGCACGGCCACGACGGGGACGAGCAGCCGGGCGCCCTTGAGCGCGGCCAGGACGGGCCCGACGGCCGTGCGGTCCTCGGCCCAGGCGGCGAGCGCGGCGCTCAGGCGGGGGTCGGCGGAGCCGTCGTCGTCGGAGAAGCCGGGATCGGGGATGTTCTTGTTCGCCACGGCCCCGACCCTACGCGGTGCGGCCGCGCCGCTGCTCACAGGGCGTCGTGCTCCTCGTGGCGGCCCCGCACGTCGTACTCCTGGCGGCGGCCGCGCCACAGGACGGCGGCGGCGACCAGCAGCACTCCGCCGACGCTGCCCGCGAGCGGGGCCGCCCAGTCGCTGGTGCCGCTCTCCTCGCGCACGGCCTCGGGCCCGTCCCCGAAGTACTTCCGCCCGTAGGCCGCCGAGTGCAGGCCCTCGGGTCTCAGTCCTGCGGCGGCCTTGATGGCGGCCGCCGGGTCGACGAAGCCGAAGCCGCGGGAGTCGTCGCGGCCGCCGACGGGGGCGCTGCGGGCGGTCCGCTCCAGCAGCTGCTTGATCTGGGCCGGGGTCAGCCCGGGGTGGGCCGCCTTGATCAGGGCGACGCATCCGGAGACGAACGCGGACGCCGCGGAGGTGCCCCAGCCCTGGTAGTAGCGGTGGTCGGGGTCGGCGATGACGATGTCGACGCCGGGCGCGCTGACGGTGGCGTACCAGCGGCGGGTGGAGAAGGAGGCGCGGGTGCCGAACCGGTCGACGGCGGTGGCGGCGATGACGCCGGGGTAGGCGGCCGGGTAGGAGATGTGGTCGCCCTTCTCGCCGCCGTTGCCGGCCGAGGCGACGACGACGGCACCCTTCTTCAGGGCGTACTGCACGGCCTCGTCCTCGGCGGGCTCGGGGTGCGCGGAGGCGGAGTCGTCGCCGAGGGAGAGGTTGATGACGTCGGCGCCGTGGTCGGCGGCCCAGCGGATGCCCTCGGCGAGGGCGTTGCCGCGGGTGCGGCGGGCCCGGTCGCGGTCGGGGTCGCTGTCCTCCAGGATCACCCGCACGGGAAGGATCTTCACCTTCGGGGCGATGCCCATGACGCCGTCGGCACCGCCGGGGCCGTGGCCGTGCCCGGCGATGATCGACGCCATCGCGGTGCCGTGCCGGGCCCAGGAGCGGCTGCCCTCCCGGGCGCCGAAGCCGACGAGGTCGGTGCCGGTCAGGACGTTGCCGGCGAGGTCGGGGTGGTCGGCCTCGACGCCGGTGTCGAGGACAGCGACGGTGACGCCCCGGCCCTGGGTGGTGCGCCAGACCTGCTGGGCGTGCAGCGCGTCCAGGGCCCACTGCCGGCTCCGTATGCCGTCGGCCTGCGCGGGGGTGGCGGGCAGCAGTGCGAGGGAGCCGGCGAGCAGGCAGGCCAGCAGCCCCGTGCGGCTCGCGCGCGCGACGGTGGTGGGGCGGCTCATGACGTCTTCTCCGTGGGCGTTACGGCGCTGCCGCGCAGGTTCTTCTCGATGCGGTCGGCCAGACCCTGCGCCTCGTTGCCGAGGCCGGCCTGGATGGGGGCCGTGGTGGCGCCGGAACCGGTGGCCCCGGCGGGCTGCGGGGTGTCGACGGTGCGGCCGTCGGCCCAGCCGGTGACGGCGTAGACGACCACGGGGACGTCGGTGAGCACGGTGATCGTCCATGCGGCGCGCTGCGGGTCGCCGAAGCCCGCGGCGGGGGTGCCGGCCTGGGCGTAGGGGCGGGGCAGCAGGTCGGGGCGGGTGCCGAGGCCCTCGGTACGGAACCGGGTGCTCAGCGCGCGCATGGCGGCCGGGTCGGCCTTGGTGAACAGCAGGCCGACGGTGGTGACATGGCTCTGGGTGGCGTCGGTGTACGTCGCGCGCAGCAGGCGGGCGCAGCCGACGGGGTCGAGGGCCTTGCGCAGCAGCGGGTCGAAGGCGTCGGCGCAGTCGCCGTCGGGGGCGACCGCGATCCGGGTCCAGGTGCGGTCGGCGCCGCCGGGGCCGGCGTCGGGGCCGGTCACGGTGGGCGGGAAGAGGGTGTCGACGGGCACGTTGTGCCAGAGGCCGGAGGCCGCGACGTAGGTGGCGGCGGCGCCCTCCTCCTCGGAGTCCCCGGTCAGCCAGGCGCCGGTGACGGCCCCGCCGATGAGCCCGAGGCCGAGGACGAGACAGACGGTGGCCGCGACCGCGTGCCGCCGGGGCCGTGGACGGCCGCGGTAGGCACGGTCGTCGAAGAACTCGGGCTCGCCGAGCGACACCCGGGGCCGCGCCTCCCCCGTCGCGCCCCAGACCTGGCCGGGGCCGGGCGGGAGGCCGGGGGGCGCCGGGGGCGGGGGCGCGGTGCGGGGTCGGTGGGCGACGGGGACGGGCCGGGGGATGCGGGGGGGCCGACGGACCTCCGGGGCCGGGCGGCCCCGGCGCGCGCGCCCGGAACGCCGGGCTCCGGCCGGCTGCCGGGCCGGA
>NZ_PQSS01000044.1 GCF_002920535.1 Streptomyces sp. Ru71 | reverse complement strand
CGCGTCGGGGGCGGCGCCGACGGGCACGCCGGTGGCGGTGTCCTTCGACGGTGCGGCCGGGGTGGAGATCCCGGCCGGGGCGCAGGCGGTGAGCGATCCGCTGGCCTTCGCGGTGCCCGCCGGGGCGGACCTGCTGGTCAGCTTCCATCTGCCGGGACCGGTGACGGCGGCGCCCGTCCACCGGCTCGCGCTGCAGCGGTCGTATCTGAGCGGGCCGGCGACCACACCGCGGACGTGTCGCCCGAGCGTACGCCACGACCCTGACCAGCTGGCCGCTGCTGACCGGGGTGGACGTCGGCGGCGGGCCCGGGTCGGTGGTCGCGCTCGGCGACTCGATCACCGACGGGGAGCGGTCGACGCCCGACGCCGGCCGCCGCTGGCCCGATGTGCTGGCCGGGCGGCTGCGCGGACAGCGTGTGGTGCCGCGCTACGGCGTCCTCAACGGCGGCGTCTCGGCCAACCGCGTGCTCGCCGACGGCTACCCGGGCGACGGCGTCACGACCGTGCAGTCCGGGGTGAGCGCCCTGCACCGGCTGGAGCGGGACGTGTTCGCGCAGACCGGGGTGCGCACCGTGGTTATCCTGGAGGGCGTCAACGACCTGCTGGCGGGGGCGCCGGCCGGGGCGCTGATCGACGGGCTGCGCACCATCGCGGACCGGGCGCGCGAGCGCGGGCTGCGCGTCCTGGCCGCGACGATCCTGCCCTGCGCGGGCCACGCCCGGTGCCCGGCCGCCGTGGACACCGAGCGCCGGGCCGTCAACGCCTGGATCCGCGCCACCGGTGGCTTCGACGGCGTGCTGGACTTCGACGCCGTGGTCCGCGACCCGGCCCGCCCGGAGCGGATGCTGCCCGCCTACGACAGCGGCGACCATCTGCACCCCGAGGACGCGGGAATGGCCGCGCTCGGGAACTCGGTGGACCTGCGGCTGCTGTGAGCGCCGGGGTGCCTCAGACGTCCAGGTCGACGACGACCGGCGCGTGGTCCGAGGCTCCCTTGCCCTTGCGCTCCTCGCGGTCGACGTAGGCGTCCTTGACGGCCTTGGCGAACGGCTCGTTGCCGTACACCAGGTCGATGCGCATGCCGCGGTTCTTGGGGAAGCAGAGCTGGCGGTAGTCCCAGTAGGTGAAGGGCTGGTCGTACTTCAGCGGGCGCGGCACCACGTCGTTCAGCCCGGCCTCGCGCAGTGAGGCGAGCGCGGCGCGCTCCGCCGGGGTGACGTGGGTGGAGCCCTCGAACGCGGCCACGTCGAAGACGTCGTCGTCGGTCGGCGCCACGTTGTAGTCGCCCATCACCGCGAACGGGCGGCTGCCCTGGGCGTCCCCCGCCACGGCCGCCTTCAGGGCCTCGAACCACTGGAGCTTGTACGCGTAGTGCGGGTGCTCCACCTCACGGCCGTTGGGCACGTAGACCGACCAGACGCGGACCGGGCCGCAGGTCGCGGAGATCGCGCGCGGCTCGACGGCGCCGTCGAAGCCGGGGTCGCCGGGCAGGCCCTTGACGACGTCCTCGATGCCGACGCGGGAGACCACCGCCACGCCGTTCCACCGCCCGGTGGCGTGCACCGCCGCCTCGTAGCCCAGCTCGCGCAGCTGCTCGAAGGGGAACTGGTCCTCGGCGACCTTGGCCTCCTGCAGGCACAGCACGTCGGTGCCGCTGCTCTCCAGCCAGGCCAGGAGCCTCGGGAGGCGGGCGGTGATCGAGTTCACGTTCCAGGTCGCGATGCGCATGCCTCACAACCTACCCGGCGGCACTGACAACGCGGTCCCCGCTAGACCTCCGTGCTGCTTCCCGGGGTCAGCCGCTGGTGGTCCGTGCCGCCGAGGGCGCCGATCTGGCGGTCGTAGATGGGGCGGGCGAGGTCGGTCAGGAGGGCGTCGTGAACGTCGTAGGCGCGACGCGGCCCGACCTCGCGGACGTAGTCGATGACCTCGGAGATCTTGTTCCAGGGGGCCATCACCGGCAGCATCAGCGTCTCGACGGGGTGGTCGGGGACGGTGAGCGCGTCGCCGGGGTGGAAGACGGCGCCGCCGTCGATGAGGTAGCCGACGTTGGTGACGCGCGCGATGTCGGGGTGGATCACGGCGTGCAGTTCGCCGTGCACCTGGACGTCGAAGCCGGCGGCGGTGAAGGTGTCGCCGTGGCCGACGGTGTGCACCCGGCCGGGGAAGGCCGCCGAGATCTGCTCGGCGACCGACCGCAGGGTCCAGATCTCGGCGGCCGGGTTGTGCTCCAGCGCGGCCCGCAGCCGCCCCTCGTCGAAGTGGTCCGGGTGCTCGTGCGTGACCAGGACGGCGTCCGCGCCGAGCGCGGCGTCCTGCTCGCTGAAACCGCCCGGGTCGAGGACGAGCGTCCGCCCGTCCTTCTCCAGACGGACACAGGCGTGCGACATCTTCGTGAGCTTCATACGCCCATCCTGCCCCGGGCGGCGCAGGGGTGCGGCGGCGCACCTCCGTGCCGCCGCCCGGATCTCACTCGGGATCTCACTCGGCGAGGGTGGTCTCCTCGCGGATGACCTGCTGGGCCACCTTGAAGGCGCTGCTCGCCGCCGGGATGCCGCAGTAGACGGCCGCCTGCAGCAGCACCTCCTTGATCTCGTCCGGGGTGAGTCCGTTGCGCAGGGCGGCGCGGGTGTGGAAGGCGAGCTCCTCCAGGTGACCGCCGGCGACGAGCGCGGTCAGCGTGACGCAGCTGCGGGAGCGCCGGTCGAGGCCGGGCCGGTTCCACACCTCGCCCCAGGCGTAGCGGGTGAGCAGCTCCTGGAAGTCGCCGGAGAAGTCACCGGCCTGCGCCAGCTCCTGGTCGACGTGGGCGTCGCCGAGCACCTCCCGGCGCACCTTAAGCCCCGCGTCGTACGGGTCGGGGCGCCCGGCGGGCTGGGGCTCCGCCACGGCGGGCGCGATCTCGGCGATCGGGGCCGTCGGCTGCGGCGGCGGCGCGGCGAGCACCGGCTTGACGGGCGCGGCCGGGATGGCGATCTGGCCGGTGCCGGGGTCGATGACCGGCTGCCAGGCGGTGGAGAAGTGCGTGACGAGCAGGTCGGTCACGGCGGCCGGCTGTTCGACCGGGACCAGGTGGGAGGCGCCGGGCACGACCGCGAGACGGGCGTCGGGGATGCCGGCGACCAGCGTGCGCGCCTCGGCGGGCCCGGTGACCTGGTCCTCGGAGCCCACGAGGACGAGGGTCGGCACGCCCACCCGGCCCAGCTCGGGCCGTACGTCGAACGCGGCGAGCGCCTCGCAGGCGGCGATGTAGCAGCCGGGGTCGGTGGTGCGCACCATCTGCACGGCCCAGTCGGTGATCGCGGGCTGTGCGGCGGCGAAGCCGTGCGTGAACCAGCGGTCGGGGGACGTGCGGGCGATCGGGTCGAGGCCGTTGGTGCGCACGATCACGCCGCGCTGGCGGAACTCGTCGGCGGTGCCGAACCGGGGCGAGGCGGCGATCAGCACCAGCGAGGCGAGCCGCTCGGGGTGGCGCAGCGCCAGCTCGACGCCGACGGCACCGCCGAGCGCGCAGCCGGCGTACCCGAAGCGCTGCACCCCGAGCGCGTCGAGGGTGGCGAGCAGGCGGGCGGTGAGCTCGGCGACGGATCCCGCGGGGTGCGCGGGTGCACCGCCGTGCCCCGGCAGGTCGAACCGCAGGACGCGCCACTGCTTGACCAGCTCCGGGACCTGCCGGTCCCACATGTGCCAGGTGGTACCCAGTGAGGGACCCAGGATCAGGACCGGGGCGTCCTCCGGCCCGTCAAAGCGGTATTGCAGGGTGTTCGACGGTGTCTCACTCACGCGTCAGACCTTCTCACGTCTCACGGACGCCTCTCCAACGGGGGGACGCCGGGTTCCGTCTCGACCAGGTCGTGGACCGCCGCGGCAGACCCGCTGGGTGTCCTGCTTGAGCGCGCCCGAAGCACCGCGCCGGCGCCCGCCCGGGACCGGCGGTGTGCGAGAACTACCCGCGGATGCAGCGCGTCAAGGCCGCCTTCGACCCTGAGCAGCTGTTCGACTTCCCCCAAGCGGTCACGGGCCGGCCGGCCGACAAGTGAGCGCGCTCGACCGCAACAGCCCTGGAAGGAGCGCACATTGACCGATTTCCGAGCCGTCTGGTTCTCGTAGGAACACACGAATCACAGATCTCAGACTGCTCACATTTCAGGTCTTTGTCGCCTGGCTGATACCCGTCCACCGGCGATGTACTCCTCGGGCAAGCCGAACCAACGAACGGGGAAAGCCTTGTCTGAGAAGCTGCTTGGCCGTCAGATCGAGATCTCCTGGCCCGACCTCGGCATCACGGTCGCCGCCGATCTCGACGACCGCAACCCGGCGCTCGCCGACGCCCTGTGGGAGTCCCTGCCCTACCAGAGCCTCCAGGGGCACGCACTCATCGCGGGAGAGCACCTCTACCACGTGGCGCCGATACCCACCCTGCTGCACACCCCCCACACCACCCGTATCCCCGACCGGCGCGAGGCCCCCGACGGCACCGTGTTCTGCTCCGGCTTGCAGCACCTGGGCATCAAGTACGGCACCTTGACGGAGCCGATGCCCGCCACCCCCGTCGGCCGGATCCGTGAGGCGGACATGCCCGCCCTGCTGGAGGCCGGGGCCGCGATCTGGGACGCCGTCTACTCCACGAAGAAGCAGATCCTCGTCGAGGTCCGCCGCGCCGGCGAACCGGGGGGCCACCGCATCCCGGTGCTCCACGCCGGCGACGCGGACGCCGGCCGCCTGATCGCCGACATCGCCGCCGAGACCGAGAGGATCTGGCTCGCGCCCCCGGTCGAGCTGGAAGACCTCCACCAGGGCGTCATCCCCTCCCAGGCGGGCAACTTCGGCACCGTCCTTCCCACCCTGCTGTTCGTCAACGGCGAGACGCGTCCCCTGGGTTACGCCTCCTACGGCGGACTCGTCCGCGCCGCCGTCCAGGGCATGCCGATGGACTCCCTGGTCCACATGACCCGCCTCCTGGTCGGCGTCCCCGCCGAGTTCCTCGGCTACTGCGGCCTGGAGAAGCTGTGGGCGTTCACCCAGCGCTTCCTCGACGTCCTCGACCGCCTCGACCGTGACGACTTCTACGCCGTCACCAGCCAGATGGCCCTCTACATCAACTGCCTCGGCGGCTGGAACCTCCAGCTGTACCCGTGGGACACCGGCGACCACCTGCGCCAGCAGGGCGTCAAGGCGGGCGCGTAGCCATGACTGCCCTGCCTGCCCGCGCCGAAGCCGTCGTCGTCGGGGGCGGAGTGATCGGCACCTCCACCGCCTACCACCTCGCCGAAGCCGGCGTGGACACCGTGCTGCTGGAACGCGGAGGCCTCGGCGGCGGCGCGTCCGCGCACACGGCGGGCATGGTCCGCACCTACTTCCCCGGCAACCCCTCCACGGGGCGCAGGGCCGTGCGCAGCCTGAACGCCTATCACGACTTCGCCCGCCGCACCGGAGCCTCACTCGGCCTGAAGCGGCTGGGGTTCATGGCGCTGTTCACCGACGAGCAGCAGATCGCCGCATTCGAGGCGGACCAGCAGGACCAGCAGGCCGCCGGTGTCCAGGTCGGGCTGATCGGTGCCCGCGAGGCGGCCGAGCTGAACCCGCTGATCGACGAGCGCGCCGTCCTGGCCGCCGCCTGGTCCCCGGAGGCGTACCACGTGGACGGCCTGGACATCGTCCGCGGCTACGCCGCCGCCGCCCGCAACCACGGCGCCCGCCTGTTCACCCACACACCCGTCACAGGCATCGACGACGACAACACCGTCCACACCCCGCAGGGCAGCATCAAGGCGGACAGCGTCGTGTGCACGGCCGGACCCTGGTCCGGCGAGGTGGCGGCCATGGCGTCGGTCGACCTGCCGCTGACGCCCCACTCGATGGAGATGCTGTTCACCGACGTCCCGCCCGTCCCGCACCGCGAGTTGCCCATGACGATGCATGTCGCATCCGGGCTGCGAATCCGCTCCTGGCGGGACCGCATCCTCCTCGCGATGGGCGCACCGAAGGCCGGCGAGAGCCGCGAGGCCTGGCTCGGCCGCATCGCCGGGCATCTCGGCACCCTGTTCCCCGCCCTGGACGGCAGCGGCCTGCATCGCGCGTGGACCGGCGACTTCGACGCCAGCCCCGGCAACTCCGCCTTCATCGGCGAACACCCCACCCGCCGCTTCCTGTACGCGGCCGGATTCACCGGCGCGGGTCTGTGCCAGGCGCCCGCGGCCGGAGAGAAGCTGCGCGACCTGCTGATCGCCAAGTAGCCCCATAACAGGAAAGAATCCCGTGATTGTTCTCGGATGTAATGGTTTCAGTCGGGTGTCGGAGTTCTTCTCCGAACGCCTCGGTGCGACCGGCATCAACAAGCATTACCTCCTGGGCCATGACGCCGCCGCCGCACTCCTGATCGACGGCCGCCTGGTCGCCGCGGTGGAGGAGGAGCGCCTCAACCGGGAGAAGAAGACCACCGACTTCCCCGTGAACGCGATCGACTGGTGTCTGAACGAAGCCGGGATCACGTTCGACGACGTCGATCTGTTCGCCTTCCCGTGGAACTGGACCCCTCAGGTCCTGAACGAGATCCTGGACGGCATCCGCACCTCGCCCATGCCGCTGGCCGCGAAGACCAACCTCATGAGCGACATGGCCGACTTGTTCGACCAGGTCGTCAGCCCCGAGGCGATGCTCGCGGACTTCGAGGCCCGCACCGGACACCGCCCCGACCCGGCCAAGGTCCGCTTCGTTCCTCACCACCTGGCGCACGCCACCACCGGCTACTACCTCGCCGGCATGAAGGACGCCGCGTTCCTCGTCAGCGACGGCCGCGCCGAACGCTTCTCGACGCTGACGGGCGAGATACGCAACGGCAGGATCACCGTCTTCGACGACACCGTCATCGGTGCCCAGTACTCCATGGGCACCCTGTTCTCCTCCATCACCCGCTTCCTCGGCTTCGTCCCCAACAACGACGAGTACAAGGTGATGGGCCTGGCGGGATACACCGCCCCGCCGGCGCCGAACCCGTTCGTCGAGCACCTGCTGCGGCTGCACGACGACGGCCGCTACAGCTTCACCAAGCCGCTGCAGACCGACAACCTCCACAGCCACGACGCCCTGTTCGAGGAGTACTTCGGCCCGTTCGAGGACACCCTCGCCTACAAGGCCCGCGTCGCCGCCGCCGCGCAGCAGATGCTGAACGTCGCCACCGCCCACCAGGTCCGCCACCTGGAGCGGCGGACGGATCTCGACCTGCTGCTGTTCGAAGGCGGCGTCGCCCTGAACTGCCTGAACAACACCCCGCTGTTCGAAGGCTCCCGCTTCGAGGACATGCACGTCAGCTTCGGCGCCTCGGACACCGGCATCACCATCGGAGCCGCGGCCCATGCCTGGCTCAACGACCCCGGCACCGAGCCCGCCGCCGTCCTCGCCGCCGCCTCCACACCCGTCACCCCGTACCTCGGCCCGGCCTACGACGACGCCGCGATCGAGGAGGCCCTTGAGCGTTTCGGCGACCGTGTCGCCGTCTCGCGCCTGGACGACGAGGAGGTCGTCGAGCAGGTGGCGAAGCTGCTGACGCAGAAGGTCGTCATCGGCTGGTTCGAAGGCCGTATCGAGCACGGGCCGCGCGCGCTGGGGCACCGCAGCATCCTCGCCAACCCCGGCTTCGACGACATCAAGGACATCATCAACACCCGGGTCAAGCACCGCGAGCCCTTCCGCCCGTTCGCTCCCCTGGTCCTCGAAGAGCAGGCGCCGAAGATCTTCGACATGGGGCGCAAGACCAGCTCCCCGTACATGACGTTCGTCTTCCCCGTCCGCGACGAGTACAAGGAGCGCATCCCCGGCGCCGTACACGTGGACGGCACCTCCCGGATCCAGACCCTGACGGACGAGGGAACCCCGCGGCTCACCGCACTGCTGCGGAGGTTCATCGACCTCACCGGCACCCCGTGCCTGATCAACACCTCGTTCAACGTCGCCGGCGAACCCATCGTCTGCACTCCTACCGACGCCCTGAACTGCTTCCTGGGCACCGAGATCGACTACCTGGTCCTCGGAAACCACCTCGTCGCCAAGAACTAGACAAGAACCAGAGAAGGAACACCCCGTGCCGATCAAGATCCAGCGCAAGCACACCATGTACCACTCCACCATCCTCGACGCCGACCCGGAGACGGTGTGGGCGACCATCCGCGACGCCATGCAGATCCTGGAGATCGTGTCCCCCGGCGACCTGGACGTCCACCGGGACGTCAGCTGGGTGGAGGGCGGCTCGGTCGAGACGGTGCCGGCCCGCTACGACTTCAAGCTCACGCTCAGCGGCAAGGTCGTCCAGCAGGAGATCGCCGCCCGTGACGAGATCAACAAGACCCAGTCCTACCGGGCCGTCGCACCCACCAGCGGAGTCGCCAGCTACGAGGCCACCATCCGGGTGTTCCCCATCACCAACGACCCGGCCCGCAGCTTCTTCGACTGGTCGCGGGTCCTGGAGATCGCCGAGGACGCCGACCTGAGCGTGGTCGAGGGCATCATCGACATCATGGAGAAGCAGACCGACGCCGTACGGGACCACTTCGCGCAGACCTCGAAGTGAGCGACGTGACGACACTCGTCCTGCTGCGGCACGGCGAGACCCTGCTCACGCCCGAGCGGCGGCTCTCCGGGAGCGGAGGATCCAACCCGGGCCTCTCCCCGGCCGGACGCCGCCAGGCCCGGGCGGCAGCGGACGCCCTCGCCCGCCGCGGCGCCATCGAGGCGGTCGTCACTTCACCGATGCGGCGCTGCCAGGAGACCGCTCAGGCCGTGGCCGCGCGCCTCGGCCTGAGCGTCCAGGTCGACCGGGACCTGCGGGAAGCGGACTTCGGCGCCTGGGAGGGACTGACCTTCGGCGAGATCCGCGAACGCTACCCGGACGACCTGAGCGCATGGTTCGCCTCGCCCGAGAGTCCGCCCTCGGGCGCGGGCGAGACCATGCGGGAGGTCACTCGCCGGGTCTCCGCCGTACGGGACGGACTCCTGGCCCGGTACGCCGGCGCCACGGTCGTGGTCGTCTCCCATGTCGTACCGCTCAGGACCCTGATACGGCTCGCCCTGCAGGCCCCGCCGCACAGTCTGTTCCGTATGGAGGTCGCGGCGGCGTCCCTGTCGACGGTGAGGTACGACGAGGACGGCACCGCCACGGTGCTGGCCCTCAACGACACGCATCACTTGGACTGAACCGCACGCCGAGGGGCCCCGGCACACGTGACGTGTGCCGGGGCCCCTCGGTCCTTGTTCCTTGTTCGCGGATCGTTCAATCACCGCCGCCGCGCGCGGACTTGTCCGTGAACTCCCGCAGAATTGTCCGTGATCGGTAACGGACGGATCCGATGGCCGCTGTCTCTCGTCCTGTCAGGTGGCAGAACAGGGGCCGAGGGCCGGTGGGGAACTGCGGGGAAGTGGGGCGGACATGGCACGTCACGGTGGTGGACGCGGCTGGTACGGCAAGGTGGTTGGCGCGGCTCTCGGGGTGACCGTGCTCGCCGCCGGTGCCGCGGTGTGGACGGCTCAGGCCGGTGAGGTGAGCGCCACCGCCTCCTCGCCCAAGCCGTCCGCGTCGGCCTCGTCGGGCACTGCGCCGGCGTCGCCGGTGGCGGTGACCATCGCGCACGCCTCGGACAAGGGACCGCGCGGCGTCAACATCACCATCGACGACGGCCCTGATCCGGTGTGGACGCCTCAGATGCTCGACCTGCTTGAGCAGTACGGGGTGAAGGCCACGTTCTGCATGGTGGGGACGCAGGCGCAGGCCCACCCGGACCTGGTGAAGAAGGTGGTCGCGGCAGGGCACCGGCTGTGCGACCACACCGTGTCGCACGACACCACCATGGACAAGAAGTCCCAGGCGTACCAGTCGCAGCAGATCCTCGACGCCGAGCGCATGATCACCGAGGCCTCCGGCGGCGTGAAGCCGATGTACTACCGGGCCCCCGGCGGCGCCTTCACCCCGTACAGCCGCACCCTGGCCGCCTCCCGGGGCATGCGTCCGCTGGGCTGGAACGTGGACTCCAAGGACTTCGAGCGGCCGGGCACGAACGCGATCGTCGCCACCGTCCAGCGTGAGGTGCCCAACGGGCCGACGCTGCTGTTCCACGACGCGGGCGGCGACCGCTCCCAGACCGTCGCGGCCCTGCGCCGCATCCTCCCCTGGCTCAAGGAACAGGGCTACTCCTTCGGCTTTCCTGTGCGCTGATCTCTCCCGTCGGGAACCGGCGAGCAAAGCCTTGACCTGGGCCGGGCGGCCTCGGCGGTGGGAGCGCGCGTCGTGTCGACGCCACCGATGAGTTCCGCCAGGCCGCGGAGTCTTATCACCGTGGCCTGACGACACGGGAGGAACACATGACCACTCAGCTACTGCGGGTGCAGAACTTCTGCGTTTCGAGTGACGGGATCGGCGCGGGTGAGGAGCAGAGCCTGGAGCGGCCGTTCGGGCACGTCGATCCCGGTCGGCTGTTCGCCTGGGCCGGTGCCACGGCGAGCTGGCCCATGCGCACCGACCCCGGTGGCACCCGGGGCCTGGACGACTACTTCACCCGCGATTTCTCGCGCAACATCGGCGCCGAGATCATGGGCCGCAACAAGTTCGGTCCGCAGCGAGGGCCCTGGCAGGACCCCGAGTGGCGCGGCTGGTGGGGCGAGGAGCCCCCGTTCCGCACTCCGGTGTTCGTCCTGACCCACCACAAGCGCCCCTCGTTCACGCTGTCCGACACCACCTTCCACTTCGTCGACGGCGACCCCGCGACGGTGCTGGCGCAGGCGCGGGAGGCGGCGCAGGGCAAGGACGTCCGGCTGGGCGGCGGGGTCACCACCATCCGGGAGTTCCTCGACGCCGACCTCGTCGACACCCTGCACGTCGTGGTCTCGCCGGTGAAGCTCGGGTCCGGACTGCGGCTGTGGGACTCCCCCGAGGAGCTGAGCGACCGCTTCCACCTGGAGGTCGTGCCCAGCCCGAGCGGCGTGCTGCACCACCTGTTCTGGCGCAGGTGACGGGCGTGCCGAAGTCACCGGTGCGGGGGGCCGGTGACTTCGGCGGGTGGGTCGTCAGGCGTTCAGGGCGTCGCAGGGGACGTCAGCGAGTCGTCAGCAGCGCCTCCAGGGCCTCCGCGGAGCGTGGATGGCGGGCGAGCAGGGCCGCGCCCGCCGGGGCCGGCTCCGCCGTCTGCCAGGGGTCCGCGCAGCCGAGCAGGTCCGCCACCGCCTCGCAGGCCGCGGGGTGGGCGGCGAGCAGGGGCAGGCCGCGCGGGCCGGGCGCCCGGTCGCGGGAGGGCCGGGCCGCCGCCGGGGCCGGGTCGGCCCGCCACGGGGGCACCCAGGCGTCCAGGGCCGCCAGCCGGCCGGGGAAGATGCGGCCGGCCTCCCGGATCAGCAGGGGCGCGAGGTCCGCGCCGCCGCCGCGCAGGGTGGTGATCAGGGTCGGCAGCCAGGGCAGCAGCACCGGGTCCGGCAGCTGGGCGAAGGCGTGGGAGACGGCTTCGACGACGAAGTCGGCCAGGCCCGGAACCGGTTCCAGCGCGTGCAGGAGGCCGCTGAGGTAGCGCGGGTAGGCCGGCACCACCAGGGGGTTGGCCAGCAGTTCGGCGCACCGCGCCCGCAGGTCCGCGCGGGAGAGATGGCCGAGCTGGGTTCTGGCCGCCCACAGCAGCGCGATCTTCGCGGGGTCCTCGGGGTGCGACTGGGCGACGGCCAGCTCCAGCTGGTTGCGGTCGCAGCCGAGGGAGAGCGCGAGGCTCTCCATGCTGAACAGGAAGCCCAGCATGGCCGCCACCTGGCCCACGCTCGCGTCGTCGTCGGCGCACGCCGTCGGCAGCAGGGTGCAGTAGTGGGCGTAGCCGGTCTTGACGAAGGACTCGATCCACTCCGGGAGTGTCGGCTCACTGGTGCGGTAGTACGCCAGCAGTCCGCGCACCCGGCGCAGTACCTCCGGGGCGCCGTCGACGCTCCGCTCGGTGGCCAGGACCTCCAGGGCGTGCCGGCCCAGTTCGTCGGCGAGGCGGCGGCTGCGCAGGTACAGGGTGGCGTCCTCGACGGTCTCCAGGACGGTCGCCGTGGTCGCCTGCGGACCGTACGCGGTGCGGCGCAGACGCTGTTCGAGGACCTGCTCCAGGCTGACGCCCTCGTAGCCCAGCTCGATCAGGGCCCGCTGGTGGGTGCCGAGGGCCAGGTCCCACGACTCCTGGATGGGGTCCTCGCCGAGCTTGCGTTCGCCCATGATGGGGCGGGCGGCGCCGTGCGGCATCACGTAGCGCAGCATCCACAGCACGTCGGAGCACGGCCGCAGCTCGGGGCGGGACGCCATGTCGAGCAGGGCCCGCTGGACTCCGCGCTGCTGGAGCTTGAGGTTCAGCGGCGCCAGCCGGTCGTGGACGTCGCGGGCGAGCGGCGGCAGGGCGTCGTATCCGACCTGGCCGACGCGGTCGCCGCCGAGCATGATCTCCACGAGCCGGCGCACGTCCCGCCGGCCGGGCACGGTGTCCTTCTCGATGCAGGTGACCGCCGCGTCCTGGAAGTCGTACGGCGTCGGCTTGGCGCGGTCGCGCATCCCGGCCAGCAGGATGGACGTCTCGAACACCGCGATGGCGTCGGCGGTGGAGGCCAGGTAGCCGTTGCGGCGGGCGGCCCGCACGATCTCCACGGACCAGCCGAGCAGTTCCTCCTCGTCCAGGCGGTCCAGGACGGGGGGCCTGCGCAGGAAGCCGCTGAGCCGGTCGGAGGCGGCGGCCGGGTCGACCGCGGCCGGGGCGTCGGCCTTCGCGGTCTTCCCGGGTGCCTTCGTGCCCGCCTGCCCGGCCAGCCGGTACGGCTTGACCCGGGTGCGTCTGAGGTTCTTCGCCCACTGCGTCGCGGCGATGGACACCGAGCCCGCGGCGAGGCCGAACTGCGCCTCGATCGCCGCGTGCGAGGACGGGATCAGCCCGTGCTGCCACTTGGTGCCGCTGGGCGCGCTGATGTCGAAGGTGTCCGCGCCGTGCACGCCGAACTCCGCCACCCGGCTGGCCGCGTGGAAGGCGCCGCACACATACAGGGCGTCCGCCGGGTCGGTGCCGGTCGCGGTGAGGTGCTGCCGCATCCGCGTCCACATGTACCGCTCGCGGTCCTCGTCGACGCGGATCCGGTGCGCCTCGCCGGGGGCGAGACGGCGGAAGAGGCTGCCGATCAGCAGCATGACCTGGCGGTAGGTGTCGTGGTCGGCGTCGCCGAGGGGCAGCTCGACGTACTGGTGCCACCACTCCGACCAGTGCCGCACCCGGCCATGCCTCAGCAGGTGCTCCTCCAGTTCGACGAAGCGTGGGCGCAGGTCGCCGATCTCCACGCCGACCGCGTCGCCGTGCAGCGCGGCCTCCTCCTCGGCGGGCGGCGCGTCGGGGTCGGCCGTCGCGGCGGCTTCCTCCTCGTTCTCCTGCCACTGGAAGACGTGGTCGGAGGAGCGGTCGACGAGGACGAGTTCGACGCCGGGGGTGTCCAGGGCGTAGGCGATCGCCTGGTACTCGGCGGACGCCTCGGTGATCGGGGCGACCACCGACAGCGGCGCCCACTCGGCGGGCAAGCCGTCGACCTCGGTGGCGAACGCCTGAACCGCGACGGGCAGCCGGCAGTTGCGCAGCTCGGTCAGCAGCGGCGCCATGTCCTCGCACAGCTCCAGGTAGACCACCTTCGGCCGCTTCTCTCGCAGCCGGCGGGCCATGGCGAGCGCGGAGGCGGGCGAGTGGTGGCAGACCGGGAAGATCTCCAGCGGTTCGCGCACCGCGCGGTCGACGTCGTCGACGATGCCGAGGAGGATGCCCTCCAGTGCGTTCGGCCCGTCGGCGAACGCGGCTGCGGCTTGCTGGAGTTGGCCGCGCAGTGCGGCGAAGGTCCCCTCGTTCACGGCGCTCACGCCAGGGTGGCGATCGCGTCGCGGCCGCCCTCGTAGAACTCCGGCCAACTGCCGCCCTCCTCCTTGCCGCGCGGCTCGACGACGCCGTGCAGGTACTTGTTGAGGATGGCGAGGTCCTCGGGCTCGCGCCGGGCGAGCGAGCCGACGAGGGAGGAGGCGAGGGTGCGGGCGGTCAGGGTGCGCTCGCCGAAGAAGTTGCTGTGCAGGATGGCGTCCTCCAGCACGCCGATCTGCTCGGCGGTGGACAGCGCCGACTCCAGCTTCTCGTCGTCGCTGGCGGCCGCGGCCGCCGAGGCGCGCAGGTCGGAGAAGCTCTGCAGCAGCACGTCCAGCAGCGTCGGCGGCACGTCCAGCTCTATGCGGTGGCGGCGCAGCAGTTCCTCGGTGCGGAAGCGGACGATCTCCGCCTCGCTCTTCTTGTTGGTGACCACGGGGATGCGGACGAAGTTGAAGCGGCGCTTGAGCGCGGAGGACAGGTCGTTGACGCCCCGGTCGCGGCTGTTGGCGGTGGCGATGACGGAGAAGCCGGGCTTGGCGAAGACGATGTTGTCGCTGTCGAGTTCGGGCACCGAGATGTACTTCTCGGAGAGGATGGAGATCAGTGCGTCCTGGACGTCGCTGGTGGAGCGGGTGAGTTCCTCGAAGCGGCCGATGACGCCGCTCTCCATCGCGGTCATGATCGGTGAGGGGATCATCGACTCCCGCGACTGGCCCTTGGCGATGACCATGGACACGTTCCACGAGTACTTGATGTGGTCCTCGGTGGTGCCGGCCGTGCCCTGCACCACCAGGGTGGAGTTGCGGCAGACCGCGGCGGCCAGCAGTTCGGCCAGCCAGCTCTTGCCGGTGCCGGGGTCGCCGATCAGCAGCAGTCCGCGGTCGGAGGCGAGGGTGACGATGGCGCGCTCGACGATGCTGCGGTCGCCGAACCACTTCTGGGAGATCTCCCGGTCGAGCCCGTCGGCCCGCTCGGAGCCCAGGATGAACAGCCGGATCATCTTCGGCGACAGCCGCCAGGAGAACGGCTTGGGCTGGTCGTCGACGGACTCCAGCCAGTCCAGTTCCTCGGCGTACTTGATCTCGGCGGGGGCACGCAACAGGTCGGACATGAGGGGGCCTTTCGGTGATGAAGAGAGGTGAGAAGAAGGCCGGGCGAGGAGCCCGGTGGCGTCGGGCGCGGCCGGGCGCGTCAGGCCAGGAACGTCTTCAGCTCGTGGACGAGCTTGCGGATGTGGCCGGATATGACCGGCGTGCCGAGGTCCTTGAAGCGCTCCTTGAACCACGGGTTGACGCTGCCGCGGCCCGCGCTGGTCACCGAGCCGACGGGGATGAACTTCGCCCCGGAGCGGTGGACGGCCGCCATGCTCTCGAACAGTTCCTCGGAGCGCCATTCGTAGAAGTCGGAGATCCACACGACGACGGTGTTGCGCGGTTCGGCGATCTTCGGCTGGGCGAGGGCCATCGCGACTGTGCCGTCCGTGCCGCCGCCGAGGTTGGTGCGCAGCAGGGTCTCGAACGGGTCGTTCACCCACGGGGTGAGGTCGAGCGCCTGGGTGTCGTAGGCGATCAGGTGGACGTCGACCTTGGGCAGTCCGGCGAAGATGGACGCCAGGATGGTGCAGTTGACCATGGAGTCGACCATCGAGCCCGACTGGTCGACGACGACGATCAGCCGCTGGGGTGTCGTCCTGCGCGCGGTGTGCCGGTAGTAGAGGCGGTCGACGTAGAGCCGCTCCTCGTCCGGGTCCCAGTTGGTGAGGTTCTTCCAGATGGTGCGGTCCAGGTCGAGGTTGCGGAAGACCCGCTTGGGCGGCACCGACCGGTCCAGTGCTCCCACGGACGCCTTCTCGACCTGTGTGCGCAGCACTTCCGCGACGTCGTCGACGAAGCGGCGGATGAGCGCCTTGGCGTTGGCGAGGGCGACACCGGAGAGGTTGTTCTTGTCGCGCAGCAACTGCTCGATGAGCGACATGCTCGGGGTGAGCTGTGCGGCGAGCCGCGGATCGGCGAGGACCTCGCGCAGCTTCATGCGCTTGACCAGGTCGGCCTCGATGGCGCCGAGTTCGGGGCCGATCGCCGGGATGAGGGTGCCGAGGTCGGGGTGGGTGGCCGGGTCCGGTGCCGGTGGGGCTGACTCCCTGGCCGGCGCCCGCACGTGCGGCGCCGTCTCCCGCGCCGCGGCCGCCGCGCAGGTCGCCCGGTGCGCAGCCGAGCGCCCGCTCCAGCCAGCCGGCGTCGGACTGCCAGCGGGCCAGCTGCCCGGCGGTGACCGTGCCGGCGGCGGAGGCGAAGACGTTGAGCAGCACCTTGGAGACCAGGGCGGCGCGTCGTACCTCGGCGGCCCGGTCGCGGCCGTCCGGGTCGGGTTCGGGCACCATCAGCCGGTCGAACTCGGCGGCCAGCTCGGGGTGGCGCTGCACGAGGGCGTCGATGGAGGACTGCGGGTCCAGCAGCGCGGGCGGCAGTCCGATGTCCTCGACGACGGCGAGCGAGGCGGACTCCAGGCCGGGCTGTTCCTCGTGATCGAAGAGGCGGGCCAGCAGCCGCCAGTACAGGACCTGACGGCGGTTCTCGTCGGCGTCGGCCGGTGCGGCCCCCGTGGTGGTGTGGTCGGTCATGCGCGCAGCAGCCTTCCCGCGCGTTCGCGCAGTACGGCCACCGCGTCGGTGGCGGCCTTCTCCGCCTTCACCCCGGCCTTGTCGGTGGTGCCCCCGGCCCATGCGCCGGCGTGCACGGCGACGGTCTTCTTGCGCACCGTGGTCTCCACGGCGAGCGGCTGGAGGACGAAGTCCCCGGCGTCCCAGCGCAGCAGCCCGATGCAGGCGCTGGAGCCGGCGACGGTCTGCGGGGTGAGCGGGCCTGCGGCCGGGACGCGGTCGGTGTCGACGGCGAGGCGACACCCGGCGACGGTGAACACCAGTCCCTCGTCGTCCTGTTCGGCGCCGTAGCCCTCCAGGAAAACCGGCTCGGCCAGCCGCACCGGGTGCCGGTCCAGGGGCGCGGCCGGGGCCGCGGTGGCGGTCGGCAGGGCGACGCGGGCGGTGGCGAAGGGGTCGGCGTGCTCGCCCGGGCGGGCGTGCTCCTCGTGCCAGATCAGGTCGCCCTCGGCGGTGACCGGCATGTCGGTGAGGTCCATGGAGCGGCCCTCACCGGCGGCGGTGAGGAGGGTGAGGTGCGGGCGCAGCAGCTGCCAGACGCCGGCGCCGAGGACCGTGTCGGGCTTCGGCACGGACACGCTCACCCGCACCAGCCGGGGAGAGCCGCCGTCGGCCGGTTCGAGGACGGCGTGGACCTGGGCCTGGGCCGCGCCGGCGTGTTCCTGGAGATCGACGCCGAGGGGCAGCAGCCGGCCCGTGACGGTGTCCGTGGCGGGCGCGGTGGCGGCGCCTGGCACGGTCAGGAGCATGCCGCGCGCCCACAGGTCGGCCCAGCGGCGCACGGGGACCCGGTCCACGGCCGCGCCGGGGCAGGATGCGGCGAGTTCGGCGGCGAAGCCGTCGAGGAGCGTCGCGAGGCGCCGCAGCCCCGGGTCGGGGAGCATCGCGGAGACCACCTGGGCGGAGCCGGCGACCACGTCGTGGTCGATGCCCTGCCAGCCGGCGCGGGCCAGGTCGCACAGCCAGGAGCGGGCGGCGGCGAGCAGGTTCGGCGGCTGCTCCCCGGCGGCGGGCGGGGCCGGTTCCCCGGCGCGGGTGCGGCCGGTGGCCTCGTCGGCGCGGGCGGCGAGCGCGTCGTGCACGGCGCCCAGCACAGCGGTGCGGGCGGCGGCGAGGGCGAGGAGGTGATCCTCGCTCGCGGCGCCGGCCGCGGCCTTGTCGGCGGCCTCGGCGACCCGCGCGGCGAGCGGGCTCGCGGCGACCGCGTCGGCGAGGGCCGTCAGGCCTTGCGTCTGGGCCGGCTGGGGGCGCAGCAGGCCGCCGAGCAGAGCCTGGTCGAAGGCGTCGACGGCGGCCAGTGCCTCGTCGAGGCCGTCGACCGGTTCGGTGAGCAGGTCGAGCCTCATCACGCCACCGCCCTCGTGGGCGGGAACCACTGCATCTCCGGCAACGGCGCCGTGGTGGCGGCGAGTTCAAGGTAGGACAGGTGGCGCAGGAACCGGCTGAAGACCGACGCGGCGGCCTTGCTGTCGGCCGGGGACGGGCGGGTCGCGCCCATCGCGTGGTGGATCGCCAGCGCGCCGGCCTCGCCGTCCGCGAGGTCGACCCGCAGATAGCGGGCGACGCGCTCGGCGCCGTACTGCAGCACCGATTCGTTGATCAGCGCGCCGATGTGGTTGCAGAAGCCGCCGCGGGCGCCGCCGCAGGGTCGGTTGTTGTTGGTGCTGCACGCGTAGGCGTACGTCCCGGCGGCGACCGACGAGACGTAGACCCGCTCGATGGCCGAGCCGCTGGAGACGACGCCCTGCAGACGTCCGTCGGCCAGTTCCACGAACGGGACCTTGGCCAGCTTGCGCGGCCGGGCGGGCGGGATCACCCGCGCCGTGCTCGACCTCTCGAACTCGGACAACACACCATCTCCTTTGCAGCACAAGGGAAGCCCAGTCGCCGGATCGGCGGGACATCAACGAACTTAGCGGGGGCCACTGACAACGCCCTTCGGACGGACGGCCGGTGGGCTTCACCCGTGCGGCTGGGTACGCCGGCGGTGCGCCCTCAGAGTTCCTCGGTGATGCCGAGGCCGGTCAGGGCGCCGACCGGGTCCGGGTCGGGTGTGCCGCGCGGCCACCAGTCGTCGGCGCCCGGCTCGGACTCGTACGCGTACCACAACCCGTCGCGGCCCAGGCGGAGTTGGACATGGCCGCGCGGGTGGGTGAGGCGGTTGCGCCAGGGCCGGAACGCGGGGAGGTCGGCGGCGAGGAGCGCCGGGCGGGCACGGTCGAAACGTCCCGCCGGCGGATCCCAGGGCTCCTCCAGTACGGCGAGCCCGTCCCGTCCGCCCTGGCGCCACGCGGCGACCGCGCGCGCCAGCTCGGCCGGGCTGCGGCCGGCGGCGGAGGCGAGCGAGGAGTACAGGGCGCGTGAGCCGGCGGTGAGCCCGGAGCCGGGCCGGGCCGCCGCCAGCCGGATCGCGTCCTGCCACAGTGTCAGCTCGCCCACCTCGTCCCGGCCGGTGGCGAGCAGGGCGTGGGCGCGGGCGGCGGCGTCGGTGGCCAGCTGGTCCAGCGCGATCGGGTCGGGCCCGCCGGGGGCCGCCGGGTAGACGGGCGGCTGCTCCGGGTGCGCGGGCAGCGGCAACGGCTCGGGCAGCGGCGGCAGTCGGCGCGGCGCGAGCGCCTCGGTGGCCCGCACGCCGGGCAGGGGCGCCGGCTCCCGGTCCTGGGCGGCGCGGGCCGCTCGGGTGGCGCTGAGCCGGGCCAGCGTGTCGAGCAGCTGCCGCTCGCCCCGGCCGCGCAGCAGGAGCAGCACGAAGGGGTCTTCGTCCAACAGCCGCGCGGTCTGGTAGCAGAGGGCGGCGGCGTGCTTGCAGGGGTGACCGCGGTCGGGGCAGCTGCACCGGGGTTCCAGGTCGCCGGGACCGGGCAGCAGGCGGACCCCGCAGTCGGCGAGGGAGTGCGGCATCTCCTTGTCGAGCAGGGCGGCGATATGGCCGGGCCGCTCCGCCGCCGCGTCCAGGAAGCGCGCCCAGTCCGCGTCGTCGAGCGTGCGCAGCCGCACCTGCACGCGGTAGGGGCGGGGGCGGCTGCCCCGCACGTACGCGAGCACCGAGCCCGGGGTGACCGTGATGGCGTCCACATGGCCCTGTTCGGCGTAACCGCGCCCGCGCGCCAGCCTCTTGGGATCCAGCGCGCCTTCCTCCAGCGCCGTGATCCAGGCGTTGCCCCACCAGGTTTCGGCGAACCGGGAGCCCTCGCCGGCCGGTCCGGGCGCGAAGGCGGGGAAGGTGCGGCGCAGATCGCCGTCCCGGGCGGGGGCGGCCATGGAGCGGGGGACGTGGGACGCGGGGCCAGGAGGGTCGGGCGGTGCGGGGTGAGTGGGGGTGTCGGACGCGGGCAGCACGGGCTGAGGCCGCGCCGGCTGCTCGGGGTGGCCGCTGTCCTGACCGGTCCACCCGCTGTCCTCGTCGTCGGGCTCGCCGGGCGCCGGGTCCGAGGGCATGCGGAAGGCGCCCGCCAGGAAGTTCCTCACGTCGAGCGCCCGTTCGCGTGCGAGGTCGCCACGGGAGGGACCGGGGTGCCGCGTGGCCGGGGGCGCGGCGGAGCGGGGCGGCCGTCGCCGTGCCGTGGACGTCTCGGCCGCGTCGGCCGCCTTGCGCTGGGCCTCGGCCCTGGCCGCGCGCAGCGCCTCGCGGGCGCGGTCCGCCGGGGCGCTGTCGCCGGACCGGGTCCCGCGCGGCACGGAGGCGGTGTCGCCGGAGTGGGTCCCGGACGCCGCCGGGGCGGTGTCGCCCGGCTGGGTCCCGGCCGGCGCCGGGGCCGTGTCCGGCGGCGTCTCGTCAGGCGCAGGGGGTTCCGTGGCCTGGTCGTCGGTCCGCGCCGCCGTACGCCGCTGGGCCACCGCGCGTCGCAGTGCCGCGCGGGCGGCGTCTCCCGGCCGCGGTCCCGAAGGTACGGGCTGTTCCGGCTGCTCGGGGTCCTCCCGCCGCACCGGGGGCTGGGCGGGGTCCATGGCGGGCGCCTGTTCCACGGGCTCGTGCTCCGCTCCGGCGCCCTCCCCCTCGCCGGCTCCCTCCGGTTCCGGTGTCGCGCCCGCACGCTCCCGTGCCTCGCGCAGGGCCCGGCGTGCCGCCTCGGCGGGGCCGGGGGCGTCGGCCGATGGGTCCGTCGGTGCCATCACGCCTCCCTCCGCAGCGAGACCAGATCGGACAGTTCACGGTCGGTCAGTTCGGTGAGGGCGGACTCGCCCGAGCCGAGGATCGCGTCGGCCAGGGCGCGCTTGGCGGCGAGCATCTCGGCGATGCGATCCTCGACGGTGCCCTCCGTGATCAGCCGGTGCACCTGCACCGGCTGGGTCTGGCCGATGCGGTAGGCACGGTCGGTGGCCTGCTCCTCGACGGCCGGGTTCCACCAGCGGTCGAAGTGGACGACATGACCGGCCCGGGTGAGGTTGAGGCCGGTCCCTGCGGCCTTCAGGGACAGCACCAGGACCGGTGTCGTGCCGGCCTGGAAGCGGTCGACCATGCGTTCGCGCTCGGGCACGGGGGTGCCGCCGTGCAGCAGGTCGACCGGGACCGCGCGGGCGGCCAGGTGGGCGGTGATCAGGCGGGCCATGCCGACGTACTGCGTGAAGACCAGCGCCGAGCCGTCCTCCGTGAGCAGGGTGTCCAGCAGCTCGTCCAGCAGGGCGAGTTTCCCGGAACGGGCGGCGAGCCGGTCGCCGTCGGCCCGGCCGTGGTCCTCCTTCAGATACAGCGCCGGGTGGTCGCAGATCTGCTTGAGCGAGGTGAGCAGCTTGAGCACCAGGCCGCGGCGGGCCATGCCCTCGGCCGTCTCGATGGCGAGCATCGACTCGCGCACCACCGCCTCGTACAGCGCGGCCTGTTCGCGGGTGAGCGGCACCGGGTGGTCCGTCTCCGTCTTGGGCGGCAGCTCGGGCACGATACCCGGGTCGGACTTCTTGCGCCGCAGCAGGAACGGGCGCACCAGGCGGGCCAGCCGCCGCACCGCCTCCTCGTCCTCCCCGGTCTCCACGGCACGCGCGTGCCGGGCGCGGAAGGACTTCAGCGGGCCGAGCAGGCCGGGGGTCGTCCAGTCGAGCAGCGCCCACAGCTCGGAGAGGTTGTTCTCGACCGGTGTGCCGGTGAGCGCCACGCGCGCGGGGGACGGGATGGTGCGCAGCGCCTTCGCCGTCGCCGAGTACGGGTTCTTGACGTGCTGCGCCTCGTCGGCGACCACCATGCCCCACGGCTGCTCGGCCAGTGTGGGGGCGGCCGAGCGCATGGTGCCGTAGGTGGTGAGGACGAAACCGCCGTCGAGGTCCTCCAGGGTGCGGCCCTGCCCGTGGTAGCGGCGCACGGGGACGCCGGGGGCGAAGCGGGTGATCTCGCGCTGCCAGTTGCCGAGCAGGGACGCCGGGCAGACGACCAGGGTGGGCTCGCGGCGGGCCCGTTTGAGGTGCAGGGCGATCACGGTGATCGTCTTGCCGAGGCCCATGTCGTCGGCGAGGCAGCCGCCGAGGCCGAGGGAGGTCATCAGTTCGAGCCAGGCGAGACCGCGCAGCTGGTAGTCGCGCAGCGTGGCGTGCAGCCCGGGGGGCGGCTCGGCCGGGTGCAGGCCGGCCGTGAGCCGGTCGCGCAGGGCCGCCAGCGCGCCCGCCGGGACCGCCTCGACCGTCTCGCCGTCCACCTCCGCGGTGCCGGTGAGGGCGACGGACAGCGCGTCGACCGGGTCGAGCAGGCCCAGGTCGCGCTTGCGGGCCTTGCGGACCAGCGCCGGGTCGACGAGCACCCACTGGTCGCGCAGCCGGACCACCGGGCGGTGGGCCTCGGCGAGGGTGTCCATCTCCGCCTCGGAGAGCGGGTCGCCGCCGAGGGCGAGCTGCCAGCGGAACTGCAGCAGGTCCTCGCTCTCGAAGAACCCGGTGCCGTCGGTCGCCGAGCCCGGCGCGGGCCGGACCACCGCGCTCGCCGTGAGGTCGTGGGCCAGGTCGCGGGGCCAGTGGACGGCCACCCCGGCGGCCGCGAGGCGGGTGGCGGCCACGCCGAGCAGGTCGCCCAGCTCGTCCTCGGACAGGGCCAGCACGTCCGGCGTGTCCTGTTCGGTGAGGCGGCCCAGCGGCGGCCACACCCGGGCGGCACGCCGTACGGCGAGGGCGGCGTCCACACGTGCGCGGGGGCCGAAGGCGTCGGCCTCCCCCGCCCACAGCGCCGCCGCGTCGGCGACCAGGGTGGGGTCGGCGAGGCTGTGGACCTGCACGATCGCCGCTCCGGCACCCCGCGCGCCCGCGCCGCCCGAGCCCTGGTCGAACAGATCCTGCGCCGCGAGGTCCAGGCGCAGCGAGATCCGCACCCCGGCGTCCATACCGGCGGCGACCTCGGCGGCCCAGTCCTGCGCGCCGGGCAGCCGCAGCGGCTCGCGGGCGGCGAAGGGCCGGCCGGCGGCGTACGGCGCGGCCGGGGTACGGGGCAGGGTGTCGGTGACCGCGTCCAGGAAGGCGCGCATCAGCGCCTCGGGGGCGGGCAGCCGCAGCGGGCCCGGGCCGGGCAGCGGGACGGCGTGCCCCTCGGCGGGCAGGGCGGCGGCGACCGCGCGCAGATGGGCGATGTCGTCCGGGTCGAGGGGGCCGGCCCGCCAGGCGTCGTGGCCGCTGGGGGTGAGGCCGGGCAGCAGGCGCCCGCGCGCGGTGAGCCGCAGCGCGTGCAGCGCTGCCGCGCCCCAGCAGGCGGTGGCGGGATGGGCGGCCGGGTCACGGCGGGCACGCACCAGCAGCGGCAGGGCGGCGTCGAGCGGCAGGGACAGCGCCGGGGTCCGTCTGCGCCGGACGGACGCGCCGTGCGGGCGTACCACCGTCAGTTCGGCCGGCTCGGCGGAGGTGAGCTGCGGCAGGGGGCCGTCGTCCGGGTCCCAGAGGGCGATCCGGCCCTCGCGCGGCACGGCGGCGGGCAGGAAGACGGCCGCGAGCCGCACGGGCACGCGCTCGGCCACGGCGGGCATGTCGCCCATACGTTCCGCCACCTCCCGTCCGCACGTCGGATCAGACGTCTCCGACTCTACGGGCGGGGTCTGACAATCGGCTCCGGCGGCCGGGAGCGCCCGGTCTCACAGGACGCTCACGGCACCGTACGGGAGACGACGTACACCATCGGGTTGTCCGGGTCGGCCATGTTCACCACGACGTCCTGGGTGGGCGCCGGGTTCTTCTGCTCGTGCACCAGACCGCCCCACGGCCCGGGGCCGGTGAACTTCCAGCCGGTGATCTTCTGGTCGCGGTCGCTGATGGTGATGTCGTTCAGCCTCAGCTCGCTGCGGTGCGCGCCGATCCAGCGCAGGAAGTTGTCCAGGTTGGCGATGGAGGTCTGGAACTGGACGTAGAGACGGCTGGTCTTCCAGTTGTTGGTCTCGTAGTAGGCGACCTCGTAGGACTGCTTCGGGATCGGCACCTGGTACAGGCGGCGCTGCACCCGGGACGGCCAGCCCGCGGTCAGGCCGGTCGCCGAGTACTTCGCCTCCTTGTCCTTGCCGCTGTCGCGGCTCTGGTTGGCGGAGATCACCAGGTAGCCGGCCGGGACGCCGATGAGCAGCACGATGATCAGCAGGGTGAGCGCCCTGCGCCGGATCATGTGCCGGCGGTCCTCCGCGGGCCGGTCCTGCTCCTCCGTCGGCTCCGCCTGATGGGGAAGCGAGGCCGTCATGCGCTGTCCCGGGCCGTTCGACGCGCCTCGGCGTAGCGCTCGTACCGCTCGTAGCGCTCCACCCGGCGCCGCTTGGCGCGGCGGAACCGCCGGGCGACCAGCCGCGCGAGGTCGGCGGCGCCGACCATGCCGGCCTCGGGGCCGAGCTGGGCCCGCACGATCCGGGCCTCGGGCCGGTAGCCGCGTCCGGTGAGGTGCCGTTTGAAGGCGTCCCGCGCGGGGCCGATCAGCAGGTCGTCGGCCGCGGAGACGCCGCCGCCGATGACGAAGCAGGACGGGTCGAGGGCGGCGGCGAGGTTGGCGATGCCGACGCCGAGCCACTGGCCGATGTCCTGGAGCAGCTCCACGCACATCGCGTCGCCCTCGCGGGCCAGCTCGGTGATCATCGGCCCGGTGATGTCGCCGATGTTGCCCTTGACGTGCTCGATGATCCCGTACGCCACCGGTGAGTCCGCGGCGGCCAGCTCCCTGGCCTCCCGCACCAGGGCGTTGCCGGAGCTGTACTGCTCCCAGCAGCCACGGTTGCCGCACGGGCAGCGGTGGCCGCCGGGCACGACCTGCATATGGCCGAACTCGCCCGCGACGCCGTACTTGCCCCGCTTGACCTGGCCGTCCTCCAGGATCGCGCCGCCGATGCCGGTGCCCAGCGTGATCATGACGAGGTGGTCCTCGCCACGGCCGGCGCCGAAGCGCCACTCGGCCCAGGCGGCGGTGTTGGCGTCGTTGTCGACCAGCACCGGCACCGACAGGCGGCTGGCGAGCCGGTCGCGCAGCGGCTCGTTGCGCCAGGACAGGTGCGGGGCGAACAGGACGCGGTTGCGGTCGGCGTCGACCCAGCCGGCCGCGCCGATGCCGACGGCGTGCACGTCGTGCCGGTCGGACAGGTCCAGCACCAGCTCGACGATGGTGTCCTCGACGACCTTGGGGCTCTTGGACTTGTCCGGGGTCTCCGTGCGGAGCTTCTCCAGGATGTTGCCGTCGGCGTCCACGACGCCCGCCATCACCTTCGTGCCGCCGATGTCGATGCCGACGGTGGGCACGCGGGGGGCGGTCAGGTGTGACCGGCGCTCCCGGGTGCCGACCGTCCGCAGCGCGGTGGCCCGGCGGGAGCCGATCGGGGCCGTGAAGTTGCCGTAGGTGCTCATCGCCGCCGATTCTGCCGCACGGGTGCCTTCGGCGACGAACGGAGGAGTGCGGGGGTGGTCACTGATGCCCGCCGGGTGCGGGTGCGTCGTGGTTGCTCGCGCCCACGCGGCGGAGCCGCATATCGACACAGCCCCGCGCCCCTAGGTGCGCTGCAGTTCATGGCGTAGAGCGTCAAGGTCGGACCCGCCTGCCATCTGCCGGGTCAGCTCGTCCAGGGTGATCTCTTCACGGGTGTGGTTGCCCACCATCGTGCCCCGCCTGAGCAGGACGAAGCGGTCGCCGACCAGGTACGCGTGGTGGGGGTTGTGGGTGATCAGTACGACACCGAGACCCTCGTCACGTGCCGCCGCCACGTACTTCAGGACCACTCCGGACTGCTTGACGCCGAGGGCCGCCGTCGGCTCGTCCAGGACCAGGACCTTCGCGCCGAAGTGGACGGCGCGGGCGATGGCCACGCACTGGCGTTCGCCGCCCGACAGGGTGCCGATGGGCTGGTCGACGTCGCGCAGGTCGATGCCCATGCGCAGCAGCGCCGCGCGCGTGGTGCGGCGCATGTGGTCGACGTCCATGCGCTTGAAGGGGCCGACGCCCTTGCGCGGCTCGGAGCCGAGGAAGAAGTTGCGCCACACCGGCATGAGCGGGACGACCGCGAGGTCCTGGTAGACGGTGGCGATGCCGCGGTCCAGGGCCTCGCGGGGCGAGGAGAGACGGGTCTCCTCACCGTCGATGCGCAGGACACCCTCGTCATGCCGGTGCAGTCCGGCAATCATCTTGATCAATGTTGACTTGCCGGCGATGTTGTCGCCGAGGACGCAGGTGATCTCCCCCGCGTGGACCTCCAGGGACACGCCCTGAAGGGCGCGGATGTTCCCGTAGTGCTTGCTGACGTCCGACAGCTCCACGAGTGCCGTACGGGCCCCGGTCTGCGTCATGTCGTGGCCTCCGCCCGCTTGCGGACCCAGGCGTTGAGCAGGGTCGCGAGGAGCAGCATCGCTCCGAGGAAGAACTTGAACCAGTCGGGGTTCCACTCGGCGAAGACGATGCCCTTGCTGGTCATGCCGAAGATGAACGCGCCGACCGCGGAACCGACCGCGCTCCCGTAGCCGCCGGTGATCAGGCAGCCGCCGATGACGGCCGCGATGATGTAGATCAGCTCGTTGCCGACGCCCTCGCCGGACTGGACGACGTCGTAGCTGAACAGCAGGTGCTGACCGGAGATCCAGGCGCCGAACGCCACGCCCGTGTACAGGCCGATCTTGGTCTTGGCGACGGGGACGCCGACCGCGCGTGCCGCGTCCTGGTTGCCGCCGACCGCGAAGATCCAGTTGCCCGTGCGGGTGCGCAGCAGGATCCAGGAGGCGACGGCGACCAGGGCCAGCCACCACAGGATGGTCACCTTGATGCCGACTCCCCCGACGGTCAGGGTCGAGGCGAAGACGTCATGGGCGCTCGGGAAGCCCTCCATGTCGGCAATGGTCTTCGTCGACACCGTGCCGTCGATCAACTTGGTGAAGCCGAGGTTCATGCCGGTCAACATCAGGAAGGTGCCCAGCGTGATGATGAAGCTGGGCAGCCTGGTGCGGGTCAGCATGAACCCGTTGAAGGCGCCGATGGCGAGCGTGACCAGCAGGGACACACCGACGCCGACCCAGACGTTCGCGGTCATCTGGAAGCTGAACATGGACGAGATCAATGCCGACGACGTCACCATGACGCCGGCCGACAGGTCGAACTCGCCGCCGATCATCAGCAGCGCGACCGGGACCGCCATGATGCCGATGGTCGACGACGCGTACAGGACCGTGCTCAGGCTGGAGGCGCGCAGGAAGCTGTCGGCGAAGACCGCGAAGAACACGAAGACCGCGATCGCGCCGACCACCGAGCCCAGCTCGGGGCGGGCGAGCAGCTTGCGCAGCGGCGATGTCTCCAGGAGCCGCTCGTCGGCGCTGGTGGCGGTCATCGGGTGCCTCGCTTCGTGTACTCCTGCAGCGCGGCGGCCTGGTCCTTGGTGATGATCTGCGGGCCGGTGAGGACCGGGCGCCCGCCACCGAGGACGTCGTTGTTGTACTTGTACAGCCACAGCAGGTCGACGGCCTGGTAGCCCTGGAGGTAGGGCTGCTGGTCGACGGCGAAGCCCAGGGTGCCGTCCTGGAGCTCGGTGGCGACCTTGGCGTTGAGGTCGAAGGTGTCGATCTCGGCCTTGCTGCCCGCGTCCGACCTGGCCTTCACGGCGGTGTCGGCGTAGGGGGCGCCGAGGGTGACGACGGCGTCGATGGATTTGTCCGCCTGGAGCTTGGCCTCGATGCCGGACTGCACGTCGGGCATGTTGGTGCCGTTGACGTAGACCCGCTGCAGGGTGCCGCGGAAGGTCTTGCCGATGCCGTCGCAGCGCTGCTCGTGGCCGATGTTGCCCTGCTCGTGCAGCACGCACAGGGCCTTCTTCCTGCCGCGCTTGTTCAGCTCCTCGCCGACGGCCTCGCCGGCGATCGTCTCGTCCTGGCCGACGTGCGTGAGCGCGCCGAAGGCCTTGGACTCGGCGGAGCCGGAGTTCACGGTGATCACCGGGATGCCGGCCCTCTCGGCGCGGGCGACGGCGGCCTTCATCGCGTCGGGCTTGGCGAGCGTGACGATGATGCCGTCGACCTTCTTGTCGACGGCTGCGTCGACCAGCTGCGCCTGCTGCTGGGCCTCATCGTCGTGCGAGTACAGGAAGTTGATGTTGTCCTTGACGGCGGCCTGCTTGGCGCCGCTCTGGACGATGTCCCAGAAGGTGTCGCCGTCACCGGAGTGCGTGATCATCGCGAAGGTCCAGCGCGGGGTGTTCACCGCCGCGCGGCCCTGCGCGGCCGCGGCCTTGCGGGCGTCCTCGGCGCGTTTGCCGCCGGTGCTGCTGCACGCGGCCAGGGACGCACACAGTGCCCCTGTCAACGCGATCCCTGCCCAGGTCCGAAACCGTGCCACGAGGCCGTGCCCTTCTTGCTGTGTCTGTGCGGAGTACTGCGGCGGCGCCGGTGAGCTTTCGTGCTCACAGCGGCCCCAAACGCCCCAGTATCAAGCACACGGCACTGCCGTCACATGGGCGGGGTGGCACGTCGGTCACATTGTCCGGACATTGCGACGAGCGGGAGCGCCCCGGGCGGGGCGCGGATCAGGACCGGACGAGCAGCTGGAACTCGAAGGAGTAACGGCTCGGGCGGTAGATGTGGTCACCGAACTCCACCGCGCGGCCGGTGTCGTCGAAGGTGGTGCGCTGCATGGTCAGCAGCGGGGCGCCCTCGCTCTCGGCGAGCCGCTCCGCCTCGGCCGCGGTGGCGGCGCGGGCCCCGACGGACTGACGGGCGCTGTGCAGGGTGATCCCGGCACTGCGCATCAGCCGGTACAGGCCGGTGGACTCCAGCTGCGCGGTGTCCAGGTCGAGCAGCCCGGCCGGCAGGTAGTTGCACAGGTACGCCATCGGCTCGCCGTGCGCGAGCCGCAGCCGCTCGACCCGGTGGACGTCGCCGTCCTCGGCGATGCCGAGCGCCGCCGCGACCCCGGCGGGCGCCGGGACGACCGCGTTGACCAGGACCTTGGTCGCGGGCCGCTGCCCGGCCGCCTCCAGGTCGTCGTAGAGGCTGCTGAGCTCCAGCGGGCGCTTGACCTGGCTGTGCACGACCTGGGTGCCGACGCCGCGGCGGCGCACCAGCAGGCCCTTGTCGACCAGCGACTGGATGGCCTGGCGGACCGTCGGCCGGGACAGGCCGAGCCGTGCGGCGAGCTCGATCTCGTTGCCGAGCAGGCTGCCCGGGGTGAGGGTGCCGTGCTCGATCGCCGCCTCAAGCTGCTGGGACAGCTGGAAGTACAACGGCACGGGCGAGCTCCGGTCCACTCGGAGCTCCAGCTGCACGGTCGGGTCCACTTCTGGTTTCGGCACGGGCCGAGCGTAGCTCTGTGCGCTGTTGACGGGAAGTTGTGTAGTCAGGTTGTCCGGACATGCGCATTGACAGGGTGCGGATCGCGACCTCACCGTGTTCCCATGCGCATCGGGGTCATCGGTACCGGCCGGATCGGCACCATCCACGCCCACACCCTCAGTCGCCATCGCGACGTCGGTTCACTGATCCTCACGGACACCGACCCGGCGCGGGCCCAGGCGCTCGCGCTGCGGCTGGGCGAGACGGCCGCGCCGGGGGTGGACGAGATCTTCACCTGGGGCGTGGACGCCGTGGTGATCACGACGGCGACGGCCGCCCACGCCGAGCTGATCGGCCGGGCGGCGCGCTCCGGGCTCCCGGTGTTCTGCGAGAAACCGATCGCGCTCGACCTGCCGGGCACGCTCCAGGCGATCGCCGAGGTCGAGGCGGCCGGCACGGTGCTGCAGATGGGCTTCCAGCGCCGCTTCGACGCCGGGTACGCGGGCGCCCGCGAGGCGGTCCGCTCGGGCCGGCTCGGACGGCTGCACACGGTGCGGGCGGTCACCTCCGACCAGTCCCCGCCGCCGGCCGCGTGGCTGCCGCTGTCCGGCGGGCTGTACCGGGACGCTCTCATCCACGACTTCGACGTGCTGCGCTGGGTCACCGGCCGGGAGGTGGCCGACGTGTACGCCGCCGGGTCCGACGCCGGTCCGGCGATGTTCCGCGAGGCGGGCGACGTCGACACGGCCGCGGTGGTGCTGACCCTTGATGACGGCACGCTCGCCACCGCCACGGCGACCCGGCTGAACGGCGCCGGGTACGACGTCCGCATGGAGCTGGCCGGGGAGCGGGACCAGATCGTCGTCGGGCTGGACGACCGCACCCCGATCGCATCCACCGAGCCGACGGGCCCGCCGGCCGCGGACAAGCCGTGGACCGGCTTCCTGGAACGCTTCGCACCCGCCTACGAGGCCGAGCTGACGGCGTTCGTCGACGTGGTCCGGGGCGAGCGTGCCAACCCCTGCGACGGACGCGAGGCACTGCAGGCCCTGCGGATCGCGGAGGCCTGCGAACTGTCCCGCCGCGAGCGCAGACCGGTACGGCTGACGGAGATCGCGGACGCGCCGGCCACCGCGTGGGGCGGGGCGTAGACCGGCGCGCGCGTCGGCTACCAGCGCACCGGCAGGCTCCGGACCCCCCGTATCAGCGTGCCCGGGAGCCAGGGGCCGGGTGGGCCGGCCAGTTCGAGGGCCGGGGTGCGGTTCAGCAGGGAGGTCAGGGCGACGCGGGCCTCCAGGCGGGCCAGGGGTGCGCCGAGGCAGTAGTGGATGCCGTGGCCGAAGGCCAGGTGGCCGCGGGTGTCGCGGCGGATGTCGAAGCGGTCGGGGTCCGGGAAACGGTCCGTGTCCCGGCCCACGGCGGTCAGACCGACGAGCACCGGCTCGCCGCGTTCGATCCTGCGGCCGGCGATCTCCAGCGGCTCGGCGGCGAAGCGGACCGTCGTGTTCTCCACCGGCCCCTCCCACCGCAGCGTCTCCTCCACCGCGGCGTCGACGAGGCTCATGTCGGCCCGTAGGGCGGCGAGTTGGTCGGGGTGGGTGAGCAGCGCGTACACGGCGTTGGTGATGAGGTTGACCGTGGTCTCGTGGCCGGCGACGAGCAACACGAAGGCCATCCCGCGCAGTTCGTCCGCACAGAGGCGGTCGCCGTCCTCCGTGACGGTGCGGATCAGGTCGCTGAGCAGGTCGTCGCTCGGGCCGGCGCGGCGCTTGTCCTCGATCAGACCGGTGAGGTACTCACCGAGGCTGACGAAGGCGTCCTGCTCGCTGAGCGCACTGGTGGGCGCCACGGCCTCCGTGGACATGCGGCGGAACTCCGCGCGGTCCAGGTCGGGCACACCGAGCAGCTCGCAGATCACGGTGATCGGCAGCGGGAAGGAGAAGGACTCCACCAGGTCCGCGCGGCCCAGCGGCAGCATCGCGTCGAGCAGCTCGTCGGTGATCTGCTGGATGCGCGGCCGCAGTTGTTCCACCCGGCGCATGGTGAACGCGCGCGAGACCAGCCCCCGCAGCCGGGTGTGCTGCGGCGGGTCGGTGGTGAGCAGGTACTTGCCGATGTACTCGTCGTCCAGGTAGCTCAGCCCGATGCTCGACGGATCCTTGACCAGCCGTGGGTCGGTGAGCGCCGCGCGCGCCGCGCCGGACTCCACCACCAGCCAGGTCTCGTGGTACCCCTCGGCGGTCGGCAGCCGGACGCGGTGCACCGGTCCGCGCTCCCTCAGCCGCGCGTACGCCGGATGCGGGTTCTCGGTGAACCCGGTGCCGAACTCCTCCACGTCGATGACATCGCCCACGTCGGTCACTGCTCCCCCTCGTGTCCCCTCGCCCCTGCCAACGAGCCGCCGCAGCCGTCAGTTCCCGCGCTCGCCGTGCTCGTCGCCGCTCCCGTCCAGCAGCCCCGCGTCGTACGCCAACAGGGCGATCTGCACCCGGTTGTTGAGGCCGAGGCGGGCGAGGATGCGCGAGACGTGCGCCTTGACCGTGGCGACGCTCATGTACAGCTCGGCGGCGATCTCCGCGTTGGACAGCCCCCGGCCCACCGCGACGGCGACCTCGCGTTCGCGTTCGGCCAGCTCGGCGATCCGCGCACGCGCGCGTGCGCGGCGCGTGTCGGCACCGGTTCCGGCCGCGTGCCGCATCAGCTGCCGGGTGACGGCAGGCGAGAGCACCGGGTCCCCGGCGGCCACCCTGCGGACCGCGTCGAGGATCTCGGCGGGCGGGGTGTCCTTCAGGACGAACCCCGCGGCGCCCGCGCGCAGCGCCCGCAGCACCTGGTCGTCGGCGTGGAAGGTGGTCAGCAGCACGATTTGGGGCGCGTCCTGACGGCCACGCAGCCGCTCGGTGGCGGTCAGCCCGTCCATGGACGGCATGCGGATGTCCATCAGCACGACATCCGGGCGGGTGCGGTCGACCAGCTCCGCCACCTCACCGCCGTCGCCCGCCTCGCCGACGATGTCGATGTCGTCCGCCCCGCCCAGCATCAGCGACAGCCCGGCCCGCACCAGCGGATCGTCGTCGACGAGGAGCAATCTGATCGCAGTCATGGGCCATACGAAACCACGGCCCCCGCACCCGCCGGACACCGCGCGACCACGCCACGCTCCGGCCCCTCGACCGCGCGGGATCGACGCCACACCCTCGCCCTCAGCCTCGCGAGACCACCGCCACACCCTCGCCCTCAGCCGCGCGCGACCACCGCCACGCCCTCCGCCCTCAGCCGCGCAGGACGACACCGTAAACGGTGCGCAGCCGGTGGATCTCCCACCAGGCCACCGCCGTGACCGAGGCCGGGCCGCCGAGCACCGAGCACACCTGGAGGAACGGCGGGCCGGGCGGAAGGCCGCCGGCGACCAGCCCGATGGCCATGAACTCCCACACCAGCACCCCGGTGAGGAGGGCGGGCAGGGCGGGGTGCGCCTCCACGGTGTTGAAGGCACCGCGGACGGCCGGTCCCGAGGCGAACGCCACGAACATCAGCACCCAGAGCATCGGGACGAAGGCGGCGAAGAACAGCACGGGAGCCAGGAAGGCCCACAGCATGCCCTCACCGCGCTCCGCGAACCGCGTGCCCCAGGCCCCCGCCATCGCGAGCAGCGGCACCAGGCTGAACGCCCCGAAGTACCACAGGGCCGACCGCCCGGCGGCGCGCAGCCGGGGCCGCATGGCGTGTCTGGCCTCCGGCGAGGCCCACCGGAACAGCAGCGCCACCACCACGGGCGCGGTGAGCAGGAGCAGCCAGGGAGTGATCACGAGCCGCGTCCAGTACTGCTCCTGGGCCTGGGCCATGTCCCCGGGCTTGCCGTAGGCGATCAGGATGAGGAACGACATGGCGGCGGCGGTCCAGGCGCGCACCTTCTGCACCCGCATCACCTCCGGGTCCTCGATGCGCCGGTGACCGCGTGTGGGGAAGACGCCCCGGGCCGCGCGTCGGGCCGAGCGGGCCAACGGGTAGCACACCAGCAGGGGCAGGGTCAGCCCCCAGACGCACGGCACGAGCAGCAGTGCCCACACACAGCCGTGGATGCGCTGCCGCCCGCCCCTCAGGACGGCACCGAGCGGCGGCCACTCGTCGTCGCGCAGCCGGCGCCACAGTGAGGTGTACGGCGGCCGCGGACCGTACGGGGAGGGCCCGGGCTGCGGCGGGACATACGGCACGTACGGCACGTGCGGCGGCACGCCCGGCGGCGGCGGAACGTGCGGCCCCGGCGGACCGTAGGGCCCCGGACCGCCCTGCGGCGCGTACGGGTTGCCGCCGTACGGCGCATACGGATTGCCGCCCTGCGGCTGGTACGGGTTGTGGCCCCCGAAACTCACGGTGCTGTCCTCTCCAGTGCTGCTCTTGGTGCTCGAAACAGTCAACTGGCGGACGCGCTCCAGGTCATGGGTTTGCCGGAAGATCCAGAAGCGTCCCCGTCATCCCCACGGAAGCCACGCACGGATCTCGAACCCGCCGTCCGCCCGCGGTCCGTGCTCCAGACGGCCGCCGGTCAGGGTGGCGCGCTCGGTGAGGCCGATCAGGCCCTGCCCGGAGCCGGGGACGGGCGGGGCGTCGCGGTCGGGGGGCGGGTTGCGTACGGCGACGGTGAGGCCGTCGCCCGGGGCGCCGGTGACCGTGACGGTGACCTCCGCGCCGGGGGCGTGCTTGCGGGCGTTGGTCAGGCCCTCCTGGGCGATGCGGTAGGCGGTGCGGCCCACGGAGGCGGGGACCTGGGCGGGCTCGGTGACCCGCTGGTCGAGGACGACCTTCATGCCGGCCTCGCGGGACTCGGCGACCAGCGCGTCCAGGGCGGCGAGCGTGGGCTGCGGGCGCCCGGCGTCGTCGGCGTCCCCGGCGCGCAGCACGCCGATGATCTCCCGCAGGTCCTGCAGGGCCTCGTGGGCGCTCTCCCGGATGACACCGGCCGCCCGCGCGATCTCCGCGCCCGGTGCGTCGGGGCGGAACTCCAGCGCCCCGGCGTGCACGCTGAGCAGGGTGAGCCGGTGGGCGAGCACGTCGTGCATCTCGCGGGCGATGGCCTCGCGGGCGAGCCGCTGCGCCTGCTCGGCGCGCAGTTGCGCCTCGGTCTCGGCACGCCGGGCCCGGTCGCGCAGGCTGAGCAGCAGCTGCCGTTTGGCGCGTACGAACATGCCCCAGCCGACGGCGGCGACGGTGAGCACCGCGACGAAGGAGACGGCTGCCAGGTAGGACAGTTCGGGATCGGGGCGCAGCCAGTAGTACAGCGGGACGAGCGCGAGCTGCGCGCCGCCGATCCAGGCCACGTACCGGAACGGCCGGTGCACGGCGAGGCTGAACAGGGCGATGAGGCTGGCGCCCCCGGCCGTGTCGGAGGCCAGGCCGACCACGACCAGGGCGAGCGCCAGCCCGACGGGCCAGCGGCGGCGCAGCCACACGGCCGCGCAGGCGAGCGCGCCGAGCAGCTGGTCGGCGACGACGAGGGCGTGCGGAAGGTGCGGGTTGTCGCGCACCACGTCGGCGGCGGCGAAGCCGAGGAGGACGGCCAGCACGAAGCAGCTGAAGTCGACGACCCAGTCGCGCGCGGTGCGCCGGGGCCGCCCGGCGCGTCCCGTGACCGGGTCCAGTTCATGGGTCAGCGCCGACGGCAGCCACCACCGCCGACCGGGCAGCACCGGCGTGCGCGTGGGTTCGTCGTCCCTGGTAGTCGGCTTCACAGTCGGCAAATCTACGCAGCTCCGGGCGGTCGTGGCGGTCTGTGCGGCACGTCGTCGACCGAAGTCGCCCGGCCGCCGACTTTGGTCGGTCCGCCGGTGTGCGCGGGGATACCCGCGTCGGGCGCGGCTCGCCCTCTGGCCGTCGCGCGGTCGGGGCCCGCCGGGCGAGGCTCGTGCCCATGAAGCGATTGCTGGAGTTCGCCGGATTCATCGCCCTGGTGCAGGGCGTCCTGGGCCTGCTGCACGAGTTCACCGACTGGCATGTGGGTCTGGTGCGGCGGATCGGCTTCCTCGACGGCTACGAGGTGTACGCGAGCGTCGCGCTGATCGTGCTGGCGCTCGCCCTGTTCGCGGCGGCCGAGAGCCGGAAGGCGGACTGAGGCCGGCCCCGGCACCGGAGCGGGGGCCGGCCGGGGCCGGTGGCTCAGCAGCCGAAGTCGATCAGGTCGAACGTGGCGTAGTGGTCGGCGGTGTAGTAGTCCTCCTGGGACTCCTCACCGGTGACGACGCGGCGGGCGCCACGGGTGGGAGAGCCCGGTGTGATCACCGTGTACTCGTGGTAGTAGCCGCTCGGCCGGCTCGGCAGGACGCCCTCGCGGTTCTGGAAGACGCTGCCGTCCTGGTCGTAGGGGTAGGGACCGCCCTGCTCGATCAGGTCGAGGGTGTCGTGCGCCTGGGACGGCAGGTCGCTGTAGCAGACACTGCCGACGGAGGAGGTGGCGGCGTCGGCCGTCGTGGTGGAGACGGCGCCGCCGACGAGGAGGGCGGACAGCAGTGCGGCCGATGCGCCGAGGCGCGAGAGGTGTGGGGGGAATCTCATGCCCTCATGATGACGCGCGTAGACGCTGTCATGTCAACGACAAACATGTGGAGTTCTCTTTCAAGTCCCGTGTGTTTCCGGGGTGTTCACCTGCCGTGGGCTCACCCCGCGTGGGTGGAGAACAGTCCTCCGGTCGGCCCCTGCTTGTCGCCGCCCTGGGCCTTCTTCAGCGCGTTGGCCAGGGACTCGATGGTCAGGGACTGGAGGATGACGCGGCCGTTGCCCTCCAGGGTGGCCAGGGACAGGCCCTCGCCGCCGAAGACGGCGTTCATGATGCCCTGGCGGTTGAGGCCGCCCACGCGCTGGACGCCGTACTGGATGCCCTCCTCGAAGGCGACGACGCAGCCGGTGTCGACCTCGATGCGGCCGCCGAAGTCGGCCGGGTTGAGGTCGATGAAGTTGCCCGCGCCGGCGATGATCACGGTGCCGTGGCCGGTGAACTTCTCCAGGACGAAGCCCTCGCCGCCGCTCATGCCCGTGCGGCCGCCGGCGAAGGCGATGCCGAAGTCGACGGTGGACTCGGCGGCCACGAAGGCGTCCTTCTCGGCGAACCACGCGCGGGTGCCGTCCAGCTCCAGGGCGCGCATCTCGCCGGGCAGCACGCCGGCGAAGCCGACGGTGCCCTCGCCGCCCTGCGCGGTGAAGTACTGGAAGGCGAGCGACTCGCCCGCGAGCATGCGCTGGCCGGCCTGCATGGCCGTACCCATGGCCTGGCGCAGCAGCCCGCCCATGCCGCCGCCCCCGCCGCCCTGCGGCTGACCGCCATTGCCGGACGGGCCGGACAGACGCGTCTCCATGGTCACGTTCGTCGTCTTGAACAGGAACTTCCCGGCCTCGCAGTACACGGTCTGCCCGGGGTGCAGGTTGACGACGGCCATCTGCATGGCGTTGCCGACGATCTCTTGCTGAAGTGTCACGCCGGGAGAACGCGGAGGGGCAGGTGAGAGTTCCGGACGATCTCGATGTCCGTTCGCCGCCAGCGTGGCCGGGGCGTCACCGCTGGGATGGGGGCATGTCTTCTTCTCACGGAACACTTCACCCCACGGTCCAGGGAACGACACTTCACGAGACGGTCCAGGCAATGCCGAACGCGCCTCTGCACGGCAAGGTCGCGCTGATCACCGGCGGCAGCCGGGGCATCGGGGCGGCGACGGCGCTGCGGCTGGCGCGCGACGGCGCGGACGTGGCACTGACCTACGTCCAGGACAAGGAAGCGGCCGAGGACGTCGTCCGGGCCGTGCAGGCCCTCGGGCGGCGGGCGGTCGCCCTGCGGGCCGACGCGGCGGACGCCGACGAGGCGGCGGGCGCGGTGGACCGTGCCGCCGAGGCGCTCGGCCGGCTCGACGTGCTGGTCAACAACGCGGGCGTCGGCGTGCTCGGCCCGCTGGAGGGCCTCTCGCTCGCGGACGTGGACCGGGTGCTCTCGGTGAACGTCCGGGCCGTCTTCCTGGCCTCCCAGGCGGCCGCCGCGCGGATGGCCGACGGAGGGCGGATCATCACCATCGGCACCTGCATGGTCCAGCGTGTGCCGGGCCCCGGGGGCACGCTGTACGCGATGAGCAAGTCGGCGCTGGTCGGGCTGACCAAGGCTCTCGCGCGGGAGCTCGGGTCGCGCGGCATCACGGCGAACATCGTCCACCCCGGCCCGATCGACACCGACCTGAACCCCGCCGACAGCCCGTACGCGGCCGGTCAGGCGGCGATGACGGCGCTGGGCCGGTTCGGGCGGGCGGAGGAGGTCGCGGCCACGGTCGCCCACCTCGCGGACGCGGCCTACGTCACCGGCGCCGAGTTCGCGGTGGACGGCGGGCACGCCGCGTAGGGCACGCGCGTGCCCGAGAGCGGCATGCGCGCGTGGGGCGCACCGGTGCTGTCAGGCCGGTGCGCCCCACGGGTCTTCGGGAGCTGTGGGTCAGCCGCCCAGTTCCTGGTGGCGGGCCGCCAGGCGGGTCGCGCCGGCCTCGGTCAGGGAGCCGAACAGGCGCAGGCGGGAGATGCCGCCGTCGGGGAAGATGTCCACGCGCGCGTGCGTGCCGACGGCCGGGGTCGGCAGGACGAAGCGGTGGTTGGTGTCGGGCTGCATCCGGGTGCGCGGGAGGATCTCCACCCACTCGCCGTCCTCGCCGTCCTTGACGGACACCGACGCCCAGCCGGCGCTGTTGCCCTTGAGGTAGGCGGTGTCGATCTCGATCGCGCGGATCTCGGACTGGGCGACCAGCCGGTAGCGGATCCAGTCGTTGCCCTGGTCGCGCCGGCGGCGGGTCTCCCAGCCGTCGTCCATCTTGCGGGAGCGGCCCGGCTGGATGGTGTTGGTGGCCGGCGAGTAGAAGAGGTTGGAGGCGTCCTCGACCTGGCCGCCGTTCTCCAGGGCGACCACGTCGAAGGTGCCGAGCACGTCGAGCCACTTCGGGTCGGGTACGACCTCGCCGTACACCCGCAGGCGGGCGATGCCGCCGTCGGGGTGCTGCTTGAGCCGCAGGTGCGTGAAGCGCTGCTCGACGTCGACGGCGAAGCCGTTGGCCGCGTGGCCGCCGACGGCGGTGCGCGGGACGAGGGTCGTCCACTTCACGTCGTCGGCGAGGAGCTCCTCGGGCGACGGGGAGCCCGCGACCGAGGCGGCCTCGACGGACACGGCCTGCGGGTAGTTGCCGCGGAAGTGGGCGGTGTCGACGACGATGCCGCGCACCACGCCCGGGGCGCCGAGGCGGATCAGCGCCCAGTCGTGGTCGTCCTCGGTCGGCCAGGGGTGCTCGGCGGAGGCGCCGCGCCGGCGGCGGGTCTCCCAGCCGTCCATGACCTTGCCCTTGTGCCCGAAGTGCTCGGGGTCGAACTCGGCGGCCTCGGGCACCAGCAGGTTCTCGCGCTGGGCGAAGAACTCGTCGTTGGCGGCGATGACACCGGCGCCGAGCTGCCGGTCGGCGAGGTTGGCGTACTGGGTGAAGGGGAAGTCGGCGGTGCGGTAGTCCGCGTAGGGGTCGCCGCCTCCGTAGGGGTTCGCGTCGCCGGTGAAGCTGGGTATCGCCGTCACGGTGATCAGGTCCTTCCTTTCAGGTCGTGGTCTGCCGGGATGGGGAGGCGGTCGAGGTGGCCTCTCGGTCAGGCGGGCCGGTCGAGCAGACGGCCCTTGGGCTCGGTGAACTCACCGTCCGCGACGATCCGCTCGCCGCGCAGCCAGGTCGACTTCACCACGCCGTACAGGGTCTTGCCGGCGTAGGCGGTGACGCGGTTGCGGTGCTGGAGGGCGGCCGGGTCGACGGTGAAGGTGTCGTCGGGGGCGAGGACGGCGAAGTCGGCGTCGCGGCCGGCCTCGATGGCGCCCTTGGAGCCGAGGCCGGCCAGGGCGGCCGTGCGCTGCGACATCCAGCGCACCACGTCCTCCAGGCCGTGGCCGCGCTCACGGGCGGCGGTCCACACGGCGGACAGGCTGAGCTGGAGGCCGGAGATGCCGCCCCAGGCGGTGGCGAAGTCGTCGGTCTTGAGGTCCGCGGTGGACGGCGAGTGGTCGGTGACGACGCAGTCGATGGTGCCGTCGGCGAGCGCCTGCCACAGCAGGTCCTGGTTGGCGGCCTCGCGGATGGGCGGGCAGCACTTGAACTCGCTGGCGCCGTCGGGGACTTCCTCGGCGGTCAGGGTGAGGTAGTGCGGGCAGGTCTCGACGGTGATCGCCACGCCCTCGGCCTTGGCGGCGCGGATCAGCGGCAGCGCGTCGCTGGAGGACAGGTGCAGCACGTGCACCCGCGCGCCCAGGCGCTTGGCCTGCGCGATGAGGTTCGCGATGGCGGTGTCCTCGGCGTCGCGCGGGCGGGAGGCGAGGAAGTCGGTGTACTTGGGGCCGCCGTGCTGCGGGGCGGCGTCGAGGTGGTGCGGGTCCTCGGCGTGCACGATCATCAGGCCGCCGAAGCCGGCGATCTCGGCCAGGGACTGGGCGAGCCGTTCCTGGTCGAGGTGCGGGAACTCGTCCACGCCGGAGGGCGACAGGAAGCACTTGAAGCCGAAGACGCCGGCGTCGTGCAGCGGGCGCAGGTCCTTGACGTTGTCCGGCAGGGCGCCGCCCCAGAAGCCGAGTCGATGTGTGCCTTGTCGCGGGCCACGTCCTGCTTGACGCGCAGGTTGTCCACGGTCGTGGTGGGCGGCAGCGAGTTGAGCGGCATGTCGATGAGGGTGGTGATGCCGCCGGCCGCGGCGGCGCGGGTGGCGGTCCAGAAGCCCTCCCACTCGGTGCGGCCCGGGTCGTTGACGTGCACGTGCGTGTCGACCAGGCCGGGCAGCAGGACGTCGTCGCCGAAGTCCTCCAGACGGGCCGTGGCGGGTACCTCCGCGTCATGCGGGAGGACGGCGGCGATCTTGCCGCCGGCCACCACGACGGACGCGGGCCGCGTCCCCTCGGGAGTGATGACGCGCCTCGAACGCAGGACCAGTTCAGCGTCGGACACCCGGACCCCTCTCTCTGCCGCTGTGGCGCCTCGGGGAGCGCGAGATCGCTGCCCGGTTCTTCCACCCAGCGGAAATTCAACGAACTGTTGAAGCTACTTCGGGAGTCTTCACTCCCGCCTTCGCGTCGTCAAGGGCACACTCATCCACAGTGCACCCGAACCGCCCACCCTGGACGTTTCCACAAAGCGAAATTAGAATTCCGCCAGACAGAACGTAGCTACGCACAAGCGGGGAGTCAACCGACCGCCGGGTAGGCTGCTGCCTCTCCTGCCAGCCCCGAAAGGAACGCGCCGTGCCGACGTCCAGCGCCAGCACCACCGACTCCGCCAAACCCGCCGCAACAGGCGGGGTCCAGTCCCTGGAGCGCGCCTTCGACCTGCTGGAGCGCATGGCGGATGCCGGCGGCGAGGTCGGCCTGAGCGAGCTGTCCGCGAGCAGCGGGCTGCCGCTGCCGACCATCCACCGCCTCATGCGCACCCTGGTGGCCTGCGGATACGTCCGCCAGCAGGCCAACCGCCGCTATGCCCTCGGGCCCCGCCTGATCCGGCTCGGCGAGTCCGCCTCCCGGCTGCTGGGCACCTGGGCGCGGCCCTACCTGGCCCGCCTCGTGGAGGAGACCGGCGAGACGGCCAACATGGCCCTGCTCGACGGCGACGAGATCGTGTACGTGGCGCAGGTGCCGTCCAAGCACTCGATGCGCATGTTCACCGAGGTCGGCCGGCGCGTGCTGCCGCACTCCACGGGCGTGGGCAAGGCACTGCTCGCCGACTACCCGCCGGAGGAGGTGCGCGCCCTGCTGCACCGCACCGGCATGCCCGCCGCGACGGACAAGACGATCACGACACCGGACGACTTCCTGGCCTCGCTGGAGGAGGTCCGCCGGATCGGCTACGCCATCGACGACAACGAGCAGGAGATCGGTGTGCGCTGCCTCGCGGTGTCCGTGCCGAACTCCCCCACAGCCGCGGCGATCTCCATCTCGGGTCCGGCCGGCCGGGTCACCGAGGCGGCGACGGAGAAGATCGTGCCGATCCTCCAGCAGGTCGCGGAGGAGCTCTCCGAGGCCCTGACCAGCTCCGGGAACAACGGCGGCTGACGGCCGGCCCCCTCCCGCGGGCCGGGAGGGGTCCTCGCGCGCACCGGACCGGATCCGCGGCGGATCACGAACCGATCAGGACAGGAGAAGCGCGCGTCCCCTCCGGCCCCGTAGCGTGAGCGGCACGAGGGTCCGACCAGTTGGAGACGCCATGACCAAGGCCACGGGGAACGCCGCACCGACGCCCGCTCACGCCGCTGACAGCCATGACCTGATCCGCGTGCACGGGGCGCGCGAGAACAACCTCAAGGACGTCAGCGTCGAGCTGCCCAAGCGCCGGCTGACGGTCTTCACCGGTGTCTCCGGCTCGGGCAAGAGCTCGCTGGTGTTCGACACGATCGCCGCCGAGTCGCAGCGGATGATCAACGAGACCTACAGCGCCTTCGTGCAGGGCTTCATGCCGACGCTCGCCCGCCCCGACGTCGACGTGCTGGACGGCCTGACCACCGCGATCACCGTCGACCAGCAGCGCATGGGCGCCGACCCGCGCTCCACGGTCGGCACCGCCACCGACGCCAACGCGATGCTGCGCATCCTCTTCAGCCGGCTCGGCACGCCGCACATCGGCTCCCCCAAGGCGTTCTCCTTCAACGTCGCCTCGATCAGCGGCGCGGGCGCGGTCACCGTGCAGCGCGGCGGGCAGACCGTGAAGGAGCGGCGCAGCTTCAGCATCACCGGCGGCATGTGCCCGCGCTGCGAGGGCCGCGGCTCGGTCACCGACATCGACCTCACCCAGCTCTACGACGACTCCAAGTCGCTGAACGAGGGCGCGCTCACCGTCCCCGGCTACAAGTCGGGCGGCTGGAACCACCGCCTGTACACCGAGTCCGGCCTCTACGACGCGGACAAGCCGATCCGGAAGTTCACCAAGCGGGAGCTGCAGGACTTCCTGTACCGGGAGCCGACCCGGATGAAGATCGCGGGCATCAACATGACCTACGAGGGTCTGGTGCCGCGCATCCAGAAGTCGATGCTCGCCAAGGACAAGGAGGCGATGCAGCCGCACATCCGGGAGTTCGTGGAGCGGGCGGTCACCTTCACCGTCTGCCCCGAGTGCGAGGGCACCCGGCTCAACGAGGGCGCCCGGTCGTCGAAGATCAAAGGCCTGAGCATCGCCGACGTGTGCGCGATGCAGATCAGCGACCTGGCCGAGTGGGTGCGCGGTCTGGACGAGCCCTCGGTGGCGCCGCTGCTCACCTCCCTGCGCGGCACCCTCGACGCCTTCGTGGAGATCGGCCTCGGCTATCTCTCGCTGGACCGGCCGGCGGGCACCCTGTCGGGCGGCGAGGCGCAGCGCGTGAAGATGATCCGCCACCTCGGCTCCTCGCTCACCGATGTGACGTACGTCTTCGACGAGCCGAGCATCGGTCTGCACCCGCACGACATCCAGCGGATGAACGACCTGCTGCTGCGGCTGCGGGACAAGGGCAACACGGTGCTCGTCGTGGAGCACAAGCCGGAGCTGATCGCGATCGCCGACCACGTCGTCGACCTCGGGCCCGGGGCCGGCACGGAGGGCGGCACGGTCTGCTTCGAGGGCACGGTGGAGGGCCTGCGGGCCGCCGGCACGCTCACCGGGCGCCACCTCGACGACCGGGCCCGGGTGAAGGAGACGGTCCGCACGCCCACCGGGAAGTTGGCCATCCGGGACGCGACCACCCACAACCTCAAGTCCGTGGACGTCGACATCCCGCTCGGCGTGCTGGTCGTGGTGACCGGTGTGGCCGGCTCCGGCAAGAGCTCCCTGGTGCACGGGTCGATGCCCGCCGACGCCGGTGTGGTCTCCATCGACCAGTCCCCGATCCGCGGCTCGCGGCGCAGCAACCCGGCGACGTACACCGGGCTGCTCGACCCGATCCGCAAGGCGTTCGCCAAGGCCAACGGCGTGAAGCCGGCCCTGTTCAGCGCGAACTCCGAGGGCGCCTGCCCCACCTGCAACGGCGCCGGCGTGATCTACACCGACCTGGCGATGATGGCCGGGGTCGCGACCACGTGCGAGGAGTGCGAGGGCAAGCGGTTCGAGGCGTCGGTCCTGGAGTACCGCCTCGGCGGCCGGGACATCAGCGAGGTGCTGGAGATGCCGGTGGCCGAGGCGGAGGAGTTCTTCGGCGCGGGCGAGGCGCGTACGCCGGCCGCGCACCGGATCCTCCAGCGGCTGTCCGACGTCGGCCTCGGGTACCTCACCCTCGGCCAGCCGCTCACCACGCTGTCGGGCGGTGAGCGGCAGCGGCTGAAGCTGGCGACGCAGATGGGTGAGAAGGGCGGCGTCTACGTGCTGGACGAGCCGACGACCGGGCTGCATCTGGCCGATGTCGAGCAACTGCTCGGGCTGCTCGACCGGCTCGTCGACTCCGGGAAGTCGGTCGTCGTGGTCGAACACCACCAGGCCGTCATGGCCCACGCGGACTGGATCATCGACCTTGGGCCGGGGGCCGGGCACGACGGGGGGCGGGTGGTGTTCGAGGGGACGCCGGCGGAGCTGGTTTCAGCGCGGTGCACGCTTACCGGTGAGCATCTCGCGGCGTACGTGGGCGGGTAGCGCCTTTCGTCTGCCGGGTGCTGTCGTCTTGCGGGTGGGGGTGGACTGTGGCTTGTCGCGCCCGCGCGGCGGAGCCGCATATCGATACAGCCCCGCGCCCCTTGGCGGCGCTGCTCCGGCCGGCGTTCCGTTTCACCCCGGTTCGCTGAAGGCCTCCACCGCCGCCCTGACCTCCCTCAGTGCTCCCGACAGTGCGCTCACCGAGCCGATCGCTCCTGCTATCAGGAGCAGGGAGCGGTGCAGTTGGGCCGGTTCGGGGGTGCCCCGGGTGGCCATGGCCGTCAGTGCGGCCAGCTCTTCCTCCGCGATGTCCCGGTCCCGTAACTCGGCCGGGTGCGCGGCCAGTTCGCGGCGCAACCGGGACGCGGCGGCGCGCAGCCGGCCCGCCCGCAGGTCCCCCTCGCCGCCGATGGCCGGCTTGTGCTGAACACTGCGCAACACAGCCCTCCCCCTCGCACTCCGTCGTGCGAATCTCCCCTGTGGCGTCCGCCCGCGCCGGTGAGGTGAGCCGGGCGGGTGAGACAGTAAACGACACCGCGCCCGGCGAGCGCCAGTCCGCTGCGTCATCGAGTTGCTGCGCTGTGTGAGCCACCCCCGAGCCGTGTGCGGTATGCAGGGCTCATGACGACATCTGAGACCCCGGAGAACCCCGTCGCGGGGCTGCTGCTCGCCGCCGGGGGCGGCCGGCGGCTCGGCGGGCGGCCCAAGGCGCTGCTGGAGCACCGGGGGCGGCCCCTGGTCGAGCACGCCGTCGGGGTGCTGCGTGCGGCGGGCTGCACGCGCGTGTACGTCGTCCTGGGGGCGGCCGCCGACGTCGTACGGCAGCGGGCGCGGCTGGAGGGGTGTGTGCTCGTGGAGAACCCGGAGTGGGAGCAGGGGATGGGCTCCTCGCTGCGGGCCGGACTGGACGCGCTGGCCGGGTCGGGGGCGCGGGCCGCGCTCGTGTCGCTGGTCGATCAGCCCGGGATCGGGGCGGAGGCCTTCGCGCGCGTACTCGGTGCCTTCGAGGACGAGCACAGCCTGATCTCGGCCGCCTATGACGGCGTTCGCGGGCATCCGGTGCTGTTCGGCGCGGCCCACTGGGCGGGCGTCGCGGCCAGCGCGGCCGGCGACCGGGGGGCACGCGTCTATCTGCGGGAGCACACGCGCGAGATGCGGCTCGTCGAGTGCGGGGACGTGGCGCGGCCGTACGACATCGACACCGTGGCGGACCTGGGCCACCTTCAGTGAACGGGGTGGCACCGAGCGCCACCTTTCCTCGACTCAGAGAATCTCGACATCAACAAACCATTGAACTTCCACCATGCGGTAACTACTATCCACTGTTCAGAAGCACCCGACCGCACAGCGGGTGCGAACCGCCCCATTTCTGCATCTAGGCACCCCGTGCCAGGGCAGAGTGGCGATGCACGTGGTTCGCTGAAACAGCCCCCCGTAAGGAAGTGACCGCTCATGTCCGCACCAGCGCCGTCCACGCTGGCCATCGTCGACGCCGAGCCCCTGCCCCGGCAGGAAGAGGTCCTCACCGACGCGGCGCTCGCCTTCGTGGCCGAGCTGCACCAGCGGTTCACGCCGCGCCGCGCGGAACTCCTCGCCCGCCGTGCCGAGCGCCGCGCCGAGATCGCCCGCACCTCCACGCTCGACTTCCTGCCGGAGACGGCCGCCATCCGCGCGGACGACTCCTGGAAGGTCGCCCCGGCCCCGGCCGCGCTGCAGGACCGCCGTGTCGAGATCACCGGCCCGACGGACCGCAAGATGACCATCAACGCCCTGAACTCGGGCGCCAAGGTCTGGCTCGCGGACTTCGAGGACGCCTCCGCCCCCACCTGGGAGAACGTCGTCCTCGGCCAGCTCAATCTGATCGACGCCTACACGCGCAACATCGACTTCACCGACCCGAGGTCGGGCAAGTCCTACGCGCTCAAGCCGAACGAGCAGCTCGCCACCGTCGTCATGCGGCCGCGTGGCTGGCACCTGAACGAGCGGCACCTCGTCGACGCGGACGGCACCCCGGTCCCGGGCGCCTTCGTCGACTTCGGCCTGTACTTCTTCCACAACGCCCAGCGCCTGCTCGACCTGGGCAAGGGCCCCTACTTCTACCTCCCGAAGACGGAGTCGCACCTGGAGGCCCGCCTCTGGAACGACGTCTTCGTCTTCGCCCAGGACTACCTCGGCATCCCGCAGGGCACCGTCCGCGCCACCGTCCTGATCGAGACGATCACGGCGGCGTACGAGATGGAGGAGATCCTCTACGAGCTGCGCGACCACGCCTCCGGGCTGAACGCCGGCCGCTGGGACTACCTGTTCTCCATCGTCAAGAACTTCCGTGACGGCGGCGAGAAGTTCGTGCTGCCGGACCGCAACGCGGTCACCATGACGGCCCCGTTCATGCGCGCCTACACCGAACTCCTCGTGCGCACCTGCCACAAGCGCGGCGCCCACGCGATCGGCGGCATGGCGGCGTTCATCCCCTCCCGCAAGGACGCCGAGGTCAACAAGGTCGCCTTCGAGAAGGTCCGCGCCGACAAGGACCGCGAGGCGAACGACGGCTTCGACGGCTCCTGGGTCGCCCACCCCGACCTGGTGCCGATCGCCATGGAGTCCTTCGACAAGGTCCTCGGCGACAAGCCGAACCAGAAGGACCGGCTGCGCGAGGACGTCGACGTCAAGGCGGCCGACCTGATCGCCATCGACTCCCTGGACGCCAAGCCCACCTACGGCGGTCTGGTCAACGCCGTCCAGGTCGGCATCCGCTACATCGAGGCCTGGCTGCGCGGCCTGGGCGCGGTCGCGATCTTCAACCTCATGGAGGACGCGGCCACCGCCGAGATCTCCCGCTCCCAGATCTGGCAGTGGATCAACGCCGGTGTCGTCCTGGACAACGGCGAGAAGGTCACCGCCGACCTCGCCCGCAAGGTCGCCGCTCAGGAGCTGGAGAACATCCGCGAGGAGATCGGCGACGAGGCCTTCGCCGCCGGCAACTGGCAGCAGGCGCACGACCTGCTGCTGACGGTCTCCCTCGACGACGACTACGCCGACTTCCTCACCCTGCCGGCGTACGAGCAGCTGAAGGGCTGACACCCGGACGGGACGACACGAGTGGCCCCGGGCCTTCCCGGGGCCACTCGGCGCGTTCAGCCCAGGTGCACCGTCCAGTCCTGTTCCGCGGCCGGCTTGCCGTGCAGGTCGGGGACCCGCTTGAGCCAGGCCGGCCGGCCCGCCTGGGTGCGTGCCGCCCGCCGGGCCTCCTCCGCGGCCAGCTCCTCCCGGCTGGGAAAGTCGGTGGGCAGCCACTGGTGCGAGGCCCGCACGCGCGCGTGCAGATACGCCACGTACGCCGCGCGCACCTCGTCGGGGCCCGCGAAGGCGGAGTCCTCCAGCCAGGCGTCGGGCACCTCGGCGACGATCGCGCGCAGCAGCTCCTCGGTGACCTTGGGCGCCAGTTCGGCGTCGGCGGCGCGCACGTCGGGGCCGTAGTGGCCGAGGGCGTGGTGGCGGAGGTCGTAGGCCTTCGCCGGGTCGGCTCCGTCCCAGCGGTGGTGGAAGACGAGGGCGGCGCCGTGGTCGATGAGCCACAGCCGCGGCGGCGCGACGCCGAGGGTGGGCCACACCATCAGGTTGGAACTGTGCACCGTACGGTCGACGTTCGCGGTGAGCGCGTCGAGCCAGACGATCCGGCCGGCCTCCAGCGGGTCGACCGGGAAGACCCGGGCGAGCTCGGGCGTGAAGTCGACCGCGCCCGGCAGATGGTCCATGCCGAGGTTGAGCCCGAGGCTGGCGTCGTGCAGGTCCCGCACCTCCTGGTGGGGCTCGTGCGCGGCGATCGCCGGGTCGAAGTGGACCAGCACCAGCTCGGGGAAGCGCAGGCCCAGCGCGCGGGCCAGCTCCCCGACGATCACCTCGGCGACCAGCGCCTTGTGCCCCTGCGCGGAGCCGGTGAACTTGACCACGTACGTGCCGTCGTCATCGGCCTCGACGACCGCGGGCACCGAACCGCCCGACCTCAGCGGGGTCACGTATCGAACAGCGGTCACGTCGCGCAGCACACCGGCCAGCCTACGGCAGGTCAGGTACCGGCCAGCGGGTTGGGCAGCGGCAGATAGCGGGCCGCGGCGCCGTCCGCGCCGGTCCAGCGCAGCAGCAGGTTGGTCTTGCCCGGCAGGGTCGGGGAGGCGAGCAGGGCGGCGACCTCGGGCAGGTCGTGGCGGGCCAGTTCGCGGCGGGCCGCCGGCCACGGGTCCAGGCCGGGGTGGTGTTCGGCGAGCGCCGCGGCGACCTCGGTGAGGTGGTTGACGACCAGGCAGTACACCAGCCGCTGCCAGCCGGCCTCGGGCGTCACGTCCGGCAGCAGCTTCACGCCCTCCGCGTCCCGGAACAGCGCCTGCACGGGCATCCCGTCGGCGTCCACCGCGACCAGCGTGTTCTGCAGGTGCGCCTCCAGGACGACGCCGTGGTCGGCGTAGGCGGCGAGCGCGGGCGGCACGACCGCGCGCAGGTACGCCTCCCACCAGGCCGCCGGGTCGGCCGCGGCGGCGAGCGGGCTGCCGTCGAAGCCCTCCACCAGGCCGGCCGCGAGCAGCGGGGTCGCACCGGACAGGACGGGACCGCGCAGGCCGTCGCGGACGACGACGGCCAGCTCCTCGTAGGCGAAGGCGGCGGTGCGGTGGCCCCGGTCGCTCAGCCAGGCCGCCGGCCCGCCGAGCGCCGCGAAGGCGTGTGCCACCGCCTTGTCCGTCCGGCGGAGCCTGCGCAGGTCGTGCTCCCACAGCCGGCGGACGTCGTTGGTGATCCGCACGTCGAGGCTGAACTTGAGGAAGAGGTCGTCCTCGGGCGCGTACACGGTGCGGATCGCGGCGGTCGGCCAGGTCTCGGACGCGGTGGCGCCCAGCCGGATCAGCCGTCCGTCGGCGAAGGCGTCCGCCAGGGCGGGCGCGGCCAGCTGAAGCTGCCAGGGGTGCGCGGGCAGCATCCGATAGCCGGGCGGGGCCTCGCCGAGCGCGTCGAGGGCGCCGGTGTCGCCCTCCTCCACGACCGTGTCCGCGCGCACGCCGAGCAGGACCAGCGGGAAGCGGGCGTGCGCCTCCGGGGCGTACGGCAGCCAGCCGGCCGACGGGCCGCCGCCCCGCGCCTTGGGGGCGGGGTGGTGGGGATGGCCGGTGATCAGGGACTGCTCGGAGCGCAGATACGGGTCGGCGGGCGGGATGGCGCCGGCGCGGGCGGCGAGCAGGGCGGCGACCACGTCCCGGCTGTCGCTCATCTCGGCGGGCAGGTCGGGGTTGGCCAGCCCGGTGTGCCGGCGCAGCTCGTCGGCGACGAGGGCGACCAGCTCGCCGTGGCCCAGCGGCCGCCAGGCTCCGTCCGCGCGCAGCTCGGGCCGGGTCGGGCGGCGCGTGCCGCGCACCCGCAGCAGCCGGCCGGAGGCGGCCAGCCGGTGCACCCGCCATCCGTCCGCCTCCCCGCCCGGCACCCGCCGGCCGTCGCACTCCCCTCCCGGCACCCGCCCACCGTCGCCCTCCCCTCCCGGCCGGTGCACCCGCCGTCCGTCGGGCTCACCCGCGGGCCGGGCGACCTCGCGCAGCAGGCAGTTCAGCAGCGGTGCCGTAGCGTGGGCGTCGGCCAGGGCTGCGAGGGCGTCGCGCGGCGCGGCATCGCCGATGGTGGGAGGCATCAGGTCCACGCGATCCACTCGTTCCCTACGGTCCTGTCGGTCGGAGACGATCAGTATCCCTGCCGTCACGCCCCGCCGTGACGCTCCCCGCGTACCCGAGGAGCCCGCCCGTGCACCGACCCCCCACCGCCGACGCGGAGGTCGCCGCCGAACTCGCCGCCGAGCGTCCCGGCCTGGAGCCCCGGTACCGGGCCGCGCTGCCCGGGGCGCGGGCCGCCGTGCTGACCCGGCTGTGGCGCGGCCTCGCCCACGAGCCGCTGCCGTGGATCACACGCCGGGGGGAGCGCGGCGGCCGTCTCACCCTGCACCTGGCCGACGGCCGCCGGCTGCACGGCCCGGCGCCGGACCCGTACGCCACCGACGCGTACGTCACCGTCGTACACCTGGACCACGTGGCGTACGAGCGGCCCGAGCGGCTGATGACGGACCTCGCGGTACCGCACGCGGCGGGTTTCGCCACCGAGCTCGGGCACAGCGTGGCCTCCCTCGCGCTGTCCCGGGCCGGGCAGGAGGAGCGGCCCGAGGGTCGGCCGGCGCACGGCTGGGAGTGGGAGCAGCGGGTCGTCGACGGGCACCCCTACCATCCGTGCTGCCGCTCCCGGCCCGGTTTCTCGGTGGCCGAGCAACTGGCGTACGCGCCCGAGCACCGGCCGGTCGTCGACCTGGAGCTGCTGCCCGTTCCGGCGGCCGGCTGCCTGGTCAGCGGCGACTGGCCGGGGTGGCTGCGGGACGGGGAGCGACTGCTGCTGCCGGTGCATCCGTGGCAGGCGGCGCATGTGCTGAAGCGGACCGGCGAGACCACGCTCGCCGCGCACCCGCTGATGGCGCTGCGCACCCTCGCCCTGCCCGGCGGGCCGCATGTGAAGACCGCCCTGAGCGCCCGGCTGACGTCCTCGGTGCGGGACATCTCCGTCGGCTCGGTGCGCATGGCGGCCTCCCTTTCGGCGTTCGGTGAGCGGATCGCGGCGCGCACGGACGGCCTGCTGCACATCACGCGCACGCTGGGCGCGGCCACCGCCCACTCCCCCGACCTGGCGGCTCAGCTGCGCGAGGCGCCGGAGGTGTACGCGGGGCCCGGCGAGGAGGTCGTCCCGGTCGCGGCGCTCGCCGGCCCGCACTCCCCCGACTGGCTCGCGGACTTCGCGCGGCTGGCGCTCGGCGCGGGCCTGCGGCTGCTGGAGCTGGGCGTGGCGCTGGAGGCGCACGGGCAGAACCTGCTGGTGGTGCTGGGGCCGGGAGGCGAGCCGCGGCGGCTGGTCTACCGGGACCTGGCCGACATCCGGGTCGGCCCGGCCCGGCTGGCCCGGCACGGCATCGCGGTCCCCGGTGATCTGGCCGGCCGGATCGTCACGGACGACGTGACGGCACTGCGGCGCAAGCTGTTCGGTTCGCTGGTGGCGGGCGCGCTGGCGGCCACCGCGGGCGGCGGCCCGGCGCTGGCGGGGGCGCTGGAGGCGGCCGTACGGGATCTGCCGCGCACCCCCGACCTGGTGGCGCTGTGTCAGGAACCGCTGCCCGCCAAGGCCCTGACCTCGATGCGGCTGTCGCCGGACGTGCCCGGTGACCAGTGGACCCGGCTGCCGAACCCGCTCGTCTGACGGACCGTTTTGGAGCGGGGCGGCACAGATCAATAAGATCCGCCGATGATCAGAAGACAACGGCTGGCGGCGGGCCTCGGCGCCCTGCTCGCCGCGCTCGCGGCCGGGCTCGCGTTCCCGGCCGGGGCGGTCGCCGACGAGACCACCGCAAGCGCGCCGAAGGTCGACCTCGTGATCGACGTCAGCGGGTCGATGCGGACGCGGGACATCGACGGACAGACACGCATGTCGGCGGCCAAGCAGGCGTTCAACGAGGTGCTGGACGCCACGCCCGAGGAGGTCCAGCTCGGCATCCGCACGCTGGGCGCCACCTACCCGGGCGACGACCGGCAGACCGGCTGCAAGGACACCGCGCAGCTGTACAAGGTCGGCCCGCTGGACCGCACCGAGGCCAAGACCGCGGTGGCCACGCTCAGCCCGACCGGCTGGACGCCGATCGGACCGGCCCTGCTCAAGGCGGCCGGGGACCTCGACGGGGGCACCGGCTCCAAGCGGATCGTGCTGATCAGTGACGGCGAGGACACCTGCGCCCCGCTCGACCCGTGCGAGGTGGCCCGCGAGATAGCCGCCAAGGGCATCGGCCTGACCATCGACACGCTCGGCCTGGTGCCCAACGTGAAGATGCGGCAGCAGCTCAGCTGTATCGCCGAGGCGACCGGCGGCACCTACACCTCGGTGGAGCACACCGACGATCTCGCCGACAAGGTGAACCAGTTGGTGGACCGGGCGGCCGACCCGGTGGTCACGCCGGTCGCCACCGACGGCGCCGCCTCCTGCGCCAAGGCGCCGACGCTGAACTCGGGCCTGTACACCGACCGCGAGGAGTTCGGGCAGCAGCGCTGGTACCGGGTGGACGTGAAGCCCGGCCAGGAGCTGCGCGCCTCGGTGAGCGTGGCGGCGGACCGCTCGATGCACCCGGACTACGGCGTGCTGCTGCGCGCGGTCACGGTGCACGGCCGGGAGATCGTGCGCGGTGAGGCGGCCGGCAACGGCCGTACGGACGTGATCTCGACGGGTGTGCGCTACCCGAAGGCCGACAGCGACGACGAGAACGCCCCGGCGGAGACGGTGTGCCTGGCGGTGACGAACTCCTTCTCGGCGGCGCCCGGGGTGAAGACCACGCCCGGTATGCCGCTGGAGCTGACCGTGGACGTGGTCGACGGGCCGTCGCAGGCGGACGACGTGGCGTCCTTCGGTCTGGGGCGCGGCTGGTGGCTGCTCGGTCTGCTGGTGCTGATCGGCTTCCTCGCGGGTGTGGTGTGGGGCTGGCTGTCGCGCTGGCGTGTCGCGGTGTGGAGGACCAACTGATGAAGCTCACGCACGCGTTGGGCGCGGCCCTGCTGACGCTCGGCCTCGCCGCCGCCCCCGCGGCGGCCGACTCGTCCCCGTCCGCGAGCCCGTCGGGCGCCGGCTCGGCGCCGGCGTCGGCGGGCACCTCGTTCCGTACGGCGACGGAGGTGGAGCAGGGCCAGACGGCCACGGCGAGCGCCTCCACCGGTGACTACCTGTACTGGTCGTTCCCGGCGGACGCGAAGCAGCGGCCCACCGTGAAGGCGACGGTGAAGCTGCCGCAGACGCACACCACGCAGACCTGGCAGGTCGACGTGTACGACGGGCTGCGGCGCCGCCAGGCCTGCCAGTACGGCGCGCAGACCCGCACGGCCGACGCGGGGACCTCCTCGCTGGAGCTGGCGTGCGTGCTGCGCACCGTGCGCTCCTGGTCGGAGCCGTGGGCGAACGACCCGCTGCCGGGCACGTACTACGTGCGGCTGACGGCGGTGGGCGTGCAGACGGCCGACCTCGGGCAGCCGGTGAACGCCGAACTGCGCGTCGAGTCCAAGGACATCGGCGGCGCGGCGGCCGTGGACGGCCGGCTGGCCGAGCCGCTGGTGCCGGGTGTCGCCGTCAAGGCGCAGCAGGAGAAGGACGACTCGAAGACGGCGGCCGTGCTGGCCAGCGTCGAGCCGGACGGCGGCTGGTCGTCGGGCTGGTGGTCGGACCGCTGGGTGTGGAGCGCGATCGGCGGCGTGCTGGCCGCGCTCGCGGGCATCGGCGGCTACGCACTGACGCGCGGGCGCGGACGCCCGCCGTACGTGCCGCCGAACGCCTGACGAGACCTGCCCTACAGGGCCCGTCGCACGTCCTGTGCGGCGGGCCCTTGTCCTGCCCCGTGATGCGCACCCCACGGCGCGGTTGCCGGTCTCCCTCACGTCCAGGAAGTCACAAAGGCGCGCGCCGTCGGAGGGATCGGGCGTCGGGAGGAAGAACATCGCCCCACGCCTGGAGACGGCGAAGAGGAAGAAGGAGGCGGCCTCCTGCGGGGGAGCGGCGTCCATGCCAAGACGGGTCCACACGGACCGGTTCACCTGCATCCAGCCGGTCCACAGGGTCTCCGCCCCCGATGTCCGTGGCTGGGCCGGCACCCCGGCACCCTCGGCTGCGGCCGAGTCGCCGGCCGGGACGGGATGGCTGCCGCGGTCCATGTCATAGGCTGCGCAGCTCCTTGGCGAGGGCCCCGTCCCCGGACACCTCGACGCGGCCGGCGTGGACGGCGTCGGCGAGGCTCAGCTCACCGGCGCTGATGGCTGTGCAGGTGGACGCGTCCATCACGAGCCGGGCGTCGGGCTCGCCGGGTGCCGGCCCGTCGCCGTAGACGGGGCCCTCCTCGGATCCCGCGTGCAGATGGAACACGCCTTCCTCCAGCCGGACTTCGACGAGCCCCTGTCCGTCGATCGCCCGCAGCAGCGGCAGCGCGAACCAGTGCGCGCGGACGGCGTCGGTGGGCCGCCGCTCCCCCAGCTCCGCCTCGCCCCAGGCGCCGAGGGCCTGCAGGACGGGCAGCAGTCCCCTTCCGCGCGGGGTCAGTTCGTAGACGTAGACGGCTCCCGGCGGTGGCAGCCGGCGCCGGGTGGCCAGGCCGCCCTGCTCCATGTCCTTCAGCCGTGAGGCGAGCATGTCCGTGCTGACGCCCGGCAGGTCGGCGTGCAGGTCGGTGTAGCGGCGCGGCCCGGCGAGCAGCTCCCGGACGATCAGCAGGGTCCAGCGATCGCCGACGAGGTCGAGGGCGCGGGCGGCGGAGCAGTACTGGTCGTAACTACGGCGGGTGCGGGGTGACATGCGACGCAGTCTAGACGCGTTGTTGGACTTTCCAAGCTCCTACTTGGTAAAACCAAGCACCACGAGTTTCCGGAGGGGCGCATGGAGTTCCGGCAGTCGAACAAGCTCAGCGAGGTCTGTTACGAGATCCGGGGCCCGGTGATCGAGCACGCCAACGCGCTGGAGGAGGCCGGGCACAGCGTGCTGCGCCTGAACACCGGCAACCCGGCCCTCTTCGGCTTCGAGGCGCCGGAGGAGATCCTCCAGGACATGATCCGGATGCTGCCGCAGGCGCACGGCTACACCGACTCGCGCGGCATCCTCTCCGCCCGCCGCGCGGTCGCCCAGCGCTACCAGACCCTGGGCCTGGAGGTCGACGTCGACGACGTCTTCCTCGGCAACGGCGTGAGCGAGCTGGTCTCCATGGCCGTCCAGGCCCTGGTCGAGGACGGCGACGAGATCCTCATCCCGGCCCCCGACTTCCCCCTCTGGACGGCGGTGACGACGCTCGCGGGCGGCAAGGCGGTGCACTACCTGTGCGACGAGCAGTCCGAGTGGTACCCGGACCTGGCCGACATGGCCTCGAAGATCACCGACCGCACCAAGGCGGTCGTGCTCATCAACCCCAACAACCCCACCGGCGCGGTCTACCCGAAGGAGATCGTCGAGGGCGTCCTCGACCTCGCCCGCCGGCACGGGCTGATGGTCTTCGCCGACGAGATCTACGACCAGATCCTCTACGACGACGCCGTGCACCACTCGGCCGCCGCGCTCGCCCCCGACCTGGTCGTCCTCACCTTCTGCGGCCTGTCGAAGACGTACCGGGTGGCCGGCTTCCGGTCCGGCTGGCTCGTGGTCACCGGGCCGAAGCAGCACGCGAAGGACTACCTGGAGGGCCTGACCATGCTGGCCTCCATGCGCCTGTGCGCCAACGCGCCCGCCCAGTACGCCATCCAGGCCGCGCTCGGCGGCCGCCAGTCCATCCGTGACCTGACGCGGCCGGGCGGCCGGCTGCACGAACAGCGCAACGTCGCCTGGGAGAAGCTGAACGAGATCCCCGGCGTGTCCTGTGTGAAGCCCAAGGGCGCGCTGTACGCGTTCCCGCGCATCGATCCCAAGGTGCACCCGATCCACGACGACGAGAAGTTCGTCCTGGACCTGCTGCTGCGCGAGAAGATCCAGGTGGTCCAGGGCACCGGCTTCAACTGGCCCACGCCCGACCACTTCCGCATCCTCACCCTCCCCCACGCCGAGGACCTGGAGGCGGCGATCGGCCGGATCGGACGGTTCCTCGGCGGATACCGGCAGTAGGGCCGCTCCCGGCGGTGGGATCGGCAGGCAGGCCCGCGCGCGGGTGTGGCGGGGGCGGCTGCGGGTGCAGCAGGGGCACGGCGCGGCTGTCGGCGCTGCCCGTTCCGCGCGGTCGGCGGACCGGGCCCGTACGCTCTGAACCGTGGGTGATCTCTTTCTGGTCCGGCACGGCGAGACCGAGTGGTCGCGGTCCGGGCGGCACACCGGGTGGACGGACGTCCCGCTGACCGAGCACGGGCGGGAGGAGGCGCGGCGGCTGGTGCCGCTGATCCGCTCGCACCGGATCGGAGCCGCCTTCGTCAGCCCCCTGCAGCGGGCGCGGGAGACGGCCGAGCTGATCGGGGTGCACGACGCGCGCGTGGACGCCGACCTGCGGGAGTGGGACTACGGCGGGTACGAGGGCGTCACGACCGTGGAGATCCAGCGGGAGCGGCCGGGGTGGTTCCTGTTCACGGACGGGGTCGCGCCGGGGCCGCCGGAGCACCCCGGGGAGACGCCCGAGCAGGTCGGGGAGCGTGCCGACCGGATGCTGGGCAAGGTGGACGCCGCGCTCGCCAACACCGAGGGCGTGGTCCTGCTGGTCGCCCACGGGCACTTCCTGCGGGTACTGACCGCCCGGCGCCTGGGTCTGCCCCCGCAGCACGGGGCACTGTTCCAGCTGGCGACGGGTGCGCTGGGCCGGCTGGGCACGGAGCACGGGCGGCCGGTGATCGCGGGCTGGAACGTCAGACCCCCGGCGTGAGCCGCGCGGCGAGGGTCAGCCCCGGCGTTCCGTGATCGGCGGCCGGAATGTCAGACCCCCGGCGTAGCCTGCGAAGCGGGTGTCAGGCCCGTCGGTCCTGCTGGGAGGAGCTTGCCGTGACGCGACCGCCCACCGCCGCCCAGCGGCGTGTCATCGACGCCGCCGATCCCGTCACCGGGCGGCTGAAGGGGACGCCGACCCAGCTCGCGGCGCTGGTGCGGCACGGACTGGCGTTCCGGCATCCGCGCCCGCCGCACGGCCACTTCCTGACGCCGGCCGGGCACCGGATACGCGAGACGCCCGTGACCGCGCCGCCCGAGCCGGCCCCCGCCCAGCCGTCCACCGGTGTCTTCACCGCGCGGGTGGGCGGCGAGGAGGAGCCGCCGCCGCCCGGCCCGGCCCGGCTGCGCGAGGTGCACAGCGCCTGGCAGGGGCTGCTGGAACTGCGCCGTATGACCAACCGGGACGGGTCGACGGACCGGCCCTGCGGCTGGGAGCGCGCGCATCTGGTGCAGGCCGCCGCGCTCGCCCTGGAGGCGGCCGGGCAGCGGCCGGCGGGACCCGAGGGCGCGGGCTACCGGGTGCGGGCGACGCCGCAGCCGGAGGCCGTCGCCGTGTACGCCGACGGCCCCGTCGCGCTGCGCGGCTGCGCGGCCGCGCTGGAGCGGGCCGGATGGCAGGCCGGGGAGTACACCGAGCCCCGTACCCGGGACCGCTATCTGCTGGCGTCGCCCCGCCGGGTGTGAGGGCCGTGCCAAGATCGGTGGGCAGTGCAGCGAACTCGGAAGGGAAGCCATGAGCGAGCCGTTCTCCGTACGGATCACCGTCCGCGGATACGAGACCGACACCCAGGGTCATCTGAACCAGAGCGTGTACCTCAACTACGCGGAGCACGCCCGCTGGTCGTTGCTGCAGGCGGCCGGCATCAGCCAGGCCCGGCTGATCTCCACGGGTGTCGGACCGGTCGCCCTGGAGACCACCATCCGCTACAAACGCGAGCTGCTCGCCGGTGACGAGGTGGACGTGACGTGCGCCTTCTCCTGGGGCGGCGGCAAGACGTTCCGCATCGAGCAGATATTCCGCAAGACGGACGGCACCGTGGCCGCCGAACTGACCGCGGTCGGCGGACTGCTGGACCTCAAGGAGCGCCGGATGGTGGCCAACCCCCAGGACCACTTCAAGGAGTTGGCCACCGACCCCAGCCTGTTCGGGCTGTGAGCGCGCGGGACGCCTACACCACGCCCGGCGGGTAGCCGTAGTGCGGCCCGCCGCGGACCAGCGCACGCCAGGACTCCTCACCGCCGGAGCGGTCGGGGAAGGCCTCGACGCTGAAGCCGTGGGCGGCCTCCAGGGTCAGGGCGCCCGCCGCGCCCTGGTGGACGTCCCGCACCGTGGGCCGGGCCCCGGCCAGGACGCGGTTGAGGATCGCCGCGCGGTCGTCGTACAGGGTGTCGAAGGTGTCGAACGCGTCCTGACCCGCGTCCTTGCGGACGTACGACATGTCGCGCGAGCCCAGCACCACCTGTCCGTCGCGCACGATCCGGAAGGCGCAGCTCAGGTGCAGTCCGAGGTCCTCGCCGTGCGCGCCGGTCAGCTCCAGCACGCCCATGCCCGCCGCGCGGCCGACCGAGCGGATCTCCGCCCCGGTCAGCAGCCGCCGGACGTTCTCCGGCTCCGTGTCAGCATCCACCGAACAACCCCTTGGCCTCTTCGACGATCCGATGGTAGTCGTACCCCTGCCCGGTGATCCGGTCGTGCAGCGCACGGCGCTCGGCGGGGGTCACCTTGCGGCCCAGGTCGCGCTCGACGGAGCGCAGGGCGTCCCTGAACTCCTTGTTCTCCGCCTGGTTGCCGCGCGGGGCGTGGTAGCCGTCGTCGTCCTGGTCCCCGGAGTCCCAGGTCTGCTTGAGCTTCTCGAACTCCTTCTCCCAGTCGAGGCCGCCGTCGTTGTGGACGAGGACCGTGGCGTCGCCGGCCCGCACGTAGTAGGTGTGGGCGTGGGCGACGGTGAGGTTGTGGACCGTCCGGGTCTCCGCCCAGGCGCGGGTGGCGGTGACGGTGCGGAGCGTGCCGTCGGTACCGAGGAGCCGGTCGCCGGGCCGGATGTGGCCCGCGGGGATCCAGGCGTGCCGGTCGGGCACCCACAGCGGGTGGTTGTCGGTCGCGGTGAGCGTGCCCGTGGCGTCCCCGTCGGCGCCGTCGGTGTCGACGGTGAACCGGACCAGGCTCTTGGCGCCCGTGCCGGTGATGAGCCGCTGGACGGGCTGCGGCCCGGTGCGGCCGGTGCGGACGTCGGTGGCGAGCACGCGGTCGCCGATGCGCACGTCCTTGATCGGCTTGACCGTGCCGTCGGCCATGACGACGGGCGTCTCGGGCGTGAAGCTGTTGGCCAGCGGCACCCGGCAGGCCTTGCGCGCCTTGCCGAACAGGCCCTTGAAGACGCCGAGCGCCTTCTTGCCCCACTTGCCGAACTTCACCGTCGAGGCGCCGTAACCGGCGACCGGGACGGCGGAGGCGCAGGACAGGCCGGCGTCCAGCGCGTCCCCCTCGGCGCCGTACCAGGCGCAGTTGGCGCCGTCGGCGAACTCGCCGGCGCCCGGGACGAGGCCGGCCACGTCGAGCAGCAGGTGCCCGGTGTCGGACCAGGTCCACTCGGTCTCGTCCGCTTCCTCCTCGGCGGCCTCGCGGATCGCCTCCTCGCGGGCCTTGCGGGCCGCCTCGTCCCGGCGCCGGGCCTCCTCCTCGGCACGCCGCTTGGTCTCGGCGGTGGCCTTGGCGTCCTTGGCCGCCTTGTCGGCGTCCGTGGCGTCCTTTCCGGCGGCCTGGGCGGAGGCGCGGGCCTGCCGGGAGGACTCGGAGGCGTCTTCGGCGGAGTAGCGGGCCCAGGCGGCGGAGGCGCGTGCCTTCTGCGCCGACGTGGTCGCGTCGATCGCCGCCGCGTTCGCGTCGACCTGCGCCTTGTGGGCGGTCCTGGCCGACTGCTGTGCCTGCGCGGCGGACGTGGCCGCCTGGTCGGCGGACTTGCCGGCCTCGGTGGCGTACTTCTTCGCCTCCTGCGCCGACGCGCTCGCCTTGTCGGCCCAGGTTCTGGCCTCGCCGGCCTGTTTGCGGGCGAGCGCGGCCGCCTTGAGGGCGTCGGCGGCGTTCTGCTGGGCCGTCGCGGCGACGCCGGCCGCCTCGGCGATCATCTGCTGGACGGCGGCGATGTGGGTGGCGGCCAGGGCGTCCTGGCGGGCGGCCCGGTACTGGCCGACGGTGATGAACTCGTGCAGGACCTGCGGCGCACCCTCGACCGCGACGCTCGCGGCCGCCTTGAGCTCGGGGCCGCCCGTGCTGACGAGGCGTGAGGCGCGCAGCTGCTCGTCCTTGATCCGGGCGATGTACTGGCCGGAGGTGAGGAAGGCCCGCAGGGCGTCCGTGCCGCCGTCGAGGGCGGCCAGCGCGGCCTCCTTGGTGGCGACGTCGCCGGTGCTGACGAGCTGCGAGACGCGCAGCCGGTAGTCGTTGGCGGCGACCTCGTGCTGCCCGGTCGTCAGGAACGCGTGGATCTGCCCGGCGTCCTTGCCGAGGACGTCCTCGGCGGCCTTGCGCACGGCGGGCGACTCGGCGTCGTCGGCGAGACGCTCGACCCGGGCCCGTTCGTCCTGCTGGGCCGCCTCCGTCCAGCCGGTGCGGACGTAGGCGAGGACGTCCTCGTCGGAGCCGGCGAGGGCGTCGGCGGCGGCGTTGCTGCTCCACGGCCCGCGGGTCTTCAGGGTGACCAGCGCGATCCAGCGGCCCTTGGCGACGATCCGCGCGGGGTCCGCGTCCGGCTGGGCCGCGTACGCGGACATCTCGGCGACCACGCCGTCGAGTGCGGCCGCCGCCTTGGCGAGCTGGTCGGCCTGACCCGTCTGCAGGTCGTAGGCGGCCTTGCTCTCCCGGGCGGTCTCCAGGGCGTCGGCGGTACGGGCCGTGAGCTCCTCGGCCTCGCTGCGGCGGGTCAGGTCGAAGGTGGCACGGGCCTCCTTGACCGCGGCGGTGGCGGCGTCGGCGGCCTTCTTCGCCTCGCCCGCCTGGGTGGTCGACTCCTTGGCTGCGTCGGTGGCCTTGCCGGCCTGCTTGGCCGCCTCGTCCGCGGCCTTGGCCGCGTTCTCGGCGTGGTCGGCGGCGCCGTTGGCGGCGTCCCTGGCGTCGGTGGCGGCCGCGGCGGACTCCTTGGCGAGGGCCTGGGAGACACCGGCGGCCCGGGTCGCCTCGCGGGCCCTGCGGCGGGCCGTCTCGGCGGCCGCGTCGGCCTGGGCGGAGTGCGCCCCGGCGGCCCGGGCGAGTCCGCCCGCCCGGCCGGCCTGGGCGGCGGCCTCGTCGGCGTTGCGGCCGGCGCTCGCGGCGGAGTCGGCCGCGGAGCCGGCGGCGAGCGACGCCACGGACGCGGCCTGTGCGGCCAGCGCGGCCTCGCGCGCCTGCTTGGCGATGGTCCGGGCCTCCTGCGCGGCCTTGCGGGCGGCCGCGGCCTGGGACGCGTCACCGGCGGCCGCGGCCGCGGCGCTGCGGGCGCGGACAGCGGCGTCCTCGGCACCGGCCGCGGCGATGGCGGCCTGGGACGCGGCGGAGGCGGCGACCCGGGCCGCCGCGTTCGCGGCACGTGCGGCGCTGATCGCCTGTTGTGCGGCGGAGGCGGCGCCCTGGGCGGCGCGTGCGGCGCGGCCCGCGGCGCCGGCGGCGCGCTTGGCGTCCTTGCCTGCGGCGGCGGTCTCCTGGGCGGCTTCCTCGGCGGCCTTCTTGGCCAGGGCGGAGGCCTTGACGGCCCGGTCGGAGGCCTCCTTGGCGGCGTCCGTGTGCTGCTTGGCCTGCGCCCCGGCCGCCTTGGCCCGTTCGACGAGCTGCGCGACGGTGGCGTGCTCGTTGTCCCGGGCGCGGGCGATGTACTGCCCGACGTTCAGGAACTCCCGTACGTCGTCGATGGTTCCGTCGGCGGCGGCCATGGCGGCCGCCTTGGTGGCGGGTCCGCCGGTGCTGACGATCCGGGAGAGCTCCAGCCGGTCGTCGGCCTCGGCGGCCGTGTACCGGCCCTTCTCCAGGAACGCGCGCACCTGGTCGGGGCCGCCGTCGAGCGCGGCGACACCCGCGGACTTGACGTTCGGGCCGCCCTCGCTGACCAGCTGCGAGATCCGCAGTTGCTGGTCCTGCCGCAGCGGCGCCTGCCAGCCGTCCCGCAGGAACGCCAGCACCTGTTCGCGATCGCCGCTGTCGAGCGCCTTGAGCGCCGCCTCGCGCACCTTGGGCCCGCTGACCGAGTAGAGCTGCGAGAACAGCATCTGCTCGTCGTGGCGTTCCGCCACGGCCTGCTCCTGGTCGAGGAACAGCCGGATGTCGGCGTCGGAGCCCTGGAGCGCGGTCTCGGCGGCGGCCCGTACGGAGGGGCCTCCGGTGTTCCACGCGTCCAGCACCAGTTGCCGGTCGGTCGCCGGGGCGGTGACGACCGGTCCGTCGTCGGCCACGGCGGGCGTGAGGGCTCCCATGGTCAGTGAGAGCGTCAGGGCGCCGAGGCACACCGTACGTATGCCACGCGCCCACCTTCCCCCTGCTCTATTCACGTTTTGATTTCCCGTTCAAGAATCCCGCCCGGTCATGGCGGGTTCGCCGAATATCGGCGCGGCGAGCATATCCCCGACCTGCGAGAAGTTCGCACCCGGGAAACGGAAGGCAGTGTTCCGGGAATTGACGGAGGATCAGCCGGTCAGGTTCCCTCCCCTTGGCAGCCGTTATCGCGTCGTTATAGCGGCAGACCTTGTCAGGAACCTGTGAACGAAGGTGATACGTTCTGAAAAGGCCCTGGGGGAACGGGCCTTCTTCGCGGCTGCCCTGGTGCGCCGCATCTTCGAAGGGAACCACTCGTGAAATTTCGCGTGCGCGGAATGCTGCTCGCGGGCGTCGTCGGCACCGTCGCGGCACTGACCGGGACCGCCCTGACCACGGCGAACGCCGCCCCGCTGACCACGGCGGCGGCAGCCGGGACCACGGACGACACCGAGACGCAACCGCCCTACGCCGTCGAGGACTTCGGCTATCCGGACGCCGAGGGAATCCTCAAGGAAAAGGGGATCGTCCTGCGTCGGGGCGACGGCCACATCACCCTCACGGACTGCTCCGCCCCGCACCAGATCCAGGTGTGGACGCTGCAGAACACCGAGGGCCGGTACTGCTTCCGGGTCACCGGAAAGACCGGATATCTCAGCCTGGAAGTCAATCGGGTCCACGCTATCCGCACCGACGACCGGGCGGTTCGCGCCAGCCTGACGACGGACGGGAAAACGACCACGGTCGACGTGCCCAAGGATGACTACAAGCCGGTCGGTGAAGGCGATCAGAAGGACCCGCGGCCCGCGGTCCTCGTGGAACTGAAGGTGACGGGTTGAGCCGGCCGGCGCGCGCGGTGAACCCGCCCGCCGCAGCCCCCCTCTTCGCACCCTCCGACTCGCTAGGAACACCCATGCACAAGCCGCGCCGACGCGCCGCGGTCGTCTCCCTCGTCTCGGCGGCCGCCGTCGCCGCCGGGGCCCTGGCCACCGCGCCCGCCCACGCCGTCGTGGGGAACAGCCCCACGGACGGCTCGTACGCCTTCACCGCCAAGCTGGACATCGGCAACGGCGCCCGCTCCTGCACCGGCACCCTCGTCGAGCAGCAGTGGCTCCTGACCGCCGCCAGCTGCTTCGCGGAGACCCCGGGCGCGACCGTCGCCGCGGGCACGCCCCGCTGGAAGACCACGGCCACGATCGGCCGTACGGACCTGAACGCGGGCGGCGGCGCCGTCACCGAGGTGGTCGAGCTGGTCCCGCGGACCGACCGCGACCTGGTGATGGCCCGTCTCGCCGCCCCGGTCCCCGGTATCGCACCCGCCCGGATCGCCACGGCCGCCCCGCAGGCCGGCGAGGCGCTCGTCGCCGCCGGGTACGGCCGCACCAAGGACGAGTGGGTGCCCGACCGGCTGCACACCGGGGCCTTCACCGCGCAGACCGTCAAGGACGGCTCCCTCGGGCTGGAACCGGCCGCCGCCTCGGACGCCGCCCTGTGCAAGGGCGACACCGGCGGTCCCACCCTGCGCGAGTCGTCCTCGGGACCGGAGCTCGCCGCCGTCAACAGCCGTTCGTGGCAGGGCGGTTGCCTCGGCACCCCGGCGACCGAGACGCGCAGGGGCGCCACGAGCGTCCGGGTGGACGACATCGCCGGCTGGATCGAGCAGACCGCGGCGCGCAGCCTGCTGCCGCGCTCCGACTGGAAGAAGGCCGACCTGCTCGCGTCGGGCTACTTCACCGGCGGCTCGCCGGGCGCATCGCGCCACATGGACCTGCTGGTGCGCTGGTCGGACGGCTCGGTGAGCCTCTTCCAGGGCTCCGACGGCAACGACCCGCAGGCGCCGTTCGCCGCGCAGTACCAGATCGCGAAGCCGGGCAGCGTGTGGCAGT
>NZ_PQSS01000043.1 GCF_002920535.1 Streptomyces sp. Ru71 | reverse complement strand
AGGTGGAGGACCGCGGGCTCGGCATGGGCAAGGACACGCTGGCCGAGGCCAACCGGCGCATCGCGCAGTCCGAGGCCCTCGATCTGTTCGACAGCGACCGGCTGGGCCTGTTCGTCGTCAGCCGCCTCGCCGCCCGGCACGACGTCAAGGTGCACCTGCAGACGTCCCCCTACGGCGGCACCACGGCCGTGGTCCTGCTGCCCACCGCGCTGCTGCACGGCGGCGCGGCGCAGCGAGCCCCGCTGCGGACCGCCGACCACGACCGGACCGCCGACCACGACCGGCCCGCCGCGCGCGAGTACGCGCGCGTGAGCGGCGTCGCCCCACACCCGCAGCCGGACATCTCCCGCCCGCACGCGATCACCCCGCAGCAGGAGCCGGCCGCCCCGCCGGACAGGCCCGCCCTGACCGTGTCCGCGCCGCCCGTCACCGAGACCACCGGCGAATCCCCGCCCCCGGGAGTGACCACCTTGCGCCTGCACCGCCCACGGGACGAATCCGAGCAGACCGGCGGCTCCGACGACCTCCCGCGCCGGGTGCGGCAGGCGAGCCTCGCGCCCCAGCTGCGCGAACGACCGCGCCAGGACCCGGCGGGAGCGGACGGTCCGGCCGAGGACGACCGGCGCACCCCCGAACTCGTCCGGGACCGCATGGCCGCCTACCGCGCCGGATGGACGCGCGGCGGCGGCAGACAACCCGGCCGCCCGGCCGGCCCCGCACAGGGCGGCGAGAGCAGCGAAGGAGACCCCGCATGATCCAGGACCCGACCACGGCGAGCGCCCGGCACTCCGGCGAACTCGACTGGCTGCTGGACGATCTGGTGATGCGCGCCGGTGAGGTGCGGCACGCCGTGGTGCTGTCCAACGACGGCCTGGCCGTCGGCGCCTCCAGCGGCCTCAGCCGCGAGGACGCCGAACATCTGGCCGCGGTGTCCTCCGGCTTCCACAGCCTCGCCAAGGGCGCCGGCCGGCACTTCGGCGCCGGCGGCGTACGCCAGACGATGGTGGAGATGGACGACGGCTTCCTGTTCGTGGCCGCCGCGGGAGACGGCTCCTGCCTCGCCGTCCTCACCGCCGCGACCGCCGACATCGGCCTCGTCGCCTACGAGATGGCACGACTGGTCAAACGCGTCGGCGAGCACCTCTACACACCGCCGCGCGCCACCGCCCAGCCCCCGGCCGCCGGCTGAGACCGGAAAGCGACCGGCGCCCATGAACGACGACAGGCACGGCGAGCCGGGCGAGCCGGGCGGCCAGTGGTACGACAACGAGGCCGGACCACTGGTGCGGCCGTACGCCATGACCGGCGGCCGCACCCGGCCCGGCCCGACCGGGGTGCGGTTCGACCTGATCGCTCTCGTCACCCTGGACCCCGCCGCCCCCACCTGGGCCGACGCCCCGCTCGGCCCGGAGCACCACGCCCTGATCGACCTGTGCCGCATCGAGACGCAGTCCGTCGCCGAACTCGCCGCGGGCGCGGACCTGCCCGTCGGCGTGGTCCGGGTCCTCCTCGGCGACCTGCTGGAACTCGGCTGCGTCACCGTCCACCGCCCCGTGCCGCCCGCGCAACTGCCCGACGAACGGATTCTGCGCGAGGTCATCGAAGGGCTGCGCGCGCTGTAGCCGACACCGCACCACCCCACCCGCACGTCGACCGTTGCCGGTCCGTCCGAGAGAAGTGATCGATGGTCTCCGAACACCCCGATGCCGGCGGCGAGTCCGCCCTGGCGCTGAAGATCCTGGTCGCCGGCGGATTCGGCGTGGGCAAGACCACCCTGGTCGGCGCGGTCAGCGAGATCAAACCGCTGCGCACCGAGGAACTGCTCAGCCAGGCCGGTCAGTCGGTCGACGACACCGACGGCGTGGACCAGAAGGTGACGACGACCGTCGCCATGGACTTCGGACGCATCACCATCCGGTCGGGCCTGTCGCTGTACCTGTTCGGCACCCCGGGCCAGGACCGGTTCTGGTTCCTGTGGGACGAGCTGTCCCAGGGCGCCCTCGGCGCCGTGGTCCTCGCGGACACCCGGCGGCTGGAGGACTGCTTCCCGGCCGTGGACTACTTCGAGCACCGTGGCATCCCGTTCGTGGTGGCCGTCAACTGCTTCGCCGGCGCACGGACCTACGGCGTCCCCGACGTGGAGCGCGCCCTCGACCTGGACCGGGGCACCCCCGTGGTGCTCTGCGACGCCCGGGAGCGCGACTCCGGCAAGGACGTGCTGATCCGGCTCGTCGAATACGCGGGGCGGATGCACACGGCCCGGCTGCTCGATTCCGTGGGCTGAGCGGAACCGGTGGCCGGGCCCGGCTCAGCCGGCGATGGCCCTCTGCGCCAGCACCTTGTCGATGCCGACCCGCACGAGGAGCTCCCCCGGCACCCCGTTGCGGGCGCCGAACTCCGCGGCGCGGTCCTCGCCCATGTACCGGGCGGCGATCCGGGTGGCCCAGGCCCGCACCTCGTCGAGATCCTCCGACAGCCGGGCCCGGCCCTGCAGCACCACGAAGTCGAACGGCGGCCGGTCGTCGTCCACGCACAGCGCCACCCGGCCGTCCCGGGTCAGATTGCGCCCCTTCACGGTTTCCCTGCCGGTGTTGAACACCACGTCGTCCCCGTCCAGCACGAACCAGATCGGCGCCACGTGCGGGCTGCCGTCCGCCCGGACGGTGGCCAGTTTTCCGGTGCGGGTGCCGTGGGAGACAAACGCCCGCCACTCCTCGTCGGTCATCTTGTGTGCCATGACCCCATCCTGCTTGCCGGGCGGCCGGTCGTGGGGAAGGCTGGCGGGCAGATCCCCCGGCCAGGGGGAGTCATCGCACGGGGAGACGGGAACATGGCGCACAACCAGGGACTTGACTGGCTGCTGGACGATCTGACCGAACGCGTGGACCATGTGCGGCACGCCCTGGTGCTTTCCAACGACGGGCTGGTCACGGGGGCGAGCACCGGGCTGAGGCGGGAGGACGCGGAGCACCTGGCCGCCGTCTCCTCGGGACTGCACAGCCTGGCCAAGGGGTCGGGACGCCACTTCGGCGCGGGCGGGGTGCGCCAGACGATGATCGAGTTCGACGACGCGGTGCTGTTCGTCACCGCCGCGGGCAGCGGCAGCTGCCTGTGCGTGCTCAGCGGCGCGGAGGCCGACTTCGGCCAGATCGCCTACGAAATGACCCTGCTCGTCAACCGGGTCGGCGAACATCTCGACGTCGATGCCAGGCAACCCGAGCGAAAGCCCGCCACAGAGTTCTGACCTGCGAGTTCGTCAGACCCCGTGGAGTTATCCACAGGCTCGCCGGAACGTCGGTCCCAGTGGCTACGGTTTTTTCACGGCGAGCGCACCGGGCGCGAGCCACCGACTCCACGGGGGAGACGACCATGGCCGGCACCACCCTGACCACAGCAGACGGGCAGACTCTGACCATGAGCCGGGCCGCTCGCGAACTGGGCCTCAAGCGCGCCGAGTTCGACCTGGCGGTGCACCTCGGCCGCATCCGCACCCTGCCCGACGAAGGCGGCGGGGGCCGCCGGGTCCCGGCCGGGGAGATCGAGCGGCTGCGCGGCCAGGAGGGCTTTCCCGAGGCCCTCACCGAGGCGGTACGGACGGTCGGCACCACTCAGGGCGCGGCCCTCATGGACATCCCGGTCAACCGGTTCACGCGCCTGGCACGGGCCGGCCGGCTGGTGCCCGTGCGCTTCCACCTCAACCGCTACCGGGCCGTCGTCTGGCACTACCTCGCCGACGAACTGAGCCAGTTCGCGGCCGCGGAGGACAACGCCCCGCTGCTGACTGGGCGCACCCTGCCCCCGGACCTGCTCGCCCGGCTCAAGGAGGGCGTCGACCTGCGTCCCCGCAACTGGCGGGGCCGGTATGCGGGCTTCCTGCGGCGCCAGGCCGGCGATCACCCCTGGCAGCGGGCCGGCGCGGTGGCCGCCCTGCTCGACCCCGTGCAGATCGCGCAGGTCGTCCCGGACCCCGGCGAGCGGGCCCAGCTGTACCGCTTCCGTCCCGGCCCGCCCGTCCACGGCACACCGGGTTCCCCCGCCATGCTGCTGGCGGAGCGCCTCATGACCGCGGACGACCCCCACGAGATCCGCTGGCTGCGGTTCGACCTCACCGTGGCCATGCAGGAGGCCCGCGGCCTCGCGCCGTTGCCCGGCCCCGCAGCGGCGCCACCGGCCGCACGGGACGCGGAGCCACGGGACGCGGAGCCACAGGACGCCGAGCCCGCGCCCACGCCGGAAGCGCCCCGTGAGCGAGGCCTGTGGAGCCGGCTGCTGCGCAGGGGGCAGTGAGCTACAGCGCGCGGAACAGACCTTCCTGCACGACCGACACCAGCAGTCGGCCCCGCACGTCGTAGATCCGGCCGCGGGCGAGCCCCCGCCCGCCGGTCGCGATCGGCGACTCCTGGTCGTACAGGAACCACTCGTCCGCCCGGAACGGCCGGTGGAACCACATGGCGTGGTCCAGTGACGCCATGTCGAAGTTCCGCGGGCCCCACAGCGGCTCGACCGGCAGGCGCACGGCGTCCAGCAGCGTCATGTCGCTGGCGTAGGTCAGCGCACAGGTGTGCACCAGCGGATCGTCGCCCAGCGGGCCGACCGCGCGCATCCACACCGCGCTGCGCGGTTCGGCGTCCTTGACCTCCTGCTCGGTCCAGCGCAGGCGGTCCACGTACCGGATGTCGAAGGGCTGGCGGCGCGCGAAGCGCTCCCACTGCTCGGGCAGCTCGCCCAGATGCTCCCGGATCTCCTCGGCCACGGTCGGCAGGGACTCCGGAGCGGGGACCTCACGGGCCGGCGGCAGCTGGTGCTCGAAGGGCCCTTCCTCAGGCTTGTGAAAGGAGGCGGTGAGATTGAAGATCGTGCGGCCCTGCTGCACGGCGGTGACCCGGCGCGTCGTGAACGACCGCCCGTCCCGGACCCGTTCGACCTGGTACACGATCGGCACGCCCGGCCGGCCCGGGCGCAGGAAGTACGCGTGCAGCGAGTGCACCGGGCGGTCGCCGTCCGTGGTGCGGCCCGCGGCGACCAGCGCCTGGCCGGCCACCTGGCCGCCGAAGACCCGCTGCAGGGACTCGTCGGGGCTGCGGCCGCGGAAGATGTTGACCTCGATCTGCTCCAGGTCGAGCAGGTCGACCAGTCGCTCGGCAGGGTTCGTCATCGGTGGCGTTCTCCTGTGGTCACAGCTGGCCGACGGAGGTGACGCGGACCACGGCCCGGCCCTCTGCGTCGGAGGCGGCCAGGTCGATCTCGGCGCTGATGCCCCAGTCGTGGTCGCCGTTCGGGTCGTCGAAGATCTGCCGGACGCGCCACAGCCCGTGCTCCGGCTCCTCGTTGATGACGAGCAGCTTGGGGCCGCGGGCGTCGGGGCCCGTGCCGAGGTCCTCGTACTCGTCCCAGTACTTGTCCATCGCCTCGCCCCAGGCGTCGGCGTCCCAGCCGGACTCCGCGTCCATCTCGCCGAGTTCCTCCACCTGGTCCAGCGCGGCCAGTTCCACCCGGCGGAACATGGCGTTGCGCACCAGCACCCGGAAGGCGCGCGCGTTGGTGGTGACCGGCTTGACCTCGTCCGCCTTCTCCTGGGCCTCCTCGGCGGTCATCTCCTCCGGGTTGGCGAGCTGCTCCCACTCGTCCAGCAGGCTGGAGTCGACCTGGCGCACCATCTCGCCGAGCCACTCGATCAGGTCTTCGAGGTCCTCGGACTTCAGGTCGTCCGGGATGTTGTGGTCGAGGGCCTTGTAGGCGCCGGCGAGGTAGCGCAGCACGATGCCCTCGGTGCGGGCCAGCTCGTAGAAGGAGACCAGCTCCGTGAAGGACAGCGCCCGCTCGTACATGTCCCGGACGACGGACTTCGGCGACAGCGGATGGTCGCCGACCCACGGGTGGCTCTTGCGGTAGGTGTTGTACGCGTGGGAGAGCAGCTCCTCCAGCGGCTTGGGGTAGCCGATGTCCTGGAGGCGCTCCATGCGCTCCTCGTACTCGACGCCGTCCGCTTTCATGGCGGCCACCGCCTCGCCGCGGGCCTTGTTCTGCTGGGCGGCGAGGATCTGGCGCGGATCGTCCAGGGTGGACTCCACGACCGACACCATGTCCAGCGCGTACGACGGCGACTCGGGGTCGAGGAGTTCGAAGGCGGCCAGCGCGAACGTGGACAGCGGCTGGTTGAGCGCGAAGTCCTGCTGCAGGTCCACGGTGAGGCGCACGATGCGGCCCTCGGCGTCCGGGGTGTCCAGCTTCTCGACGATGCCGCCGTCCAGCAGCGAGCGATAGATCGCGATGGCCCGGCGGATGTGCCGCAGCTGCTGCCTGCGGGGCTCGTGGTTGTCCTCCAGCAGCCGGCGCATCGCCTCGAAGGCGTTGCCGGGCCGGGCGATCACCGACAGCAGCATGGTGTGCGTGACCCGGAAGCGGGAGGTCAGCGGCTCGGGCTCGGACGCGATGAGCTTTTCGAAGGTGTTCTCCGTCCAGCCGACGAATCCCTCCGGAGCCTTCTTGCGCACGACCTTGCGGCGCTTCTTCGGGTCGTCGCCCGCCTTGGCGAGCGCCTTCTCGTTCTCGATGACGTGCTCGGGTGCCTGCGCGACGACGAAGCCCGCGGTGTCGAACCCGGCCCGCCCGGCACGGCCGGCGATCTGGTGGAACTCACGGGCGCGCAGCGTGCGCACCCGGTTGCCGTCGTACTTGGTGAGCGCGGTGAACAGCACCGTCCGGATGGGCACGTTGACGCCGACGCCGAGGGTGTCGGTGCCGCAGATGACCTTCAGCAGACCGGCCTGCGCGAGCTTCTCCACCAGACGCCGGTACTTGGGCAGCATGCCGGCGTGGTGCACGCCGATGCCGTGCCGCACGTAACGGGAGAGGTTGCGGCCGAACTTGGTGGTGAAGCGGAAGTTGCCGATCAGCTCGGCGATCTTGTCCTTCTCCTCGCGCGTGCACATGTTGATGCTCATCAGCGCCTGCGCCCGCTCCACCGCCTGCGCCTGCGTGAAGTGCACGATGTAGACGGGCGCCTGCTTGGTCTCCAGCAGGTCGGTGAGCGTCTCCGTCAGCGGGGTGAAGCGGTACTCGTAGGACAGCGGGACCGGACGGGTCGCGGAGCGGACCACCGCGGTCGGGCGGCCGGTGCGGCGCGTGAGGTCCTTCTCGAAGAAGGAGACGTCACCCAGGGTGGCCGACATCAGGACGAACTGGGCCTGTGGCAGCTCCAGCAGCGGGATCTGCCAGGCCCAGCCGCGGTCCGGCTCCGCGTAGAAGTGGAACTCGTCCATGACGACCTGGCCGATGTCGGCGTCCTTGCCGTCGCGCAGCGCGATGGAGGCGAGCACCTCGGCCGTGCAGCAGATGACGGGGGCGTCGGCGTTGACCGAGGCGTCGCCGGTGAGCATGCCGACGTTCTCCGTGCCGAACAGCTTGCACAGCTCGAAGAACTTCTCCGACACCAGCGCCTTGATCGGAGCGGTGTAGAAGGTGACCTCGTCACGGGCCAGCGCCGCGAAGTGCGCACCGGCGGCGATCATGCTCTTGCCGGAGCCGGTGGGCGTCGACACGATCACGTTCGCACCGGAGACCGCCTCGATCAGCGCTTCCTCCTGGTGGGGGTAGAGCGTGAGACCGCGCTCCTGGGCCCAGGACTCGAAGGCGTCGTACAGGGCGTCGGGGTCGGCGGTCGGCGGCAGCTGATCGATGAGGGTCACGCCCCCATCTTGCCTGGCCCGGTGCCCGATGCGGGAATCGGATGTCCCGGCGAAGATCACGACCGCTACGCTGTGTCGCCGACGGAGCGTCATCGCGCCCGGTCAACCGCGCGGCGCGACACGAGGAATGGGGCGGGCAACGGCCATGATGGGACCAGCACACTCACTGTCGGGCGCCGCCGCCTGGCTCGGCGTCGGCGCGGCGGCGGCCGCGGCCGGGCATCCGATGCCCTGGCCGGTGGTGCTGGCGGGTGCCCTGATCTGTGCCGGTGCCGCGCTCGCTCCGGACCTGGACCACAAGGCGGCCACGATCTCCCGGGCCTTCGGCCCCCTCTCACGCTGGCTGTGCGAGATCGTCGACAAGCTCTCCTACGCCGTCTACAAGGCGACCCGCAAGCAGGGCGACGCGCGCCGCTCGGGCGGCCACCGCACGCTCACCCACACCTGGCTGTGGGCGGTCCTGATCGGCGCGGGCACCTCGGCGCTGGCGATCACGGGCGGCCGCTGGGCGGTGCTGGCCATCCTCTTCGTGCACATGGTGCTGGCGATCGAGGGGCTGCTGTGGCGGGCGGCGCGCGGTTCCAGCAGCGATGTACTGGTGTGGCTGCTGGCCGCGGCCAGCGCCTGGATCCTCGCCGGGTGGCTGGACAAGCCGGGCAACGGCTCGGACTGGCTGTTCACGGCGCCGGGCCAGGAGTACCTGTGGCTGGGGCTGCCGATCGTGCTCGGGGCGCTGGTGCACGACATCGGCGACGCGCTGACCGTGTCCGGCTGCCCGATCCTGTGGCCGATCCCGGTCGGCCGCAAGCGCTGGTACCCGATCGGGCCGCCGAAGGCGATGCGCTTCCGGGCCGGCAGCTGGGTCGAGCTGAAGGTGCTCATGCCGGCGTTCATGCTGCTCGGGGGAGTGGGCGGGGCGGCAGCGCTCAACTTCATCTGAGCGGCGCCGCCCAACGCGGTGAGCGGCGTGGCCGTTCCCTACGACGCCTCGCCGCCGTAGCGCCGCTCGAAGCGGGCGATGCGGCCCTCGGTGTCCACGGTGCGGGCCTTGCCGGTGTAGAAGGGGTGGCTCTCGGAGGAGATCTCCACGTCCACCACGGGGTAGCTCTGTCCGTCGTCCCACTCGATGGTCTCGTCGCTGGTCGCGGTGGACCGGGTCAGGAAGGCGTAGCCGGCGGCGCGGTCGCGGAAGACGACCGGGTGGTAGTCGGGGTGCTTGTCCTGCTGCATGGCGGCTCCTCTTGGGGGGCATGCGGGGGCGGGGACCGGGAAGGGCAAGGTGGGGCGGCGCGGGGTTCAGCCGGAGAAGGACTCCTCGTCGACGATGTGCATGGCGGCCTCCTCGGCGGACGCCGCGGCGCCGTCGATGCCGACGTCCGAGGCGATCAGAGCGGCCTCCTCGTCCTCGTGCGCGCCCTCGTCGGGGGCGACGAGCCGGCCGGAGCGGACGGCACCGACCTCGTTGTCCAGCAGCTCGCCGTCGGTTCCCTCGCTGTCGCCGATGCCGTCGCCGTCGGGCACGGGCGGATCGGGCAGCTCCTCCGCAAGACGCTGGTCGAGGGTCTCGCCCGCATGCCGCTCCGCGGCCGTCACGCCCGTGTGTTCCACCGCCCAGGGCCGCTCCGGAGGGGACCAGCCGCGGTCCAGCGGATCGTCGACCCCGTCGTACTCCAGAGTGTCCTCGGAGTCGAGCACGCCCGTGTCCTCCCGCTGGTCGGACGCATCGGGCTGGTAGACGTCGTCTCCCCAACCATCGGCGGTGTTCACGGGTACCTCCAGGGGGTGAGGACGGGCCCGTTGCCACGGCGGCCGGTGACAGCCCGTCGTGGTGCGGGGCACAGGCCGCGCACGACACGAGCCGGACGGTCCCCGGACCCTTCCCGAGCCGGTGCCGCTTCCAGCGTTCCACCCCCGATCGGCACCGCGCAACGGCAGACGCCTCGGCGTCGGGCCGTGCGGGCGATCCCGGCCGCCCACGGACCGGGGGCCCGCCCCGCCGCACGGCACCACCGCCGGGACCGTCCCGCCCGCCCTTGGACCGCAGACCACCCCCGTCCGACGATCACGGCCCACCCCCGTCCCTCAGCCGTGCCACGACCGCCACAGTGCCGCGTACGCTCCGTCGGCTGCGACCAGCGTGTCGTGGCTGCCCAGTTCGCTGATCCGGCCGTTCTCCACGACGGCGATGACATCGGCGTCGTGCGCGGTGTGCAGCCGGTGGGCGATGGCGACCACGGTGCGTCCGTCCAGCACCCGGGCCAGGGAGCGCTCCAGATGCCGGGCCGCGCGCGGGTCGAGCAGGGAGGTGGCCTCGTCCAGGACCAGCGTGTGCGGGTCGGCCAGCACCAGCCGGGCCAGCGCGATCTGCTGGGCCTGCGCCGGGGTGAGCGCGAACCCGCCGGAACCGACCTCGGTGTCCAGCCCGTCCGCCAGGGCGCCGGCCCAGCCGTCGGCGTCGACCGCGCCCAGGGCGGACCACAGCTCGGCGTCCTCGGCGTCGGTGCGCGCGAGCAGCAGGTTGTCGCGCAGCGAGCCGACGAACACATGGTGCTCCTGGTTGACCAGGGCCACATGGGAGCGGACCTGCTCGGCGGGCATCCGGGACAGCTCCGCGTCGCCGAGGGTGATCCGGCCCGAGCGGGGTCCGTAGATGCCGGCCAGCAGCCGGCCCAGCGTGGACTTGCCCGCGCCCGAGGGGCCGACCAGGGCCAGCCGGGTGCCCGGCGCCACCCGCAGCGACACCTCGCGCAGCACGTCCACGCCGTCCAGGTAGCCGAAGTGGACCTTGTCGGCGTGCACGTCACGGCCGTCCGGAGCCAGCGAGGGGTCGCCGGCGTCCGGCTCGATGTCGCGGACGCCGACCAGCCGGGCCAGCGACACCTGGGCGACCTGCAGCTCGTCGTACCAGCGCAGGATCAGGTTCACCGGATCCACGAGCATCTGCGCGATCAGCGCGGCCGTCGTCAGCCGGCCGACGCTGATCCAGCCCTGGAGCACGAACACGCCGCCGATCATCAGCACCGAGCCCAGCACGGTGACGTGCACGGCGTTGATCACCGGGAACAGGATCGAGCGCAGCCAGAGTGTGTACCGTTCCCACGCCGTCCACTGGGAGATCCGCCGTTCCGACAGCGCGGTGCGGCGCTCGCCCAGCCGGTGCGCCTCGATGGTGTGCCCGGCGTCCACCGTCTCCGCCAGGGCAGCGGCCACGGAGGCGTAGCCGGCGGCCTCGGAACGGTAGGCGGACGGCGCCCGGCGGAAGTACCAGCGGCAGCCGGCGATCAGCAGCGGCAGCGCCAGCAGCACGGCGGGCGCCAGCGGCGGCGCGGTGACGACCAGGCCGCCGAGCAGCAGTACCGTCCACATCACGCCGATCGCCAGCTGGGGCACGGCCTCGCGCATGGCGTTGGCCAGCCGGTCGATGTCGGTGGTGATCCGGGAGAGCAGGTCGCCGGTGCCGGCGCGTTCCAGCACGCCGGGCGGCAGGGCGACCGAGCGGACGAGGAAGTCCTCGCGCAGGTCGGCCAGCATCCGCTCGCCCAGCACCGCCCCGCGCAGCCGAACCTGCCGGACGAAGACGGCCTGCACGGCGAGGGCGAGGACGAACAGGGCGGCGGTGCGGGTCAGAGGCAGGTCCGCCGTCTGCTGGGAGACCCGCTCGACGAGGTCGCCCAGCAGCCATGGGCCCACCATGGAGGCGACGACCGCGACCGTGTTGACCGCGATGAGCAGCCAGAAGGCGCGGCGGTGCCGGCGGAACAGCTCGGCCACGTAGGCGCGGACGGTGGCGGGGGCGCCGACGGGCAGGGTGGTCGCCGTCGTCGGGGCCGCCGGGTCGTACGCCGGTGGCGCCACGCCGATCATGCGGTCTCCTCGATCTCTCGCAGTTCTTCCAGCACACCCAGGTCGTCTTCGAGCGCGGTGCCGAGGGCGCTGAGCGTGTCGGTCTCGTCGTCGGTCTCCCGGGTCACCACCGCCCGGTACCGGGGCTCGGAGTGCACCAGCTCCCGGTGCGCCCCGACCGCGGCCACCCGCCCCTCGTGCACCAGGACGACCTGGTCGGCGCGGTCCAGCAGCAGCGGCGAGGAGGTGAACACCACGGTGGTGCGCCCCTCCCGCAGCCTGCGCAACCCCTCGGCGATCCGCGCCTCGGTGTGCGAGTCGACGGCCGAGGTCGGCTCGTCCAGGACGAGCACCTCCGGGTCCGTGACCAGCGAGCGGGCGAGCGCGAGGCGCTGGCGCTGGCCGCCGGACAGGGAGCGGCCCCGTTCGGTGATGCGGGCGTCCATCGGATCCTCGGCACCGACCGAGCCCTGCACCAGCGCCTGCAGCACGTCCTCGCACTGGGCGGCCGCGAGAGCGGCCCGTGCCTCGACGGCACCGGAGGCGGGCACGTCGAGCAGCTCGCGCAGGGTGCCCGAGAGCAGCACCGGGTCCTTGTCCTGGACGAGGACGGCCGTTCGGGCGGCGGACAGCGGCAGCTCGTCCAGCGGGACGCCGCCCAGCCGTACCGACGGACCCCCCTCGGTGGCGTGCCCGCCGAGCCGTTCCGCGAGCCGTCCGGCCGCGTCCGGGCCGCCGCACACCACAGCGGTGAGCCGCCCCGCGGGAGCGAGCAGCCCGGTCGCGGGGTCGTGCAGGTCACCGGAGGGCAGGCCGCCCACGGACACGGCACCCGAAGGCAGGTCACCCACGGACACCGCCCCCGAGGCCAGGTCACCGGTGGACACCGCACCCGAGCGCAGGTCACCGGACGACGGCTCCTGTCCGCGCGCACCGCCCGGACCGGCGGCCCGTTCGAGGGAGAGCACCCGGGCGGCCCGTTTCGCCGACGGCTTGGAGAAGGAGTACGCCATGGCGATCTCCTCGAAGTGCCGCAGCGGATAGGCCAGCACCATGACCGAGCTGTAGACGGTGACCAGTTCACCGACGGTGATGCGGCCCTGGCGAGCGAGGTGGACGCCGTACACGACGACGCCGATCAGCAGCAGGCCGGGCAGCAGCACCTGGAGGGCCGCGATCAGCGACCACATGCGGGCGCTGCGCACCGCGGCCCGCCGGACCTCCTGCGAGGCGCGGCGGTAGCGGCGCAGGAACAGCTCCTCGCCGCCGATGCCGCGCAGCACCCGCAGCCCGGCGACGGTGTCCGAGGCCAGCTCGGTGGCGCGGCCGGCCTTCTCCCGCTGCTCGTCCGCGCGCCGCGTGGCGGCCGGCAGCAGCGGCAGCACGGCCAGCGCGAGCACCGGCAGGCCGACGGCGACGACCACACCGAGGGCGGGCTGGTAGACGACCAGGCCGACGCAGACCGCCGCGACGGTGAACGCCGCCGCGCTGAACCGGGACACGGCCTCCACGAACCAGCCGATCTTCTCCACGTCCCCGGTGGACACGGCGACCACCTCACCGGCCGCGACCCGGCGGGTGAGCGCCGACCCCAGCTCGGCGGCCTTGCGGGCGAGTAGCTGCTGCACCCGGGCGGCAGCGGTGATCCAGTTGGTGACCGCGGCCCGGTGCAGGAAGGTGTCGCCGAGCGCGGTGGCGGCACCGCACAGGGCGAGCACCCCGCCGGCGAGCGCGAGCCGCGCTCCGGAACGGTCGACGACGGCCTGCACGGCGAACCCGACGCAGAAGGGCAGCGCGGAGACGGCCACGAAGTGCACCAGCCCCCAGGCGAAGGCCTTCAGCTGACCGCCCAGCTGGTTGCGGCCGAGCCACCACAGGAAGCGGGGCCCCGAGCGTGCGTCGGGCACGCCCGGGTGGGAATACGGAAGGTCTTGGATCTGCATGACGTCCCAGTGGCTCGTGTCAGAGGGCAGGGGAGAAGGGGTATCGGGCGGGCCGGCAAGCGGCTGCAAACCGTGACAGGTTGACGCCGCAGCGTGGTCCGAATCAAACGGTTTTCCGCGCGGGCGAGCACCCCCGGCCGATCCGCCCGCCGAACGGCGGTGCCATCATGGACCGATGCGAGACAGCGGCATCGGCGGGATACGGCGTGCGTCGGCCGTGACCGCGGCGGTCTGCGCCCTGGCACTGGGAACGCTGACCGCGTGCGGTGGCGGAACCGGCGGCCACGCGGGGGAGACCGGCGCACCGGCGGCCCGGCCCAGCACCGATCCGACCCGTATCCCCGGGATCGGCGACCGTCTGCAGCGCCGAGTCCCGCCGGGTTCCCGCCAGGTGGTGGCGGTCTACGGCGACGGGAAGGACGCGCCGGGCGCCACGGTCGTCCTGTACGACCGGCGCGGTGCGGGCTGGCACCGGGTGGCCGCCTGGCCGGCGCACAACGGCAAGAAGGGCTGGACCCTCGACCACCACGAGGGGGACAACCGCACGCCGGTGGGCGTGTTCACGCTGAGCGACGCCGGCGGGGTGCTCCCTGATCCGGGCGCGAAGCTGCCGTACACCCGCTCGGCGTCCTTCGCCGCCCCGCACACCTGGGGCAAGAGCGCCTGGCACGACTTCGACTACGTCATTGCCATCGACTACAACCGGGTCAGGGGCACCTCGCCCAACGACCCCACCCGGCCGCAGGGGCAGAAGAAGGGCGGCAGCATCTGGCTGCACATGGACCACGGCAGCGGCACCTCGGCGTGCGTGACCCTGTCCCGGGCGGCCATGGAGTACCTGCTGCGCACGATCGACCCGGACAGTCACCCGGTGGTGGTGATGGGGGACAGGGCCGACCTGCTCGCCTAGGGCCGTGCGGGTCGGGGACAGCGAGGCGCAAACCCCTCACAGCGGCCGAGGCCCCATTGCGAGGCGGGCCCGCACCCCGTAGAAAGACCGGCCATGAGAAGCCGGATCATCATGTCCATGCTCGCAGGGGCGACCCTCCTCGCGAGCACCCTCCTCGGAGCGGCCGCGCCGGCCGGTGCCGCGCAGACCACCGACGCGCCCGCGGAGTTCGGCACCGATTGGCACGACCCCCTCACCGCCGCCCCGCCGGTCACCCGTCCGCACTCCCGGAGCTGCCAGGTCACCCTCGCCGAGGCGCAGTTCCGCGACTTCACGCCGTACCGCGGCACGTACACCCCGCCCGCCGGCTGCGGTGAGGGCTGGAGCAAGGTCGTGCTGCGGCTCGACGGCAAGGTGAAGGGCCGGCAGTTCGACCGGCTCGGGTATCTGCACGTCGGCGGCGTGGAGATACTGCGCACCTCGACCCCGGAGCCGTCGCCGGACGGGATCACCTGGTCGGTGGAGAAGGACGTCACGCGCTACAGCGACACCTTCCGCAGCGCGCGGGACGTGGAGATGCTCATCGGGAACGTCGTCAACGACACGTACACCGGCGTCATCGACGTCAAGGTCACCCTCACCTTCTACACCGGCGCTCCAGCCGCACGCGCCCCCGACCGGGTCCTGACCCTCACCGACGGCACCACCCTCACCACTCCGCGCAACAGCGAGCGTGTCCTCGCCGAGGTGTACGCCACCGGCTCGGGCGGTGGCTGTGAGGAGTTCTGGTACCTGACGGTGCCGGACGCGGCGCCGTACTCGTGCAAGGCGAGCGGCGGGCCGTACCGCGAGGTGCAGATCTCCGTCGACGGCCGACTGGCCGGAATCGCCGCGCCGTTCCCGACGGTGTGGACGGGTGGCTGGTCCAACCCGTTTCTCTGGTACGTCGTCCCGGCTCCCCGCGCCTTCGACGTCCAGCCGATCACGTACGACCTCACACCGTTCGCCGGTCTGCTGAACGACGGCCGTCCGCACCGCGTCGAGGTGTCCGTCGCCGGTGTGCCCGAGGGGCAGGCCGGCTGGAGCACGCCGGTGAACGTCCTCGTCTGGCAGGACGCCGGGAAGGCGCAGGTCACTGGGAAACTCACCGTGCACCGGGTGGGTGACCTCGCCAACTCCTCGGTGTACACGCCCGGTTCCGAGCACCGGGTGGACACCCGGGGCGGTCACCGCCTCACGGTCGCCGGATACCTGGACACCTCGCACGGCCGGGTGACGACCACGATCGACCGCACCCTCGCGAACACCTCCACGCACCGCTGGAACGACGGAGAGACCGTGGACGGCCTGGACGCGGCCTGGACGGACGACGAGAGGGCGACCGTGGACGCACTCGGGCCGGCGCACAGCACGCACACCCGCCGGACCTACACGATGGACGGCACCATCACGATCGGCGCGGACGACCGGCTGCGGACCGTCCTCACGCTCGGGGACCGGGCCGCGGTCGACGAGCTGCGCGGTGAGCGACGGGTGGCGTGGTCCCGGCTCGACGACACCTACACCGGTGACGCCGCGTTCACGCTGAACGTGCCGCGCGACCAGCGGCACGCGGTCGGGACGAGCCGTGAGCGCTACCGGCTGTACGGCTCGGACGGCTGCTACGACAAGACCCTCATGACCCGTCAGGGGGTGCTCGTGGAGGACGGCGACGGCTGCTGAGCCGGGGTCCGCTCGTCAGCAGTGCTCCGCCGGCCCTCCGTCGATCAGCGTGTCCAGCAGGTCCCCGAAGGTGGCCCGCTGTTCCTTCGTCAGCGGAGCCAGGATCTCCTCTGCCGCCGAGCGGCGGGCCGTGTGGAGTTCGGAGAGTGTCGCACGGCCCGCGTCCGTCAGTTCGATACGGGTCACCCGGCGATTGACGGGATCCGGCACCCGGCGCACCCTGCCGCTGCTCTCCAGGGCGTCCACCAGCGTCGTCACCGCGCGGGGCACGACCTCCAGCCGTTCGGCGAGGTCGGCCATGCGCGGGGGCGCGCTGTAGTGCGCGAGGGTGCGCAGCAGGCGGGACTGCGCCGGGGTGATCCCCAGGTCACGCGTGTGCAGATGGCGCTTCTGGATGCGGTGCACCCGGCGGGTGAGCCGCAGCAACTGCTCGGCGAGCAGACCGTCGGGGTCGGGGGTGGTCATGCGGGAACAATATCAGGACGTAGTTCATTGTGAGTCTAGGTAACAATGAGCTATGGTCCCTTTCGGTCGGCGCCGCACGCCGCGCCGGCCCGCCCGCACACACTCCGTAGGAGCCCATGCATCCCGACAACGCTCCCACCTGGACCCCGCCCGCCGACGCGGCGCAGCAGCCCCGGCAGGTCCGCCGCATCCTGCGGCTCTTCCGCCCCTACCGCGCCCGGCTCGCCGTCGTCGGTCTGCTCGTCGGCGCCTCCTCGCTGGTCTCGGTCGCAACGCCGTTCCTGCTGAAGGAGACCCTGGACGTCGCCATCCCCCAGGGGCGCACCGGCCTGCTCAGCCTGCTCGCTCTCGGCATGATCCTCAGTGCCGTCCTCACCAGTGTCTTCGGCGTGCTGCAGACCCTGATCTCCACCACCGTCGGCCAGCGCGTCATGCACGACCTGCGCACCGCGGTCTACGGCCGCCTCCAGCGCATGTCGCTCGCCTTCTTCACCCGCACCCGCACCGGCGAGGTGCAGTCCCGCATCGCCAACGACATCGGCGGCATGCAGGCGACCGTCACCTCCACGGCCACCTCGCTGGTCTCCAACTTCACCAGCGTCGTCGCCACCGTCGTCGCGATGATCGCCCTCGACTGGCGGCTCACCGTCGTCTCGCTGCTCCTGCTGCCGGTGTTCGTGTGGATCAGCCGCCGCGTGGGCAAGGAGCGACGGAAGATCACCACGCAGCGCCAGAAGCAGATGGCCGCCATGGCCGCCACGGTCACCGAGTCCCTGTCGGTCAGCGGCATCCTGCTCGGCCGCACCATGGGCCGCTCCGACTCGCTGACGGCCTCCTTCGCCGAGGAGTCCGAGGCCCTCGTGGGGCTTGAGGTGCGGTCCAACATGGCCGGGCGCTGGCGGATGGCCGTCATCACCATCGTCATGGCCGCGATGCCGGCCGTCATCTACTGGACCGCCGGCCTGGCCCTCCAGATGGGCGGCCCGGACGTCTCCATCGGCACCATCGTCGCCTTCGTCTCCCTCCAGCAGGGGCTGTTCCGGCCGACCGTCAGCCTGCTGTCCACGGGCGTGCAGATCCAGACCTCCCTCGCGCTCTTCCAGCGCATCTTCGAGTACCTGGACCTGCCCATCGACATCACCGAGCGCGCCGACCCCGTCCGCCTCGACCAGATCAAGGGCGAGGTCCGCTTCGAGAACGTCACCTTCCGGTACGGCGGCGAGCACGACGAGGCCCGCCCGGTGCTCGACGGCGTCGACCTCACCGTCCCGGCCGGCGGCAGCCTCGCCGTCGTCGGACCGACCGGCGCCGGCAAGTCCACCCTCGGCTACCTGGTGCCGCGCCTGTACGACGTGACCGGCGGCCGGGTCACCCTCGACGGAATCGACGTGCGCGACCTCGACTTCGACACCCTCGCCCGCGCGGTCGGTGTCGTCTCGCAGGAGACGTACCTCTTCCACGCCTCCGTCGCCGACAACCTGCGCTTCGCCAAGCCGGACGCCACCGACGAGGAGCTGCACGCCGCCGCGCGGGCGGCCCAGATCCACGACCACATCGTGTCCCTGCCCGACGGCTACGACACGGTCGTCGGCGAGCGCGGCCACCGCTTCTCGGGCGGCGAGAAGCAGCGCCTGGCCATCGCCCGCACCATCCTGCGCGACCCGCCGGTGCTCATCCTCGACGAGGCGACCAGCGCCCTGGACACCCGTACCGAGGCCGCCGTGCAGCAGGCGATCGACGCCCTGTCGGCCGACCGCACCACGCTCACGATCGCCCACCGGCTCTCCACCGTCCGCGGCGCCGACCAGATCGTGGTGCTCGACGCGGGCCGGGTCGCCGAGCGCGGCACGCACGACGAACTGCTGGCGCTGGACGGACGGTACGCGGGCCTGGTCCGCCGGGACGCCCGACTGGAGCCGACAAGCCCGCGATCGGGAGAGTGATGCCGGGTTTGTAACCAAATGCCGGATACCGTGCCCGCATGGACAGGAACACACCGCCACGCAGGCCGAGGAGCGGGAGCGGCAACCGGAGCACGAGGTTCCCGAGCGGGGCCCGGTCCAGGGCGGGACACGGGAGCGGCACGATCCGGCTGACCCGCCGCGGCCGTGCCGTCCTCATCGCGGCCGGAGCCTTCGTGGCCGCCACCGCCGTGGCCGTGCCGCTGCTGGTCCTGGGCGGCGAGCGGGCCGGCCAGAGCGCGACCTTGGTCGTCCCGGAGGGCTGGCGTGCCGCCCAGGTCTACGCCGCCGTCGACAAGGCACTCGCCCTGCCACCGGGCAGCACCAGGAAGTCCCTGGCCAAGGCCCAGCTGAGGCTGCCGAGCGACGCGGGCGGCAACCCGGAGGGCTACCTCTTCCCGGCGACGTACCCGCTGCCCGACAAGGGCCGGGCGACGCCGGAGCAGCTGCTCGCGACGATGGTCGACACCGCGAACCGCACGTTCGCCGCCACGCCCGTCGCCGCCGGCGCCCAGCGCAACGCGCTCAACGTCTACCAGGCGGTCACCATCGCCAGCATCGTGCAGGCCGAGGCCGCCACCAAGGCGGACATGGGCAAGGTGGCCCGGGTCGTCTTCAACCGGCTGGAGCGGGGCATGCCGCTGCAGATGGACTCCACCATCAACTACGCGCTGGGACGCTCCACGCTGCGCACCACCACCGCCGACACCCGTGTGCAGAGCCCCTACAACTCCTATGAACGCATGGGTCTGCCGCCCACCCCGATCGACAACCCGGGCGAGGACGCGCTGCACGCCGCGATCAACCCGACCCCGGGCGACTGGCTGTACTTCGTCACGGTCAAGCCCGGCGACACCCGCTTCACCGCCGACTACGCCGAACACGAGCGCAACGTGGCCGAGTTCAACCGCAACCAGCACAGCGGCCGGTGAGCCGGCGGGGCGTCAGGCCGCCAGCGGCTCCGCGTCCCGTTCCCGCAACAGCCGCCTGATGTCCCGTACGGCCGCACGCCCGGCCCGGTTCGCGCCGATCGTGCTGGCCGACGGGCCGTAGCCGACGAGGTGGACGCGCGGATCGGCGACCGCGCGCGTGCCCTCGACGCGGATGCCGCCGCCCGGCTCACGCAGCCGCAGCGGTGCCAGATGGTCGATGACCGGCCGGAATCCGGTCGCCCAAAGGATCACGTCCGCCTCGACGCGCCGCCCGTCGTTCCACTCCACACCGTCGGGCGTGATCCGGTCGAACATGGGCCGGCGGTCCAGGACGCCGTCCGCGAGACCCTGCCGTATCGCGTCGTTCAGCGGCAGACCGGTGACCGACACGACACTGCGCGGCGGCAGACCCTGCCGCACCCGCTCCTCCACCAGCGCGACCGCCGCGCGGCCCGCGTCCTCGTCGAAGGGGCCCTCGCGGAAGACCGGAGGCCGGCGGGTGACCCAGGTGGTGGCCGCCGCGAAGGGGGCCAGCTCCAGCAGATGCTGGGTGCCGGAGGCGCCCCCGCCGACCACGACGACCCGCCGCCTGGCGAACCACTCGGGCCCCGGGTACCGCGCCGTGTGCAGCTGGTGCCCGCGGAAGGTGTCCTGGCCGGGGTAGCGCGGCCAGAACGGCCGGTCCCAGGTGCCGGTGGCGTTGATCAGCGCCCGCGTCGACCACACGCCCTCGGAGGTCTCGACGAGCAGCCGCCCGCCGGTGCCCTCCCGCACCGCGTGCACGTCGACGGGCCGCCGCACCCGCAGATCGAACGCGCGCTCGTACGCCGCGAAGTACTCGGCGATGACCTGCGACGACGGCCGCCGCGGGTCCGCGCCGGTCAGTTCCATACCCGGCAGCGCGTGCATCCCGTGCACCTTGCCGTACGTCAGCGACGGCCACCGGAACTGCCACGCGCCGCCCGGGCCGGGGGAGTGGTCCAGCACCACGAAGTCTCGCTCGGGGGCGAATCCGGTGCGGGACAGGTGGTAGGCGCCGGACAGACCCGCCTGACCGGCGCCCACGACGACGACCTCGACCTCGCGCAGTTCGTTCACGTTTCTACTAACGCCCGCGCGGCCGTGGATCTTCCCTCCGGGGCCTCACCGCCCGCTCGCGACGAGCAGCGGCGCACCGCCGGACACCGCCTCACCGGCCAGCAGCCCCCGCGCGGCCAGCTCGGGGATCACGCCCTCCCCGAACCAGTACGCCTCCTCCAGGTGCGGATAACCGGAGAGCACGAAATGCTCGACACCCAGCGCGTGGTACTCCTCGATCCGGTCCGCGACCTCGGCGTGGCTGCCGACCAGCGCGGTCCCCGCCCCGCCCCGGACCAGTCCGACGCCCGCCCACAGATTGGGATGGATCTCCAGCTTGTCCCGAGAGCCGCCGTGCAGGGCCAGCATCCGCTGCTGCCCGACCGACTCGCTGCGCCCGAGCGCGGCCTGCGCCGCGGCGACGGTGTCCGCGTCGAGGTCGTCCAGCAGCCGGTTCGCACTCGCCCAGGCCTCCGCGGCGGAGTCACGGGAGATGGTGTGCAGCCGCACCCCGAACCGGACCGTGCGCTCCTCCCGCTCGGCGAGGGAGCGGATCCAGTCGATCTTCTCCTTCACCTGTGCGGGCGGTTCGCCCCACGTCAGGTAGACATCCGCGTGACGCGCCGCGACCGGCCCGGCGGCCGGTGACGACCCGCCGAAGAACAGCTGCGGCACCGGGTCCGGCGGCAGCGCGGTCAGCCCGCCCTCGATCTGGTAGTGCTCGCCGTCGAAGTCGTACGGCGCACCGCGCCACACGCCGCGCACCACCGACAGGAACTCGTCGGTGCGGGCGTAGCGCCTGTCGTGGTCCAGCCGGTCGCCGAAGCGGCGCTGTTCGGCCGAGTCGCCGCCGGTGACCACGTTGAGCAGCAGCCGCCCGCCCGTCAGCCGCTGATAGGTCGACGCCATCTGCGCGGCCAGCGTCGGCGACAGCAGCCCCGGCCGGAACGCCACCAGGAACTTCAGCCGCTCGGTGTGCTGCGCGAGCGCCACGGTGGTCAGCCAGGCGTCCTCGCACCAGGTGCCGGTCGGCGTCAGCACCGCCTCGAAGCCCAGGCGCTCGGCCGCCTTGGCGATCTGCGCGAGGTAGTCCAGGTCGGGTGCGCGCACCCCGCTTACCTTGCGGGCGGTCCCGGGGCCGTAGGCGTGCCGGTCCACGAGGGTCCGGCCGTCCCCGCCCGTGGGCAGGAACCAGTGCAGTCGGACCGTCATCTCAGGACTCCTTCGAGGGCCGGGGCGCCGTCGTCGACGCCGGCAGGGTGCCGTTGAACCGGGTGTCGGTGAAGTCGCCGAAGTCCACCTTGCGCGGGATCAGTTTCAGCTCGGCGAACGTGTCCGCGATCTGCTGCTCGGAAGCGATCAGCGGCTGGTCGACGGCGACCGGGACCCGGGTGCCGTAGGTGCGCTTCACGGCGGCCAGTGCCACCTCGTAGGGCAGCCCGGTGTCCTTCGCCCACACCCTGGCCCACTCCTCCGGGTGCGTGTACACCCAGTCCTGGGCACGCCGCAGCCGCTGGAGGAAGTCCTGGACGGCGGCGGCCTTCTTCGGGTCCTTCAGGGCCGAGGGCGCGGCCACCTGGAAGGTGAGTCCGTTGGTGACGCCGTCCCCGGTCGTCAGCACCCGCCCCCGCTTGCCCTGCAGCACCTGCGAGGAGTACGGGTCCCACACCGCCCACGCGTCGACCTTGCCGGAGGTGAACGCGGCCAGCGCGTCGGCCGGCTGGAGGTACTTGACCTTCACGTCGCCGAGCGTGAGTCCGGCCTTCCGCAGGGACGCGACCAGCTGGTAGTGCGCGGAGGAGCCCTGCGCCACGGCGACGGAGTGCCCCTTGAGCTGCCGCGGGCTGCTCAGCTTCGAGTCGTTCGGTACGAGGATGGTGTCGCCCTTGGACGTGCCGTGCCAGGCCGCCACCACCGTGATCTTCGAGCCGGCGCCGGCCGCGAAGACCGGCGGGGTGTTGCCGACGCCGCCGATGTCGACGGCGCGGGCGTTGACGGCCTCCAGCAGCGGTGGGCCGGAGGTGAAGGTGGACCACTTGATCTTGTAGTCCAGGTCCTTGAGTTCGCCGGCGGCGCGCAGGACGGCCTCGGAACCGCCCTTCTGGTCACCGACGTTCAGGGTGAGGGAGCCCTTGCCGTCGGTGCCGCCACCGCCCGTCCGCGCGGCGGAGGAGCCGCCGCAGGCGGAGACCAGGAGAGCGAGGGGGAGGAGCAGGGCGGCGGGGACGAGACGTCGTCGCATCAGGGTTCCGTTCTTCGGCAGGTCTTCGAAAGGGGGGGGCTTGGTTCAGGCGGCTTCGGCGGCGGTGTCCACACCGAGGCGCTCCAGGAGCGCGGCGCGCAGTTCGGCGAAGCGCGGGTCGGTGATGTCGCGCGGGCGGTCCAGGTCGATGCGCTGCTCGTGGGCGATGACACCGCCGTCCATCACCAGCACCCGGTCGGCGAGCAGCACGGCCTCCTCGACGTCGTGCGTGACGAGCAGCACCGCGCAGCCGCGCCGCTGCCACAACTCGCCGACCAGGCGCTGGGCCTTGATCCGGGTGAGCGCGTCGAGCGCGCCGAACGGCTCGTCGAGCAGCAGCAGATCGGGCTCCCGCACCAGGGCGCGGGCCAGCGAGGCGCGCTGGGCCTCGCCGCCGGACAGCGTCTTGGGCCAGGCGTCAAAGCGGTGGCCGAGGCCGACCTCCTCAAGCGCCCGTTCGGCGACGGCGCGTTCGGGCTTGCCGGGCAGCCCGAGCAGGACGTTGCGCCACACCTTCTTCCACGGCATCAGCCGGGGCGCCTGGAAGGCGACGGCCTTGCGGCGCGGCACCAGCACCGTGCCCTCGATGTCCCGGTCGAGACCGGCGAGGATGCGCAGCAGGGTGGACTTGCCGCAGCCGCTGCGGCCGAGCAGGGCGACGAACTCCCCGGGGCGGACGTCGAGTCGGAGGTCGTCGATGACCTTGCGGCCGTCGAAGGAGCGGTTGAGCCCCTCGACGCGGACCGCGGAGCGCGCGGTCAGCGGCCCGTGAACGTCGGTCGCCATTGCAGCAGCAGCCTTTCGAGGGTACGGACGACGAAGTCGGCGAGCAGGCCGAGGAAGGCGTAGACGATGAGGCAGACGACGATCACGTCGGTGCGCAGGAAGTCGCGCGCCTGCACCATCAGGAACCCGATGCCGGAGTCGGCGTTGACCTGCTCGGCGAAGACCAGGGCGAGCCAGGCGACGCCGAGGGAGTAGCGCAGCCCCGTCATGGCTCCGGGCAGCGCGCCCGGCAGCACCACGTGCCGCACGAGCCCCCACCGGGTGAGACCCAGCGATTCCCCGGCCTCGATCAACTGGGCGTCCACACCGCGGATTCCGGCGTACACGTTGAGGTAGAGCGGGAAGGTCACACCGAGGGTGATGATGGCGATCTTGGGGGCCTCGCCGATGCCGAACCAGATGATGAACAGCGGGATGAGACCGACGAACGGCACGGTCCGCAGCATCTGCACCGGCGCGTCCACCAGGTCCTCGCCGATCCGGAACAGCCCGGAGACCAGGGCGAGTCCGGTGCCGACGACCGCGCCGAGCAGCAGTCCGGCGGCGACCCGCCGCAGGGAGGTGCCCATGGCCGAGGGCAGTGAGCCGTCCGCGATCAGGTCCCGGCCGACCTCGGCGATCCGCCCCGGGGAGGCGAGCACGTCGGCGGGCAACACACCGGTGGCGCTGAGGAGTTGCCACAGCGCCAGCAGCAGGAGCGGGCCGGCGGTGCGGCGCAGCCAGCGGGGGACGCGGGTGCGGCGGGAGGAGGCGGGGACGAGGGGTTCGAGGTCGGGTGCGGCTTTACTGGCGGATATGACGGAAATATCCGTCTGTGAAGAGCTGGGTGGGGCATGGCTGATGCTCATGGATGCTCCAGGGGAGAGAGCGGTGAGGCCGAAGGGAGGCGCACGCGCGCACGCCCGGCTCGGCGAACGCGGGTTCAGCGGAGCGTCAGGCGCGGGTGAGGAGGTGAGAAGGCGTCAGCAGCCGCGGAGACACGCGGCGGAGGCCACCCGCAGCAGGTCGATGTGACCGCGCGTGGTGAGCAGGGCTGTACGCAACATGCGCACGAACGTAGCCACCTGTCGGCGTCAAGGTCAACGGGCGTCTCGCCGGTTGGACGGTGGTTTCAGCAGGCGGGCGGTTCGTTCGGCGTGAAAGGGCGGCGATGGGTGAGGATGGGCCCATGTCCGATGCCTTCACCACCCGAGTGCTGAACGTGTCCTCCGGCTCCCGGGAGGCCGTCGTCGACCTCACCGGCGACTGCGAGGCCTTCCTGCGGGAGGCGGCCGCCGGCCGCGACGGCCTGCTCAACGTCTTCGTCCCGCACGCGACCGCGGGAATCGCCGTGATCGAGACCGGCGCCGGCAGCGACGACGACCTTCTCGCCGCGCTGCACACCCTGCTGCCGGCCGACGACCGCTGGCAGCACCGCCACGGCAGCCCCGGCCACGGCCGCGACCACGTCCTGCCGGCCCTCGTCCCGCCGCACGCCACGCTTCCCGTCATCGGCGGCCGCCTGGAGCTGGGTACCTGGCAGTCGGTGTGCCTGGTCGACACCAACAAGGACAACCCGCACCGGCAGGTGCGGCTGAGTTTCCTGGGCTGAACGGGCCCGGAAGCGGCGCGAGCCGGCCGGAGGAGGACCGATCATGACCACCTTTCCCTCCGCACAAGGCGTGCGGACCACCCCGGAAGGCCTCCTGTGGGAACCCTGCGAGCGCTGGGTACGCGGGCGCAAGGGCGAGGTGACGGTCGTCGACAGCCGGCACCCCGTCCTGGTCTGGGAGCCGGATGTCCCCGTCCCCTTGTACGCCTTCCCGCGCGCGGAGGTCCGCGAGGACCTGCTCCGCCCCGCGAAGAACGCTCGGACGGGCACGCACACCGGCTCGCGGATCTTCTACGACCTCGACGTCGAGGGCGAGGTGCTGGAGAACGCCGCCTGGACCTTCCCGGCCGCCGACCTCGCCGGCCACATCGCGTTCGAATGGTTCCGGCGTGCCGGCCGGGGCCTCGACCACTGGTACGAGGAGGAGGAAGAGATCTTCGTCCACCCCCGTGACCCGCACAAACGCGTGGACGCCCTCCCGAGCAGCCGCCATGTGGTGGTCGAGATCGACGGCACGGTCGTCGCGGACACCCGCCACCCGGTGCTGTTGTTCGAGACCGGCCTTCCCACGCGCTACTACATCCCGCGCGAGGACGTCCGCCTCGACCTGTTCGAGCCCACCGGCCACCACACCGGCTGCCCCTACAAGGGCACGGCGGAGTACTGGTCCTGGCGCGGCGGGCCGGACGTCCCCGCGAACGTCGTCTGGAGCTACCCGGACCCGCTGCCCGCGGTCGGTCCGATCCGGGGACTCCTCGCCTTCTACAACGAGGCGACCGACATCACCGTCGACGGCGAACGCCGGGAACGCCCCGTCACCTACTTCACCGGGGTGCTCTCGCAGCGTCCGCAGTCATGACGTTCAGGAGTTGATCATGTCCCGGGTCTGGGCGTAGACGGTCGCGTCGGAGAGCAGGCCGGTGTGGCTCAGGCAGGCCGTCTTGGTGTTGGCCGCGCCCGCGAGTGCGACGGAGCTGTCGGGGTTGATCACGGTGTCGCAGGGTGACCACCAGGTCGCGTAACGGGGGGAGCCCGGTGTCTCGTCGCCGGAGTTGAGGGCGGCGAGGAAGTCCGAGCCGATGCGCATCTCGGTGCAGGACGTGTCGAAGCAGGTGTTGGCGGTGTCGGTGCCGTGGTTGGGGCCGCCCAGGGACACCCAGGCGTCGACCTTGGCGGTGCCGCCGAGGTTCTTGAGGTAGGAGCGGGAGGAGAGCCCGCCCATGGAGTGGCTGACGATGTCCACCTTGGTGGCGCCGGTGGCCGCGAGCAGGCGGTCGACCTCGGCGGAGAGCTGCTGGGCGGTCGTGGTGTTCGACTGGTGCCAGTCGTAGGTCCACTGGTCGAGGTAGGAGGACGGCCAGCCGTCGGTGCGGAAGCGGTCGGCCATGGTGTTCCAGTTGCTGCCGTCACCGCTGTAGCCGTGTACGAAGAGGACGGGGTTGCTGGTGGAGGTGAACGTGGAGCTGGTCGACGCCTGGGCGGGGACGGACGTCCAGGCGGCGAGGAGGGTTCCGGCGGCAGCCAGGGCAGCGGCCATGAGGGGTCTGTTCACGGGGGGTCCTCACAGGAGCGGTATGGGGAGGTCGTACACCGGTGTGAGGGGGTGGCGGCGTGAGCGTACTGGCCGGTAACCGCCCGGGGTCAAGAGGTGTGCACGGTTTTCGTGGCGGCATGCCGAAGGGCCCGCACCCCGAGCGGGTGCGGGCCCTTCAAAGGCGTGGGCGTCAGGCCGGGAGGATGTTCTCCGCCTGCGGGCCCTTCTGGCCCTGCGTGACGTCGAAGGTCACGCGCTGGCCCTCCTGCAGCTCACGGAAGCCCTGGGTGGCGATGTTCGAGTAGTGCGCGAACACGTCCGGGCCGCCGCCGTCCTGCTGGATGAAGCCGAAGCCCTTTTCCGAGTTGAACCACTTCACGGTGCCGCTGGCCATGATTTTCTCCTCCGCATGGGGTAGTGACGGGCGTTTCACACCGTGCGAAACACCCGGTCGCCGCAATGACCCCGACCGGAGAAGCCCCCGGCACAAAACAACGCGCCTGATGGTCACAAACCGTCAGGCGCGCACAAAGTCATGGGTACCAAAACTGCAACACATTCACCGTAGCACAGGTCCGCCCGGTGCCCCGGCGCGCAGTCCGTCCATGACGAGGTCCAGGAGGCGGGTGGCGCGCGCGTGGGCGTCCTCGTGCGTGCCGACCTGCCACAGGCCGGACAGGGCGAGCATGAAGTCGTCCACGCTCACACCGGGGCGGATCGTGCCTGCCTCCTCGTTGGCGCGCAGCAGGCGCTCGGCCGCCTCGGCCACCGGGGTGGGCGACGGTTTCGCCGGGCCGCCCGGCGCGCTGGTGGCCTGGCGGAGGGCGTCGGCCAGGCCCGCCTTGGTCATCGCGAACCGGGCCAGATGGTCCATCCAGGCGCGCAGTGCCCGCTGGGGTTCGCGGCCGCGCAGCAGCTCGCCCGCGCTGTCGGCGACCTGCTGCATCTCGTGCCGGTAGACCTCCAGCACGAGCGCCTCCCGGCTCGGGAAGTTGCGGTAGAACGTGCCCTGTCCCACTCCCGCCTTCTTGGCGATCTGGCTCAGCGGGACGTCGGCGTCGCGGGTGAGTTCGGCCAGGGCCACTTCCAGGATGCGCTCGCGGTTGCGCTGGGCGTCGGAGCGGCGCGGTGTGCCGGGTGCGTCCTTCTTCGGCTGCACGGGTCCTCCTCATGGGTTCGTGGCCCGAACCCGGCCTTGCTAAGCGGACAGCTGTCCGTTAGGTTCAATGCTCTAGTGGACAGCTGTCCGGTTAGCGTCACCGTCACCATAGCGCCTGCCTGCGCGGACGTCTCGCCCGCGCTCCCGACCGTCACTCTGCGTCGTCCCGTTTCCCCCTCCTCCTCGTCGCTGTCTCTCCGCCTGCTCTTCGTGAAAGAAGGCTGACCATGGCCACCGCACCGCCGTCGACCCACAGCGCCGTCACCCTGCACATCAACGGCGAGAAGCACACGCTGACCGTCGACCACCGCACCACCCTGCTCGACGCCCTGCGCGAGCGGCTCGACCTCACCGGCACGAAGAAGGGCTGCGACCAGGGGCAGTGCGGCGCCTGTACCGTCCTGGTCGACGGGCGCCGCACCGTGGCCTGCCTGCAGTTCGCGGTGGCGGCCGAGGGCCGGGAGATCACCACCGTCGAGGGCCTGGCCGAGGGAGCGGAGCTGCACCCCGTCCAGCAGGCCTTCCTCGACCTCGACGGCTATCAGTGCGGCTACTGCACCCCCGGCCAGATCTGCTCCGCCGTGGCGATGATCGAGGAACACGCGCGGGGCTGGCCCAGTGCCGCCACCGACGACGTACGGCCCGAGGCGGGACCGCCGCCGCTGACACCCGAGGAGATCCGCGAGCGGATGAGCGGCAACCTGTGCCGCTGCGGCGCCTACGTGTCGATCGTCCAGGCGATCACCCGCGCCGCGCAGGAGCGCACCGCCACCGGTGAGGAGGCGGCGGCATGAAGGAGTTCGGCTACCAGCGCGCCACGGACGTCGCCGGCGCGGTCGCCCTGCTCGGCGCCGACCCGGACGCCCGTTACCTCGGCGGCGGCACCAACCTCGTCGACCTGATGAAGACCGGTGTCGAACGGCCCGCCCGCCTCGTCGACGTCCGCGAACTCCCCCTGGACCGCGTCGAGTCGACACCGGACGGCGGCCTGCGCATCGGCGCGACCGTCACCAACAGCGACCTCGCCGCCCACCCCGACGTCCGCCGCCGCTACCCCGCCCTCGCCCAGGCCGTCCTGGCCGGTGCCTCCGGGCAGCTGCGCAACATGGCCACGGTCGCCGGGAACCTGCTCCAGCGCACCCGCTGCGGCTACTTCACCGACGTCACCCAGCCCTGCAACAAGCGCGCCCCCGGCAGCGGTTGCCCCGCCCGCACCGGCGAGCACCGGGGCCACGCCATCCTGGGCGCCTCCGAGCACTGCGTGGCCGTCCACCCCTCCGACATGGCGGTGGCGCTGGCCGCCTTCGACGCCGTCGTCACCTACGAGACCGCCGACGGGCCGGGCGAGGTGCCGCTCGCCGACCTCTACCTGCCGGTCGGCGACACCCCGCACCGGGAGACCGCGCTGCCGCCGGGTGCGCTGATCACCGGCGTCACCCTGCCGCCCGCGCCGGTCGCCGCCCACTCCCGCTACCGCAAGGTGCGCGAGCGTGCCTCGTACGCCTTCGCGATCGGCTCCGTCGCCGCCGCCCTCGACGTCCGCGACGGCGTCGTGCACGACGTACGGCTCGCCCTCGGCGCGGTCGCCTCCCGGCCCTGGCGGGCCCGCACCGCCGAACGCGCGCTGACCGGGGCGACGGCCGGCCCGGACGCCTTCGCCGCGGCCGCCGACGCCGAACTGGCGGCCGCCGACCCGCTGCCCGACAACGGATACAAGGTGACCCTGATGCGCAACCTCGTCGTGGCCGTGCTCACCGAACTCGCCGAGGAGACCGCCCGATGACCACGACCACCACCGCCACCACCGCGCGCGCCGTCGGCACCCCCCACACCCGGGTCGAGGGACGCGACAAGGTCACCGGAGCCGCCCGCTACGCCGGCGAGATCCCCTTCGCCGGGCTCGCCCACGGCTGGCTGGTCACCTCGGCCGTCGCGCGCGGCCGCATCACCTCGATCGACACCGGCCCCGTGCTGGAGATGCCCGGTGTCCTCACCGTCCTGCACCACGGCAACGCCCCGCGCCTGGACACCGAGTACACCGGCCTGCTCGGCACACCCGACCGGACCTCCGCGCTCTTCCAGCACGACCGCGTGCCCCACCTGGGCTGGCCGGTCGCACTCGTCGTCGCCGAGACGTCCGAGCAGGCCAGGGAGGCCGCCGAGGCACTCGTCGTGCACTACGAACAGCAGCCGCACGACGTCGACTTCGCCGGCGCGGGCGACGACGAGGCCTACTCGGTGGACGGGTACATGCCCGGCGTCGCCGCCAAGGGCGATCTGGCGGCCGAACTCGCCGCCTCCGACACGGTCGTGGACGCCGAGTACACCACGCCCGAGGAACACCACGCCATGATGGAGCCGCACGCGGCCACCGCGCACTGGGACGGCGGCCGGCTGGAGATCGTCGACTCCAACCAGGGCACCATGTGGGTCGCGCACGAGCTCGCGCTGCTCTTCTCCCTCGACCCCGCCGCGGTGCACGTGCGCTCCGAGCACGTCGGCGGCGGCTTCGGCAGCAAGGGCGTGCGCGCGCACCAGGTCGCCGCCGCGCTCGCCGCGACCGCCCTCCAGCGGCCGGTGCGCGTGGTGATGACACGGCGTCAGATGTTCTCGCTGGCCGGCTACCGCAGCCCCACCCGGCAGCGGATCCGGCTCGGCGCCGACGCCACCGGGCGGCTGCGCGCCCTGGAGCACAGCTGCCTCAGCCTGACCTCCACCGTCCACGAGTTCGTCGAGTCCGGCGCCGGACCCGCCCGGGTGATGTACGACGCCGACGCCCACCACACGGCCAACCGGGTGGTACGGCTCGACGTGCCGACCCCGACCTGGATGCGCGCGCCGGGTGAGGCACCGGGGTCGTTCGCGCTGGAGTCGGCGTTCGACGAACTCGCCGAGCGGCTGGGCCTGGACCCGATCGCGCTGCGCGTACGCAACGAACCCGAAGCCGGACCGGTGTCCGGGCTGCCGTTCGCGAGCCGCCACCTGATCGCCTGCTTCGAGGAAGGCGCCCGCCGGTTCGGCTGGGCCGACCGCGACCCGCGCCCCGGCCTGCGCCGCGAGGGACGCTGGCTGATCGGCACCGGCACCGCGGCGGCCTCCTTCCCGGCCGGGTCCGCCCCCTCCACGGCCACCGTCACCGCCGAGGCGGACGGCACCTTCACCGTGCGCGTCAACGCCGCCGACATCGGCACCGGCGCCCGCACCGCACTGACCCTGATCGCCGCCGACGCGCTCGAAACGACGCCGGAACGCGTCCGGGTGCTCATCGGCGACAGCGACCTCGGGCAGGCGTGGATCGCCGGCGGGTCCATGGGCACCCGCTCCTGGGCGTGGGCCGTCACCGGCGCGGCCACCGAACTGCGTGAACGGCTCGCCCTCGGCACCGGCATCCCGCCGGAGGGCCTCACCGTGCGCTCCGACACGACCCAGGCCGTCGGCGCTCTCACCCAGAAGGAACGGCACTCCTTCGGCGCCCAGTTCGCCGAGGTCGCCGTGGACGTCGGCACCGGTGAGGTGCGGGTGCGGCGGATGCTCGGGATCTTCTCCGCGGGCCGGATCGTCAACCCGCTCACCGCCCGCAACCAGCTCGTCGGCGGCATGATCTGGGGCCTGTCCATGGCCCTGCACGAGGAGGCCGCCCGCGACCGGGCCTCGGGCGGTGTCGTCGGCGCCGACCTCGCGGGCTACCACGTCGCCACCCACGCCGACGTCCCCCTGGTCGAGGCCGACTGGATCGAGGACGTCGACCCCGACGACCCGATCGGCATCCGGGGCGTGGGCGAGATCGGCATCGTCGGCGCCGCGGCGGCGATCGCCAACGCGGTCTGGCACGCCACCGGCGTACGCCACCGCGCCCTGCCGATCCGGCCCGACCGCGTGCTGCGCGCGGAGCCGCCGCGTGCTTGAGATCGCCGCGCAGCTGCACCGCTGGGCCGAGGAGGGCCGGGACTTCGCCGTCGCCACCGTCGTGGCCGTCGGCGGCAGCGCCCCGCGCGGACCGGGCGCCGCGCTGGCCGTCGACACCGACGGCACCGTGATCGGCTCGGTCTCCGGCGGCTGCGTCGAGGGAGCGGTGTACGAGCTGTGCGTGCAGGCGCTCGCCGACGGAGTCAGCGTCCGGGAACGCTTCGGCTACAGCGACGAGGACGCCTTCGCGGTCGGCCTGACCTGCGGCGGGGTGATCGACATCCTGGTCACCCCGTTCCGCGGGCCGGACAAGGGCCCCTCGACCGCCGCGCTCGCCGCCGCCGGGCGCGGTGAGCCGGTCGCCCTGGCCCGCGTCGCCGCCGGGCCGGACGGACTGCTCGGCCGTGCCCTGCTGGTCCGCGGCGACGGCGGCGTGGACGGCACCCTCGGCGGCCACCCGGACCTCGACCGCACGGCGGCGGCGCAGGCCCGGGCCCTGCTGGAGGCCGGCCGGACCGGCACCGTCGAACTCGCCGAGGACGGCACGCACTGCCCTGGCGGGCTCACCTTGCTGGTCGAGTCGAACGTGCCGCCGCCACGGATGATCGTCTTCGGCGCGGTCGACTTCGCCGCCGCCCTGGTCCGCGCCGGGAAGTTCCTCGGCTACCACGTCACGGTGTGCGACGCCCGCCCGGTCTTCGCCACCCCGGCCCGGTTCCCGGACGCCGACGAGGTGGTCGTGGACTGGCCGCACCGCTATCTGCAGGACACCCGTACCGACGCGCGGACCGTGCTGTGCGTGCTCACCCACGACGCCCGCTTCGACGTGCCGCTGCTGACCGTGGCGCTGCGGATGCCGGTCGCGTTCGTCGGGGCGATGGGCTCGCGCCGCACCCACGAGGACCGCGACCGGCGGCTGCGGGAGGCCGGCCTGAGCGAGCGTGAGCTGGCCCGGCTGCGCTCCCCGATCGGCCTCGACCTCGGCGCCCGTACGCCCGAGGAGACCGCGCTGTCCATCGCCGCCGAGATCGTCGCCGCGCGCCGGGGCGGCACGGGGCTTCCGCTGACCGGCACGGACACGCCGATCCACCGGGACCGGGACGCCCGCACTGTGGCGGCCTGAGCACGCCGCCGCCCTACGGCGGGGTTCATGGCGGCGCGTCGCCGTGCGGCTGCCGCCGGGGGCGTCTGAGGCAAGGCCCAGGACGCCCAGCGTGGGCCCGGCCGCATGGCGCGGGCTCCGTTGCACGGCGCGGGACGGCCCGCCGCACAGCGTGGGCCCGGCCGCATGGCACGGAGTCCGTGAACGGCCGGGAGTACCCGCCGCCCGACGCGGGCCCGGTCGCGCGGCACGGGAGCACCCGCTGCATGGCGCGGTCCCGGTCTCACCGCGCGGGGACGGCCCGCCGTACGGCGGTCGCACCGCGCGGCACCAGCGGCGGCCCGGCGCCGGCGCCCGGCACGGTCAGTCGCCGGCGATCCGCTCTGCCGCCGCCACCGCGCACACCCGGGCCGCGCCGTGGGTGGCCAGGTGCAGGGCGCCGCGGGGCGTGGCCTGCGGGACACCCATCTCCACCACGACCGTGTCGGGGCGGGCGGCGAGCAGCGTGTCCAGGGCGGTCCCCATCCAGGCGTGCCGGTGCTCGTCGCGGACCACCGCGACGACACGGCGGCCCTGCGCAGCGGTGAGCGCCGCGGCGCCCGCGCCGTCACCGGTGAAGACCCCGGACGTCGTGCCCGGCAGCAGGCGTTCCAGTTCGACGCCCACGCCCCACGGCGTCTCGTCCCCGACGGCGATGTTGGGCGTGGGGCTGAACGTGGCGACGTACACCGGCTCCGTCACCGGCCCCGCCTCCCTCCCGCCCCGCGTCACGGTGACCGCGCGGCGGGCCGCGACGAGCCCGACCTCCGGCTCCGGCGCCCCGGCCGGGTCCGCCTCGCGGGTGGCCTTGGCGGTCCACCGGGCCAGCTCACGCACCCGGGCGGCGGCGTCGGCCAGCCGCTCCTCGGGCAGCTCGCCGGCGCGGACGGCGGCCACGAGCGCGTCGCGCAGCCGCAGCACGATGTCCTCGTCGCACAGCCCGCCGCCGACGCAGATCGCGTCCGCGCCCGCCGCGAGGGCCAGGACCGTGCCCCGCTCGATGCCGTACGTCCCGGAGATGGCGCGCATCTCCATGCCGTCCGTGACGATCAGCCCCTCGTAGCCGAGTTCGCCGCGCAGCAGGTCGGTCAGGATGGGGCGGGAGAGCGTGGCCGGGCGGTCCGGGTCGAGGGCGGGCACCAGGATGTGGGCGCTCATCACCGCACGCGTGCCGGCCGCGATGGCCGCCCGGAACGGTGCGAGCTCCCTGTCCCGCAGCGTGGCCGCGTCGGCGTCGATGCGCGGCAGGGCGAGGTGGGAGTCGACACCGGTGTCGCCGTGGCCGGGGAAGTGCTTGGTGCAGGCGGCGATCCCCACCGACTGCAGCCCCTCGACGTAGGCGGCGGTGTGCCGGGACACCAGCCCCGGATCGGCACCGAAGGAACGCACGCCGATCACCGGGTTGTCCGGGTTGGCGTTGACGTCGGCGGACGGCGCCCAGTTGAAGGTGACGCCGCACGCGGCGAGCCGGCGGCCCAGCTCGCGGGCCACACGACGGGTCAGCTCGGTGTCGTCGACCGCGCCGAGGGCGTGGTTGCCGGGGAAGGACGAACCGGTGTGCACCTCCAGGCGGGTGACGTCGCCGCTCTCCTCGTCGATGGCGACCAGGACGTCGTCCCGCTCCGCCCGCAGCTCGGCGGTCAGGGCCGCGACCTGCTCGGCGGTGGCGACGTTGCGGCCGAACAGACCGACGGAGACCAGGCCCTCGCCGAGCCGGCGGCGCACCCAGTCCGGAGCGGTGGTGCCGGCGAAACCCGGCTGCAGCACGGCGAGCGCGTCACGCGCGACGGTGTCGCCCGCGGCCGAGCCGCTGCCGGACGCGGTGCTGGTGAATGTCGTCATCGGGGCGTTATCCCTTCACGGCGCCGTCGGTGAGGCCGCTGACGGCCTTGCGCTGCAGGAAGACGAAGAGGACCAGGATGGGCAGGGCGAACAGCGACGAGGCGGCCATCGTGGCGCCCCAGTCGTCACCGAAGGCGGTGCGGAACTGGGAGATCCACAGCGGGAGCGTCTGCTTCTCGATGCTCTTGTTGAGGATCAGGACCAGCGGATACTCGTTCCAGGCGGTGATGAACCCGAACAGCGAGGTGGCCATGAGCCCGGGCGCCAGCAGCGGGAAGATCACCTTCACGAAGGCCTGGACGCGCGTGCAGCCGTCGACCATCGCGGACTCCTCCAGCTCCTTGGGCACGGCGGCCACATAGCCGCGCAGCGTGAGGATCGTGAACGGCAGCACCATCATCATGTAGAAGACGGTGAGCGGCATGAGGCTGTCGAGCATGTCGCTGTCGCGCACCAGCATGTAGTTGGCGATGATCATGACTTCCCAGGGCGCCATCTGCGCCAGCATGAAGGTCACGATGAACGCGCCCCGCCCCCGGAAGCGCATCCGGGCGAGGGCGAACGACGCGAACAGGGCGATGACGAGCGACATCAGCACCGCGAGCACGGTCACGGTGACCGAGTTCCCCACCAGGGTCCAGAAGTGGTCCGCGTGCACCGCCTTGTCGAAGTGCTCGAAGGTGACGTCCGTCGGGAACCACACCGGGTCCTCGGCGATGATGTCGCCGGTCGGCTTCAGGGCCGTGGCGAACATCCAGTAGACGGGGAACGCGAAGGCCACGAAGAGGATGACGGCGGTCGCGTTGGGCCAGATGCGGCCGAAGATCGAGCGCTTCACAGCTCGTCCTCCTCTTGCTTGAGCACGATGCGCAGGTAGTACGAGGTGAGGGCGAGCAGGACCAGGACGGTCAGGAAGGAGATCGCGGCGCCCATGCCGAAGTGCTGGTTGCCGACGCCCTCCACGAACGCGTAGACCGGCAGGGTCTCGGTGAGCCGGTCCGGGCCGCCCTCGTTCATCGCGAAGACCTGCGGGAACGCCTTGAAGACCCAGATGACCTCAAGGAACGTCGTGGAGTACAGGAACGGCCGCAGGAAGGGGAACGTCACCGAGGTGAAGCTCTGCCAGGTGCCGGCGCCGTCCAGGGAAGCGGCCTCGTACAGCTCGCGCGGGATGGTGGTCGTGGCGGCGTAGAGGTTGATCGCCACGAACGGGATGGACTGCCACACGATCAGCAGCGTGATCACGGAGAACGTGGAGAACTGCGTGCCCATCCAGTTGTAGTCGGCCATCGAGTGCCAGCCGAGCCTGTCCAGCACCCAGTTGACGACGCCGAAGCGCTGGGCGAACAGCCACTGGTAGACGGTGGTGGCGGCGATGACGGGCATCGCCCAGGCCAGCACCAGGCCGAGCAGGAGCAGCAGCCGCATCTTCTTGCCGAGCCGGGCGAGCAGCAGGCCGGTCAGGGTGCCCAGCAGCATGATCAGCGCGACGTTGGCCGCGGTGAACAGCACCGAGCGCTTGACGACCCGCCAGAAGTCGGCGCTGGTCAGCACCTCGCGGTAGTTGTCGACGCCGTTCCACTCGGTGAGGTGCAGGATCAGCTGGCGCGGGTTGAGGTTCTGGAACGACAGCATGCCGTTCTTCACCAGCGGTACGCCGAGCAGGATCAGGGTGGCGAGCAGCGCGGGCAGCAGGAGCAGGTAGGGGGCGGCGTTCCGTCGGCCGCGCGCGGGTGTGGTGGTGCGGGTCCCGTCACGCGGGGGTGAAGGAGCCTCGGCCTTGCGGACACCGGGCCCCCCGGCCGTGTCCGTGCCTTCGGTCTGCACTGGCATGGCTTGCCGTCTCTTCCGTGGCCGTACGAGCAACACATGAGGGGCCGGGGGCGGCGTGGCGGCCGCCCCCGGCCTGGGATCGTCAGTTCTTCTGGGCGAGACGCTTGTTGATCTCGGCCTCGACGTCCTTGGCCGCGTCCGCCGGCGCCTTGCCGTTGAGGACCGCGGTCATGTAGCTCTTGATCGGGTTCGGCGTGTTCTCCACCGCGGCCCACTCGGGGATGAGCGGCGTGGTGCCGCCGACGGCGGCGGCCGGCGCGGCGGCCTCGGCGACGGCGTTGCCCTGGAGGTTGCTCTGCAGGGACTCCTTGTTCGGCACGATGCCGTTGAGCTTGGCCAGCTCGCCCTCGAACTTGTCGGACAGGGCGATCTTCAGGAACTCCTTGGCCAGGTCCTGCTTCTTGCTGCCCGCGGCGACGGCGAGGTTGGAGCCGCCGAGGAAGACGCTCTCGGGCTTGCCGGCGGTGGCGCCGGGGATGGTGAAGTAGCCGAGGTCCTTCTCGATGGCCTTGTTGGCGGTGACGGCGGTGGCGGCCTCCCAGCCCATGCCGATGAACGCGCCGGTCTTGCCCTTGGCGAACACCTCGGCCTGCTGCGGGGTGGCCTCGTCCTTGTCCTTCGGGGCCTTGGAGTAGGAGGCGTACTTCTTGTAGATCTCCATGGCCGCGGAGACCTTCGGGTCGCCGAGGTTGGAGACGTACTTGTCGCCGTCCTTCTTCACCAGGTCGGCGCCCTGACCGATGATCAGGCCGTCGAGGAAGTACCAGTTCTGGCCGGGCATGTAGATCGGCTCGGCGTCGGTCTTCTTGCCGATGGTCTCCAGGTCCTTGAAGAACTCGTCCCGCGTCTTGGGGGTGTCCTTGATGCCGGCCTGCGCCCAGATCTTCTTGTTGTAGATGACGATGCGGTTGGCGAAGTACCAGGGGGCGGCGTACTGCTTGCCCTCGTAGACGGAGGAGGCGGAGACGGACGGGGTCCAGTCGGCGCCGATCTCCTGCTTCAGGTCGCCCAGTTCGGCGAGGCCGCCGGTGGCCGCGTAGGACGGGGTCTGGGTGTTGCCGACCTCGATGACGTCCGGCGGGTTGGACTCCGACAGGGCGGTGGTGATCTTCTGCTGGATCCCGTCCCACTTCTGGATCTCGAACTTGACCTTGGCGCCGGTCTTCTGCTCGAAGGCCGCCTGCACGTCCTTGGTCCACTGGGCCGGCGCCGAGCCGTCCATCGTCCACACGGTCAGCGTCTGGCCCTTGGAGCCCTCCGGCCCGGCGTCCTTGCCGTTGTCGTCGCTGCCGCCCCCGCATGCCGCGACGGACATCAAGATGCCTGCGAGCCCGATCGCGGATACCAGCTTGCGCTTCACGCCACCCCTCCTAAGGAATACCTCTCACCCACGCCCTCGGCGGTGACCTGCGTAAACGGCGCTGCTGCACGCGGGGCTGGGGACCTGGCCTCAAATGGTGTAGACCAGCACCGCGAGCTTGGCCTAGACCTATGGGGCTGTCAAGGGGTGTTCGCGACCCCGATGTCCGTCGTGACCGGAACGTCACCGGCGCGGACATCGAGGGGGCGTGGAGGGTTGGACTAGACCAAGTGTCGATCTCCCCGCTATAACGGTGAACCGCTGAGCGGGCCACGGCCGCCGGTCGTCGGCCGGCTCGGGCACCGGGAGCCGGGAAGGCGGGTCATGAGCACCGACGTCAGCAGTGCCCAGGAGGGACGGGTGCCGGAACACGCCGGGCGGGCGGGGTCCGGGCGCGGGGACGGGCCGGCGGCGCCCGGGTACGCGGACCGCGCCGAACGCGAGCCCAAGTACTACCGGATCAAGAAGAAGCTGCTGGAGATGACCGAGGCGCGAGCGCCCGGCGCGTCCATGCCGCCGGAACGGCTGCTCGCCGTGGAGTTCCGCACCTCCCGCACCACCGTCCGCAAGGCCCTGCAGGAACTGGTCGGCGAGGGCCGGCTGGACCGCATCCAGGGCAAGGGCACCTTCGTCGCGCGCCCCAAGGTGTGCCGGACCCTCGACCTGACGTCCTACACGGAGGACATGGAGGCCCAGGGGCTGCGGCCGGCCTCGCAGGTGCTGGACATCGGGTACGTCAGCGCGGACGCCGAGCTGGCCGGACTGCTCGGCGTGGCGACCGGTGAGCGGGTGCTGCGCGTGGAGCGGCTGCGGCTGGCCGGCGGTGAGCCGATGGCCATCGAGGCGACCCATCTGCCGGACGGCCGCTTCCCGGGTCTGCGCCGCAACCTGGCCAAGTACACCTCCCTCTACACGGCGCTGGCCGAGCAGTACGGCGTACGGCTCGCGGAGGCCGACGAGACGATCGAGACCTCGCTGGCGACCCCCCGGGAGGCCGGGTTGCTCGGTACGGACGTCGGCCTGCCGATGCTGCTGCTGTCGCGCCACTCCCGGGACGCCGAGGGCCGGCCGGTGGAGTGGGTCCGCTCGGTGTACCGCGGCTCGCGCTACAAGTTCATGGCCACACTGACGCGTCCGGCGAGGTGAGCCGGGGCGCCGCGCGCTCGGTGGGGGACCTCCCGCCCTCGAAAATTGGATACCAAAATCCTGCCCTCCGCGTGCCCGCACGTCAACGACCCTTGTGGCCTGGCTGAATTTTGGTATACAAAACGGAGGCCTGCTGCACGTCCCCCAGGTCTCAGGAGCCTCCATGTGTCTGGAATCCGTCCCCCCGCCTCCCAGCCGGCTCACCCGGCGCGGCGTCCTCGCGGGCGCGGCCGCACTCGCCGGGACGGCCACTGTGCTGGCCGGCGCCGCACCGGAGGCGGCGGCCGGACCGGCCCGCGGGACGGAGCCCGGCGGCCCCGCCGGTGATCTGGTCATCGAGGGCGGCACCCTGCTGGACCCGGCCACCGGCGAGGTCACCGAGGACGCGGTCGTCGTGATCCGCGGGGGCACCGTGCGGTGGGCCGGCCGGCGCGGCAAGGCCCCCGTCCCGGCGGACGCACGGCGGCTCGACGCACACGGCCACTGGGTGCTGCCCGGCCTGGTCGACGCCCATATCCACCTCAGCACCGTCACCGAGGCGCGCGCCGCGCTCACCCAGGGCGCCACCAGCGTCCGCAGCGGCTCCACCACCTTCTACCAGGACATCGCCGTACGGGAGCTCGCCCGCCGGCTGCCCACCCGGGCGCCGCGCCTGACGGCCGCGGGCGTCTTCGTCACCCCCGACCTCGGCGAGTCGGTGCTCGCCGACCCCGACCTCGCGCCGCTGACCGCGCTCAAGGACGGTGTACGGTCCGCCGACGCCCTGCGGCGCGTCGTCGACGTCAACCTCGCCCGTGGCGCGGACGTCATCAAGACCCGGGTCAACGAGCGTGCCGGAGTGCCGGACCAGGACCCGCTCACCCAGGTCTACTCCTACGAGCAGCTCTCCGAGGTGGTCGCGGCGGCCCGCCGGCGCGGCAAGGGCGTGCTGTGCCACAGCTACAGCGCCAAGGGGTGCGACGACGCGGTGCGCGCCGGCATCCGCTCGCTGGAGCACGGGGTGTTCGTCGCCGAGCGCACCCTGCACGAGATGGCACGCCGCGGGACGTTCTTCACACCCACCCTCACCGCCATCGCGGGCATGGTGGGCGACCCGAACCCGGTCCTCGACGAGCGGGGGCGCACGTTCCTGCCCGTGCTGAAGGAGGCCGTACGGGCCGCGCACGCGCTTGGAGTCCCTCTGGCCGCCGGCACCGACTCCGCCGGCGGCGACGTCAGCCCCATCGGCGGTGAGGTGGTCCTGGTGCACAGCGCCGGACTGTCCCCGCTGGACGCGATCCGCACGGCGACCACCGGCGCCGCCCGGCTGCTCGGCCTCGACGGCACGGTTGGCCGGCTGGCCCCCGGCTGCGCGGGCGACGCCGTGCTGCTGGCCGGCGACCCGCTGTCCGACCTGACGGTGCTGACCCGGCCGGCGCACGTCGTCCGCGCGGGCCAGGCCCTCTGACGCCGCCCGCCCGCGCAACCGCCTCACCCCCACGCCAAGGAGCCCCATGCCGCCCCCGTCCCCGCCCGTCGTCTTCCGCAACGTGCGGCCCCTCGGGGCCGGGCCCCCGGTGGACCTGGTCGTCGTCGACGGACTCGTCAGCGGCGAGCCGGCGCCCCCCGGCGCCCTGGTCGTCGACGGCGGGGGACGGATCGCCCTGCCGGGCCTGGTGGACGCGCACATCCACCCCGACAAGACCACCTGGGGCGGCCCCTGGGTGTCCCGGAAACCGGCCGGCACGATCGCCGAGTACGCCGCCCAGGACGCTGAACTCTTCCGCGCACAGCAGCGACCGGTGGCCGAACGGGCGCACACGCTCATGGCGCACGCCGTCACCCGCGGCACCCGCGCGATGCGCGCGCACGCCGATGTGGCCCCCGCCTACGGTCTGGCCGGCGTCGAGGGCGTCGCCGAGGCGCGCGACCGCCTCCGGCACGCCCTCGACGTCCAGATCGTCGCCTTCCCGCAGCACGGCGTCGTCCGCGCCCCCGGGACCGCCGAACTGCTCACCGAGGCCGCCCGCAGCAAGGCCGTGGACGTGGTCGGCGGCATCGACCCGATCGGCTTCGACGACGCGATGGACGAACAGCTCGACCTGCTCTTCGGGCTGGCCGACCGCTACGGCACCGGCATCGACCTCCATCTGCACGACCGGGACGAGCGCGGACTCACGGTCCTGCGCGCCGTCCTCGACCGCACCCGGGCCCTCGGCCTGCACGGCCGGGTCACCGTCAGCCACGTCTTCTGCCTGCCCTTCCTGTCCGACGCGGACCTCGCCCCGCTGGCAGGGGAGTTGGCCGAGCTGGACATCGCCCTGACGACCGTGGCGCCGAGCCGTGACCTCGTGCTGCCGATCACGCGGCTGCGTGCCCACGGGGTGCGGATCGGGCTCGGTTCGGACGGAGTGCGCGACTCCTGGAGTCCGTTCGGCAACGCCGACCTGCTGCACCGCGCGCATCTGCTGGGCTGGGTCACCGACGTGCGCCTGGACGAGGAGCTGTCCGCCTGCCTGGACGTCGCGACCCACGGTGGGGCCGACGTGCTCGGGCTGCCCCGTGCCGACCTCGCCCCGGGCGCTCCGGCCGACTTCGTCCTCGTCGACGGCGAGTGCCTGCCGCAGGTCCTGGTCGATCTGCCGCCCCGGGAGGCCGTGGTGCACGGCGGGAGGGTCGTGGCCCGCGCCGGCCGACTGATCTGACGGCACCTCAAACACCTTCACAGCAGCGCGAATCACCCCGTGCGAGCCCTTGAGGCGCGGGCCGGTTCGCGCTGCCCTTTTTCGCCCGGTAAAAACCATTCCGCAAGTTCTGTCCCCACCTCTTGACGGTGGTCTTCGGTGAAAACTACGTTCATTCGCGCGGAAGTTACCTTCCACTTTGTGGAAACCTCTGAAAGTTCCCGCTTCTCCCCCTCCCGGAGTCCCGTATGACCGCGCTGGACAACCGGTCGTCCGTGGAGACCAGCAGCACCCCGAGCCCTGGTCTCTACACGTACGATCTCGCCCCCACGAAGAAGGAAGGGCGCCGCTGGGGCGCCTACAACGTCTTCACCCTGTGGGCCAACGACGTGCACAGCCTCGGCAACTACGCTTTCGCCATCGGACTGTTCGCGCTGGGCCTGAACGTGTGGGGCATCCTGGCCGCCTTCGCGCTCGCGTCCGTCCTGCTCTTCCTGCTGCTCACCCTGTCCGGCTTCATGGGACACAAGACCGGTGTGCCGTTCCCGGTCATGAGCCGCATCGCCTTCGGCATCCACGGCGCGAAGATCCCGGCCGGCGTGCGCGGCCTGGTCGCCATCGCCTGGTTCGGCATCCAGACCTACCTGGCCTCGTCCGTGCTGAGCACCCTGCTCGTCGCCATGTTCCCCGGCCTCGGCCGGCTCGACGACGACTCGCTGCTCGGCCAGTCCACCCTCGGCTGGATCACCTTCCTGGTCCTGTGGGGCCTCCAGGTGCTCATCGTCAGCTACGGCATGCAGATGATCCGCCGCTACATGGCCTTCGCGGCACCCACCACCCTGATCACCATGTGCGCCCTCGCCGCCTGGATGTTCTTCCGCGCCGGCGGCTCCATCTCGCTGTCCGTCGGCGACCCCCTCACCGGCGGGGCGATGTGGCTGCAGATCCTCCAGGCCGCCGCGCTGTGGGTGGTCATCTACGGCACGTTCGTGCTGAACTTCTGCGACTTCACCCGCTCCGCCCGCAGCCGCGGGGCCATCGTGCGCGGCAACGTCATCGGCATCCCGGTGAACATGCTCTTCTTCGCCGCGATCGTCTCCGTCCTCAGCGGCGCCCAGTTCAAGCTCGACGGGCACGTCATCACGAGCCCGACGGACATCGTGCGGACCATCCCCAACATGGCCCTGCTCGCCGTCGCCTCCCTCGCGCTGATCGCCCTGACCGTCGCCGTCAACCTGCTGGCCAACTTCGTCGCCCCGATCTACGCCCTGGTCAACCTCTTCCCGCGCAGCCTGGACTTCCGCAGGGCCGGACTGGTCAGCGCGGTGCTCGGCCTGGTCATCACCCCCTGGAACCTCTACAACAGCCCGATCGTCGTCAACTACTTCCTCGGCGGCCTCGGCGCGCTCCTCGGCCCACTGTTCGGCGTCGTCATGGCCGACTACTGGCTGCTGCGCCGCTCCCGCGTCAACGTGCCCGACCTGTACACCGAGGACGCCGGCGGCGACTACCACTACCGGCGCGGCTACAACCCGCGCGCCGTCGCCGCCTTCCTGCCCAGCGCCGCCATCGCCGTCACCGTGGCCCTCGTCCCGTCCTTCCACGCCGCGGCCGGGTTCTCGTGGTTCATCGGCGCGATCCTCGCCGCCGCCGTCCACGCGGTCGTCGCCGACCGCTCCGCGGCCGCCCGGGACGTCGACGGCGAGGCCATCGCCGTGGCCGCCGAATGAGCCCGACCGGCCCGAGCCGGCCACGCCACCCAGAAAGCCCACCCATGCGCATCCTCGTCGTCAACGTCAACACCACGCAGTCCATCACCGACGCCATCGGCCGGCAGGCGGCCGCGGCGGCCTCGCCCGGCACCGAGATCGTCCCGCTCACCCCGCTGTTCGGCGCGGAGTCCGTCGAGGGCAACTACGAGAGCTACCTCGCCGCCATCGCCGTGATGGAGACCGTGCGCGCCTACGAGGGCCACTTCGACGCCGTCGTCCAGGCCGGCTACGGCGAGCACGGCCGCGAGGGGCTGCAGGAACTGCTCGACGTGCCCGTCGTCGACATCACCGAGGCCGCCGCGAGCACCGCGCAGTTCCTCGGCCGCAGCTACTCCGTCGTCACCACCCTCGACCGCACGGTCCCGCTCATCGAGGAGCGCCTGCACGCGGCCGGGCTGAGCGCCCGCTGCGCCTCCGTGCGGGCCAGCGGCCTCGCCGTGCTGGACCTGGAGGAGGACGAGAAGGTCGCCGTGGACGCCATCGTCGAACAGGCCGCGTACGCCGTCGAGCACGACCGGGCGGAGGTGATCTGCCTGGGCTGCGGCGGCATGGCCGGCCTCGCCGAGCGCGTCGTGGAACGCACCGGGGTGCCCGTCGTCGACGGGGTCGCGGCGGCCGTCACCATCGCCGAGTCCCTGGTCCGCCTGGGGCTGACCACGTCGAAGGTGCGCACCTACGCCCGGCCGCGCCCCAAGCTGATCGCCAACTGGCCGCCCAGGGCCCGCTGACCCCCGCCCGCCCTTCTCCCGCCACCGGCTAAGGTCACTGTGGCTTGGTCCCCTCGGCACACCGGCACCCGCACAGCGCCGGTGCGCCGCCGGGGACGTGACGAGAGAAGGACGACCATGACGGGGTCACAGGGGTTCACGCCCGAGTCGGAGCGCGTGACCAGGCAGCTGCGGGACGAGATCCTCGACGGGGTACGCAAGCCGGGCAGCCGGCTGGTCGAGCGCGAGCTCGCCGAGTCGCTGGGCGTGAGCCGGCTGCCCGTGCGCGACGCCCTCAAGACGCTCGTCGCCGAGGGCCTGGTCACCCCGCGGCCCCGCAGCTGGGCGGTGGTCCGCGAGTTCACCCCGTCCGACCTGGCCGACCTCGACGAGGTGCGCGGAGCCCTGGAGACGCTGGCCTTCCGGCTCGCCGCGCAGCGCCACACCCGCGAGGGGCTGCAGCGGCTGCGCGCCGACCTCGACCGCGAACTGGACGCGGCCCGGGCCGGCGACGCCGTGGCGGCCCGCCGGGCCGCGGCCGACTTCCACCAGACGGTGATCTGGCTCGCCGCGAACGAGCTGCTCAGCGAGCTGGAACGCGTCATGCGCAGCCGGGTGCGCTGGCTGCTCGGCCAGCACGACGACCTCCTCGGCATCGCCGAGGAACACGAGGCCCTCTACCAGGCCATCGCCGACCGCGACGTGACCCGCGTGGAGTCCCTGGTCCTGCACCACCTGACCACCAGCCGCGCGGCGGTCCAGGGCCACCGCAAGCCGGACGGCGCCTGACGGGCCGGGCCCGGCATCAGAGGGGGCGGCTCATGAACAGCGCCGTCTCCCCCTCGGACGCCGTGCCCGAGTACAGGGAGGTGTCCAGCCCGCACAGCTCGAACCCGGCCCGCCGGTAGAGGCGGACGGCGGGCGCGTTGAGATGGGTGACCTCCAGCCACACATGGCCGGCGCCGAGCCGCCGCCCCTCCTCGACGGCCCGCGCCAGCAGGGCCGCGCCGATGCCCCGGCCGCGATGGGCCGGGGCCACCTCCAGATCGGCGACGACCAGGCGCCGGTTCCACCGCTGGAAGACGGTCGTCACGAAGCCGCACACCCGTCCCCGCACCTCGGCCACGACCGTGCGCTCGCCGGGGTCGTCCGCCTCGCCGCAGTCGTCGTCGGGGAACGTCTTGCGCACGGGCGGGTCCACCGCCGTCTCCGCCGCCTCGAACCCCGTGTCCGTGCGCCGTACGCGCAGCACCCTGTCCGTGGTGAAAGAGCCGTCGATGCGCGCGATGGCCGTCCGGTCCTCCGGCCGGGCCGCGCGCAGGATCACGGCGCCGGGGCCGTCCTCGGTCGTCTCCACGCTCCCGGAGCGTAACCGACCGGCCGCACCGTGATTGCGGGCCCGCCCGGCATGCCCGAATCTGAGGTGAGTGCGCCGGGTTGGCGGGAGGACCATGCGATGACGACCCATGTGCCGGACGCCGAGCGCTTGCGGCTCGCCGAGGCCGACGCCGGCGTGGTGGCCTGGCGGCGCTGGGGGCCGTATCTGAGCGAGCGGCAGTGGGGGACCGTCCGCGAGGACTACAGCGCCGACGGCGACGCCTGGTCGTACTTCACCCACGACCAGGCCCGCTCCCGCGCCTACCGCTGGGGCGAGGACGGCATCGCCGGCGTCAGCGACGACAAGCAGCGCCTGTGCTTCGCGCTCACCCTGTGGAACGGCCGCGACCCCATCCTCAAGGAGCGCATGTTCGGCCTGACCAACGCCGAGGGCAACCACGGCGAGGACGTCAAGGAGTGCTACTACCACCTCGACAACACGCCCACGCACTCCTACATGAAGTACCTGTACAAGTACCCGCAGCGCGCCTTCCCCTACAGCGACCTCGTCGACACCAACCGCGCCCGCGGCCGCGGCGAACCCGAGTACGAGCTGCTCGACACCGGGATCTTCGACGAGAACCGCTACTTCGACGTCGTCGTCGAGTACGCCAAGGCCGGCCCCGAGGACCTGCTGGTCGAGATCACCGCGCACAACCGCGGCCCCGACGAGGCCACCCTGCACCTGCTGCCGACGCTGTGGTTCCGGCACACCTGGTCCTGGGCCGGCGGCACGACCGTGCCCGCCCTGCGGCAGACCCCGCACGCCATCCGCGCCGACCACGCCGGACTCGGCACCCGCTGGCTGCACCACGACACCGGCGCCGAAACCCTCTTCACCGGCAACGAGACCAACAACGAGCGGATCTTCGGCAGCCCCAACACCACCCCCTACGTCAAGGACGGCATCGACCGGTACGTCGTCCACGGCGAGCAGGAGGCCGTCGACCCGGAGCGGACCGGCACCAAGGCCGCCGTCCACCATGTGCTGACCGTCCCCGCCGGCGACAGCGCCGCCATCCGGCTGCGCCTGACCGACACCGAACTCGCCGACCCCTGGCGGGACTTCACCCAGGTGCTGGACTCCCGCCGCACCGAGGCCGACGCCTTCTACGCCGCCCTCGCCCCCGACGGCATGAGCGAGCACGAGCGGCGCATGGTCCGCCAGGCCCTCGCCGGAATGCTGTGGAGCAAGCAGTACTACCACCTCGACGTGGAGCGCTGGCTCGCCGAGCACGGCGTCGACCCGCTCGCCGTCGACCCCCGCGTCCGCAACAGCGGCTGGTACCACATGGTCAACGACGCGATCATGTCGATGCCGGACACCTGGGAGTACCCCTGGTTCGCCGCCTGGGACCTCGCCTTCCACACCCTCGCCCTGGCCATGGTCGACACCCACTTCGCCAAGGACCAGCTGGAGCTGCTGCTGCGCCGCCTCTATCTGCACCCCAACGGCCAGATCCCCGCGTACGAGTGGAACTTCGGCGACGTCAACCCGCCCGTGCACGCCTGGGCGGTGCTCTTCGTCTACGAACTCGACAAGCACCGCACCGGCCGCGGCGACCGCGCGTTCCTGGAGAACGCCTTCCAGAAGCTGATGAAGAACTTCACCTGGTGGCTCAACCGCAAGGACGTCGACGGCAACAACGTCTTCCAGGGCGGCTTCCTGGGCCTGGACAACATCGGCGTCTTCGACCGCAGCGCCCCGCTGCCCACCGGCGGTCACCTGGACCAGGCCGACGGCACCGCCTGGATGGCGCTGTACTGCCAGAACCTGCTGGAGATCGCCATCGAACTCGCCGTCGACAACCCCGTCTACGTCGAGCAGGCGCAGATGCTGTTCGAGCACTTCGCGTGGATCGCCGTCGCCATGAACCGTATGGGCCGCGACAACGCCAGCCTCTGGGACGAGGACGACGGCTTCTTCTACGACGTGCTGCGCATGCCCGACGGCCGCGCGACCCCGCTGAAGGTGCGCTCCCTGGTCGGGCTGATCCCGCTCGCCGCGACCAGCGTCATCGGCGGCCGTGCCGACCGCAGCTTCCCCGAACTCGTGCAGGGCGCCAGGGAGTTCATCGAACGTCACCCCGCCGTGGAGGCCTTCGTCGAGCAGCACGTCACCGCCGACCCCAACGCCGACGGCCGCTACCTCTTCGCCCTCTTCGGCGAGGACCGGCTGCGCCGCATCCTGGCCCGCATGCTCGACGAGGACGAGTTCCTCGGCCCGTACGGCATCCGTTCGCTCTCCCGCCACCACGCCGAGCACCCCTACACCTTCGAGGTGCACGGTGAGCGCTACGGCGTCGGCTATCTGCCCGCCGAGTCCGACTCGGGCCTGTTCGGCGGCAACTCCAACTGGCGCGGCCCGGTGTGGTTCCCGGTGAACGTGCTGATCATCCGCGCCCTGCTGAACCTGCACGCCTACCACGGCCCGGAGTTCACCGTGGAGTGCCCGACCGGTTCCGGCAGACGGCTGAACCTGTACGAGGTCGCCCGGGAGATCTCCGACCGGCTCACCGCCACCTTCCTGCCCGACGCCGACGACCACCGCCCGGTGCACGGCACCCAGGCCGTCTATGCCAAGGACCCGCACTTCAAGGACCTCGTCCTGTTCTACGAGTACTTCCACGGCGACACCGGCGCCGGCCTCGGGGCCGCCCACCAGACCGGCTGGACCGGACTGGTCGCGGCCACGGCGACCCTGTTCCGCACCATCGGCGCCGACGAGTGGCACCGCGGCGGCCGGGACTCCCTCACACCGCAGGAGTCGCTCGCATGACGGTCGTGTACGAGATCAACACCCTGGTCTGGCTGGGCGAGCTCAGCGGCCGGTACGGCCGGCCCGTGACCCTCGGCGACGTGCCCGGCGAGGCCTGGGACGAGATCGCGCGGCCCGGCGTCGACACGGTGTGGCTGATGGGCGTGTGGGAGCGCAGCCCGGCCGGCCTCGCCCTCGCCCTGCGCGACCCCGGTCTGCTCGCCTCCTTCCGCGCGGCCCTGCCCGACCTCACCGAGGCGGACCTCGCCGGCTCCCCCTACTGCGTACGGGACTACGTCGTCGACACCCGCCTCGGCGGACCCGACGGCCTGGCCGAGGCGCGCGCCCAGTTGGCCGCCCGGGGACGCAAGGTGATCGTCGATCACGTCCCCAACCACGTCGCCCCCGACCACCCCTGGACCGCCGACCGGCCCGGCTGCCTGATCCAGGGCACCCCCGACGACCTCGCCCACGCCCCGGACGCCTACCTGGAAGCCGCCGGGCACGTCTACGCCCGCGGCCGCGACCCCTACTTCCCGCCCTGGCCCGACGTCGTCCAGCTGAACGCCTTCAGCGCCGAACTGCGCGACGCGGCCGTCGAGACACTCATCGCGATCGGCGACCAAGCGGACGGCGTGCGCTGCGACATGGCGATGCTGATGACCAACGAGGTGTTCGCGCGCACCTGGGGCGAGCGGGCGGGAGCCGTCCCCGCCGAGGACTTCTGGCCGTACGTGATCCCGCGCGTGCGCGCCCGCCACCCGGACATGCTCTTCCTCGCCGAGGCCTACTGGGACATGGAGTACCTCCTGCAGCAGCAGGGCTTCGACCACGCCTACGACAAGCGGCTGTACGACCGGCTCGTGCACGAGGACGCCGAGCAGGTGCGCGCCCATCTGCGCGCGGACCTCGGCTACCAGCGCGGCCTCGTGCGCTTCGTGGAGAACCACGACGAGCCCCGCGCCGCCAGCGCCCTCCCCGGCGACCGGGAACGCGCGGCGGCCGTCACCGTCGCCACGCTGCCCGGCGCGACCCTGTGGCACGAGGGCCAGTTCGAGGGCCGCCGGGTGCACCTGCCCGTCTTCCTGGCCCGCCGCCCCGCCGAGCCCCCCGACGAGGACCTGCGCGCCTTCCACCAGCGCCTGCTGGAGGCCGCGGCCGCCGTACGCCGGGGCGAGTGGCACCTGCTGGAGACGACCGGCCGGCCGGACAACGACACGCACCGCTCCCTGCTCGCCTGGAGCTGGACCGCCGCCGACGCCCGCCACCTGGTCGTCGTCAACCACGGCGCCCACCAGGCCCAGGGCCGCGTCCACCTCCCCTGGGACGACCTGCGCGGCGCCGGCCGCCTGCTGACCGACCTGCTCACCGGGCAGTCCTACGACCGCGACGGCGACGAACTGGCCGACGCCGGCCTCTTTGTCGACCTGCCCGCCTGGCAGGCCCACGTGCTCACCGTGCCGGTGCCGGACCCGGACCCCGACACCCTGCGTACGGCGGCTGTCACCGCCTGAGGCGGTACGCCTGATCGAGTGGTGCCCCTGTCGGCGCGGGCGTAGCGTCGACGACGGACCCGGCACCCCTGGGGTTGCACCATGAGCACCAGCCCGCAACCGATCTCCGCGACGCAGCCCGCCACCGAGAAACGCGGCGGCGGTGGGAACGCGATGGCCCTGCTGGTCATCGCCTCCTGCCAGCTGATGGTGGTCCTCGACATCACCATCGTGAACATCGCCCTGCCGCACATCCAGAGCGCGCTGCACTTCTCCACCACCAGCCTGGCGTGGGTGGTCAACGCCTACACCCTCACCTTCGGCGGTCTGCTGCTGCTCGGCGGCCGCACCGGCGACATCCTCGGCAGACGCCGCGTCTTCATGTTCGGCGTGGTGCTCTTCGCGGTGGCCTCCCTGCTCGGCGGCCTCGCGCAGAACCCCGGCGAGCTGCTCGCCGCCCGCGCCCTGCAGGGCGTCGGCGGTGCCATCGCCTCCCCGACCGCGCTGTCCCTGGTCAGCACCACCTTCAAGGAGGGCCCGGAACGCAACCGGGCCTTCGGGGTGTTCGCCGCGGTCTCCGCGGGCGGCGGCGCGATCGGGCTGCTCATGGGCGGCATCCTCGTCGAGTGGCTGAACTGGCGCTGGGTGCTGTTCGTCAACGTGCCCATCGGCGCGCTCATCGTGCTGGCCACACCCCGCTATATCCGCGAGTCCGAACGCCACCCCGGCCACTTCGACATCGCGGGCGCGCTGACCTCCACCGTCGGCATGGTGCTGCTGGTGTACGGATTCATCCGGGCCGCGCAGGAGGGCTGGCGGGACGCGCTGACGCTGGCCTCGTTCGCCGCCGCGGTCGTCGTGCTGGCGGGGTTCGTGCTGATCGAGCGGCGCTCCAGGCAGCCGATCACCCCGCTGCACATGTTCGCCGACCGCAACCGGGCCGGCACCTACGGCATCATGCTGTGCCTGGCGGCGGCGATCTTCGGGATGTTCTTCTTCCTCACCCTGTTCGTGCAGGACGTCCTGGGCTTCAGCCCGCTGCAGGCCGGACTGGCCTTCCTGCCGGTCAGCGCGGTCATCGCGATCGGCGCCGGGCTCGCCTCCCGGTTCCTGCCACGGTTCGGGCCCAAACCGTTCATGGTGACCGGCGCGATCCTCGCGGCGGCCGGCCTGTCCTGGCTGACCCTGACCGACGTGGACTCCACCTACGCCGGCAGCATCCTCGGCCCGATGCTCGTCTTCAGCCTCGGCATGGGCATGGAGTTCGTGTCACTGACCCTGATGGCCCTGTCCAACGTGGCACCCCGGGAGGCCGGAGCCGCCTCCGGGCTGCTCAACGCCACCCAGCAGGTCGGCGGCTCCCTCGGCCTGTCCATCCTGGTCACCACGTTCGGCACCGCCAGCACCGACGAGGCGCACCAGCAGATCCCGCGCTTCCTCGCCCAGGCCACCCCGCTGGAGCGGCTGCGCTTCCAGCGCACCGGGCAGCTGCCCAAGCCCTTCTCCGACGAGATCCTCACCGCCGGGGCGAGCGCCGCGTTCGTCGTCGCCGCGATCTTCACCGCTCTCGCCGCGCTGATCGCCGTCTTCGCCATCCAGGTCCGCGCCTCCGACCTGGAACGGCTCCAGGGACAGACCGGGATGCCACCGGGCTAGACGGCGAACTTCCGCGATGTCCCGCATCCTGAGACCGCCGCCTGAATGGTGACCCGCGTCTCATGGCCAGGTGGGGTCGTTGCCGCGACCATGGTGGCACTCACCCGCACGCCGAAGGGATCGGGGATGCTCCGCAAGGTACTGGTCGCCAACCGTGGCGAGATCGCGATTCGCGCCTTCCGGGCCGGATACGAGCTCGGTGCGCGCACCGTGGCCGTCTTCCCGCACGAGGACCGCAACTCGCTGCACCGGCTCAAGGCCGACGAAGCCTACGAGATCGGTGAACCCGGGCATCCGGTGCGCGCGTATCTCTCCGTCGACGAGATCATCCGCGCGGCCCGGCTGGCCGGCGCCGACGCCGTCTACCCCGGCTACGGCTTCCTGTCCGAGAACCCCGAGCTGGCCCGCGCCTGCGAGGAAGCCGGCATCACCTTCGTCGGCCCGAGCGCGCAGATCCTCGAACTGACCGGCAACAAGGCCCGCGCCGTGGCCGCCGCCCGCGAGGCCGGCGTACCCGTGCTGGGCTCCTCGCAGCCCTCCAACGACGTCGACGAACTGCTGCGGGCCGCCGAGGACATCGGCTTCCCCGTCTTCGTCAAGGCCGTCGCGGGCGGCGGCGGGCGCGGCATGCGCCGCGTCGAGGACCCCGCCCAGCTGCGCGAGGCCATCGAGGCCGCCTCCCGCGAGGCCGCCTCCGCCTTCGGCGACCCGACGGTCTTCCTGGAGCAGGCGGTCGTCGAGCCCCGCCACATCGAGGTGCAGATCCTCGCCGACGGCGAGGGCAACGTCATCCACCTCTTCGAACGCGACTGCTCGGTGCAGCGCCGCCACCAGAAGGTCATCGAGCTGGCGCCCGCGCCCAACCTGGACCCGGCGCTGCGCGAGCGGATCTGCGAAGACGCCGTGAAGTTCGCCCGGCACATCGGCTACCGCAACGCGGGCACCGTGGAGTTCCTCCTCGACCGCCAGGGCCGGCACGTGTTCATCGAGATGAACCCGCGCATCCAGGTCGAGCACACGGTCACCGAGGAGGTCACCGACGTCGACCTCGTCCAGTCCCAGCTGCGCATCGCCGCCGGCCAGACCCTCGCCGACCTCGGCCTGTCCCAGGACACGGTCACCCTGCGCGGGGCCGCGCTGCAGTGCCGTATCACCACCGAGGACCCCGCCAACGGCTTCCGCCCCGACACCGGCCGGATCAGCGCCTACCGCTCGCCCGGCGGCTCCGGCATCCGCCTCGACGGCGGCACCACCCACGCCGGTACGGAGATCAGCGCGCACTTCGACTCCATGCTGGTCAAGCTGACCTGCCGGGGCCGCAACTTCACCACCGCCGTCAACCGGGCCCGGCGCGCGGTCGCCGAGTTCCGCATCCGCGGTGTGGCCACCAACATCCCCTTCCTGCAGGCCGTGCTCGACGACCCGGACTTCCAGGCCGGCAACGTCACCACCTCGTTCATCGAGCAGCGCCCGCACCTGCTCACCGCCCGCCACTCCGCGGACCGCGGCACCAAGCTGCTCACCTACCTAGCCGACGTCACCGTCAACAAGCCGCACGGTGAGCGCCCCGAGCTGATCGACCCGGTGACCAAGCTGCCCGCGCTGCCCGCCGCCGAGCCGCCCGCCGGCTCCAAGCAGAAGCTCACCCAGCTGGGCCCGGAGGGCTTCGCCCGCTGGCTGCGCGAGTCGCCGACCCTCGGCGTCACCGACACCACCTTCCGCGACGCCCACCAGTCGCTGCTCGCCACCCGGGTGCGCACCAAGGACCTGCTCGCGGTCGCGCCGGTCGTCGCCCGCACCCTGCCCGAGCTGCTGTCCCTGGAGTGCTGGGGCGGCGCCACCTACGACGTGGCGCTGCGCTTCCTCGCCGAGGACCCGTGGGAGCGCCTCGCCGCGCTGCGCGAGGCCGTGCCCAACATCTGTCTGCAGATGCTGCTGCGCGGCCGCAACACCGTCGGCTACACCCCGTACCCGACCGAGGTCACCGACGCGTTCGTGCAGGAGGCCGCGGCCACCGGCATCGACATCTTCCGCATCTTCGACGCCCTCAACGACGTCGGCCAGATGCGCCCGGCCATCCAGGCCGTCCGCGAGACCGGCACCGCCATCGCCGAGGTCGCCCTGTGCTACACCGGCGACCTCAGCGACCCCGGCGAGCAGCTGTACACCCTCGACTACTACCTGCGTCTCGCCGAGCAGATCGTCGACGCCGGCGCCCACGTCCTCGCGGTCAAGGACATGGCGGGCCTGCTGCGCGCCCCGGCCGCCGCCAAGCTGGTCTCCGCGCTGCGCCGCGAGTTCGACCTGCCGGTCCACCTGCACACCCACGACACCGCGGGCGGCCAGCTCGCCACCTACCTCGCCGCGATCCAGGCCGGCGCGGACGCGGTCGACGGGGCGGTGGCCTCCATGGCGGGCACCACCTCGCAGCCGTCGCTGTCGGCGATCGTCGCCGCCACCGACCACTCCGAGCGGCCCACCGGCCTCGACCTCAAGGCCGTCGGCGACCTGGAGCCGTACTGGGAGAGCGTCCGCAAGATCTACGCCCCCTTCGAGGCGGGCCTCGCCTCCCCGACCGGCCGCGTCTACGACCACGAGATCCCCGGCGGCCAGCTGTCCAACCTGCGCACCCAGGCCGTCGCGCTCGGCCTCGGCGACCGCTTCGAGGACATCGAGGCGATGTACGCGGCCGCCGACCGCATCCTGGGCCGCCTGGTCAAGGTCACCCCGTCCTCCAAGGTGGTCGGCGACCTCGCCCTGCACCTGGTCGGCGCCGGCGTGAACCCCAAGGAGTTCGAGGAGACCCCGGACCGCTTCGACATCCCGGACTCGGTGATCGGCTTCCTGCGCGGCGAGCTGGGCACCCCGCCCGGCGGCTGGCCGGAGCCGTTCCGCACCAAGGCCCTCAAGGGCCGCGCGGAGGCCAAGCCGGCCCCGCAACTGAGCGCCGAGGACCGCGAGGGCCTGGACAAGGACCGCCGCGCCACCCTCAACCGGCTCCTCTTCCCGGCGCCGACCCGCGAGTTCGAGACACACCGCCACTCCTACGGCGACACCTCCATCCTGGACAGCAAGGCCTTCTTCTACGGCCTGCGCCCGGGCAAGGAGTACGCCGTCGACCTGGAGCCCGGTGTGCGGCTGCTGATCGGCCTGGAGGCGATCGGCGAGGCCGACGAGCGCGGCCTGCGCACGGTGATGTCCACGCTCAACGGCCAGCTGCGGCCGATCCAGGTCCGTGACGTCGCCGCCTCCGCCGACATCCCGGCCACCGAGAAGGCCGACCGCACCGACCCCGGCCACGTCGCGGCACCCTTCGCGGGCGTGGTCACCCTCTCCGTCGCCGAGGGCGACCAGGTGGAGGCGGGCGCCACGGTCGCCACCATCGAGGCGATGAAGATGGAGGCCTCGATCACGGCCGCGAAGGCGGGCACCGTGTCCCGGCTGGCGATCAACCGGGTCCAGCAGGTGGAGGGCGGCGACCTGCTCGTCGTGATCGGCTGAGCCAGGAGACGACAACGGCCCCCCGGCACCTTCCGGTGCCGGGGGGCCGGCGTCGAGGGCGAGGAGAGCGCAAGGGCTAGTTCAAGGAGTGTGAGAAGGAAGCCCCTGCATGGCCTCGCCGCCGCCAAAGGTAGCAGTCACGCCGGGATCAGGTCGCGCAGATTTTCCGGCGTGACGATCCGGGAGTCCGGGTGCAGGCCGTCGGGCCGCTCCAGACCGATGTAGGTGACCGGGCCGTCCGGCACGGACGTGCCGTCCCAGCGGGTCACGGTCGTACCCCGGCCGGCCAGCAGATCGGTCAGATAGCCCACGGTGAGGTACTCCCGCTCGACGACGCCGCGCAGCAGGGTCGCCACCGACACCCGGTTGCCCTCGACGCGGTTGGCCGACGGGTGGCCCTTGAGGTACAGGTGCAGCCACTTGGCACGCCACCGGCCGTCGTCGCCCCGCAGGAACGCCAGCGGCAGCGCCACCCGGCCCGGGCCGCGCAGGTCCGACTTCATCCGCACCGTGCGCGGCTCGAACGGCCGGCCCGCCTTCTCCGCCTCGCGCAGCATGAACCCGAAGAAGGACTCCTCGACCTCCTCGAAGCCCTCCCCGGAGAAGATGTTGACCTGCGGGACGATGTACGTGCCGCGCACGGCGCCGAGCCGCAGGTTGATGAACTCCGAGGCACCCTGGGGAGCTGCGGTGATGTCACCGGAGTGCTCGCCCTCGACGTCGGACAGGGCCGTGTACGACAGCCAGGTCACCGTCCGGTAGTCGGCGTCGAGCAGCAGCGCCGACAGGTCGTAGTCGGTGGTGTGAGCGTGCTCCTTCCAGTACACGAAGAAGCGCAGCAGCTCGCCGTCGACGGGGGAGAGGGAGCCGCGCGGCAGCACGCCCAGGCCGGCCGTGGTCGCCCTGCCGCTGAGCGGAAGCGCCACGTCCAGCACATCCGGGTCGACCAGGACGTGCGCCGTGTCCGGCAGCCGGCGGCGCATCTCCGCGTCGACGACGGCGATCAGCCGCTCGCGCTCCGGCGGCAGCACCGGCGGGCGCGTGTCCTCGGTGACCCAGGCGCGGCCCGTGCGGCCCACGAACACCCGGCGCTCACCGGTCGCCCAGGCGCGGTTGCGCAGATGCTCGGCGACCGACAGCAGCACGCGGCCGGAGACCTCGCCGGCGACCTGCCCGGCCGTCTCGGCGATCGTGTCCCGCTCGTCCTGGGTGAGCGCCATGCGCAGCAGCCGGTCCAGCGAGCGGAACAGCTTGCCCGGCGCGGCGGACAGCAAGTTCACCGCACCCGTCACGTCGTGCATCGCCAGCAGCTCCTCGACCCGGCTGTCGAAGGAGCGCGCCTCCTTCTCCCCACGGGCGACCGCGAACACGTCGGCGGCGTGCGGCCAGTGCGGATACTCGTGCGGGTGCAGGCGCTCACCGAGCCGCTTGAACGCCTCCCGGTGCGCGGTGACGTCGGCGAGCTTGGCCGGGGAGGCGGCCACGACCGCGTCGAGGCCCGCGAGCAGCGCGCGGCGCACCGGCCGCGGCAGCGTCCGGAACCGGGTCGGCTCCGTCAGGGTCACATCGCCGCCGGACAGGGCGCAGGCCAGCCGGAGCACGTCCGTGACCGTGTCCAGCAGCAGGCCGGCGCCCGCCACCAGCCGGGCCCGGTTCACCACCGCCCGGTTCTCCCGCACCGGGATCGTCTCCGGCTGCGGCCCGGCCACGCAGTGCCCGGCCAGGATCTCCAGGTCGCGCAGCCCGTCCTCGCCCAGCGGGGTGCTGCTGCCGGCCAGCGCCAGGTACAGGCCGGTGACCTCGTCCTGGAGCGGGCCGCCGAGGTGCAGCACGGTGAGGCGGTCGCCGGCCGCCGGGATCAGTTCGTCGTGCGCGGCGAGCATCTCGGCGTAGGCGTGCGGGTAGCGGCCGTAGGACGGCAGGGTGAGCAGGTCCACCACGCCGTGGCTGAGCTGCTGCAGCGTGCTCGCGCGCGAGGCGTCGTCGGCGAGCGCCTCGGCGATGCAGCGCATCCAGAAGTCGAGGGTGTCGGGGACGTTCGCCGGGAAGTCGACGAAGTAGACGTTGTGCCGGACGTGGTCGCCGACCATCTCCCGGACGGTGCTCAGCACCCGGCGGGCGGTGCCGGCGACCGTGGCTCCGGACAGCGACGACAGGTGCTCCAGCGCCTGCCCGGAGAGCTTGAACCCCACCGACATCAGCGCGGCGTCGAACTGCCGCGCCGCGACCTCGCCCGACCCCGCCGGTCCGGCGGGGGAGGGGATGCGGTGGGTGTGCCGTACGACCAGCTGTTCGAGGGTGTCACGCATTGCGGCATGATCGCAGCGCCCCGCGGGGCCCCGCACCGCATTTTGCGGCTACGCCTGGTTGCGCTCCGCGTCCCGCTGCTTCAGGCGGGCCGCCTCCTTGCGCACCTCGGCCTGGGTGGCGCGCTCCTTCACCAGCCACTCGGGCATCTCCTGCTTGAGCGCCTCGATCTGCTCGGTGGTGAGGGCCTCGGTGATCCCGGCGCGGGCCAGCCCCGCGTTGGACACGCCCAGCTTGGCCGCGACCACGGGGCGCGGGTGCGGGCCGTTCTGTCGCAGCTCGCGCAGCCACTGGGGCGGGTTGGCCTGGAGCTCGTCGAGCTCGGCACGCGAGACGGCACCCTCCTGGAACTCCTTGGGGGTGGCGGGGAGGTACACACCCAGCTTCTTCGCCGCCGTGGCCGGCTTCATCGTCTGGGCGTTCTGCTGCGACTTCATGCAGTCCAGACTATCCGCCCGGGCGGAGACCTCCGACCACAGCCGGTAGCCTTGCGGGCGTGACAGGCACCGAAGACTCCCCCTCGTTCCGGCTCGCGTACGTCCCCGGCGTGACGCCCGCCAAGTGGGCGCGGGTGTGGAACGAGCGCCTGCCCGACGTCCCCCTCACCCTCCTGCAGGTCCCGGCCGCCGAGGCGTCCGACCTGCTGCGCGGGCAGTCCGCCGACATCGGCCTGCTGCGGCTGCCGGTGGACCGGACCTTCTTCAGCGCGATCCCGCTCTACACGGAGACGACGGTCGTGGTCGTCCCCAAGGACCATGTGGTGACCGCGGCCGACGAGGTCACCCTCGGTGATCTCGCCGACGAGGTCGTGCTGCACCCCCTCGACGACGTCCTCGGCTGGCAGGACGCGCCGCCCGGGGAGCCGGCCTTCCAGCGCCCGGAGACCACCGAGGACGCGATCGAGCTGGTCGCGGCCGGGATCGGCGTGCTGATCGTGCCGCAGTCACTGGCCCGGCTGTACCACCGCCGGGACCTCACCTACCGGCCGGTCACCGACGCGCCGCAGTCCGGCATCGGACTGTGCTGGCCGGAGGAGGCCACCACCGACCTGGTGGAGGAGTTCATCGGCATCGTCCGGGGCCGCACGGTCAACAGCACCCGGGGGCGCGGCCGGACCCAGCAGGCGGCGCAGCAGGGCGCGGAGAAGCGGGAGCGGCGCAAGACCGCCGGGAGCGGTGAGCGCAAGGGCGGGGGTGCTGCCCGGAGCGGCAGCTCGCGCGCGGCCGGCTCCCGGGGCGCGGGCGCCAAGTCGGGCGGCCGGCGCGGCGGCGGAGGCAAGCCCCGCCGCCGCTCGTAGCCGGCGCCGTCAGCGCACGTACGTCGCCGACCGCGCCGTCCGTACCACCGCCTCGCCGTCGGCCGGGCCGAGCAACCCGTCGGCCACCCATGCCTCGACCACGGCACGCACCCGGGCCACCAGCGCCCCCTTCCCGGCGAACGGCGCCCCGGCCCACACCTCGTCGAGCAGTGTGGCGCCGTCCGGCCGCGCGGGGTTGGCCACGCCCGAGTCGGCTCCGCCGAACACCACCCGGGGCTCGACGCGCCGGACGTAGGCGTGCGTCGGGTCCTCGGTGCCCTCGTGGAAGGGAGCGAACTCGATCCCGTCCAGGGTGAAGTGCAGGGGCTTGCCGGGCACGGGCGTGAGCGTGGGCAGCAGGTCCCCGGACAGGGCGGCGTTGCGGTACAGCCCGAACTCCAGGTACGTCGTGGCCGGGTGACGGGCGACGAGGTTGACCGGGCCGAGGAAGAGCGCTTGGAGGACCGGGTCGTCGAGCGCCTTCTCCACCCGCAGCCGGAACGGCATCACCACCCGGACGACGTCCCCGTCCCGCCAGGTCCGCTCGACGGGGAAGTAGCTGCCCGGGACCGGAGTGCCGCCCACCGGGCGCCCGTTGACCGTCACCCGGAAACCGGCTGTCGCCCACGCCGGCACCCGCAGCCGCAGTGTGAAGGCGGCGGTGGCGCCGCGCACGGTCAGCGTGCTGCCCTGCTCGCTCGGGAAGCCGGTCTCCTGAGTGACCGTCACACCGTGTTCCCGCCAGGTCAGCGTGGACGGGCTGTAGAGGTTGACGTACAGGGCGCTGCCGTCGGCCTGCGCGAAGTACACCGAGTCCTGGTACTTGGTGGCGCTCTCCATGCCGGTGCCCTCGCAGCAGGTGGTGCCCTGCTTGGGCGTGTAGTCCCGCACATGACCGGGTGTCAGGCCGATGAAGTAGGTGACGAGCGGCTTCTCGGCGTCCGGCTTGTCCTGCTTGGAGCCGAGCACCTGGTTGTACAGCGCCCGCTCGTAGTAGTCCATGTAGGCCGGGTCCTGATCGTGCAGGAAGAGTGCCCGGCTGAGCTTGAGCATGTTGTACGCGCAGCACGTCTCGGCGGTGGTGGCGGCGATCGTGCCCGCGATGACGTCCCGTTCCTTGAAGAACTCGCCGGTGCTGGTGCCGCCGATCGCGTACATGCGGTGCGGTACGACCATGTGCCAGAAGTTCCGCGCGGCCTGGAGGTAGCGCTCCTCGCCGGTCGCGTCGTACAGCCCGAGGTACCCGGTGAAGATCGGGATGTGCTGGTTGGCGTGCAGCCCGGCGAGGACGTCGGTGCCGGCGGCGCACGCGTCGATGAGCCGGTCCAGGTCGAACAGCTCGGCCAGCGCCAGGTGCTGGGAGCGGCCGGTGAGCGCGTGCAGATCGCAGATCGCCTCGACGATGCCGCCGAACTCGCCGCTGGAGAAGATCCCCCACATCCGCTGGAGCGTGGCGGCGGGCAGCTTCGACAGGCGGCTGTGCATCCAGTCGCCCATCCCCGCCGCGAGGTCGAGCGCGCGGGCGTCGCCGGTGGCGAGGTGCGCGTCGATCAGCCCGCGCAGGATCTTGTGCGCGGTGTAGTAGGGCGCCCACACCTTGGTGTAGTCGCTGCCGGTCATCGACTCCAGCTGGATGAACTGGGTCTCCGGGTACGCGGCGAGGAACCCGGGGTGACTGGGCCCGCCCCAGGTGCGCCGCAGGGTCGCGGTGAGCCCGCGCCCGGAGGCGTCGGCGAAGGTCCCGCCCTCCTGCTCGTCGAAGGCGTACGAGACGAGGTCGCCGGAGCCCCGGCGGCCTTGCAGGGCGGCGATCTCGGCCGGGCCGAGCGCCCGCGACCACACGTCGAAGCCGCCGAAGGCGCCGGCGAACACGGGGTCGGCGGCGAAGGCGGAGCGGCCGAGCCAGTGGTGGGCGAGCGTGCCGAGGGCGGCCGGGGTGAGGGTCATGGCCGTGCTCCGGGCCACGGCCGTGCCGTTGACGTACAGCGTTCCGGTGCCCGCGCCGAGGGTGACGGCCAGATGGCTCCACTGGTCCAGCGGCAGCGCGGCCGTGCCGTTCAGCCCCTGCTCACCGCCCGGCCCGCCGGTGGTGATGGCGAACCGGGGCACTCCGCTCGCGTTGCGTGCGGCCAGGTACAGATAGCGGGTGGTGTCGTCGCCGCAGTCGAGGACGCGGGCCCAGGCGGCGTCGTGCGTGGGCTTCACCCAGGCGGCCAGGGTGAGTTCGGCGGCGCCGCCCAGGAGCTGCGGCGGCAGGTCGACGTACCGGTAGGAGCCGCGGACGTTCTCGGCGGCCGGCCCGAACCTGCCCTCGACGCTCAGCACGGCCGGGTCGTGCCGCAGCGCCTCGCGCACCTCGGTCAGTGCGCCGACCATGGCGCGGATCTTCTCCGCGAACACCTGCTCGCCGGTGCTCGCGTACGCCTGGGACAGCATGGTCAGGAAGTGCCCGGTGTAGTGCCCGCGCAGATTGCCGTTGGCCTCCCCGTCCAGGCCCTCCCATCCGCCGGGCGCGACCGCGCCGAGGGTGGACAGACCGGCGTTCGCCCGGAACACCTGCAGCAGCCGGTTGACGTCGTAACCGCGGGCGTGCGCCAGCATCAACGCCCGCTTGTCCGCGAAGAGTCCGGGGCCGAGGGCGACCTCGTCGAGCCCGAAGGGGTGCAGCTTCCAGGTGCCGGGGGCGGGCAGCGGGGCCGCCCCCGCCGCACCGGTCGTCCCGGCCGCCAGGCCGGACACGGACGCGGCGAGAACGGCGGTGCGCAGCAGGGTCCGCCGGGTGAGGGGCGGGGCCATGGGTCCTCCACGGTTGTTCGACATCACGAACGGCGTACGGAAGGTCGACCAGACGGTAGAGGTGGGGGAGGAGGGCGTCAACGGTACTGACGAGTTGCGCCCCGGTCGTCTCACCAGGTGTCGACGAACGCCCTTCGCCGCTCGGCGGGTTCGCTCCAGTCCTGAAGCGCCGCCAGAATCCACGCACGGGACTCCGCCGGGTCGATCACCGCGTCGATCTCCAGTGCCGCCGCCGCGTTCACCGCCTTGCCGTGCTCGTACAGTTCGGCGACCCGGGCCTCGAAGGCCGCCTGCCGCTTTGCGGGGTCGGCGATGGACTCCAGCTCCTTGCGGTAGCCGAGGCGGACCGCGCCCTCCAGGCCCATGCCGCCGAACTCGCCGCTCGGCCAGGCCGCCGTGGCGAGCGGGGCACGGGTCGAGCCGCCCATCATCGCCATCGCGCCGAGCCCGTACGCCTTGCGCAGCACCAGACTCACCAGCGGCACGCGCAGGTTGGCGCCGGTGACGAAGAGGCGGGCGAAGTGCCGTACCGTCGCGGTGCGTTCGGCGTCCGGGCCGACCATGAAACCGGGCGTGTCGCACAGCGAGACCACCGGCAGCCCGAACGCGTCGCACAACTGCAGGAAACGGGCCGTCTTGTCGGCGGCGTCCCGGTCGATGGCCCCGCCCAGGTGCGCCGGATTGCTGGCGATCAGACCGAGCGGCCGGCCCGCCACGCGGACCAGACAGGTCAGGACGCCGACTCCGAACCCGGCCCGCAGCTCCAGCACCGAGTCCACGTCGGCCAGCGCGCGCACGGCCGCCCGCATGTCGTAGGCCCGCCGCCGGTTCTCGGGCACGACATGCCGCAGCAGCCGCGGGTCCGGCTCCTCCCAGTCGGCGAGCGGGCCCCGGAAGTACGACAGATAGCGCCGGGCGACCCGCACCGCCTCCGCCTCGTCCGCCACCGCCAGGTCCACCACACCGTTCGGGACCTGGACCGACAGTGGCCCCACCTCCTCCGGCCGGTACACCCCGAGCCCGCCGCCCTCGATCATCGCCGGGCCGCCCATCCCGATGCTCGCCTCCGGCGTGGCGATCACGACGTCACAGCAGCCGAGCAGCGCCGCGTTCCCGGCGAAGCAGCGGCCGGAGGCGATGCCGACCAGCGGCACCCGGCCGCTGAGCCGGCCCATGCGCTGGAACGTGGTGATGTCCAGGCCCGCCACGGACGTCGTGTCCGTGTCCCCGGGACGGCCCCCGCCGCCCTCCGCGAACAGCACCACCGGCAGCTCCCGCTGCTCCGCCAGCTCCAGCATCCGGTCGGTCTTGCGGTGGTTGTTCAGCCCCTGCGTACCGGCCAGGACCGTGTAGTCGTACGACATCACCACACACGCCCTGCCGTCGATCCGCCCGGTGCCCGTCACCATGCCGTCCGCCGGTGTCGAGCGGATCAGGTCGTCCAGCGCCCGGCGCCGGCGCTGCGCGGCGATCGCCAGCGCGCCGAACTCCGTGAACGACCCCTTGTCGCACAGGTCCGCGATGTTCTCCCGGGCGGTACGGCGGCCGAGCGCATGCCGCTTGGCCACGGCCTCGGGCCGGTTCGCGTCCAGCGTGAAGGCGTGCCGGCGCACCGTCTCGGCCAGGTCGGCACGGACGGCGTCCAGGTCGGCCTGTTCGCCGGCGGTGCTCTCCTGATCGGTGCCCTCCACCTCGTCCAGTGCCACGAGCAGCGCCCCCGCGGTCACCGTCTCACCCACGCGTGCGTCGAGCTGCCGGACCACACCGGAGGCGGGCGCCCGGACGACGTGCTCCATCTTCATCGCTTCGAGCACCAGCAGCTGCCGACCCGCGCGGACCGGATCGCCCGGTGCCACGTCCACGGAGACGACCGTGCCGCTCATCGGCGCTGTGACCGTGCCGTCCAGCGCCACGGGTGCCTCGGGTTCCCTGGTCCGGACGTGCTCGGCGACCACGCCCGTGTGTGCCCACAAACGCGGCAGGGCCAGCAGCTCGCGCAGCAGCGGGATACCGGTGCGCACGCCGTCCACGGCGAACTCCGCCAGCGCCCGCCCGGCCCGCGCGCAGGCCGCCTCCACACCGCCGTGCGGGGTGTGCGCGATCACCTTCGCCAGCAGCGTGTCATAGCGCGTGCCGACCTCCACCCCGGCCCGCACCGCCGTGTCGACCCGGACGCCCGGTCCCGTGGGCACGTCGAACCGGGTGATCCGGCCCGACTGCGGCAGCACGCTCCCGTCGCCCGCCGTCACCTCGGCGTTGACCCGCGCCTGCACCGCGCAGCCACGCGGCACCGGCGGCGGACCCGCGAGCCCCACGTCGGCCAGCGTGTCCCCGGCCGCGAGGCGCAGCTGCACGGCGACCAGGTCGACGCCCGTCACCTCCTCGGTGACCGTGTGCTCCACCTGGAGCCGCGGGTTGGCCTCGATGAAGCGGAACTCCTCGCCCCGTACGAGGAACTCGACCGTGGTCAGGCTGGACACCCGCGCGGCCCGCGCCAGCCGCAGAGCGCTGTCGTGGAGCTGCTCCCTGACCGCGTCCGCGAGTTCGGGTGCGGGAGCGATCTCGATCAGCTTCTGATGGCGGCGCTGGGCGCTGCAGTCCCGGTCTCCCAGGTGGGTCACCGCGCCGGTGGCGTCACCGACGATCTGCACCTCGATGTGCCGGGCGCCCTCCAGCAGCCGCTCGGCGTACACCTCCGCCCGTCCGAAGGCCTGCCGCGCCTCCGAACCGCACCGCTCCCACGCCTCGTCGAGCTCTCCTGCCGACCGCACCACCCGCATGCCACGGCCGCCACCCCCGCCGACCGCCTTCACCATCAGCGGCCCGCCGGCCAGCAGCGCACGGGCCTCGTCGAGGGCGAAGGCCCCCTCCAGCACGCTCACCCCCGCCCGCGCGGCCAGCTCACGTGCGCGCACCTTGTCGCCGAGCACGCGCAGCGTGTGCGCGCTCGGCCCGACGAAGCGGACACCGGCCCCGGCGCAGCGGTCCGCGAAGTCCGCGTCCTCGCTGAGGAAGCCGTAGCCCGGGTGGAGGAACCCGCAGCCGGTGCGCCGGGCCGCCTCGATCAGGGCGTCGCCGTCCAGATAGCCGCCGTCGAGCGGCACGGCCTCGTCGGCGAGCCCCACATGGGCGTCGTCGCCCCGCGCGTACACCGCGACCGTGCGCAGCCCCGCCTCCCGGGCCGCCCGCAGCACCCGGACGGCGATCTC
>NZ_PQSS01000042.1 GCF_002920535.1 Streptomyces sp. Ru71 | reverse complement strand
TCCGCTCTCGCGTTTCCCTTTCCGGCGGTTCCGACTCTATCAGATCCTTTCGGCGTCTGACCCCCAGTCAGCGGGGTTCGTCTTCCCGGCCGTTGGGCCGTTCCGACGTCCCAAACCTTAGCGGATCCTTTCGGCGATTCCCAATCGGGCCGCCGAGCCCCTATTCGAATTGAATTCGGGCATGCCGAAAACAATCCCGTAGGGAGATCGTGCTGGTGGTTTGAGGTGCCGCTCAAGGCGGCGGGAGGTGCTGCCGAAGAACCGTTACGGCCCCGCGGCAACCCGAAGAACTTTACGGATCAGCAGGGGGCGTGTCAAGCGCCCCCTGTCAACATCTTTAGTCGAGGTCGCTGAGCCGGCCGCCGGCGTCCGGCTGGGCGTGCTCGACGCGGCGCAGCAGGCGGGTGAGCACCTCGCCGAGGACCGTGCGCTCGGCAGGGGTGAGGTCCTGGAGGAGCTCCTCCTCGAAGACGGAGGCGAGGCGCATCGCCTCCAGCCACTTCTCCCGGCCCTCGGGGGTCAGCTCCACGATCACGCGCACCCGGTTGGACTCGTCGCGCTCCCGGGTGACCAGGCCCTCGGTGACCATGCGGTCGATGCGGTGGGTCATGGCGGCCGGCGTGAGACCGAGGCGCTTGGCGAGGTCGCTGGGTCCCATGCGGTACGGGGCGCCGGACAGGACGAGGGCCTTGAGGACCTCCCACTCGGCGTTGCTGATGCCGAGGGCCGAGGTCTGGCGGCCGTAGGCGACGTTCATACGGCGGTTGAGCCGGGAGAGCGCCGAAACGATCTTCTCGACCTGGGGGTCGAGGTCCTGGAACTCGCGCTGGTAGGCGGCGATCTGCTCTTCGATGGTCGGCTCGGCGCCGAGGCTGCCGGGGGTGTCACCCATGGGGGGAGTATCGCATGCTCACCCTTTGCCTTGAAGTCCTTCACTGTGTAGTCTTTAGCTTCGAAGTTTAGTTTCGAAGTCTTCACGTCTAACTAGTGAGAGAGGTGAACGTGACCAGGGAGAAGGGCGCAGCGATGCGCCGGATCCATGTGGGCAACGCACTCAGCGCGTTCGGGCTCGGCTTCACGGTCCCCTACCTGTACGTCTATGTGGCGCAGGTGCGGGGCCTTGGTGCTGTGACGGCGGGGATGGTCCTCGCCGTGTTCGCCGTGGCCGCGCTGATAGTGCTGCCGTTCGCCGGTAGGGCGATCGTGCGGCGCGGCCCGCTGCCGGTTCTGCTCGCCGCCCTGGTCACCGCCGCGCTGGGCGCGCTGAGCCTGGGGCTGGCGAGCACCTCCGCGGCCGTACTGGTGTCGGCTGCCGCGCTGGGCGCCGGGCAGGCCGTGATGCAGCCGGCGCTGGCGACGATGATCGTTGACTGCTCGACGACGGAGACCCGGTCGCGGGCGTTCGCGATGCAGTTCTTCCTGCAGAATCTGGGTCTCGGCATCGGCGGGCTCATCGGCGGGCACCTGGTGGACACCTCGCACGTGTCGTCGTTCACGCTGCTGTTCGCGATCGAGGCCGCGGTGTTCCTGCTGCTGGTCGTGGTGATGGCGACGGTGCGGGTTCCGCATGCGCCGAAGATCGAGGACGCGCCGGCTTCGGCGAGGGGCAGCTGGAAGCAGCTGCTGGGCAACCGGGCGATGGTGCAGCTGTGCGTCCTGGGCTTCGTGCTGTTCTTCGCCTGCTACGGGCAGTTCGAGTCGGGGCTGAGCGCCTACGGCGTCGAGGCGGCCGGGATATCGACGTCCGCGCTGGGGACGGCGCTGGCGGCGAACACCGCGATGATCGTGGTGGCGCAGTTCGCGGTGCTGAAGTTCGTCGAGCGGCGCAGGCGCTCGCGGGTGATCGCGGCCGTGGGGCTGATCTGGGCCGTGGCGTGGCTCGCGGCCGGGTACGCGGGGCTGGGACACGGCAGCCAGGAGATGGCGACGGCCGCCTTCGTCTCCACCTACGCGCTGTTCGGGCTGGGTGAGGCGATGCTGTCGCCGACGGTGGCGCCGCTGGTCGCCGATCTGGCGCCGAGCGGGCTGGCCGGGCAGTACAACTCCGCGTTCGCCCTGGTCAAGCAGCTGGCGCTGGCCGTCGGTCCGGCGGTGGGCGGGCCCATGGGGGCCGCGCTGCACGCGCCGTACATCGTGACCTTCCTGCTGTTCTCGCTGGCGATCAGTGTGCTGGCGATACGGCTGGGGCGCCGGCTGACCGACGTGCAGGACCAGCCGTGGCGGGCCCGCAGCCGGGTGGTGCAGCGCGGTGGGGCGGCCGCGGACGCGATACCCGCGGAAGCCTGACCGGGACAACCGCTCCCGCGGCCTAGCCCTTGGGCAGGGCGAACTCGCACCACACCGCCTTGCCTCCGCCGGGGGTGCGTCTGCACCCCCAGTTGGAGGCGATGGTCGCGACGATGGCGATGCCCCGGCCCGACTCGTCGGCCGGTTCGGCGCGGCGGCGCCGGGGCAGGTGGTCGTCGCCGTCGGTGACCTCGATGATCAGCCGGCGGTCGGTGCGGCGCAGCCGCAGCCGCATCGGCGGGGTGCCGTGCTGGAGGGAGTTGGCGACGAGTTCGCTGGCGGCCAGGACGCCGAGGTCGTGCAGCTCGACCGGGAAGCGCCAGCTGGTGAGGACGCCGGAGGCGAAGGCACGCGCGCGGGGGGCCGCTTCGACGCCGCCGAGGAGTTCCAGGGCGGCGTTGCGGAACTTCTCGCTCTCGGGGCCGGTGCGGACGGGGTGCTGGAGAACCAGGACGGCGACGTCGTCGGCGTGGTCGGCGGTGACGCCGGCCGAGCGCACCAGGCGGTCGCAGACGACCTGGGGGGTGCCGGTGGCGCCGGCCAGGGCGCGCTCCAGGGCGGCGATGCCCTCGTCGAGGTCCTCGTCGCGGCGTTCGACCAGGCCGTCGGTGTAGAGGACGGCGGTGGAGCCGGGGCCGAGCGGGATGGAGCCGGAGGCGTGCATCCAGCCGCCGGTGCCGAGCGGCGGGCCGGTGGGTTCGTCGGCGCGCTGCACGGTGCCGCTCTCGTCGCGGACGAGGATCGGCAGATGGCCGGCGGAGGCGTACATCAACCGGCCCTCGTTGGGGTCGTGGACGGCGTACACGCAGGTGGCGATCTGGTTGGCGTCGATCTCCATGGCGAGGCCGTCGAGGAGCTGGAGCACCTCGTGCGGGGGCAGGTCGAGGCGGGCATAGGCGCGCACGGCGGTGCGCAGCTGGCCCATGACGGCCGCCGCGCGCACCCCGCGGCCCATGACGTCGCCGATGACGAGGGCGGTGCGGCCGCCGCCGAGGGTGATCACGTCGTACCAGTCGCCGCCGACGGCGGCCTCGGTGCCGCCGGGGTGGTAGGTGGCGGCGATGCGCAGGTCGTCGGGTTCCTCCAGCTCCTGCGGGAGGAGGGAGCGCTGGAGGGTGACGGCGGTTTCGCGCTGGCGGCGTTCGCTGGCGCGCAGGCGTGCGGCGGCCTCGGCGTGGTCGGTGACGTCGGTGGCGAAGACGAGGACCCCGGGGCCGCAGGCGTCGCCTTCGGTGACCGGGGTGCAGGTGAAGGTGTAGGAGCGGCCGTCGGGGGCCTTGCGGGACTTCAGGGTGCGGGGCCGGCCGCTGCGCAGGACCTGGTCGAGGAGCGGGAGCAGGCCGAGTTCCTTCAGCTCGGGCAGCGCGTCGGCGGCGGGGGTGCCGGCGGGGCGGGGGCCGAAGGCGGCGGTGTAGGCGTCGTTGACGTGGGCGAGGCGGTGGTCGGGGCCGTGGACGAGGGCGACCAGGGCGGGCACCCGGTCGAGGACGGCGCGCACGGACAGGTCGTCGACGGCGGGGACGGCCGTCGTCCCGTCGGCGGGCTGCTCGGCGCGGGCGGCGGGGACCGAGCCGTCGCCGCGCCGGTCCGTGGTGGTCGTGGCGTCGGTCCGCGCGGCGGCGCGGCGCTGCGTTCCGGGGAGCCGGGCGCTCCAGCGCGTGAAGTTCACGAATCCTTGCCTCGTGTAGTCGTCGTCGGCCGGCTCCGGGGCCCGGCCTGGGCTCCGGGGGCCGGGCGGCGGTGGCCGCACATTGTTGCAGCACCCGGGACATGCAGCACTTGGGGACAGCCTCGCATTGAGTTCGCGGACGGGTGGCGGCCCGGCCGGGCTCGGTGATCAGTCTTGCAGGGTGGCCGTCCGGACCGACATCCGTCAGACGCCTCGGTGGCCGATGGAGTTCCTGGGTCCGGCTAGTTGGACCCCTTCGGGTCGTTCTTGGGATTGTCGGAAGGCTTTCCACCGGCGGCCAGTTCGAACTCCGCGCGGGGATGTTCGAGCGATCCGAGGGAGACGATCTCCCGTTTGAACAGTCCCGACAGCGTCCATTCGGCGAGCACCCGCGCCTTGCGGTTGAAGGTGGGCACGCGGCTGAGGTGGTAGGCGCGGTGCATGAACCAGGCAGGGTAGCCCTTGAGCTTGCGTCCGTAGACGTGGGCGACGCCCTGGTGGAACCCGAGCGAGGCGACCGAGCCGACGTATTTGTGCTCGTACGTCTGGAGGGGTTCGCCGCGCAGGGAGCGGACGATGTTGTCGGCGAGGACCCGGGCCTGGCGCACGGCGTGCTGGGCGTTGGGCGCGGTCTCGGCGCCGGGTTCGTCGGCGGTGACGTCGGGGACGGCGGCGGCGTCTCCGGCGCTCCACGCGTTGGTGACGCCGTCGACGGTCAGCTCGGCGGTGCACTTGAGCCGGCCGCGCGCGGTCAGCGGCAGGTCGGTGGCGGCGAGCACCGGGTGGGGTTTGACGCCGGCCGTCCACACGACCGTACGGGTGGGGAAGCGGGCGCCGTCGCTGAGGTGGGCGACGCGGTCCACGCAGGACTCCAGGCGGGTCTGCAGGCGGACGTCGATGTTGCGGCGGCGCAGCTCGGTGACGGCGTAGCGGCCCATCTCGGCGCCGACCTCGGGCAGGATCCGGTCGGATGCCTCGACCAGGATCCACTTCATGTCCTCGGGGCGGACGTTGTGGTAGTAGCGGGCGGCGTAGCGGGCCATGTCCTCCAGCTCGCCGAGCGCCTCCACGCCGGCGAAGCCGCCGCCGACGAAGACGAAGGTGAGGGCGGCGTCGCGGATCGCCGGGTCGCGGGTGGAGGAGGCGATGTCCATCTGCTCGATGACGTGGTTGCGCAGGCCGATGGCCTCCTCGACGGTCTTGAAGCCGATGCCGTGCTCGGCGAGACCGGGCACGGGCAGGGTGCGCGAGACGGAGCCGGGGGCGAGGACGAGTTCGTCGTACTCCAGATGCTCCGGGGGCGTGCCCTTGTCCTCCGTGGCGAGGGTGGCGACCGTGGCGGTGCGCGCGGCGTGGTCGACGGCGGTGGCCTCGCCGATGACGATCCGGCAGTCGGGCAGGAAGCGGCGCAGCGGTACGACGACGTGGCGCGGGGAGATCGCGCCGGCGGCGGCCTCGGGCAGGAACGGCTGGTAGGTCATATAGGGGTCGGGCGTGACGATCGTGATCTCGACCTGGCCCCGCCGCAGTTCCGGTCTCAGCTGCTTCTGCAGGCGCAGGGCCGTGTACATCCCGACGTAGCCGCCGCCGACAACGAGAATGCGCGCACGTTCCTTCACCATCCCATGACGCACCCGGCGCCTGCGTTTGTCCACAGGCCCGGCGATTTGTGTGACCGGGAGCCGGGGATGCCCAGGCTTGGCCGAAACGTCGGAGTCCGGGGCAGGTGCGCAGGTCAGCGGGTGTGCGCCGGGGTACGCCGGGGGGTGTTTTCGGGACGTATCCGGTTCGTACTCCGATCGGGGGGCGCTCCGTGCGGAATCTGCCCCTTCTGAATTGACTCCCTCTCAACTATGTTCGTGTCACGACGGGGTGTCTGGGGGAGGCGCTCATCGGGTCCGCGAGGTTGCCACGGCCGGGCCCGGGCACGCGAGGCTTAATCCGCGCGCCCCGGCGCGTTCTTAGGGGAGTCTCCGGGGGGAGACGTCATTACCGGGGGATCATTCATGCACATTCAGGACTCTCACTGGTCGTCCGCATCTGCCCTCGCCGCCGGCGGGGCGGTGGGTACGGCGACCGGCAACGGGCGCGGGGACTCGGCGCGGTCGACGCCGCTGCGGGTGGACGCCCAGCGCAATCTGGAGCACGTGCTGCGGGCGGCGCGTGAGGTGTTCGGCGAGCTGGGTTACGGAGCGCCGATGGAGGATGTGGCGCGGCGCGCTCGGGTCGGTGTGGGCACGGTCTACCGGCGCTTCCCGAGCAAGGACGTGCTGGTGCGGCGGATCGCCGCGGAGGAGACGGCCCGGCTGACCGAGCAGGCGCGTGCGGCGCTCGGCCAGGAGGACGAGCCGTGGTCGGCGCTGTCGCGCTTCCTGCGCACGTCGGTGGCGTCGGGCGCCGGGCGGCTGCTGCCGCCGCAGGTGCTGCGGGTCGGGGTCGTCGAGGACCGTGCGGTCCCGGCGGGTGCCGGCGGCACCGGGCCGGTGCCGGACGAGGCCCGGGTACCGCAGCAGCGGTCCCAGCCGGGCGCCGGTGAGCTGCGGCTGGTACCGGAGCAGGGCATCGAGGACGACGCCGGGGTCGCGGCGCTGCTGGAGGTCGTGGGCCGGCTCGTGGAGCGGGCCCGGGCGGCGGGCGAGCTGCGGGCGGACGTGTCGGTGTCGGACGTGCTGCTGGTGATCGCCACGGCGGCGCCCTCGCTGCCGGACGCGGACCAGCAGGCGGCGGCCTCCGCCCGGCTGCTGGACATCCTGCTGGAGGGACTGCGCTCGCGGCCGGCGTAGGGCCGTCGGGGCGGGCGTACGGCTTCCCGTGCGCCCGTCCTGCCCCGGGCCGCCGCCGGCACGGAGGCCGCGCTCCAGCCCAAGGCCGGTGTCAACACGGTCCGTTGACCATTCCCCGAACGGGTGACCTTCAGTACCGCCAGGCGCCAAGTCCGCCCGGACGAGTGATTGCGGCGGACTGGCGGACCGGGGCCAAACGCCGGTGTGGCACGCTGACCCGGTGTTCGGGACTGGTTGGGCCGGCGGCGGGGGCTTTCCGCGATGAGCGTTGACGGGCGGGACGAGTCACTCGGAGACGGGGAAGCGGAATCCGCGGCCCCCACGCCACCCCAGGTGCCTTCCCAGGGCGGACGTGCCTCCTTGCCGGCCGACGCCCCCGCCACTCCCGCCGGGGGCGGTGTCCCCGCACAGCGGGAGTGGCGCGAGGGCAGTGTGCTGCCGCCGCCGCGCCCGCGGCCGCCGGCCGACGCCGACCTCATCGCCCGGATGCGCTCGGGCGACGACTCCGCCTACGAGGAGCTGTACCGCCGGCACGCCGACGCCGTGCGCCGCTACGCCCGCACCTGCTGCCGCGACGCCCACACCGCCGACGACCTCACCGCGGAGGTCTTCGCCCGCATGCTGCAGGCGGTACGCGGCGGCTCCGGGCCCGAGTACGCCGTGCGCGCCTATCTGCTCACCTCCGTGCGCCGGGTTGCCGCGCACTGGATCCAGTCGGCCAAGCGGGAACAGCTCGTCGACGACTTCGCCGTCTTCGCCCAGCAGGCCGCCCGCTCCTCGGAGGTCGCCGACGACGACACACTGGACCTCGGCGCCGACGTGCGGGCCATGCACGTGGCCGAGCAGTCCATGGCCATGCAGGCGTTCCGCTCGCTGCCCGAACGCTGGCAGGCCGTGCTGTGGCACACCGAGGTCGAGGACGAGTCGCCGAGCGAGGTCGCCGTCCTGTTCGGCCTGGACGCCAACGGCACCCGCGTCCTGGCCAGCCGGGCCCGGGAGGGACTCAAACAGGCCTACCTCCAGGCCCACGTCTCCACCGCCCTGGCCGACGACGAGGAGTGCTCCCGCTACGCCGACCAGCTCGGCGGCTACGCCCGCCGCAAACTGCGCACGCGGGCCGAACGGGGCCTGCGCAAGCACCTGGAGGAGTGCGCCAAGTGCCGGCTGGCGGCCAGCCAGATCGAGGAAGTCGCCAGCAGCATCCCCGCCGTGGTGCCGGTCGCCGTCATCGGCTGGTTCGGCGCCGCCGGGTACGCCAAGGCGCTCGGACTGATCGCCGGGGGCGCGGGAGCCGGTGCGGCGGGCGCCGCCGGCGCGGCAGCCGCGGCGGGCGGCGGCTCCTCCGGCTCGGCCGGCGCCGCGGCGGCCTCGGAGGGGCTGGGAGCGCCGGTGAAGGCCGGCATCGCAGCCGGGGTAGTGGCGGTCGCCGCCGCGGCGGTGGCGCTCGCGCTCGTCGGCGACGACAGCCCCGCCAGGAAGCCCGAGGCGGCCCCGCCCGTCTCCACGCCGGTCGTACGGCCGCAGCCGCCCACCCCGACCCCCACCCCGCCTCCGCCGCCCGAGCCCGCCGCGCCGCCGGCCGAGCCGGTGATCGCCGAACCGACCCGCACCCAGCCCCCCGCCCCGACTCCGACGCCCACCCCGAGCCCCACCGTCAAGCCCAAGCCCACGCCGAAACCCGTCCCGACGCCCACTCCCACCCCGACGCCGACCCCTCCGCCGCCGCCTCCCCCGGCCGTCTACCAGTGGAACGAGCTGTCGTACGACATCGCCGACGACGGCACCGAACCCGAGATGCGGATCGCCGAGAGCGGCTGGGTGTGGCAGCGCTACGGCCTGTCGATCGGCGGCAAGCAGTACGAGCGCGGGGTGAGCGTGCACGGCGACTCCTCCGTCACCATCGACCTCAACCGCCCCTGCACCGCCTACGACGCCCTCGTCGGCGTCGACGACATGACCCTCAAGCTCGGCAAGGTGTACTTCTCCGTCTACGCCGACGGGGAGCGGCTGTGGCGCTCCGGGCGGATCAAGGGCGGCGACAGTGCCGTACCCGTCCATGTCGACCTCACAGGCCACAAGGTCGTGCGGCTGGTGGTCGAACCGCACAGCCACTTCGACGACCTGGCCGTCGCCGACTGGGCCGAGTCCAGGTTCACCTGCGGCTAGAGCGCTCCCGCGCCGGGTGCTCCCGCACGGCGGCGTCCAGTTCCTCCACGGCGTCGACGGCGGTGAAGGCCGCGCCGCGCTCCCGCTCGGCGGCCACCTCACCGGCGGGCAGGGCGGCACAGGCGGCGGCCTCGATCCGCTCCGCCGTCGAGCTCTCCGGCTGCGGGCGCGGCCGGCCGCCGCGCCACTGGTCGGAGGCGGCCAGCAGCCGCAGCGCACGCGGCAGGTCGCCCAGCCGCTCCAGCAGATCGGCGGCCATGTCGGCCAGCGAGGAGGTCACCACCTCCGAGCAGCGCATCGCCACGGCCTCCCGCAGCGCCTCCACCATCAACGGCAGCCCGTGCTCGGGACCGGACTCACCGGCCTCGACCAGGGCGCCCACCGCCTGCAGCACCGCCATGAACTGCGGCGGCGGAGTGCCGTTGCCGATCTCCGCGCGGGCCGCCTCCCACAGCTCCCGCGCGCGGGACACCTCCGCGTCGTCCAGGGCGAGCTGCGCCCGCAGCAGCAGCACGAACGCCCGCGAGTCGACGACCGCGTACCGCTCGGCCTCCGCGCTCGCCTCGTCCAGCGCGCGCAGCGTCGCCGCCCGGTCGCCGGAGCGGTAGGCGATCTCGGCGAGCCGCGCCAGCAGGAACGGCGACTCGGCCAGCGCCCCGACCTCACGGGCCAGGCCCAGCGCCTCCTCGTACACCGCCCTCGCCTGCGCGAACCGTCCCCGCGCCATGGCCGCCTCGCCGACCGCGCTGCACACCTGGGCCCGCATCCAGCGGTCACCGCAGCGCCGGCTGAGCACCCGCAGCTCGGCGAGGTCGTCGTCCACGCCGAGCAGGCCGCCGGAGGAGTCGACGACCATGTGCGTGCGGAACATGAGGGCGACCGCGACCTCCCAGTCACCGCCGTACCTCCGGCTGTTGGCGACCGCCAGGTCCATGGCGAGGCGGACATCGCCCCGGCTGCCGAGGTGGAACAGGGTGATCGGCCAGACCAGCCCCGGCAGCCGAGCCGCGTGCGGGCCGCCGCCCTCGAAGCCGGCCCGTACGCGGGCGAGATAGCGCTCGAACCGCTCGTCGCCCAGCAGCAGCTGTCCCGCGTCGGACTCCACGGTGAGGAACAGATGCCACATCCGCAGGTCCATCCGCAGCGAGTGCAGCGGATGGGAGGCCTGACCCCCCGGCTCGGCGAGAAAGGCACCGACCGGATCCGCCTGCGCCGCCGCCTCCCGCAGCGCGGTGGCGTCCGGCGGGCCGTCCCCGGACAGGGCGTCCAGCGCCACCCCCACGCACAGCACACGGCGGACCCATCCGGTGGCCTCCTGGCGGTAGTTGCGCAACCACCAGAACCAGCCCATGGCCAGTACGAGCGCCCCCGCCTCCGCCTCGTCGCCCTCGGCGAGGGCACGGTCCAGGGCCGCGCGGATGTTGTCCAGCTCGCCCTCCAGGCGGGCGATCCAGGGCAGTTGGTCGGCCGACCGGAGCCGGGGATCGGCCTCCCGCACCAGCGCGCGCACCCAGTCGCGGTGCCGCCGCTCGGCCTCGGCACGCAGCCCGGGGACCTCGGCGGCGCGCTCGACGGCGTACTCGTGGATGGTCTCCAGCATGCGGTAGCGCATGCCGGCCGCGCCCTCCCGCTCGTCCGGGGTGGCGACGACGAGGGACTTGTCGACGAGCGCCCCGATCAGCTCGGTGACCGGCCCGGAGCACACGGCCTCGGCCGCCGGAAGATCCCAGCCGCCCGCGAACACGGACAATTCGCGCAGCACCGTGCGCTCCTGCTCGTCGAGCAGGTCCCAGGACCAGTCGACGACCGCGCGCAGGGTCTGCTGGCGGGGCAGGACCGTGCGGCTGCCGGAGGTGAGCAGGCGGAAGCGGTCGTCGAGCCGGTCGGCGATCTGCCGGGGGGTCAGCATGCGCAGCCGTGCGGCCGCCAGCTCGATGGCCAGCGGCAGCCCGTCCAGGCGCCGGCAGATCTCCGCGACCGCGTCCGTGTCCCGCAGCACGTCACCGGCGTCGGGACGGACGGCGGTGGCGCGCTCGGTGAACAGCCGGTGCGCCTGGTCGGGGAGCAGCGGCTCGACCGGGCGCACCGACTCGCCTGGGACGCCCAGGGGTTCACGGCTGGTGGCGAGGATCGTGAGTCCCGGGCAGCGGGTCAGCAGCGTCTCGGCGAGGGCGGCGGCCGCGCCGATGACGTGTTCGCAGTTGTCAAGGATCAGCAGCTCGCTGCGCGGTGCGCAGTGCTCGACGAGCAGGGCGACGGGGTCGTCCTGCCAGGTCGCCGACTCGTTGGTCATCAGCACCGTCTCGCGCAGACCGAGGGCGCTGACCACCGCGTCCGGCACCGCCTCCGGCCGGTCGAGCGGGGCCAGCTCGACCAGCCACGCCTGTGGAACGCCTGCGGCGGCCTCCTCGGCGAGACGGGTCTTCCCAGAGCCGCCCGGTCCGGTGAGCGTGACCAGTCGGGCCCTGTGCAATTCCGAACGGATGGCGGCGAGTTCGGGTTCCCGCCCGACGAAACTCGTCAGCCGGGGTCGCAGGTTGCCTGTCCGGATCCGCGGAGCCGCCGGCGCGGGCGTGGGCGGATTCAACAACTCCGCATGCAGCGCGCTCAGTTCCGGTCCCGGGTCGGTGCCCAGCCCCTCCGCGAGGGTCCGTCGGGCGTCCTCGTACGCGGCGAGGGCGTCGGCCGCTCGGCCCGTGTCGCGCAGGGCGCGGATGAGGAGGGCGTGCAGTGGTTCGTCGTACGGGTGCGCCGCGGTCAGCTCTCTCAGCTCCGGTACGGCCTCGGCGGCCCGGCCGAGCGCCAGGCGGGCCTCGGCCCGGGCGCGGGTCGCCTCGCGGCGCAGTGCCTCGGGGCGGCCGGCGGCGGTGCGGTCGGGAAGGTCGGCGAGAGCGGGGCCGCGCCACAGGTCGAGGGCGTCGTCGAGGAGGCCGGCGGCGGTGCCGGCGTCGCCTCGTTCGAGGGCGCGGGTGCCGTCGGCGACGAGGCGCTCGAAGACGTGGAGGTCGATGTCGTCCTCACTCGCCGCGAGGAGGTAGCCGCCGGGGGCGGACACGACCGCGTCCTTCCCCAGGGCCCGGCGCAGGCGGCCGACCAGGGCCTGCAGGGCGGCGGGGGCGTCCTGCGGCGGGGTGTCCGCCCAGACCTCGTCGATGAGCGTGCGGGGGTCTGCGACGCGGGCGGGGTGCAGGACCAGGGCGGCGACGAGGGCACGCAGCCGGGGTCCGAGGGTGACCGGCTTGCCGTGTTCGTCTTCCACCTGGGTGACGCCAAGAATTCTGTACCGCACCGAGTCATTGTGTCGGCCCCCACCTGCGCCCGCCCGGGGGTTACGCACCCAACGTTTCCAGGCACGCGGTGCTGCAGCGGGCCGGGCGTGGGTTGCGCAGCTCGGCGCGACGAGGTGCCTCCCCCAAGCTCTTCGAGCAGGGGGGACCCCCAGCGCCCACCCGTGCCGCCCTGGGGGCACCTCCCAGGCCCTTAAGGCACTGGGGGAGGCACGACTGCCCGCAGCTACGTGGGGATGGTGGACGCACGCCACGACGGCGCGGCAGTCGCCCACGGCGAGAAGGGGACGGGGTGGGGGGTGTCCGCCCGCAGCGGCCGGCACCGCCGACGGTGACCGTGTCGGGGACAGTGGGCCGGACCGAGGACGGAGACCCCCCACCCCGGCCCCGACCCACCCACCGGACACAAGGCGCTACACCAGCCACGACGCGACAGCGACGGGCCGCCGCAGGCATGAAAGGGGCGCGGGGAACTGCGCGACCAGCCACCACGCACCCGCAGACGAAAACCGGCCCGGCGCCGCAGGCACCCGCGCCGTCACCCCCGTCCGCTCCCGATCCCCCGTACCGGCGCCACCTCCACCCGAGGCCGCACAATCCCCCCCGGCACCGCGCGCGCACGCGCCGGCGTGCCCGTCCAGCACGTCCCCCGCCGCGCCAGCAGCCGCCCCAGCCACAGTTCGAGGGAGATCAGTTCGGCCAGCCCGTCCAACGGCAACGGCTCACCCGCGGCCGCCCCCCGCAGGGCCTCGCGCACGACCCGCGCCTCCACCAGCCCCGCCTCCGCCAGCAGCGGCGTCTCGAAGAGCGCCTGCAGCGGATCGGCGGCCACCCGCAGCCCCGTACGCGCCGCGGCCGCGGTCGAGGCATGTGACGGCGCACCCCAGCCCGCCGGAAGGTCGGTGACACCGGCGCCCCTGAGGACCGTACGCAGAATCTCCGCCCGCGCCCCCGGCCGCACCCGCAGCGTCTCCGGCAGCGCCCGGCACGCCCGCACGACCTGGTTGTCGAGGAACGGAGCGTGCAGCCGCTGGCTGCGGATCTCCGCCGCCTGCTCCAGCACCCGCAGATCCGCCGCGTGCCGGGCCAGCGCCGCACGCGCGCGATAGTCACCCGGACGCTGCCCCGGCCCCACCCCGGACCGATGCGTCGCCCCCTGCAGGCGAACCGATACTTCAGCGAGCGCCTCCCCGGTCAGCCACCGCGCCGCAGGCCCGGGTCTGGCCCAGGTGAGCGCCGCCAGGGACGCCCCCACGGCCCCCTGCGGCTCGTCGACGCGCCGCTCCAGCAGACGCGCGGCGAGCACCTCCAGCCCGGTCCGGTACGGCGTACGCGCCAGACGCCGGGCCGCGGCGTACACGCGCGCGGGGACCAGCACGGACCCGTCGGCCTTGGCAAGCGCGGCCACCGGCCGCACCAGATGCCGCCGCTTGCGGTCCATCAGCAGGTCGGCCAGGCGCGCGGGATGGGCGTCGAGCACCTGCCGGGCGCCGTACCCGATGAAGTGGTCGGCGCTGCCCGAGGCGAGCCGGGCCCGGTGCCGCGCGGCGGTCACCAGGGACGGCCCCGGCTCATCGGTGAGCGGCCCGTCCAGAACGGCGTACGGCAGGACCTCCTCCCCGCCGGCCACGACGACGTGGTGCAGACGGGGATTGGCGGCGAGCACACCGGCCCGCTCCAGCTCGGCCTCGCGCCCGGCGACGGCCAGGTCGTTGAAGGTGACCGCCAGCAGCCGCTCCCCCGCGCCCGTGCCGTGTCCGAGGAGCGTGCCCGGCCTCCCGGGCAGCCCGGCGGCCAGCAGCGCGAGCGTGCCGGAGGCGGGGCCGCCGGAGAGGTCGGCGCCGATGCCGGGCACCGGCATGCCGCGGGCGGCGCGGCGTTCGGCGGGCCCCATGCCGGGCACCGGGCCGGGATCGAGGTCGGGCACGTGCCGGGGCGCGGCCATACGCGCGCGTACCGCCTCGATCAGCGCGTCCCGTACGCCGTCGACCGCGCTGTCCGGGTCGGCCGGCGGCGCGGCGACCGCGAGGGAGGCGACGGGCTCGTACCCGGCGATCTCCCGGGCCCCGGCGCGCAGGATCAGCGCGTGCCCCGGCGGAATGCGGTGCACGCCCGCGTACGGCGTGGAGTCGTGCAGCGCGGCCGGTACGTCGGGGGCGGCCAGCAGGGCGGCGAGGTGGCCGAAGTCGAGGTTGGCCTCGATGAGGTCGGCGAGCGGCAGCGCGGCGGTGGCGTAGGCGGTGCCGCCTGCCCAGGGGGTGTAGAAGACGGGGCGCGCGCCGGCGAGGTCGCCGCAGACGGTGACGCGGCGGCCGACCTTGACGACGGCGGTGTAGCTGCCCGGCCACGCGGTGAGATGGCGCAGGGCGCCGCCGCGTGCGGCCAGCAGCCCGACCCGCAGTTGTTCGTCGCTCGCCCCGCACAGGCCGAGGACGGCGATGCGGGTCTGCTCGTCGGCCTTGACGACGCGCACCTCGTCGGGCCGCCAGTCGCCGACGGCCCACAGCGGGTCGGGGTCGCCCCACAGCAGCTGGGAGCCCACCGGGTGCACGGTCTCGCCGTCGAACCCGGTCGCACCGGCCGTGCCCGCGTCGGTCACGGCGGCCCCCGCGGCGGTGCTGCTCCATCCCACCAACCACCGCATCGACGCCTCCACAGGCTGTGGACAACCAGTGCACCGTACGAACGGTTCACCATGCTGCCACGAAGGACACGCCGTGGAGGGCCGACAGAGCCACGCGCACTCCCCGAAGTGCGCCCCCCACGTGCCCCCTGCGACGGGTCCGCGCCACCGTCGACTCCCGCGCGCGGTACGGCAACCGCGGCGCGAATGCGCCCCCTGCGCGCTCCCACGCAATACCGCGCGCGCCCCCAACTGCCGTGGTGAGAGGGGGAATCAAACAAGAAGAGCGGGGTCGAGTTTCGGCCAAATCGCCGCTGCGGCACGGCCGTTGGATCATCCCCGTGCACGCTCCGTGCAGGCTCTGCGCACGACCGGCGTGCGCGCAGTCCGGGAGGCCTGTGACGCCTCCCGGACCGTTCCGCCGCCCGCGGGGATGTAGACGGCGGTGTCCCCCAGCCCACTGGATCCAGTACAGCGGGCCGACCCACGCACCACCCATGGAATCGCTCCCGCGGTGGCCGGAGTAGAGCGCACGGACGGGCGCACGGCCACACGTCGGGAGCGCGCCGCGACACAGCGTGCACGGCCCCGTACTCCCGTGCGGGCCACAATCCCGCCAACCGGAACAAAGCCCCTTAACGCTTGGAATCCGAGGAACTACGCTGGGTTTACGAATGCCGCGTGGTTATGCCAGCGCGACAGCCGTCTGTGTCGAGGGGTGGCCATGTCCAGGGAGCAACGCGGGCCGAACGAAAAGCTCGGCGCCGTTCTCGCCCTCGCGGGAATCAGCAACGCGGGACTCGCCCGCCGGGTCAACGACCTCGGCGCCCAGCGCGGGTTGACCCTTCGCTACGACAAGACCTCGGTGGCGCGCTGGGTGTCGAAGGGCATGGTGCCGCAGGGTGCCGCGCCCCACCTCATCGCGGCCGCCATCGGCCAGAAGCTCGGCCGGCCGGTGCCGCTGCACGAGATCGGCCTGGCCGACGCCGACCCCGCCCCGGAAGTCGGCCTCGCCTTCCCCCGGGACGTCGGACAGGCGGTGCGCTCGGCCACCGAGCTGTACCGGCTCGACCTCGCCGGGCGCCGCGCCGGCACCGGCGGCATCTGGCAGTCGCTGGCCGGATCGTTCGCCGTGAGCGCCTACGCGACCCCCGCCTCACGCTGGCTGATAACCCCGGCCGACAGCTCGGTGGCGCGCGAGGCGAACCCCGCGGAGAGCGCCGGAGCACCGATCAAAGTCGGCCACAGCGATGTGCAGAAGCTGCGGGAGGCCGCCGAGGACGCCCGGCGGTGGGACTCCAAGTACGGGGGCGGGGACTGGCGTTCGTCGATGGTGCCGGAGTGCTTAAGGGTGGAGGCGGCACCGCTGCTGCTCGGCTCCTACTCCGACGAGGTCGGCCGCGCCCTGTTCGGCGCGACCGCCGAACTCACGCGGCTCGCCGGATGGATGGCCTTCGACACCGGCCAGCAGGAGGCCGCCCAGCGCTACTACATCCAGGCGCTGCGCCTGGCCCGCGCCGCCGCGGACGTCCCTCTCGGCGGCTACGTACTGGCCTCCATGTCGCTGCAGGCGACCTACCGCGGCTTCGGCGACGAGGGCGTCGACCTCGCGCAGGCCGCACTCGAACGCAACCGTGGGCTGGCCACGGCCCGCACCATGAGCTTCTTCCGCCTCGTCGAGGCACGCGCGCACGCGCGTGCCGGTGACGCGCAGGCCGCCGGAGCCGCACTGAAGGCGGCCGAGAGCTGGCTGGAGCGCGCCCGGCCCGGCGACAACGACCCGTCCTGGCTCGGCTTCTACTCCTACGACCGGTTCGCCGCCGACGCCGCCGAGTGCTACCGCGATCTGAAGGCGCCCCGGCAGGTGCGCCGCTTCACCGAGCAGGCGCTGTCGCAGCCGACGGAGGAGTTCGTCCGCTCGCACGGCCTGCGGCTGGTGGTCGCCGCCGTCGCCGAGCTGGAGTCCGGGAACCTCGACGCGGCCTGCGAGCAGGGCGTGCGCGCGGTGGAGGTCGCCGGGCGGATCTCCTCGGCGCGCACCACGGAGTACGTCAAAGACCTGCTGCACCGGCTGGAGCCGTACGGGGACGAGCCGCGGGTGGTCGAGCTGCGCGAGCGGGCCCGGCCGCTGCTGACGACGGCCTGAGCGGGCCGGGCACAGCGCCGCGGGTTCGCGCGTTTGAAGGCGTTGTCAGTGGCGCAGTGCACTATCGATGCGGGAGGTGGTGCAGGTGCGGCAGGGGGTCGCGTACGACTGTGACGTGCTGGTGGTGGGCGGTGGGATCGTCGGCCTGTCCACGGCGTATGCGATCACGCGCGCCGCGCCGGGCACGCGGGTGACCGTACTGGAGAAGGAGCCGGGCCCGGCCCGGCACCAGACCGGGCGCAACAGCGGCGTCATCCACAGCGGGATCTACTACAAGCCGGGCTCGCTCAAGGCGCGGTTCGCGGTGCGGGGCGCGGCGGAGATGGTGAAGTTCTGCGCCGAGTACGGCATCGCGCACGCCGTGACCGGCAAGCTGATCGTCGCCACCGGCCGCGACGAGCTGCCGCGGCTGCACGCGCTGGTGCAGCGCGGCCGGGAGAACGGCATCCCGGTGCGGGAGCTGGGCGCCGCGCAGATCGCGGAGTACGAGCCGGAGGTGCGCGGCCTCGCCGCGATCCACGTCGGCACGACGGGGATATGCGACTTCGTCGGCGTCGCCCGGCAGCTCGCACGGGCCTCCGGGGCGGAGATCCGCTACGGCGCGGAGGTCGTCCAGGTCGACCGGCGGCCCTCGCTCGGGGTCGCGGTGCGCACGGCGAGCGGCGACGTCGTACGGGCCCGGGTGCTGGTGAACTGCGCCGGGCTGTACTGCGACGAGGTGGCCCGGCTGACCGGGGACGACCCCGAGGTGCGGATCGTGCCGTTCCGGGGGGAGTACTACGAGCTGGCGCGGCCGGAGCTGGTGCGGGGCCTGGTGTATCCGGTGCCGGACCCGGCGTTCCCCTTCCTCGGGGTGCATCTCACCCGGGGCATCGACGGCGGCGTCCACGTCGGCCCCAACGCGGTGCCCGCCCTGGCCCGGGAGGGCTACGGCTGGGGGGTCGTGCGGCCCCGGGAGCTGGCGGGCACGCTCGCCTGGCCCGGGTCATGGCGGATAGCCCGCCGGCACTGGCGCTACGGGGCCGGGGAGCTGCGGCGGTCGGTGTCCAAGGGGGCGTTCGTGGACGCGGTGCGGCGGCTGCTGCCGGCGGTGCAGGAGCGGGATCTGGTGCGGGCGGAGCCGGGGGTGCGGGCGCAGGCGGTCCTGCGGGACGGGACGCTGGTGGACGACTTCCTGATCCGGGAGGGGGCGCGGGCGGTGCACGTCCTGAACGCCCCCTCGCCGGCGGCGACCGCGTCGCTCCCGATCGGCCGGGAGGTGGCCCGCAGGGCACTGTCAGCACTCGGCTCGGCCTGAGCGGTCCGGTGCCCGGTGCTGCAGGAGGCCGGGGGTGGGTCACGCAGCTAGGCGCGACGAGGTGCCTCCCAAAAGGGGCGCGGGGAACTGCGCGACCAGCCACGACGCGACCCGCAGACGCAAGACGCCCCGCACCCACCCCCACCGACAGCGCACCCCCACCCCGCAGCGCGCCTCCGTACAATCGATGCACTGTGTCTGACTCCCTCAACGCCCCCGAAGCCCCCCAGCCCGCCCCCTCCTCCGGTGAGCCGGTCCCGCATGTGCCCGGTGTGTCCGTGCGGCACAGCCGGGCCAAGGGGGAGCCGCGGTTTCCGGACGGGCCGAAGGCCGACCCCGCCGGTTCGCACTTCGAGCGCCGCATCCGCAGCTTCCAGCCGCGCCGCAGCCGGGTGACGGCCGGCCAGGCGGACGCCCTGCAGCGGCTGTGGCCCAAGTGGGGACTCGACATCGACGGGCAGCGCGTCATCGACCTCACGGAGCTGTTCGGCAACGACAACCCCGTCGTGCTGGAGATCGGGTTCGGCATGGGCGAGGCCACCGCGCAGATGGCCGCCGCCGACCCCGGCACCAACATCCTCGCCGTCGACGTGCACACCCCCGGCCAGGGCAACCTGCTCAACCTCGCCGACCACAACGGCCTGTCCAACGTCCGCGTCGGCAACGGCGACGCGATCATCCTGCTGCGCGAGATGCTCGCCCCGGACTCCCTCGACGGCCTGCGCGTCTACTTCCCCGACCCGTGGCCCAAGAAGCGGCACCACAAGCGCCGGCTGATCCAGCCGGAGTTCCTCACGCTCGCCGCGACCCGGCTGAAGCCCGGCGCGATCGTGCACTGCGCCACCGACTGGGAGCCGTACGCCGAAGTGATGCTGGAGGTGCTCAGCGCGCACCCCGACTTCGAGAACACCCAGCCGGACGGCGGTTTCGCGCCGCGCCCCGATTTCCGGCCGCTGACCCGTTTCGAGGGGCAGGGCCTGGACAAGGGGCACCTCGTGAACGATCTGCTCTTCCGCCGCGTACCGCACCGAGACCGAGCACAGCAGCGCACCCTCGAAGAACACCAAGATCCGCACTGACGCCGCCGTCGACATCGCGGGCGGCGCCCTCCCTCGTTAGGGTCAATGCCGTGGCCACGAGTCCCCCGTACCCGACGTACCCCAGCGGCCCCACCAGCGGTGCGATCCGCCATCCGCACTGGTGGCAGCGCAGGTGGGTGCGGTACGGCGCGCTCATCACGCTGCTCGCCCTGTCCGGCATGGTCATCCTCGCCCTGGTGCGCGAGCAGACCGGCACCGAGGGCTTCCTGGTCGGCCTGGGGCTCGCCGTGTTCCCCGTGCCGCTGCTCATAGCCGCCTTCCGCTGGCTGGACCGGGTCGAGCCCGGCCCCTGGCGGAACCTGGTGTTCGCCTTCTCCTGGGGCGCCTGTGCGGCGGCGCTGATAGCGATCGTCGCCAACAGCTTCGCGACGAAGTGGATAGCGACGACGACCGCCGACCCGTCCGGCGCGGACACCCTCGGGGCGACCGTGATAGCGCCGATCGTCGAGGAGTCGGCGAAGGCGGCCGCCGTCCTGCTGGTGTTCCTCTTCCGCAGACGTGACTTCACCGGGATCGTCGACGGGGTGGTGATAGCCGGGATCACCGCCACCGGCTTCGCGTTCACCGAGAACATCCTCTACCTCGGCACCGCCTTCGGCACCGACCAGCTCACCGGCGACCGCGGCATCGCCTCCGTCACCGCGGCGACCTTCTTCGTCCGCGTGATCATGTCGCCGTTCGCGCACCCGCTGTTCACCGTCCTGACCGGCATCGGCTTCGGCATCGCCGCGCTCGCCGGGGACCGCCAGCGCCTGCGCAGGGTCTTCCTGCCGCTGTGCGGGCTGCTGCTCGCGATGGGCATGCACGCCTTCTGGAACGGCTCCGCGTCCTTCGGCCCGTTCGGTTTCTTCGCGGTCTACGGCGCCTTCATGGTGCCCGCGTTCGGGCTGCTGACCTGGCTGGTGGTCTGGACCCGACAGCGTGAGCTGCGCACGGTGCGGGAGGAGCTGCCCGCGTACGTGGCCGCGGGCTGGCTGGCGCCCGCCGAGCCGTTCGCGCTGGGCTCGATGCGGGCACGGCGGCTGGCCCGCGAGTACGCCGGCCACCACCTGGGCAAGGCGGCCGCGAAGGAGGTCGCCCGGTACGAGGCGTACGCGACGTCCCTGGCGTTCCTGCGGCACCGGGGCCGCAGTGGCCGCGCCGGCGCCGACTTCGTCGTACGGGAGAGGGAGCTTCTCAACGAGCTGTGGCGGCGCCGGGAGCTGGCCCGCCCGGCCCTGGAGTACGGGGCGCGTGCGGCGGCGCCCCCGGTCCCGGTGATGCTTCCGTGGCCCGCGCACCCGTGGCACGCCCCGGCGACGGCGATGCCCCACCACACCCCTCATCCGGCCTATCCGGCGTACAACCCCTACCGGACGTAGCCGTCCCGCGAAAACCGGCGGGACGGCCGCCACCGGCAGCCGGCCGGACCGCTGCCGGACCGGTCAGGCAGACGCCTGCGTCAGCCGGTCCAGTTCCCGCTCCGTCAGGGTCAGGTCCGCCACGGCCAGCAGGTCCGGCAGCTGGTCCGGAGTACGCGCCGAGGCGATGGGGGCGATCACGGTGGGCTGGGCGGCGAGCCAGGCCAGGGCGACGGCGGCGACGGGCGCGTCGTGGGCCTGGGCGATCTCGTCCAGCGCGGTGAGGACCGCCCGGCCGCGCTCGGAGCGAAGGTGCTGGGCGGCGCCGCCGGCCCGCGGGCTGTCCACCGTCGTACCGGGGCGGTACTTGCCGGTGAGGAAGCCGGAGGCCAGCGCGTAGTACGGGACCGCGGCGAGGCCGGCCCGGGCGGCGAGGTCCTGGAGCTCGCCCTCGTAGGTGTCGCGGGAGACCAGGTTGTAGTGCGGCTGGAGCGCCACGTACCGGGCGAGGCCCTCGCGGTCGGAGAACTCCAGGGACGCGCGCAGGCGCTCGGCGGAGATGTTGGAGGCGGCGATGTGGCGGACCTTGCCGGCCTTCACCAGCTCGTCGAGCGCGCCGATGATCTCCTCGACCGGCACCTCGGGCTTGTCGAAGTGGGTGTAGTAGAGGTCGATGTGGTCGGTGCCCAGACGGCGCAGGGAGGCGTCGGCGGCGGCCTTGATGTTCTCGGCGCTCAGGCCCTGGTACTCGGGGTGCTGGCTGACCTTGGTGGCGATGACGACGTCGTCGCGGTTGCCCCGGGCCCTGAGCCAGTTGCCGATGATCGTCTCGGACTCCCCGCCCTGGTTGCCCTCCACCCAGGCGGAGTAGGAGTCGGCGGTGTCGACGAAGTTGCCGCCGGCGGCGGTGTAGGCGTCGAGGACGGCGAAGGAGGTCGTCTCGTCGGCGGTCCAGCCGAAGACGTTGCCGCCGAGGGCGAGCGGGAAGACCTCGATGCCGGACGTGCCGAGCTTGCGCAGTGCAGTCATGCTCCGTGTCAACGACCGGAGGGGATCGACCCATTCCGCACGCAAACCAACACCGTGCAAACACCGACCGGCAGCCCTGACGTCGGGGGGTTGCCGTCAGGACCGCCGGGGATCTGGGAGCGCGGTGTCAGGGGGTGAGGCCCTTGTCGCGCAGCCACGCCATCGGGTCGATGCCGGAGGCCTGGCCGTCGGGGTGGACCTCCAGGTGCAGGTGCGGCCCGGTGACGTTGCCCGTGGCGCCGACGCGGCCGATGACGTCACCGGTGGCGACCTTCTGCCCGACGCTGACGCTGATCGACGACTGGTGGCAGAACCACAGCTCGGTGCCGTCGTCGAGGGTGAGGATCGTGCGGTAGCCGTAGGAGCCGGCCCAGCCCGCCTCGGTGATCGTGCCGCTGTGCACGGCCTTGATCAGTGTGCCGGTGGGGGCGGCGAAGTCGAGGCCGGTGTGGTAGCCGGAGGACCACATGGAGCCGGCCTGCATGAAGGTGGAGGTGATCGTGTACGAGGAGGTCGGCAGCGTGTACTGCTTGGCGAGGGCGGCCAGGCGCTCGGCCTCGGCCTTCTGCTTCGCCTCCTCCTCCGCCTTCTCCTTGGCGGCGGCGGCCTTGGCGGCGGCCTCCTTCTCGGCCTGCGCTGCGGCGTCGGCGGCCTGCTTGGCGAGGGCGGCCTCGGTGGCGGCCTGCGCCTTGGCGTCGACCTGGACCTGCTGCGACTCGGCCTGGGCCATGATGCGGTTGCGCAGTGCCTCCCCGGCGTCGCCGGTGCCCTGCTCGGTGTCGGCGGAGCCGACGGCGATGTCGCTGAGCGGGGTGGCGGAGCCCTGGGGCTCGGTCTCCTCGTGGTCGGGGAGCAGGGAGCCGACCGAGGGCAGGTCCGGCATGGAGATGGACACCGGCGGCTTGCCGGTCTGCGCGCTGGCCATGCCGCCCGCGCCGACGGCGGCGATGACGCCGACGCCGAGGACGGTGGAGCTGCGGGCGAGTCCGCCGCGCTGCTTGGCGACGCGGTGCCGGCCGCGGACGGGGCGGACGGAGTCCTCGGTGGGGTTCCACTCCTCCCACGGGCCCTCGTCGGTGCGGTGGCCGCCGTAGACGAAGGTCTCGGGGCCCTGCTGACTCGGCACGAACGGGGCTGTCGGGGCAGGCCGGTTGGACGCCACGCGGGCGTACTCCTTTCCTTCCGTTCGCCTACCGGGTTAGCTGACGGGTTCGGAGCAGGAAGGTCTCCTACGCGCGTATACCGCTCGTCACTCGACGGCGGCTTCCGCGTGATTCACCCCAAGGTGGTGGTTCCCCGGTTCCCTACGGGATTCGGCGCGTGAGCACGGAGCCGCCTCTTGTGACGGCTGGGACGACCGCGCTGCGTTATCGAACGTTAATAGACTTGGCGGCCGGATTCCAAGCCGTTCCACTTGATCATTAACATTTCCGGCCCGGACTTACATGGCACGACCGGTGCAAAGCGGGCGAGTTGACCGCCCCTCAGCCGTCACGTCCAAAACCCGGTTTTGGTGATGGTGTGTCAATTGTTATGCACAGGGCGGTCGTCCCCTCACACACGGTGACCTTCACGGCGTACGGCGAGCAGCGCCATGTCGTCCGCCATGCCGCCCCCGGAGTGCCTGCGGACGTCCTCGGCGACCTCGGCGAGCAGGGCGGCGGGGGTGTCGACAACCCGGCCGGCCAGCCGCGCCTCGACGTCGTAGAAACGCCCGTGGCGGTCGCGGCTCTCGGACAGGCCGTCGGTGTACAGCAGCAGCGTGGCCCCGGCGGGGAAGGCGGCCTCGTCGGCGCGGCCGGGCCACGGGCCCAGCTCGCCCATGCCGAGCGGCAGCGCGTGCTCGGCGGGCAGCAGCATGCGCAGGGTGCCGTCGGCGTGCAGCAGGACGGGCGGCGGGTGACCGCGGTTGAGGACGCGGGCGACGCCGTCGCCGTGCGGGAGTTCGGCGAGGACGGCGGTGGTGAACCCCTCGAACGCGTCGAGCCCGTCGCGCCGGGCGCCCTCCCGGGCCAGCGCGCGCTCCAGCCGCTGGGCGAGGGCCTCCAGGTCGGCCTCCTGCTCGGCGGCCTCCCGGAACGCCCCGATCACCACGGCGACGGCGGCCACCGCGCCCATGCCCTTGCCGCGCACGTCGCCGACGATCAGCCGCACGCCGTACGGGCTGTCCTGGACGGCGTACAGGTCGCCGCCGATGAAGGCGTCGGCGCGGGCGGCCTCGTAGCAGGCGGCGATCCGGAAGGCGCCGATCCGCTCGGCGGGTTCGGGCAGGACGGCGCGCTGGGCGGCCTCGGCGATCTCCCGCGCGGAGGCGAGCTGCTCGCTGTGACGGCGCACGAGGGCGTTGATGAGGACGGCGAGGACGGCGACCGTGGCGACGGTGGCCAGCTCGGTCACGGCGTCGGTGTCCCCGACGATGCCTAGGGCGACGTGCAGCGCGAGGACGACGGCGACGGTCGCGAGCCCGGTGAGCACGGTGCCGCGGCGGCTGTAGAGCGGGGCGGCGACCAGGGGCGCGGCGGTGAAGAAGGGCGCCGCGGTGAAGTCGGACGGGGTGCCGTAGTCGTACAGGGCACCGGCGGTGATCAGCAGCACCGGCAGGATCCGTACGAAGGCCCGCGCGAGGGAGATCCGCCGCCCCTCCTCGGGCCGCGGCACGGTCTCGCCCCCGAAGCCGAGTCCCAGACCGGGACTGGGCAGGGAGCGCGGCACCGGCTCCGGCACCGGGCCGGGGCGCGGCACGGGGGCATCGGCGACGCGCTCGCCGGCGCCCGAGCACGCCCCCGCGGCATGGCCGGGGACGGAGACGCCGGGTCCGGGGTACGGTCCGTCGTCCGTCCCGTCTGAAGGCCGCACCGCTCGTCTCCCACCGTCCCTGTGTGCCGTCGTCCCGCCCGTCCAGGTTTTCCGGTGCGGGGGTGGGCGGCGAGCGGTGAGGGCCGACCGGATGAACCCGGGCCGGCAACGGAGGACAACAAACCGAGGGCCGGGAACCTCATGGTTCCCGGCCCTCGGCCTTCAGTAGCGGGGACAGGATTTGAACCTGCGACCTCTGGGTTATGAGCCCAGCGAGCTACCGAGCTGCTCCACCCCGCGTCGTTGTGACTCCAGTGTACGGCATCCGCGGGGCGGCCCACGACCACGTTTCCGCACGGGGCCGTCGCACCCCCTCGCGCGCTCAGCCCACGCCGCGTTCCGCGAGGTCGGCGAGCGGCAGCGTGTGCTGGGTCTGCAGGACCTTGGCGCGCAGGTAGCGGACGTTGTGCGGGGTGGGGAAGACGCCGGTCGGGACCCGGTCGCGGACGTCGATCCCGAGGGCGCGCAGCTGGCCGGCCTTGTCGGGGTTGTTGGACAGCAGATCCAGCGCGCCGATCCCGAGGGCGGTGAGCATCTGCGCGGCGGCCGTGTAGTCGCGGGCGTCCTCGGGCAGGCCGAGGGCGGCGTTGGCCGCGTAGGTGTCCAGGCCCCGGTCCTGGAGGGCGTAGGCGTCGAGCTTGTTGTACAGCCCGATGCCGCGCCCCTCCTGGCGCAGATACAGCAGGACGCCGCCCCGGTCGGCGATGCGTTCGACGGCTTCGCGCAGCTGGGGGCCGCAGTCGCAGCGGGCGGAGCCGAAGACGTCGCCGGTCAGGCACTCGGAGTGGAGGCGGACGAGCGGCACCTCGCCCGGGTCGCCGAGGACGACGGCCACGTGCTCCTGGCCGTCGGCGAGGCCGTGGAAGGTGACCAGTTCGGCGTCGGCGCGGTAGCCGTCGGCGAAGTGCAGCGGAACCCGGACGCGGGCGCGCGGCGTGGCGGCGGGGACAACGGGGGTGTCGGCCATGCGGTTTTCTCCGGGTTCCGTTCCTCACGTCTGCTTCAGATTTGAAGCAGTAACCCCGGACCCTACTCCTGCTTGAAATTTGAAGCAATGCGGCACACGGACCCCCGCCGGAGATGAGCAGGCCCGGAAGCGATGTGACGCGCCTCACGAACAGGGCGGCGTGGAGCGCCTGCGCCAGGGAACGTCCTCGGCGGCCGCCCCCTGCAGCGCCCGCGCGATGGCGGCGCTGATCTCCTCCAGCTGCCCCACCTGCTCGGGGCCGAGGTGGTCGAACAGCGCGGTCCGTACGGTCTCGACATGGCCGGGAGCCGCGCGCTCCACGTGGGCCAGTCCGTCGTCCGTCAGCACGGCGATGCTGCCGCGCCTGTCCGAGGGACAGCTCTCGCGGACCACGAGCCCGTCCTTCTCCAGCCGGGTCACCGCATACGTCAGCCGGCTGCGGGTGATCTTCAGCGCCTCGGCGAGATCGGTCATCCGCAGCCGCCGCCGCGGCGCCTCGGACAGGGTGGCCAGGACGGAGTAGTACAGATGCGGCATGCCGGCGTCCTGCTGGAGCTGCCGGTCCAGCGCGTCCTCCAGGAGATGCGTGGCGGCGAGATAGGCACGCCACGCACGCTGCTCCTCGGGGGTGAGCCAGCGGGTCGTCATGCCTCCAGTGTAGGTTTGTTTCAAACTTGAACCAAGCTGGGCCGCGGACCCGCGCCCGCACGAGCCGTGCCCGCACAATGGGCCCAGCCAGCCCGCCCACTCACCCGCCGGGGAGCGCGTCGATGCCCCACCCGTACGTCCTGCTGTCCGCGGCCGTCTCCCTCGACGGCTACCTGGACGACACCGGCCCCGAGCGCCTGCTGCTGTCCAGCCCCACCGACTTCGACCGGGTCGATGAAGTACGGGCGTCCGCCGACGCGATCCTCATCGGCGCCGGCACCCTGCGCGCCGACAACCCGCGGCTGCTGGTGAACTCACCGCGCCGGCGGGCGGCACGGGTGGCGGCCGGGAAGCCGGAATACCCCCTGAAGGTCATGGTCTCCGCCTCCGGTGACCTCGACCCGGCGGCGAACTTCTGGCACACGGGCGGCGAGAAGATCCTCTACACGACCCTCCAGGGCGCCGAGCGGGCAAGCCGGGCCGGCCTCACCGCGGACATCGTCCCCCTCGGCCACCGGCTCGACTGGCCCGCCCTCCTCGACCACCTGCACGACAGCCGGGGCGTACGGAGCCTGATGGTCGAAGGCGGCGGCACGATCCACACCCAGCTGCTCCAGCGGCAACTGGCCGACGAACTCCAGCTGGTCCTGTCCCCCCTCCTCGTCGGCGACCCGAAGGCCCCCCGCCTCTTCGGCCCCGGCCCCTACCAGCGAGGCCGGCTGCGCCTGCTGGAGACACGGCAGCTGGGCGACGTCGTCCTGATGCGCTACGTGCCCACCGCCCCCGGCGCCGGCCCGCACACCGCCCCGGCCGACCGCCACTGGCTGGACCTCGCCTGCGAACTGGCCACCCGGTGCCCGCCCTCCGACACCGCCTTCAGCGTCGGCGCGGTGGTCGTCGCCGCCGACGGCACGGAACTGGCCCGCGGCCACTCCCGCGAGGCCGGCGACCCGACGGTCCACGCCGAGGAAGCGGCCCTCGCCAAGATCCCCGCCGACGACCCCCGCCTGCCCACCGCCACCGTCTACAGCAGCCTGGAGCCCTGCGCCCGCCGCGCCTCCCGCCCCCACCCCTGCGCCCGGCTGATCCTGCGGGCGGGCGTACGCCGGGTGGTGACGGCCTGGCGGGAACCGGACACGTTCGTCACGCAGGCCGACGGAAGCGGGGTGCTGGCGGCCGGCGGCGCCGACGTCGTGGTCCTGCCGGAGTACGAAACGGCCGCGAAGGAACCCAACCGGCATCTGCTCGGCTGACGGCACCCGGTCAAGGCGAGAGCCCCGCCCGGGAAGCGATCCCGGCCGGGGCTCTGGTGCGTAGGCCCTGTGGGACTCGAACCCACAACCAATGGATTAAAAGTCCACTGCTCTGCCAATTGAGCTAAGGGCCCAGGCGATGTTGCCTCCCCGAGCATAGCCGGACGAGGCCGCGTCGCCGATCGGGTATCGGTGACCCGGCCGCGTCGGAGTGCCGGACCCTGCCGCAAGTGTCAGGGATCGACCATTTCGACGGCCCCCGCACGCGCCGCCTCACGCGCCCGGGTGCGGGCGTGATGGGGGTCGAGGAACCAGTGGCGGGCCGAGGCCAGCCACCAGGCCGCCGCGAAGCCGAGGACGACGAGGACGGCGACCGGGGCGTAGTTGAAGGTCTCCCAGGTGACCGGCGACACCTGCGGCAGCATGAACAGCACCGTGATCACACCGACCCAGGTCACCGAGACCACCCCGACCGCCCGCGACCAGCGGCCCAGATGCCACGGCCCCCGCTCGAAGTCGTCGCCCCGCCCCAGCCGCAGCAGCGTCGGGATCACATAGGCGATGTACAGACCGATCACCGCGATCGACGTCACCGCCGCGTACGCCGTGACATTGATCAGATACGGCAGGCCCAGCGCCAGCGCCCCGCCCGTCGCCAGCCACACCGCGGCGACCGGCGTACGGGTGCGCGGGCTGACGGTGTGCCAGACGCGCGAGTACGGCAGGGCGCCGTCGCGCGAGAACGCGTAGATCATGCGGCTGTTGGCGGTCACCGACGCCATCCCGCAGAACAGCTGCGCGCCGATCACCACGAGCAACAGCAGCTTGCCCGCCGTCGCACCGAGCGCGTCGAGCAGGATCTGCGCGGGCGGGGCGCCGGTCGCGGACGTGCGCGCACCGTCGTACGACTGGATCGCGAAGGTGAAACCCAGCAGCAGGACGAAGCCCGCCAGCCACGACGTCCAGATCGACCGGACGATGCCCCGCGGTCCCGCCGTCGACGCGTCGCGCGTCTCCTCCGTCATGTGCGCGGAGGCGTCGTAGCCGGTGAAGGTGTACTGGGCCATCAGCAGCCCGAGCAGCACGACGTACACGCCGCTGCCCCAGCCGGTGTGGTTGACGAACCGTCCGAAGACGAACGACGCCGACTGGTGGTGGTCGGGCACGAACGCCAGCGCGCCGACGATCACCGCCACGCCGAGCACGTGCCACCACACGCTGACGCTGTTGAGGACGGCGACGATGCGCACCCCGAACGTGTTCAGCAGACCGTGCAGCAGCAGGATCGCCGCGAAGAGCAGGACCGTACAGCCCGGGGTGACCGCGAAGCCGAACTGCAGGTTCAGGTAGGCGCCCAGGAAGGACGCGGCGCCGAAGTCGATGCCGGCGGTCACCGCGACCTGCCCGAGGACGTTGAACCAGCCCGTGAACCACGCCCACGCGGCCGCCGACCGCGGCGGCGCCAGACGGTGCGCCCAGAAGTACAGGCCCGCCGAGGTCGGGTACGCCGAGCAGATCTCGGCCATCGACAGGCCGACGAACAGCGTCATCAGGCCGACGGCCACCCAGCCCCAGGTGATCACGGCGGGCCCGCCGGTGTTCATGCCGAACAGGTACAGCGTCAGGCAGCCCGACAGCACCGAGATGATCGTGAAGGAGACCGCGTAGTTGGCGAACCCCGACATACGGCGGGCGAGCGTCTGCGTGTAACCGAGCTGGGCCAGGCGTTCCTCGTCCGACACCCCGCCCGGTGAGCCGTTTGTTGTCATGCCCCCAGCGATTCCCCTGACAGTGCTGTGGCATGCGTCACATGGAGAGGTGGGGAGGGAAAGGAAAGGGAAAGGCCCGCACGACCGAAGTCGTGCGGGCCTCGCGCTCAGTTCTGCGCCGGATCAGCCGTTGCGCTTCCAGCGCGGCTTGTCCTCGCGGCGGCCGAAGGAGCCACCACGGTGGTCGTCACGGCGACCGTAGGGGCGCTCGTGGCCGCCGGTGCGGAAGCCCGGGCGGTCGTCGCGGCGGTCACGGTTGAACGGGCGGTCACCGGCACGGTGCCCACCACGCTCGTCCCGGCGGAACCCGCCACGGTCGTCGCGGCGCTCGAAGGAACGGCCACCACGGTCGCGGTCGAACGGACGACGCTCGTCCCGGCGGTCGTCGCGACGGTCGTCGCGGCGGAAGCCACCACGGTCGCCCCGCTCGCCCCGCTCGCCGTCGCGGCGCTCGAAGGAACGCCCGCCACGGTCACGGTCGAACGGACGACGCTCGTCCCGGCGGTCGTCGCGGCGGAAACCGCCACGGTCGCCGCGCTCACCGCGCTCGCCGTCCCGGCGGTCGAAGCCGCGCTCACGGTCCCGGCGGTCGGAGGGACGACGGTCCTCACGGTCGAAGGAACGCCGCTCGTCACGGTCGTACGACCGACGCTCGTCCCGGCGGTCGTCCCGACGGAACCCACCGCGGTCGCCCCGGTCACCACGGTCGTCGCGGCGCTCCCGGCGCTCGTACGACGACGAAGCCGCCGGACGCTCCTCACGCTCGGCCCGGTCCACGTCCTGCGCACCCGGCTGCTCCGGCACCGACACCTCGGCCACCGCCTGCGCCGCGGCCTCCACAGCCGCCTCCGGGTCCTCGCCCCGCTCCCGGGCCACCCGGGCCACCAGCCGGTCCGCCTCCTCGCGCAGCTCCGCCGCACGCCGCTGGGCGCGCTCCAGCTCACGGGTGAGCTGAGCCACCTCACGCTCGGCCTGCGAAGCCGCCTTGCCCGCGGACTCGGCCTGGACCTCCGTCATCGAACGGGCGCCGGTGATCTCGGCGACCTCCGGGTCGAAGGAGGCACCGCCCTGGATGATGTGACGCGCGGCATCCACACCGGCGTCCTCCATCAGGCGGAAGATCTGACGCCGCTGGTGCGGCAGGGACAGCGAGACGACCGTGCCCGTACGGCCCGCACGCGCGGTACGGCCCGCGCGGTGCAGGTAGTCCTTGTGATCGCCGGCCGGGTCCACGTTCAGCACCAGGTCGATGCCGTCGACGTGGATACCGCGAGCGGCGACGTCCGTGGCGACCAGGACGTTGACATACCCGTCCTTGAAGTCGGCCAGCGTCCGGGTGCGGGCACCCTGCGTCATACCGCCGTGCAGCGCGTCCGCCTTCACACCGGAGTCGCGCAGCTGCTCGGCCACACGGTCCGCGCCCAGCTGGGTGCGCACGAAGATGATGGTGCGGCCCTTGCGGGAAGCGATCGCCGCGGTGACCGGCGCCTTGTCCTTCGGCTTCACGATCAGGATGTGGTGCGACATGGTCGTCACCGCGCCCTGGGCCGCGTCCACCTCGTGCAGGACCGGCTCGGTCAGGTAGCGGTCGACCAGGGTCTTGATCTCGTTCTCCATCGTGGCGGAGAACAGCATCCGCTGACCGCCCGCCGGCACCTGGTCCAGCAGCTCGGTCACCTCGGGCAGGAAGCCCAGGTCCGACATCTGGTCGGCCTCGTCGAGGACGGCGATCTCCACGTCCTCCAGCGAGCAGGCGCCGCGGTTGATGATGTCGCGCAGCCGGCCCGGAGTGGCGACCAGGATGTCGACGCCCTTCTCCAGGGCGTAGATCTGGTTGCCCATCGACGTACCGCCGCAGACGACCTTCATCCGCAGGCCCACGACGTCGCCGTACGGCTGCAGCGCGTCCGCCACCTGCATGGCCAGCTCACGGGTCGGGGTGAGGATGATCGCGCGCGGGCGCTTCTTCTCGGTGCGGCCGCCGGCCAGACGGGCCAGGGTCGGCAGACCGAACGACAGGGTCTTGCCGGAGCCGGTGCGGCCACGGCCCAGGATGTCCTTGCCGGCCAGGGCGTCCGGGATGGTCGCGGCCTGGATCGGGAAGGGGGTGGTCACGCCGTTCTGCGCGAGCTTGCGCACGACGCCCTCGGGCAGACCGAGGCCGGCGAAGGTGATCTCAGGGGCGTCCTCGGAGCTGTTCTCCTCGGACACGACGACGTGATCAGTACTGGCAATGGACATGCGAATGCGAAACCTTCCGGAGTCTCGTCGGCACGCGCCCGTCAACTCCGTGATTCGCACACGACCGCCTCGATGCGGTCCGCCACGGCAAGGGAGAGTACGCGCCACACGGCGCGCTTCTGCGTTGGCGCCGGGCAAATGGGATCAAACGATCTACCACCATACGCACCTCACACCCCTGAAGGCAAACCGCGCCAATGAGCCGCTGCTCACACCGGCTCCCCGGCCTCCGGCGCCGGCTCCCGCTGCATCAACTGTGGAGCCGTCTCCTCATGCGCCGACGACGACGGCTGCGGAGTCGGCGGCTCCGAGGACGCCGGCGGCTGCGACGGCTCCGGCGACGGCTCCGCCGGCGGCGTCGAGTGCACGGCGGACGGCTGCGCACTGGGCGACGACGGCTCGGACGGCTGCTCGGGCCGCGGCGCCACCGACGGCCCACCGCTCACCCGCGGCACGGACGACACACCGGGCACCGACACCGAAGGACTCGCCTGCGCGCTCGCACCCGCCCCGCCCTTGGCATCACCATGCCCATGAGCGTCCCGCCCGCCCCCACCCTCCCCACCGACCCCCGGCACCGCCATACCCCCGTCGGGCCCCTCACCGCCCCGCGACCCCGCCGAATGCGACGGCCTCGCCCCGCCGCCGTCCTCGTCCCCCACGCTCATACAGCCGGCGGCCGCGGCCACGGCCATCACCGCGGCGGCCAAGCGGACGGGTACGTACAAGCGGCGCACGGAAGCCACCTCCGGGATGAGGGAGAGTCAACCTGCCCAACTCCCGCCGCCCACAAGAGGACACGCCCCGCCACGGCCCGGCGCGCGCACCCGCCTATCCGTACCCCAGCGCGTGCAACCGGGCGTCGTCGATCCCGAAATGATGCGCGACCTCGTGCACCACCGTGATCTCGACCTCCTCGACGACCTCCTCACGACTCCCGCAGAACCGCAGCGTCGGCCCCCGGAACACGGTGATCCGATCCGGCAGCACCCCCGCGTACCACTCCCCACGCTCCGTCAACGGCGTGCCCTCGTACAGCCCGAGCAGCTCGGGATCACCCGCCGGCGGCTCGTCCTCCACGAACACCGCGACGTTGTCCATCAGCCGCGTCAGCTCCGGCGGAATCCGGTCCAACGCCTCGGCGACCAGTTCCTCGAACTCCTCGCGCGTCATCTCCAGCACACCGCCATTGTCCGCCACGACACCCGCGTACGGCCGTCACAAGCCGCCGCATATCCACCCCCGCACCTGGGCATACGGGACCAATGGCCCGCGTCCCCGTCGCAACCCGGCACGCCCGCACAGCATGGAAGGCCCGGAAGATCCGGAAGGCACCCCGCACGACCGCCGACCCCGCCCCCACCCTCACCGACGAGCCCTCCCCCTGGCTCCGCGCCTGCGGCCTCATCACCGTCGTCCTCATCGGCGCCTGGCTCGGCCTGCTCGTCGTCGGCGACGTCCGGACACCCGTCGGCCCCATGGACACGACCATGACGCTGCGCCCCTCCCTCACCGGCGGCACGAAGATCAACGTCTCCCCGCTCGGCGCCCTCCACCTCGACAGCCACCACGCCCCCGTCCGCCTCGACGTCAACGTCGACCAACTCGACCCCGACCGCGCCCAGGCCCTCGTCGACCACCCCGAACGCATCTCCGGCCTCCAGGACGAAGTCACCCGCGACGTCGAACACGGCACCCTCGACCTCGCCCTGCGCTCCGGCGTCGCCGTCGTCACCGGCGCCACCGCCCTCGGCCTCGCCGTCTACCGCCGCCCCCGCCGCGCCCTCACCGCCGGCGGCCTCGCCCTCACCCTCCTGGCCGCCTCCGGAGTGACCGCGTACGCCACCTGGAACCCCAAGTCCGTCCTCGAACCCAAGTTCTCCGGCCTGCTCTCCTCGGCCCCCTCCCTGGTGGGCAACGCCCGCAGCATCGTCACGGAGTTCGACGTCTACCAGAAGGAACTCGCCCGCCTGGTCACCAACGTCACCAAGCTCTACGACGTCACCTCCACGCTCCCCGCCTTCCAGCCGGACCCCACCACGATCCGCGTCCTGCACGTCTCCGACATCCACCTCAACCCGGCGAGCTGGAAGATCATCGGCTCGCTCGTCGAGCAGTACAAGGCCGACGTGATCGTCGACTCCGGCGACACCATGGACCACGGCACCGCCGCCGAGAACGGCTTCCTCGACCCCATCCCCGACCTGGGCGCCCCCTACATCTGGGTCCGCGGCAACCACGACTCCGCGACCACCCAGCGCTACCTCGAACACCTGAAGAACGTCCACGTCCTGGACGACGGCCGCGCCGTCACGGTCGCCGGACTGCGCTTCGCCGGCATCGGCGACCCCCAGTACACCCCCGACCGCTCCGTCCAGCCCGGCGGAGACGCGGCCGAGGAACTGGCCGGCGCCCGCCTCGCCTCCGCGCTGCGCGACCAGAAGGCCCAGGGCACGCCGGTCGACATCGCCATCGCCCACGAACCGGTCGCCGCCCGCCAGACGGACGGCGAGGTCCCGCTGGCCCTGGCCGGCCACATCCACCACGAAGCGACCGAGATCCTCCGCTACGGCACCCGGCTGCGCGTCGAGGGCTCCACGGGCGGCAGCGGCCTGCGCGCGGTGGAGGGCAAGCACCCCGACCCGATCGAGGCCTCGATCCTCTACCTGGACCGCGACACTCACCGCCTGCAGGCCTGGGACGAGATCGAACTGGGCGGCCTGGGCCTGACGACAGCGGAGGTGAGCCGCCACCTCCCGAAGGACAACCAGCCAGGCGCGACACCCACCCCGCAGTCTCCCTCACCCACGACCCCGCCGTCCCGGTCGGGCCCGTCGCCCACCCGCCCCTGAAACCGTTTTGGCGATACCCCCCGCCATCCCATATGCTTCTCACGTCCCCGACGCGCTGAGAAGCGCCCAGGCGGGCCGATAGCCCTCATCGTCTAGCGGCCTAGGACGCCGCCCTTTCAAGGCGGTAGCACGGGTTCGAATCCCGTTGGGGGCACGCAGTATCGTGTGCGACACTGTCCTAGGCGTCAGCCGAAGACAAGCGCAGACACCACTTGGTCCTGTGGAGCAGTTTGGAGTGCTCGCCACCCTGTCAAGGTGGAGGCCGCGGGTTCAAATCCCGTCAGGACCGCCAAGGCTTTACAAAAGGCCTTGACGGCTGGGTAGCTCAGTTGGTACGAGCGATCGCCTGAAAAGCGATAGGTCGCCGGTTCGACCCCGGCCCCAGCCACAGCAAAGGCCCCGATCCCCGGATCGGGGCCTTGTTGTTCTCCCCGCCCCAAATCCAGTCGCCAGGATTTTCCGTGAGGTGAGATCCTGGATCGCGTATGTCTACGCACCCTGCCCCCGCCCTCGGCGCTCTCGCGCCCCGTCTGTCCGAGCTGTCCCTGCGTGATGCGCACCGGCTCGGGCGCAGGCTCGAAGGTGCGCGCAAGATCCGGAAGCCGGAGGCGCGTGCCGCTGTTGTCGCGGAGATCGAGGCCGAGGTCGGCAAGGCCGAGGAGCGGATGGCCGCCCGGCGTGGGCGGGTGCCCGCCGTGTCGTATCCCGAGCAGCTTCCGGTCAGCCAGAAGAAGGACGAGATCGCGGCGGCGATCCGTGATCACCAGGTGGTCATCGTCGCTGGTGAGACCGGGTCCGGTAAGACCACGCAGATCCCGAAGATCTGTCTGGAGCTGGGCCGGGGTGTGCGCGGCATGATCGGGCACACGCAGCCGCGCCGGATCGCCGCTCGTACGGTCGCGGAGCGGGTGGCGGAGGAGCTGCGCACGCCGCTCGGGGAGGCCGTCGGCTGGAAGGTGCGGTTCACCGACCAGGTGAATCCGGACGCGACCTTCATCAAGCTGATGACGGACGGCATTCTGCTCGCCGAGATCCAGACGGACCGCGAGCTGCGCGCCTACGACACGATCATCATCGACGAGGCGCACGAGCGGTCTCTGAACATCGACTTCCTGCTGGGGTATCTGGCGCAGCTGCTGCCGAAGCGGCCGGATCTGAAGGTCGTCATCACGTCGGCGACGATCGATCCGGAGCGGTTTTCGCGGCACTTCGGTGATGCGCCGATCGTCGAGGTCAGTGGCCGGACGTATCCGGTGGAGGTCCGTTACCGGCCTCTGCTGGAGGAGGACGGCGATGACGCGGACCGGGATCAGATCACCGCGATCACGGATGCGGTCGAGGAGCTGATGGCGGAGGGGCCGGGGGACATCCTGGTGTTCCTCTCCGGTGAGCGGGAGATCCGGGACACGGCGGACGCGCTGGTGAAGAAGCAGTACCGGTTCACGGAGGTGCTGCCGCTGTATGCCCGGCTGTCGCATGCGGAGCAGCATCGGGTCTTCCAGCCGCACAGTGGGCGCAGGATCGTTCTGGCGACCAATGTCGCCGAGACGTCCCTGACCGTGCCCGGTATCAAGTATGTGATCGATCCTGGCTTCGCCCGGATCAGCCGGTACAGCCATCGCACGAAGGTGCAGCGGCTGCCGATCGAGCCGATCTCGCAGGCGAGCGCGAATCAGCGCAAGGGCCGTTGTGGCCGTACGTCGGACGGTATCTGTATCCGGCTGTACAGCGAGGAGGACTTCGAGGCCCGCCCGGAGTTCACGGACGCGGAGATCCTGCGGACGAACCTGGCCTCGGTCATCCTGCAGATGACGGCCGCGGGGCTCGGTGACATCGAGAAGTTCCCGTTCATCGATCCGCCGGATCACCGCAACATCCGCGACGGTGTCCAGCTGCTGCAGGAGCTGCATGCTCTGGATCCGGCGCAGAAGGATCCGCGCAAGCGGCTGACGGACACGGGGCGCAAGCTCGCCCAGCTGCCGGTGGATCCGCGTCTGGCCCGGATGGTGCTGGAGGCGGACAGGAACGGCTGTGTCCGCGAGGTGATGGTCATAGCGGCGGCGCTGTCCATTCAGGATCCGCGTGAGCGTCCCGCCGACAAGCAGGCGCAGGCGGACCAGCAGCACGCCCGGTTCAAGGACGAGACGAGTGATTTCCTCGCGTATCTGAATCTGTGGCGGTACATCCGTGAGCAGCAGAAGGAGCGGGGGTCCAGTTCGTTCCGGCGGATGTGCAAGCAGGAGTATCTGAACTTCCTGCGGATTCGCGAGTGGCAGGACATCTACACGCAGCTGCGCACGGTCGCGAAGCAGATGGGGATCCGGGTCAACGAGGACGATGCGCCGGCCGATCGCATCCATGTCTCGCTGCTGGCCGGTCTGCTGTCCCACATCGGGATGAAGGACGTCAAGGACGGCAACAAGAACGAGTATCTGGGTGCTCGTAGCGCCAAGTTCGCGATCTTCCCGGGTTCGGCGCTGTTCAGGAAGCAGCCGCGTTTCCTGATGTCGGCGGAGCTGGTGGAGACGTCGCGTCTGTGGGCGCGGGTCAACGCGAAGATCGAGCCGGAGTGGGTGGAGCCGCTCGCCGGGCATCTGATCAAGCGGACGTACAGCGAGCCGCACTGGGAGAAGGATCAGGCGGCGGTGATGGCGTACGAGAAGGTGACGCTGTACGGCGTGCCGATCGTCGCCCAGCGCAAGGTGAACTACGGCCGGATCGATCCCGAGGTCAGCCGCGAGTTGTTCATCCGCAACGCGCTGGTGGAGGGTGACTGGCGTACGCATCACAAGTTCTTCTCGGACAACCGCAGGCTGCTCAGCGAGGTCGAGGAGCTGGAGCATCGGGCGCGGCGTCGCGACATCGTGGTGGATGACGAGACGCTGTTCGACTTCTATGACCAGCGGGTGCCCGAGCATGTGGTGTCGGGTGCGCATTTCGACTCGTGGTGGAAGCGCAAGCGGCATGAGCAGCCGGATTTCCTGGACTTCGAGCGGGAGATGCTGATCCGGGAGTCGGCGGAGGCGGTCACGAAGGCCGACTATCCCGATGCGTGGCGGCAGGGTCCGCTGAAGTTCCGGGTGACGTACCAGTTCGAGCCGGGTGCGGACGCGGACGGTGTGACGGTCCACATCCCGCTGCAGGTGCTCAATCAGGTCGTCGACGAGGGCTTCGACTGGCAGATCCCGGGTCTGCGGGAGGAGCTGGTCACGGAGCTGATCCGGTCGCTGCCGAAGCCGATCCGCCGTAACTATGTGCCGGCGCCGAACTATGCGAAGGCGTTCCTGGAGCGGGCGACGCCGTTGCAGGAGCCGCTGACCGTGACGATGGCGCGTGAGCTGAAGCGGATGGTCGGTGTCCCGTTCGAGGCGGAGGACTTCGACTGGGCGAAGGTCCCCGACCATCTGAAGATCACTTTCCGGATCGTCGACGAGCGGCGGCGGAAGCTGGCCGAGGACAAGGACCTGGAGGCGCTGAAGCTCAGGCTGAAGCCGAAGGCCCGCAAGGCGCTCTCGCAGGCCGCGGCGGCGACGGCGGAGCGTCAGGGCGGGGAGTCCCTGGAGCGCAAGGGGCTGACCGACTGGACGATCGGCACGCTCAGCCGGGTCTTCGAGACCCGTCGCGCGGGGCAGCCGGTGAAGGCGTATCCGGCGCTGGTGGACGACGGTGACACGGTCTCCGTGCGCCTGTTCGACACGGAGGCGGAGCAGGCGGAGGCGATGTGGAAGGGCACGCGGCGGCTGATCCTGCGCAACATCCCGGTCAACCCGGCGAAGTTCGCATCCGAGAAGCTCACGAACCCTCAGAAGCTCGCGCTGTCGGCGAATCCGCACGGGTCGATCCAGGCGCTGTTCGACGACTGTGCGATGGCGGCGGCGGACAAGCTGATCGGGGACTTCGGCGGGCCGGCGTGGGACGAGGAGTCGTTCCGGAAGCTGTACGACAAGGTGCGCGCGGAGATCGTGGACGCGACGGTGCGCACGGTGGGCCAGGTCCAGCAGGTGCTGGCGGCGTGGCAGGCCTGTGAGCGCCGGCTGAAGGCGGTGAGCAGTCCGGCGCTGCTGGCGAATCTGCAGGATGTGCGCAAGCAGCTGGATGCGTTGGTGCGGCCGGGTTTTGTGACGGCGACGGGGCTGCGGCGGCTGCCGGACCTGATGCGCTATCTGATCGCGGCGGACCGTCGGCTGCAGCAGATGCCGACGAACGTGCAGCGGGACACCACGCGTATGGAGAAGGTCCACGAGATGCAGGACGAGTACGCGTGGCTGCTGGAGCAGATGCCGCGGGGCCGGCCGGTGCCGCAGCAGGTGCTGGACATCCGCTGGATGATCGAGGAGCTTCGGGTGAGCTATTTCGCCCATGCGCTGGGCACGGCGTATCCGATCTCGGACAAGCGGATCGTGAAGGCGATCGACGCCGCTGCGCCGTGACGGGACGGGCACGGAGGGTGAGTTCGACCAGGGGGCTCACCCTCCTGTACAGTCCTTCTCGCAGCGCAAGCACGGCAAGCGCCGCGAAACCTGGTCCTGTGGAGCAGTTTGGAGTGCTCGCCACCCTGTCAAGGTGGAGGCCGCGGGTTCAAATCCCGTCAGGACCGCAGTGAGGAAGGGCCCGTCCGGCAGCGGACGGGCCCTTTTCGTGTGCGTATCGGTGTGGAAGCCGGGTCCTGGGCCCTCGCCCGTTCAGCGCGCCTCTCACGGCCCGCGCGGGCCGTGAAACGCCGTCAGGAGGGGCTTGCCCGGTGTGTGGGCCTGTTGGCCTCCGTACGCGCTTCCGTGCCCCTGTGGGGCGTCCCCGTGGCCTTGACGGCGTCACATTCCGCCAGTACCCCAGAAGCACGGGCCCGTTCCCCTCGGGGGCTGACGGAGGTGGCGTATGGCGGCATCGGCCAGGCACGAGACGCGGGCACTGCTCCGGGCGCATCTGTCGGCCGCTTCGTCCTACCGGCATCTGACCCGGCACTGTCCGATCTGTCATCACCTGCTGCGGCTGGCTCTGGCCGCGCCGCCCTCCACTCCTCAGCCGGCGCCGGGGGAGCGGGTGGAGGAGGAGCGTCCGGCCTGAGTGGGTGCGTCGTGGTGCCCAACACCCGTGGGTGCGTGGGACGCTGGAATGTGTGCTTCCTCTAGCGCACGGGATGCTCGGCCAACAAGGATCGTCGCCTGTGACGGGAGTCACCAGACGAGTTTCCTGAGCCGTGGTTCTTACCCGGTTCCTACACCCCGTCAATTTAATATGTGCAATTGCACCTGTGTCAGGGCGTCTCCGCAGGCCTCCACCAGACTCCGACAAGGACGCGCACAGCGCCGCCCCAGGTCGCACCTCGCGGGCACAAAAAAGATCGCGCTGGACCCGGCGGAGTCCAGCGCGATCGACGACGCACCCTTGTGTTCCGTGTGGGCGTGGGGCCTGTTGGGGCAGTCCCCGCGTCGCTTGGAGCTGTGGTTCCGGGCGCTGAGGCAGGTTGGGGGACCTGCTGTTTCGCCCGTTATTCAGTTGGTCAGGCCTCGCTGCGCTGCTGCGGGATGCCCGCGAGCAGAGCGCGGACCTCGGCCTCGCGGTAGCGGCGGTGCCCGCCGAGCGTGCGGATCGACGTGAGCTTGCCGGCCTTCGCCCAGCGCGTGACCGTCTTCGGGTCGACGCGGAACATGGTGGCGACCTCAGCCGGGGTCAGCAGCGGCTCGGCATCAGGGGTGCGAGCGGTCATGAGCGGCCTCCTCGGGAGAACCGAACCTTCTCGGTTCTTTCCTCTAAATTCTGCACCTTGACCCGCGTTGCCCGAAATGGCGGACGCGAGTCGAGTCGGTTATAGGACGAACGGCTTGTCCTCGGCACTACAACTACACCATCTGTCCAGCCGCGTCGGCCAAACCGATGGAATTGCCCTCCCAGGTGTTCATCAGCGACGGAAGCCGATGGACCATGCCATAGCGGACAGTCACGCCACTGTGACGATCAGTCACAGGGCGATCAGGAGTCACCAGACCCCCCAAAGCGTGCAATGCTGAGATTCCGCCCATAGTGGAACACAGTTGGACGGACAGAGCCCTCCCCGGACTCCTTGTCCTATTTTGGCACGAGGGCGGGTAACGGGCGCAAGGGGCGTGTACGTGCGGTCTGTCACGCTTGACGCAAACGCCCGGATCGGGACCTACGTCCCGTCAACTCGCGTAGTGCGGAGTACGTCGGGCGCGTAGACCGTACGCCGTGACACGCGCCACGTCCGTGACGCACGTCACTCGGGTCGGTGTCTGTCGAGACGTCAGTTCGCCGACCGCAGGTCCCGGACCGAGCGCCAGCGCTCCACCAGCCGCCCGTACGCGGCGCCGGCCGCCACCCCGTCCCCGCGCCGCAGCGCCGCGATGCCCTCGGCCACGTCCGCCGCGGAGTGGTCGTCCTCCAGCGCCCCGGCGGGCAGGGCGTGCACCAGGCCGCCGTAGTCCAGCTCCACCAGGGAGCGCGGGTGGAACTCCTCCAGCCAGCGGCCCACGTCCACCACGCCGTCGACCAGCGGCCCTTCGTCCACGGTGTCCTTCAGCGTGCGCAGCGCCCTGGCCACCCGGCGCCGGGCCTGCACCATCGGGGTGCGGTAGCGCAGTACGGGGGCGAGGTCGGCGGAGCCCTTGTCGTACTCGCGTTCCTCGTCGGAGACGAGCACGAACCAGTTCAGCGGCACCTGCCAGGTGGCGGTGCGGATCCACGGCCGGGCGTCGGGGTTGCGTTCGCGCCAGCGCTCGTAGTCCTGGGCGGCCTGGCGGCGCACCACCTCGGGCAGTACGGCGTCCAGGACGGCCTTGGGCAGCTCCTCGTCGAGGCCGGTGAGCGCCTGCCAGCCGCGCAGCCGGGTCCGCCAGGGGCACACGCACACCACGCCGTCCACCTCCAGCACGAAGGCGTCGTCGCTCTCGTGCACCGGCACGGCGATCGGCGGGGTGGGCAGCAGATCGGACAGTGAGCGGCGCAGTTCGTCCTGGTAGGAGGGGTGTTCGGGGCGGCGGGCGTAGCGTGCCCAGTGGCCGCGCTCCGGCTCGGGGAAGGCGGCCAGCGGCTCGTACACGCGCAAGTACGCCGCGTACGGGACGATCAGCGAGGACACCTTGGGCACGCCTGCTCCCTCCCCCGCGGGCCGGACGGGAAACCTTGCGGGCCCGCGCTCACACCCTGCGGGAAATCCATGCAAATCGTCGCACGGCCGCGCACGCGCGTACGCGGGTGTACTCCCTGAGAAGGTGATCTGCGGCCCTGCGCGGTCCGTGACGGGGCCCAGGCTCTACGCTCATGCTCATGGGGCCCCGCCACCCGCACGGAGCCCTGATGTCACTCGCCGCAACTTACTCAGGAGTCACCACCGTGACCGACGTAACCGGCGCACCTGTTGGTGTACTGCACACCCTGTTCCACTCGGACCAGGGCGGCCATGAGCAGGTCGTGCTCTGCCAGGACCGCGCCAGCGGCCTGAAGGCCGTCATCGCCATCCACTCCACCGCGCTGGGCCCCGCGCTCGGCGGCACGCGCTTCTACCCGTACGCCACCGAGGAGGAGGCCGTCGCCGACGCCCTCAACCTGGCGCGCGGCATGTCGTACAAGAACGCCATGGCCGGGCTGGACCACGGCGGCGGCAAAGCCGTGATCATCGGGGACCCGGAGCGGGACAAGACCGAGGAGCTGCTGCTCGCCTACGGCCGCATGGTGGCCTCGCTGGGCGGCCGGTACGTCACCGCCTGCGACGTCGGCACGTACGTGGCCGACATGGACGTCGTCGCGCGCGAGTGCCGGTGGACCACCGGCCGCTCGCCCGAGAACGGCGGCGCGGGCGACTCCTCCGTGCTCACCGCCTTCGGCGTCTACCAGGGCATGCGGGCCTCCGCGCAGCACCTGTGGGGCGACCCGTCGCTGCGTGGCCGCAAGGTCGGCATCGCCGGCGTCGGCAAGGTCGGCCACCACCTGGTGGAGCACCTGCGCGCGGAGGGCGCCGAGGTCGTGATCACGGACGTGCGTGAGGACGCCGTGCGCCGCATCCTCGACCGGCACCCGCAGGGTGTGAGCGCGGTCGCCGACACCGAGGCGCTGATCCGTGTCGAGGGCCTGGACATCTACGCCCCGTGCGCGCTCGGCGGCGCGCTGAACGATCTGTCCGTGCCGGTGCTGACCGCGAAGGTCGTGTGCGGCGCGGCGAACAACCAGCTGGCCCATCCGGGTGTGGAGAAGGACCTCGCGGACCGCGGGATCCTGTACGCGCCGGACTACGTGGTGAACGCCGGCGGGGTCATCCAGGTGGCCGACGAGCTGCACGGCTTCGACTTCGAGCGGTGCAAGGCGAAGGCGTCGAAGATCTTCGACACCACGCTGGCCATATTCGCACGTGCGAAGGAGGACGGTATTCCGCCGGCCGCCGCGGCCGACCGGATCGCCGAGCAGCGGATGGCGGAGGCGGCCGCCGCCAAGTGCGGACGCTGACGTTCCGCATCGCCCGCCGCACGCACTGCACACGTGTTCGCGCGGTACCTGCCGGTGGATACTTCGAGAGAACTCTCACTTCCACCGGCGGGTCGTCCTCGGATAAGTGGTTAAAATCGCCATTGACCAGCGAGGACAGGGCGCCTCGAAGGTCCTGTGCACACGCGCGTGCTGCGGGCGACGTACCGTATGGGCGCGGGCTCAGGTACCGTGGAAGCCCTACGGACCGGCCTCTCTGCGGAGAGTCCGTGCCGGATCATGAACGCGTGTCAGACTCTGGGGCCGTCGAGCCCCGTCGTTGAGGGGGTCGAGCCATGGGGCGCGGCCGGGCCAAGGCCAAGCAGACGAAGGTCGCCCGCCAGCTGAAGTACAACAGCGGTGGGACGGACCTCGCACGCCTGGCCGAGGAGCTGGGCGCATCGACGTCGAACCAGTCGCCGAACGGTGACCGCTTCGAGGACGATGAGCACGACGACGACGATCTGTACTCCCGGTACGCCGACCTCTACGACGAGGACGACGACGAGGAGGACGAGGACAGCCAGTCCTCGCAACACCGTCGCGGCGCGTAACGCTGCGCGGCATTTCGCCGCTTGACCCGGTCCGGGGCGCTTGAGCACCGGACCGGGTTTCGTGCTGCCGTCACACGGTCCGCCCCTGGTGGGTCCCCCGTGCTCCGTGAGCCGAGGGACCCCAGTCAGGGCAGGTCACGCGTAGTCGCCGACCAGTTCCGCGCCGGTGGTGTGCTCGCCGCGCTCGGTGATCTCGCCGGCCACCCACGCCTCGACGTCACGGTCGGCCAGGGTGGCCAGGGCCACGTCCACGGACTCCTGCGGGACGATCGCCATCATGCCGACGCCCATGTTCAGCGTCTTCTCCAGCTCCAGCCGCTCGACCTGGCCGGTGCGGCCGACGAGGTCGAAGATCGCATCGGGCGTCCAGGTGGAGCGGTCGACCACGGCGTGCAGCGTGTCCGGGATCACCCGGGCGAGGTTCGCGGCCAGGCCGCCGCCGGTGATGTGGCTGAAGGCGTGCACCTCGGCGGTGCGCATCAGGGCCAGGCAGTCCAGCGAGTAGATCTTGGTGGGCTCCAGCAGCTCCTCGCCGAGGGTGCGGCCGAGCTCCTCGATCCGGGCGTCCAGGGACAGGCCGGCCTGGTTCAGCAGGACGTGCCGGACCAGCGAGTACCCGTTCGAGTGAAGCCCGGAGGACGCCATGGCGATGACGGCGTCACCCGTGCGGATGCGGTCGGCGCCGAGCAGCCGGTCGGCCTCCACGACGCCCGTACCGGCGCCGGCGACGTCGAAGTCGTCCGCGCCCAGCAGGCCCGGGTGTTCGGCCGTCTCGCCGCCCACCAGGGCGCAGCCGGCCAGTACGCAGCCCTCCGCGATGCCCTTGACGATGGCGGCGACCCGCTCGGGGTGGACCTTGCCGACGCAGATGTAGTCGGTCATGAACAGCGGCTCGGCACCGCACACCACGATGTCGTCCATGACCATGGCGACCAGGTCGTGGCCGATGGTGTCGTAGACACCCATCTGGCGGGCGATGTCGACCTTCGTGCCCACGCCGTCGGTGGCGGAGGCCAGCAGGGGCCGCTCGTAGCGCTTGAGGGCGGAGGCGTCGAAGAGGCCGGCGAAACCGCCGAGGCCGCCGAGGACCTCGGGGCGCTGCGTCTTCTTCACCCACTCCTTCATCAGCTCGACCGCGCGGTCGCCCGCTTCGATGTCGACGCCCGCGGCTGCGTAGCTGGCACCAGTCGTCTCAGACATGGAGAGGAGAACTTTCGTGTCGTACGGCAGGACTTGCGGGCCGTCTACGGGCGGCGGATCGCGTCGGCGGCGGCCGTGGCGGCCGGGCCGGCGGCCAGCTCGGTCTCCAGCAGCTGCTTGCCGAGCAGCTCCGGGTCGGGCAGTTCCATCGGGTACTCGCCGTCGAAGCAGGCACGGCACAGGTTCGGCTTGGCGATGGTGGTCGCCTCGATCATGCCGTCGAGGGAGATGTACGCCAGCGAATCGGCGCCCAGCGAGGTGCCGATCTCGTCGATGGTCATGCCGTTGGCGATGAGCTCCGCACGGGTGGCGAAGTCGATGCCGAAGAAGCAGGGCCACTTCACGGGCGGCGAGGAGATCCGGATGTGGACCTCGGCGGCGCCCGCCTCGCGCAGCATGCGCACCAGGGCGCGCTGGGTGTTGCCGCGGACGATCGAGTCGTCGACGACCACCAGGCGCTTGCCCTTGATCACTTCCTTGAGCGGGTTCAGCTTCAGGCGGATGCCGAGCTGGCGGATGGTCTGCGAGGGCTGGATGAAGGTCCGGCCGACGTAGGCGTTCTTGACCAGGCCGGCGCCGAACGGGATGCCGGAGGCCTCCGCGTAGCCGATGGCGGCCGGAGTGCCGGACTCCGGCGTCGCTATCACCAGGTCGGCCTCGACGGGCGCCTCCTTGGCGAGGCGGCGGCCCATCTCGACCCGGGAGAGGTAGACGTTGCGGCCGGCGATGTCGGTGTCCGGGCGGGCCAGGTACACATACTCGAAGACACAGCCCTTGGGCTTCGCTTCTGCGAATCGCGAGGTGCGCAGACCGTTCTCGTCGATGGCGACGAACTCGCCCGGCTCTATCTCCCGCACGAAGCTGGCGCCGCAGATGTCCAGGGCGGCGGTCTCGGAGGCGACCACCCAGCCGCGCTCCAGACGGCCCAGCACCAGCGGGCGGATGCCCTGCGGGTCCCGGCCGGCGTAGAGGGTGTGCTCGTCCATGAAGACGAGGCTGAAGGCGCCCCGCACCTTCGGGAGGACGACGTGCGCGGCCTCCTCGATGGTCAGCGGCTTGCCGTCCTCGTCGACCTGGGCGGCCAGCAGGGCCGTCAGCAGGTCGGTGTCGTTGGTGGCCGCGACCCGGGTGGAGCGGCTGTTGTTGTCGTTGGGTAGCTCGGCGACCATCTCCGCGAGCTGCGCGGTGTTCACCAGGTTGCCGTTGTGACCGAGCGCGATCGAGCCGTGCGCGGTGGCGCGGAACGTCGGCTGGGCGTTCTCCCACACGGAGGCGCCGGTGGTCGAGTAGCGGGCGTGTCCGACCGCGATATGACCCTGGAGCGAACCGAGCGAGGTCTCGTCGAAGACCTGGGAGACCAGGCCCATGTCCTTGAAGACGAGGATCTGGGAGCCGTTGCTTACCGCGATTCCCGCGGATTCCTGACCCCGGTGCTGGAGGGCGTAGAGCCCGAAGTACGTGAGCTTTGCGACCTCTTCACCGGGAGCCCAGACGCCGAAGACGCCGCAAGCGTCCTGGGGGCCTTTTTCGCCGGGAAGCAGATCGTGATTGAGTCGACCGTCACCACGTGGCACGTCCCCGAGTGTAGGCGAGATCGACCACTGGTCCGAATTGGGGATGCAGCGCCCTTACCGATCACTTCTGCTCGACGGCTTGGATGATCGTTCCGTTTGTGCAGGTCAGCGTGAGAGTGCCGTGCTCCAGGCGGTACTTGAGGGTGCTGTTGAAGACGCCGAGCAGGGTCCGCTCGGTGCGCATGAGTGAGGCGTCGCACATCATTCGGGTCGTGGTCGGGGACCCGAGGGTGATATTGCCGTCGCGTACGGTGGCCGCGGCGCTGAAGTGGTTGCAGCCCAGCCGGCCGCCGGCCTTCCCGGTCTTCGGATCGAACCTCAGATGCGCGGTGCTGCCGGGGTGTTCGGTACTGCCGTGGCTGCTGATGCTTTCGATGCGCCAGTGGGTGCCGGTGACGGGGGGTTCGGGGCTGACCGAGCCGCTGCCGGAGCCCGCGCCCGCGTGTTCGCTGCCGCAGGCCGCCACCAGCGGGACGAGCACGGCGGCGGCCACGAGGGTCATGCGCTGTGAGTGCCTGTCCATGTCGGTGGGACGAGGCACCTGAGCGACCGGTTCCGTCGTCAGGCCAGGCACCTCAGCGACCGGTTCCGTCGTCAGGCCAGCAGGGGCAGCAGACCGCTCAGGTCGGCCCGCTCCCCGCTCGCGCTGACCTTCGCGCCGGCGACGGCGTCCTTCCACTCCAGCCGCCCGGTCGCCAGCCGGATCCAGGTGAGGGGGTCGGTCTCGACGACGTTGGGCGGGGTGCCGCGGGTGTGCCGGGGCCCCTCGACGCACTGCACCACGGCATACGGCGGGATACGCACCTCGGTGGCGCCGCCGGGTGCCCTGGCGGCGAGGGCGTCGGCGAGCAGTCGGGTGCACGCGGCGAGCGCCTGCCGGTCGTAGGGGACCTCCAGGCCGGGCACGGCGGCGTTCAGGTCGTCGGTGTGGACGATCAGCTCGACGGTACGGGTGACCAGGTAGTCGTCCACCGTGAGCGCGCCCCCACTGGCGGCCAGCAGCCGGGTGCCGGGATGGGCGGCGAGGTCGGCGGTGAAGCGCTCCTCGCAGGCGGCGAGGTAGGCGTCCAGGTCGGGGTGGTCGTCGGCGAGCTTGCGGGCGTACCCGGCGATGTCGGGCGCCTCGGCGGCGATGGCGAACGGCCAGTCGAGCAGCGCCCCGTCCGGGCGGGCGGGTTCGGGCAGGCTCACCAGCCGGGAGAACGCGCGCAGGGTCATGCCGAGGTGGGCGACCAGGTCCCGCACGGTCCACTCGCGGAGCCGGGTGGGCAGCGCCAGCTGCTCGGGGGTGAGCGTGCGCACCGCCTCGCGTACGTGTCCGAACTGGGCGTGGACGGCGGTGCGGATCTTGGTCGGGTCGTAGGTCCGGGTGCGCTTCTTCGCCGTGGGCATGGCGGCGAGCCTACGGCCTGACGGCGTAGCCGCTCAGGCCGTTTTCGACCAGGCCGAACGCCCGCGCGGCGCGCTCGGGTGCGTCGGCGGCCACCCGGTCGGGGCTCTCCCCCGCGGCCATGCGGCGGTGGTGCTCCTCGATCAGGGCGCTGCGGGCGGCGGTGAGGGCGGAGGCGGCGACGAGTGCGAGGGTGGCGTCGCCGGTCTCCTCGGCGAGCAGCTCGGCGAGCATGCGGGTGCCCTTGCGGGCGGAGAGGTAGGCGCGCTCCATCAGGGCCGGTGTCTCGCTGATGATCCGGCGCACCTGGCGGGAGAACGGCTCGGCGTTGAGCCCGACGGACGGGTCGCGGGAGGCGGTCATCTCAAGGAACTGCCGGCGTACGGCGTCCACCGCCGATTCGCCCGGCTCGCGGTCCCGTACGGCCCGGTAGGCGTCGGAGAAGTGCTCCTCGATGGGGCCGAAGACCAGGTCCTCCTTGGTGCCGAAGTAGTTGAAGACGGTCATCTTGGACACGTCGGCGGCGTCGGCGATCTCCTGTACGGAGACGTGGTCGAACCCCTTCTCGGCGAACAGCTCGACCGCGACGCGGTAGATCCGCCTGGCCGTCTCCAGCTTCTTGCGTTCGCGCAGCCCCATCGCCTGTTCCACCATGCCCGCAGTGTACCGCGCCGAAGTTTTGCCCCGGATGAAAGATTGGCCTGGATGAAAGATTGACTCGGTACACGTATCCAGGGCATGGTGCTGCCATGACCGAAACCCAGCGCAAGATCGGCTTCCTCGTCTGTCTCACCACGATCGTGCTGGCCGTCCTCGACATGCAGATCGTCTCCGCGGCCACCGTCCCGATCGTGCGCGATCTCGACCCCGAGCACGGCATCGACCGCATCCCCTGGCTGGTCAGCGCCTACGCGCTGGCTTCGGCCGCGATGCTTCCGCTGTACGGCCGGCTGTGCGACGCGCTCGGCGCCAAGCGGGTGTTCCTCGGCGCGCTCGGCAGCTTCCTGCTCGGCTCGGCGCTGTGCGGGGCCGCCCAGTCGATCGGCCAGCTCATCGCCGCCCGGGCCTTGCAGGGCCTGGGCGCGGGCGGGCTGATGAGCGTCACGATGGTCGTGATCGCCCAGCTGAAGGGGCCGGGCGAGAAGGGCGGCCGCAAGAGCGGGGTCGGCGGACTCGTCGCCGGCGGCGGCATGGCCGTCGGCCCCTGGATCGGCGGAGTGCTCGCCGACCACGCGAGCTGGCGCTGGGCGTTCTACGTCAATCTGCCGCTGGGCCTCGCCGCCCTCGCCGCCGCGGCCTTCGTCCTGCGGCTCCCGGAGGAACACCGGCGCCACTCCATCGACTTCACCGGCGCCGCCCTCGCCGCCGCCTTCTCCACCACGCTGCTGCTGGTCACCGAGTGGGGAGGCAAGCAGTACGCCTGGTCCTCACCGGTGATCCTGTCCCTCGCCGTGGCCTGCGCGGCGGCACTCGGCCTGTTCCTGTGGCGCCAGTCCACCGCTGCCGAACCGATCCTGCCGCCCTCGCTCTTCCGGGTCCGGGAGCTGCGCCTGGGCTTCGCGATCCAGGGACTGATGGGCGCGGCCATGGCCGGCGCGATGTACTACGTCATGGTCTATCTGCAGGTCGTACGCGGTATCGCCAGCTCCTCGGCCGGGCTGTACCTGCTGCCCATGGCCACCGGTATGACGGTCGTCGGCATCGTCTCCGGCAGGCTCTCGGACCGCGGCTGGTCCGAGCGCACCTTCGTCATCGGCGGCTCGGCCACCGCCACGGCCGCCTTCCTGCTCCTGGCCACCACGGGAACCCACACCTCGCTGTGGCTGCTGCGGGGCGAACTGCTGCTCATCGGCCTCGGCTTCGGCCAGCTGCTGGGCCAGCTGATCCAGCTGGTGCAGGACACCGCGCCCCGCCACCAGCTCGGCGTGGCCACCACGGCCATCCGCTTCTTCCAGACCCTCGGCACCGCCACCGGCGCCGCCCTCTTCGGCACCCTGCTGGCCAGGCTGTACGACGGCCCCGGCGACACCGGCGCGCTGGGCGCACTCACCGGTGCCGCCCGGGCGGCCGGTCTGGAGTCCTACACCTCGGCCATGGACACGGTGTTCCTGTGCGGGGCCGGGGTGATGGCCCTGTGCCTGCTGCTGGCGCTGCGGCTGCCCACCGCCCGGCCCACGGCCGGCCCCTCGGCGCCCGCACGGGAAGCGGTGACCGTGTGACGGAAACCCGAAGGCCCCGCCCGTTCGAAAACGGGCGGGGCCTTCGTCGTCGTACGGCCGGCGTTACTTCAGCAGTGCCGGGATCGTCTCCTCGTGCGCCGTGCGCAGCTCCGCCAGGGACAGCTCGAACTCGCCCTGGAGCTCGATGGTGTCGCCGTCCACGACGCCGATGCGGGTGGCCGGCAGGCCACGGGCACCGCACATGTCGTTGAAGCGGACCTCCTCCGAACGCGGCACCGCGACGACGGCGCGGCCGGCCGACTCGGAGAAGAGGAAGGTGAACGCGTCCAGACCGTCCGGGACGATCAGCCGGGCGCCCTTGTCCCCGAGCAGCGCCGACTCGACCACGGCCTGGATCAGACCGCCGTCGGACAGGTCGTGCGCGGAGTCGATCATGCCGTCGCGGGAGGCTGCGATCAGGATCTCGGCCAGCAGGCGCTCGCGCTCCAGGTCGACCTTCGGGGGCAGGCCGCCGAGGTGGTCGTGGATCACCTGGGACCAGGCCGAACCGCCGAACTCCTCACGCGTGTCGCCGAGCAGGTAGAGGAGCTGGCCCTCTTCCTGGAAGGCGACCGGCGTGCGGCGGGCGACGTCGTCGATCACGCCGAGGACCGCCACGACCGGGGTCGGGTGGATGGCGGCCTCGCCGGTCTGGTTGTACAGCGAGACGTTGCCGCCGGTCACCGGCGTGCCCAGCTGCTGGCAGCCGTCCGCCAGACCGCGCACGGCCTCCGCGAACTGCCACATGACGGCCGGGTCCTCGGGCGAGCCGAAGTTCAGGCAGTCGGACACCGCGAGCGGCTTGGCACCGGTGGTGGCGACGTTGCGGTACGCCTCCGCCAGGGCCAGCTGCGCGCCCGTGTACGGGTCGAGCTTGGCGTAGCGGCCGTTGCCGTCGGTGGCGATGGCCACACCGAGGCCGGTCTCCTCGTCGATGCGGATCATGCCCGAGTCCTCGGGCTGGGCGAGGACGGTGTTGCCCTGCACGAAGTGGTCGTACTGCGAGGTGATCCACTTCTTGGAGGCCTGGTTCGGGGAGGCCACCAGCTTCAGGACCTGGTCCTTCAGCTCGTCCGAGGTCGCCGGGCGGGGCAGCTTGTTCGCGTCGTCGGCCTGCAGCTCGTCCTGCCAGGACGGGCGGGCGTAGGGGCGCTCGTAGGTCGGGCCCTCGTGGGCGACCGTGCGCGGGTCGACGTCGACGATCTTCTCGCCGTGCCAGAAGATCTCCAGGCGGTCGCCGTCGGTCACCTCACCGATGACGGTGGCGATGACGTCCCACTTCTCGCAGATCTCCAGGAAGCGCTCGACCTTGTCCGGCTCGACGACCGCGCACATGCGTTCCTGCGACTCGCTCATGAGGATCTCCTCGGGCGAGAGAGTCGAGTCACGCAGGGGGACGTCGTCCAGGGTGACGCGCATGCCGCCGGAGCCGTTGGAGGCCAGCTCGGAGGTGGCGCAGGACAGGCCCGCCGCGCCGAGGTCCTGGATGCCGACGACCAGCTTCTCCTTGAACGCCTCCAGGGTGCACTCGATGAGGAGCTTCTCCTGGAAGGGGTCGCCGACCTGGACGGCCGGGCGCTTGGAGGGCTTGGCGTCGTCGAAGGTCTCGGAGGCGAGGATCGACGCGCCGCCGATGCCGTCGCCGCCGGTGCGGGCGCCGTACAGGATGACCTGGTTGCCGGCGCCGGACGCCTTCGCGAGGTGGATGTCCTCGTGCCGCATCACGCCGATGGCACCGGCGTTGACCAGCGGGTTGCCCTGGTAGCAGGCGTCGAAGACGACCTCGCCGCCGATGTTGGGCAGGCCGAGGCAGTTGCCGTAGCCGCCGATGCCGGCGACGACGCCGGGCAGCACGCGCTTGGTGTCGGGGTGGTCGGCTGCGCCGAAGCGCAGCGGGTCGACCACGGCGACCGGGCGGGCGCCCATGGCGATGATGTCGCGGACGATGCCGCCCACGCCGGTGGCGGCGCCCTGGTAGGGCTCCACGTACGACGGGTGGTTGTGCGACTCGACCTTGAAGGTGACCGCGTAGCCCTGGCCGACGTCGACGACACCGGCGTTCTCGCCGATGCCGACCAGCATCGCGTCGTTCTCGGGGGCCTTCTCGCCGAACTGGCGGAGGTGGACCTTGGAGGACTTGTACGAGCAGTGCTCGGACCACATGACCGAGTACATGGCGAGCTCGGCACCGGTGGGCCGGCGGCCGAGGATCTCGACCACGCGCTCGTACTCGTCCTTCTTCAGGCCGAGTTCGGCCCAGGGCAGCTCGACGTCGGGGGTCGCGGCCGCGTGCTCGACCGTGTCCAGAGGCGTCCGGCTCATGCGTTGACCAGCTTCTTGAGGATCGAGGTGAAGAAGGGGAGACCGTCGGTGCGGCCGGTGCCGATGAGCGGCTCCGTGGCGTGCTCCGGGTGCGGCATCAGGCCCACGACGTTGCCGGCCTCGTTGGTGATGCCGGCGATGTCGTTGAGCGAGCCGTTCGGGTTGACGTCCAGGTAGCGGAACGCGACCCGGCCCTCGGCCTCCAGCTTGTCCAGCGTGTACCGGTCGGCCACGTAGCGGCCGTCCATGTTCTTCAGCGGGATGTGGATCTCCTGGCCCTGCTCGTAGTCCACGGTCCAGGCCGTGTCCGCGTTCTCCACCCGCAGCTTCTGGTCGCGGCAGATGAAGTGCAGGTGGTCGTTGCCAAGCATGCCGCCGGGCAGCAGGTGGGCCTCGGTGAGGATCTGGAAGCCGTTGCAGATGCCGAGGACCGGAAGGCCGGCCTTCGCCTGCTCGATGACGGTCTCCATCACCGGCGAGAAGCGGGAGATGGCACCGGCGCGCAGATAGTCGCCGTAGGAGAAACCGCCGGGCAGCACCACGGCGTCGACCTGCTTGAGGTCCTTGTCCTTGTGCCACAGGGCGACCGGTTCGGCGCCCGCGAGGCGGATCGCGCGCTGCGTGTCCCGGTCGTCGAGAGATCCCGGGAAAGTGACGACGCCGATACGAGCGGTCACTTCGCGGCCTCCGCGACTTCCTCGACCTTGACGGTGAAGTCCTCGATCACGGTGTTGGCGAGGAAGGACTCCGCAAGATCGTGAATGCGGGCGAGGGCGGCCTCGTCGACCGGGCCCTCAACTTCCAGTTCGAATCGCTTTCCCTGACGGACGTCCGAGATCCCTTCGAAACCCAGTCGCGGCAGTGCGCGCTGCACCGCCTGGCCCTGGGGGTCGAGGATCTCCGGCTTGAGCATGACGTCGACTACGACGCGTGCCACTGGCACTCCCGGTGTGTGGTGCTGAGCAGGTTCCTTCAGACTACCCGCACAAAATTTCTACGCGAGTAGAGTTGTAGGAAACTACGTGACCGCCATCACGATGCGGTATCGGCCGGGTACGCTCGCCAAAAATTCTGGGAAAGATCCCCGACCGGCTCGCGGCACCTATTGCGCCGGGACACGCGGAGCGATTTAGTCGGGCTTCACTTTCCATTGGCGCGCACTGTACAAATGAAATGCCGATAACCGATACTCGGCACCGTCATCGCAGATGAGCTGTATCAAGGTGCCGCAGAAGGGACCGATATTCGTGGCGCAGAAGGTCGTGGTCACGCTCTTTGACGACATGGACGGCTCGGAAGCGGCGGAAACGGTCGTCTTCGGGCTCGACGGCAAGTCGTACGAGATCGACCTGAACGAAACCAACGCCAAGAAACTGCGCAAGGCGCTCGCGCCCTACGTGGAGGCCGGCCGCAAGCGCTCGCGGTCCGGCAAGGCGTACCAGCAGACCGAGGTCGCCCCCGACCCGGCGGCCGTGCGGGCCTGGGCCCAGGCCAACAAGATGGACGTCCCGGCCCGCGGCCGGATCCCGAAGAAGGTGTACGAGGCGTTCGCCGCCGCCCGCTGAGCCGGGCTCTTCGCCCCGCCGACGTCCGCCGCCGCGCCCGCGCACCGCGCCCGACGCCCGGTCAGCCGCCCCTGCGGGCCGCCGACTTGCGCTGCACCCCTGTTGTTCGGCTAAAGTCTGAGCACGCCGCCGGGCGAAGCCGAAAGGCCCAGCTCATCACGGCAATGCGGGTGTAGTTCAGTAGTAGAACATCCCCCTTCCAGGGGGAAGGCGCAGTGTGCGATTCCTGTCACCCGCTCTGCATCGCCGTCAGGACCACTCTTGTGGATCAGGTAGGCTGGTGCACGCACCGATCGGTGGGAGCCGGTCGGCGGCAATGCGGACGTAGCTCAGTTGGTAGAGCGCAACCTTGCCAAGGTTGAGGTCGCGAGTTCGAGCCTCGTCGTCCGCTCGGGAATGAGACCCCGGTCCTCTTGGGACCGGGGTCTTTTCGTTGTCCCCGCGCCTGCCGCTTTCTGACATTTGTCATGTGCGCAGATGACAGCGCGCACTGCCGGACGCCCGCGGGTGCCGGGACGCTGACGTCATGGACACGAACGAACACGTGATTGAGGTCACCGACCTCCGGCGTGTGTACGGGGGCGGGTTCGAGGCGGTCGGCGGGATCACGTTCCACGTGAAACGTGGCGAGGTCTTCGCGCTGCTCGGCACGAACGGCGCGGGCAAGACGTCCACCGTGGAACTGCTGGAGGGCCTCGCCCGGCCCTCCGGCGGCCGGGTGCGCGTCCTCGGCCACGACCCGTACACCGAGCGCGCCGCCGTACGGCCGCGCACCGGGGTGATGCTGCAGGAGGGCGGCTTCCCGTCCGAGCTGACGGTGGCCGAGACCGCGCGGATGTGGGCGGGCTGCGTGAGCGGCACCCGGCCGGTGGACGAGGCGCTGGGGCTGGTGGGACTGTCCGGCAAGGCCGGGGTGCGGGTGAAGCAGCTCTCCGGAGGTGAGCGGCGGCGCCTCGACCTGGCACTCGCCCTGCTCGGCGATCCCGAGGTGCTGTTCCTGGACGAGCCGACGACGGGACTGGACGCCGAGGGGCGCCGGGACACCTGGGCGCTGGTGCGGGCGCTGCGCGACAGGGGCACGACCGTGCTGCTGACCACGCATTACCTCCAGGAGGCGGAGGATCTCGCCGACCGGCTGGCGATCCTGCACGAGGGGCGCATCGCGGCCGCCGGCACGCCCGCCGAGGTGACGGCCGCGCAGCCGTCGCGGATCACCTTCGAACTGCCCGACGGATACGTCCTCGGTGATCTGCCGGCGCTGCCCGGGCTCGGGGTGTGCGGGCACGAGGTGGACGGCCGCCTGGTCCGGCTGCGCACACGGGAGCTTCAGCGCACGGCCACGGAGCTGCTGGTGTGGGCCGAGGGGGCGCGGGTGGAGCTGCGCCGGCTGGATGTGCGGTCGGCCTCGCTGGAGGAGGCGTTCCTGGGGATCGCCCGGGAGTCCGCGGGCGCGCGGAGCGAGGAGTTCGCGGCATGAGCGCCACGGTGACCTCCCCGGCGGGCCGGATGGCGGCTCTGGCCAGGGCCGAGCTGACGCTGCTCGGGCGCAGCAAGAGCGTGATCGTCACGGCGGTGTTCGTGCCGCTGGTGATGCCGTTCACCGTGCGCTCGACGGTGAAGGACATGGATCTCAAGGGCTCGGGCCTGGACATGGGTCTGGTGGTGCTGCCCGCGGCGATCGGCTTCTCGCTGCTGTTCGCGGTCTACAGCGCCCTGGTCGGCGTGCTCGCCGCCCGGCGTGAGGAGCTGGTGCTCAAGCGGCTGCGTACGGGCGAGCCGCGGGACGGGGAGATCCTCGCCGGGGCCTCGCTGCCGGCTGTGCTGACGGGTCTGGTGCAGGCGGTGGTGCTGGTGGCCGGCTGTACGGCGGTCCTCCATGTGCACGCGCCGAAGGCGCCGCAGCTGGCGGTGCTCGGGCTGGCGGCGGGGCTGGTGCTGTGCGCGGCGCTGGCCGCGCTCACCGCGAGCTTCTCGCGGAGCGTGGAGAGTGCGCAGGTCACCGCGTTGCCGCTGATCCTGGTGTCCATGGCCGGCTCCGGGATGATGGTCCCGCTGGAGTTGTTCCCGGACCGGGTGGCCTCGGTGTGCGAACTGCTGCCGCTGAGCGCGGTGATGACACTGATCCGCGGCGGCTGGAGTGGCGCGCTGTCGGCGGGGGACGCCGTGGAGGCCCTGGTGACCGCCCTGGTCTGGATCGTCGTCGCGGTGTTTGCTGTACGGCGGTGGTTCCGCTGGGAGCCGCGGCGCTGACCACGCCGGACGAAGGGGCAGGGGAGGAAGCGGTGTTGGGCCGGATACGGGGGTGGCAGCGGCGCCACTGGCGGGAGCGGAGCAAGGCGGAGCGGGTCGAGCTGCAGTCCGTGGTGACCTGGCACGTGACCACGTGGGCCCTGTACTTCGCGTGGCTGGTGTTCCCCATGGCGGGTGACCTCGGTCGAAGCGGCATGGCCCGCGTGCTCGGTGGGGCCCTGATGGTCGTCGGCGCGCTGCAGTGCGTCGCGGCCAACGTCCTGACCCGGCCGGCGCTCGATCACTATCTGGGCCGCCGCACGGTCGGGGGACGGCTGCTGACGGTGCCCTGGCTGCTGCTCGGGCTCGCCCTGGGCATCGTCGTGGGCCTGCGGGCGACGGGCGCGGCCGACCCGATCACCTGCCGGATGGCGCTGGGCTCGGTCCTCATGGCGTTCGGGCTGGTGTACGCGATGGTGGTGCCGCGGGGGGCCTTCCTGCTGCGCGGTGCCGTCCTGGCAGTGGTCTGTATGGCGGGGTTCGCCGCTTCGGGAGGCGGTGCCGTCGATGTCGTGCTGGCCGGTGGCCTGGTCGCCTTCGCCTCGGCGTTCTCGCTGTTCGCCGCCCGCTGCGGGGCCTGGACGCTCGCCGTGCTGTGGGAGGCCGAGCGGGCGCGGGAGATCGAGGCGCGGCTCGCTGTCGCCGAGGAGCGGCTGCGGTTCGGGCGGGATCTGCACGATGTGATGGGGCGCAACCTGGCGGTGATCGCGTTGAAGAGCGAGCTGGCGGTGCAGCTGGCGCGGCGGGGCCGGGTGGAGGCCGTGGAGCAGATGATCGAGGTGCAGCGGATCGCGCAGGAGTCGCAGCGTGAGGTGCGGGAGGTCGTGCGCGGTTACCGGGAGGCCGATCTGGGCGTCGAACTCGCGGGGGCGCAGGGTGTGTTGACGGCGGCCGGGATCAGCTGCGAGGTGGCCGGCGAGGTCGGCGGGCTGCCGGCCGGGGTGCAGTCGGCGCTCGGCTGGGTGGTGCGTGAGGCGACGACGAACGTGCTGCGGCACGGGGACGCCGGGTGGTGCTCGGTGGCCGTCGAGGTGGCGGAGGGGCGTGTGGTGCTGGCGGTGGAGAACGACGGCGCGGGGGCCGTGGCCGGTGTCGGTGGGGGCGGGTCGGGGCTCGCGGGGCTGCGGGAGCGGCTCGCGGAGGTCGGCGGGACGCTGACGGCGGGGCCGGTCGGGGGCGGGGTGTTCCGGCTGGTGGCCGAGGTGCCGCTGGCGTCCTCGGCGGTGGCGGCGGCCGAGGGGGCCGTGGCGTGAGCGTGCGGGTGCTGCTCGCCGACGACGAGCATCTGATCCGGGGTGCGCTGGCCGCGCTGCTCGCGCTGGAGGACGACCTGGTCGTGGTCGCGGAGGCGGCGAGCGGGCCGGAGGCGCTGGCGATGGCGCGGGCGCACGAGCCCGATGTGGCGGTGCTGGATCTGCAGATGCCCGGCGCGGACGGTGTGAAGGTCGCCACATCGTTGCGCAGTGAGCTGCCGGGGTGCCGGGTGCTGATCGTCACCAGTCACGGCCGGCCGGGGCATCTGAAACGGGCGCTCGCGGCCGGGGTGCGCGGCTTCGTGCCGAAGACGGTGAGCGCGCAGCGGCTCGCCGAGATCATCCGTACCGTGCATGCCGGAAACCGCTATGTGGACCCGGAGTTGGCGGCCGACGCGATCTCCGCGGGGGACTCGCCGCTGACCGCCCGGGAGGCCGAGGTGCTCGAACTGGCCGCCGACGGGGCACCCGTCTCGGAGATCGCGGAGCGGGCCGCGCTGTCGCCGGGGACGGTGCGGAACTACCTGTCCTCGGCCGTGACGAAGCTGGGGGCGGAGAACCGGCATGCGGCAGTGCGTCTCGCACGGGAGCGAGGTTGGGTATAGTTGCTCTCGCGCCACGGCGCAGTGCGGACGTAGCTCAGTTGGTAGAGCGCAACCTTGCCAAGGTTGAGGTCGCGAGTTCGAGCCTCGTCGTCCGCTCGGGAATGAGACCCCGGTCCTCTTGGGACCGGGGTCTTTTCGTTGCCCCCGTGGCCCGCATGGCCCCCGTTGTGCCCCGGTCGTGTTTCCCGTGGTGCCCCCGGCTCGCACCGGGGGCGGGGCGGGTCGGTCAGCTCCAGCGCACGCCGGTCAGGCGCTCGTACGCCTCGATGTACTTGGCGCGGGTGGCCTCGACGACCTGCTCGGGCAGCTGCGGCGGCGGCTGCTCGCTCTTGCGGTCCCAGCCGGAGGCGGGCGAGGTCAGCCAGTCGCGCACGAACTGCTTGTCGTACGAGGGCTGGGCGCGGCCCGGCTGCCACTGGTCGGCCGGCCAGAAGCGGGAGGAGTCGGGGGTGAGCACCTCGTCGGCGATGACCAGATCTTCGCCGTCGAAGCCGAACTCGAACTTGGTGTCGGCGAGGATGATCCCCCGGTCGCGGGCGATGTCGCGGCCGCGTCCGTAGACGGCGAGGGTGGCCTGGCGCAGCTGGGCGGCGGTGTCGGCGCCGACCTGGCGGGCGACCTCCTCGTAGGAGACGTTCTCGTCGTGCTCGCCGACCTCGGCCTTGGTGGCCGGGGTGAAGATCGGGGCGGGCAGTTCGGAGCCGTCGACCAGGCCCTCGGGCAGGGCGAGGCCGCAGACGGTGCGGGAGTCGTTGTACTCGGCCAGGCCGGAGCCGGTGAGGTAGCCGCGGGCCACGCACTCGACGGGGACCATCTTCAGCGACTTGCAGACCAGGGTGCGGCCCTGCCAGTCGGCGGGGGCGCCGGCGGGCAGCTCGGTGCTCAGCACATGGTTGGGGACCAGGTCGGCGAGCTGGTCGAACCACCACAGGGAGAGCTGGGTGAGGATGCGGCCCTTGTCGGGGATCTCCGTGGGCAGCACCCAGTCGTAGGCGGACATGCGGTCGCTTGCGACCATCACGAGGTCGCCCGCCTCGTTCTGGTACAGCTCGCGCACCTTGCCGGTGTGCAAGTGCACCAGGCCCGGCACCTGGATCGGCTCGGGCTTTTCTACGAATCCGGACACGGTTCCTCCCCGTGGTTCTGTCCAATGGCTCGATTGTCCCGTATGGGCGGCCTGAGCCGGACAGCGGGTCAGTCGCGTTTGCAGATGCGGTCGAGGAGGTTCGCCGTGGCGCGCTGGATGCGCGCGTCGACGTGGCCGGGGCGGTCCAGGGCGGGGGACCAGGCGAAGGTGCCGGCGGCGAACACCCAGGCGCCGGACGGGGCCCGGTACAGGGAGGTCTCCTGGTGGCGCCGGGTTCCTTCGCCGTCCCGGTAGGGGGAGTGGGCGAGCAGGACGCGCTCGTCGTGTTCGGGCAGCGGGGCGCGCGGGAAGTAGCGGTCGGCCTCGCCGGCGACCAGGCCGGGCAGCGCGTCGCCCTCGTGCGCGCCGGTCGCCTCCCACAGCCAGTGGTCGGCGTTGCGCACGATCAGCGGGTGGGGTTCGGGGACCCGGCCGGCGTACTGGATGCCGACGAGCTGCTGCTCGGGGCGGTCGATCTCCCGCCACAGCACGGGCTTGCCCGGGCCTTTGCGTTTGCGGCAGGTCAGCAGGCGGTCGGGGACGCCGGACGGGGAGGGGGCGAGCTCCACCTGCCAGTAGACGCTGTTGGCGGAGAGGAACACCAGGGAGGTGCCGTGGTCGCGGGCCTGCTCGACGGCCCGGCGCATGGGCACGGACCAGTACTCGTCGTGGCCGGGGAAGACCAGGCCCTGGTAGCGGGCCGGGTCGATTCGGCCGGCGTGCAGATCGCGGGCGTCGGCGTAGGCGAGGTCGTAGCCGTAGCGCTCGGCCCAGCGGATGAAGTCGTAGGCGTGGCCGACGTGCAGCGGCAGGCCCGCGCCGGCGTAGGGGCGGTCGAAGGAGACCGTGGTCGCGGCGTCGGCCTCGCCGAGCAGCCGGCCCTCCTCGTCCCAGGCGTGGTAGAGGCTCGCTCCGGTGCGGCCGTCCTCGGGGTAGAGGTTGTACGCCTGCCAGGTCACGTCGGGCAGGAGCAGCAGCAGGTCGGCGGGGCGGTCGTCGCGCACCGTGAAGGGGATGTGGGAGCGGTAGCGGCCGTCGCCGGTGGTGAGGACCGCGACGTAGGCGCCGACGCTCCAGTGGGTGGGGATCGGCAGCCGCCAGGACAGCCACCAGTGGTGGCAGGAGACGGTGCGGTCGGCGGTGAGCGGGGGCGGCTGGACGATGCCGGAGAGCCGGGGACTGGTGGTGATCTTGGCGGCGCCGTCACCGCCGTAGTGGCCGATGCGGTAGACGTCGACGAAGAACTCCTGGGGCGGGTCGACGGTGACGTGGAAGTCGATCGCCTCGCCGGGGGCGACCGCGCCGGTGGAGACGAAGCCCTTGATCTGGCGGTGCACGTCGTCGGCGGAGCGCAGGTCGTGGCGCTCGGCGCGGGGGGCGGGGACGCGTGCGCCCTTGCGGGTGCTCTGCGGCGGGATCGGGTCGACGTACCAGGGGACGACGTGGCCGGTGTCGTCGAAGTACGTCTCGCTGCCGCGCAGCCAGGGAACGGGGCCCTGGCCGAAGGGGTCCGTCACGGCGTGCGCAAGTGCTCCGGACTCCCAGCGGCGGATCTGCTCCGACCCCATGGTCGCTCCCCTCCCTCACGCCCCGGTACACGCCTGACGTCGTGCTCGTTCACCTGTCTTATGTCGCACGCGCTTGCCATGTGCGTGACCGGTCCCAGCACATCACATAACGCACGCATGCTGTCACTATTCGTTGCGAATTGGCCGAAAGTGGAATCCGGTGCTCCGACTGCGCGGGGGGAAAACGGGGTCAGACCAGCCGCAACGGCTTCTCCGGGCGTATGCCGGTGGCCGAGAGCCACTCGCGCAGGGGCGAGGGGTCGCCGTCCTCTATCAGGCTCAGCACCCTCGGGGCGAGGTCGGTGGCGCGTTCGCCGTTGATCAGCAGGGTGGGGCCGTCGAGCCAGTCCAGGCCGGGGGCGGCGCCGGCGGTGTCGACGGCGGCGCAGCAGACCGTCGCCGTGACGTGGTCGGTGAGGATCTCCCGGGGGGTGCGCGGGGGGCTGCAGCGGGAAGAGGGGGAGCGCCGCGTCGTCCCACAGGGCGGCCGGGGCGTGCTCGGCGGACCCCGCGCCCGTGCCGGGGGCGGCGGCCTCCTCACCGGCCAGCTGGGCACTCAGCCCGGCGGCGAGCGCTGCGCTGCGCGGGGAGGCCGGCTCGTCCGCGTCCGGGGCGATGCCGAGGGCGGGGGGCGGGGTGCCCGGGGCGAGGTCGGGGTCGGGGAGCCGGTCCGGCCCGAGGACGTGGTCGTCGGCCTCTCGCTCGGGCCTGGCGGGGGCCGCCCGGCCCGGGGCGGGGGCGGCGAGGTGGTCGAGGATGCGGGAGAGCGTGGGGCTGCCGGGGTCGGGTACGGCCGTGCCGGGGGCGCGGCGTACGCCCAGGCTGTCCAGGACGCGGTGCAGCCGGGCCGCGTCGGTGCGCCACTTGCGGTCGACGACCTCTTCCGGATACGCCTGCCAGTCCACCGGGGACCAGTCGGGGCCGGCCTCCGCGGGGCCGCCGTGGAAGAGGCGGGCGGCGAGCAGCGAGGCGGCCTCGTCCACCAGGCCGGGCTCCTCCAGCAGGTCGCAGGCGGGACGCTCGCCCAGCCGGGAGGCGAAGCCCTCGGCCAGCCGGTCGCGCCGGGACAGCTCGGTGAGCGCGGCCACCACTCCCGCGTCCAGCCGGGCCGGCCAGCGGCCCATCCGCCACGCGGGCAACGCGACCCGGGTCAGCAGGCGGTCCCAGCCGGCGTACGCCAGGCCGACCTGCTCCTGGGCGACGATCCGCAGCCCGTAGTCGACGGACTGGGCCCGCTCGGCTGCCGCCGCGGCCACGCCGCGCTCCATCTCCGCCGCGTGCGCGCGGCAGCTGCGCAGCAGCAGCCGGGCCACCCAGCCGACGCCCGCGCACACCGACCGCACGAGCCGGCAGCGGCCCGGCGTGGCGGCGACGGCCACCGCCGCGTCCAGTCCGCGGACGAAGCGGCGGGCGGCGGCTATGTCCGGGTGCGCGGCGGGTCCGGTGCCGGCGACAACCGGGGCGAGCAGGGCACGCAGTTCGCCGACCCGCATCCACCACAGGAACGGCGAGCCTATGACCAGGACCGTGGCGGGAGCGCGCCGGTGCAGCCGGCCCGCGCCGGTGAGGTCGTCGCGGTCCGCCGGGCCCGGCGTGGGCGTGGGCGGGCCGTGCGCCGCATGGGTGCGCTCCTCCAGCCAGCTGTCGCAGTCCGGGGTGAGCGCTATGGCCGTCGGTGCGGGGACGTCCAGGCGGTCGGCGAGGTCACGCACCAGCCGGTACAGGTCGGGCGCGGCCTCCTCGGCGATCGCGACCGTGGGGCTGACGGCGGGGCGGGCGCGGGCCACCACCAGGCCGATGCCGGCGGCGGCGAGCAGCACGAGCAGCGCCACCACCGAGACCACCCAGCGGGCGGCGTCCCAGCCCGGCCCCACCAGGTGCCCGGTGGAGCCGCCGGCCAGCAGGATCACCGCGAGGGCCGCCGGAAGCAGGGCCACGGCCGTCGCCCTGCCGCGGATCCGCAGCACGGCCAGGGCCCGGGCCCGTGCGGCCTGCGCCCCCGCCTCCACTCCCATGCCGGTCACGACCGGACCTCACCGCCTGCCTGTCGCCGTCGCTTTCCTGGACTTGCTCACTCCCCCACTGTGGCACCCGCCACTGACATCGCAATGCCGGTGGGCCAAGTGCCGGAACACTTGCGCCGCACCCTAGTTGGGGGCTCGCGCCACGTCAGCAGGAAAGCCGATCGGTCACTCGATGGAATGGCTTTGGTCAGAGGTGGGTGACGGACCGCGAAGATCAGGCCCTGGGTTTGGTATGGAACAGGCCCCGGAACCCGTCGGGGGTCCGGGGCCTGGAAACGGCTGGTGAGAGGGTTGTGGCTCGGGACGGCTAGCGCCCTTCGGCCGCCTTCGCCGCGATGTCCGTACGGTGCTGGGAGCCGTCGAGGCGGATGCGGCCGACGGCCGTGTACGCCCGCTCGCGGGCCTCGGTGAGGTCGGCACCGGTGGCGGTCACCGACAGCACGCGGCCGCCCGCGCTGACCACCTGCTCGCCCTCGCGCCGGGTGCCGGCGTGCAGGACGTAGGCGTGCGGGGCGTCCTGCGCGGCCACCTCGTCCAGGCCGGTGATCGGGTCGCCGGTGCGCGGGGTGCCGGGGTAGTTGTGCGAGGCGACGACCACGGTGACCGCGGCGTCGTCGCTCCAGCGCAGCGGCTCCAGGTCGGCGAGGTTGCCGGTGGCGGCGGCCATGAGGATCCCGGCCAGCGGCGTCCGCAGCCGGGCCAGGACCACCTGGGTCTCCGGGTCGCCGAACCGGGCGTTGAACTCGATGACCCGCACACCGCGACTCGTGATGGCCAGACCCGCGTACAGCAGCCCCGAGAACGGGGTGCCGCGGCGGCGCATCTCGTCGACGGTCGGCTGCAGGACCGTCTCCAGCACCTCGTCCACCAGCTTGGGGTCGGCCCACGGCAGCGGCGAGTACGCGCCCATGCCGCCGGTGTTCGGGCCCTGGTCGCCGTCCAGCGCGCGCTTGAAGTCCTGGGCGGGCTGGAGCGGGAGGACCGTCTCGCCGTCGGTGATGGCGAAGAGGGAGACCTCGGGGCCGTCCAGGTACTCCTCGATGACGACGCGCTCACAGGCCGCGGCGTGCCGGACGGCGGTCTGCAGGTCGTCGGTGACGACGACGCCCTTGCCGGCGGCCAGCCCGTCGTCCTTGACGACGTAGGGGGCGCCGAAGGCGTCGAGGGCCTCGGCGACCTCCTCGGGGGTGGTGCAGACGTACGACCGTGCCGTGGGCACGCCCGCGCCCGCCATCACGTCCTTGGCGAACGCCTTCGAGCCCTCCAGCTGCGCGGCCGCCCCGGACGGGCCGAAGACCGGGATGCCGGCCGCGCGCACGGCGTCGGCGACGCCCGCGACCAGCGGGGCCTCCGGGCCGACGACCACGAGGTCGGCACCCAGCTCGCCGGCCAGCGCGGCGACGGCCGCGCCGTCCACGGCGTCCACCGGGTGCAGCTCGGCGACCTCGGCGATGCCGGCGTTGCCGGGAGCGCAGTGCAGCGCGGTCACGGCGGGGTCGAGGGACAGGGAGCGGCACAGGGCGTGTTCGCGGGCGCCGCCGCCGATGACGAGGACCTTCACGGGGTCAGCCTAACGGCAGACGGGGCGCCGGCCTTGTGCGGGCTTCCGAGGGGACCCGGACCGCAGCTTCGTGCTTTTCTCCGAGCGCACCGGCCTGAGCTGGGCACTCGGGGTGTCACTCGTTGGTGAACTCCTCGACGACCGTCGCTCCCAGCTCCTTGACGATCAGCTCGTAGCCGGACAGCGCGGACTCGTTCAGGTCGGGGTCGTCGTCCTCGGGGATGTCGTCCTCAAGGGACACCGGGGGCGGTTCCGGCGCGGCCGGCCGCGGGGCGGGGGCCGGGGCCGGCACGGGCGCGGACGCCTGCGCGGGCGACGACGGTGCGGAGGCCTGCGCGCCGGGCTGTGCGGGCGCCGGGCGCTGTACGGCCGTGGCGCCGCCGCCACCGCCGTAGCCGCCGCCTCCGTAGCCGCCACCCGCGTGACCGGAGGAACCGCCGCCGAAGCCGGACGGGCCCGCGGAGTGCGGCGGGGCGGAGCCGCCCGACGGGTCGACGACGGCCTCGATCTTCCAGTGGACGTTGAACTGCTCGGCCAGCGCCTGCCGCAGCACGTCCTCGCTGCCGCTGCCGGCGAAGTTGTCCCGGGCTCCGGCGTTGACGAAGCCGAGCTGGAGGGTGGTGCCGTCGAAGCCGGTGACCTGGGCGTTCTGGCTGAGCAGGATCCAGGTGAAGCGGCGGCGGTTCTTCACCGCCTCCAGGATGTTCGGCCACAGAGCACGCGGGTCGAGCCCGCCGGAAGCCGGGGCGGG
>NZ_PQSS01000041.1 GCF_002920535.1 Streptomyces sp. Ru71 | reverse complement strand
CCCGGACCATGTCGACCCCGACGAGATCGCCGTCTACCGCGTCGAGGAGTTGCCCGCCAGTACCGGGAAGGTGAACCTCGTCATCCAGCACGGGGCGTGGGGGTGCCCCGGCAAGGACTCCGACGGCACGTCGTTCGTCGTCACCGGCGAGGACAGCCGCTGGGCCCTCGACCAGGCCGCGTACGTCACCGCCACCAACCCCATCGTGGCCGGCAGCACCAACCAGCGCATCGGCGTGCAGGAGCTGGTCGACTGGATCCAGGCGCACCCCGACTCCGGCCTGGTGTTCAAGTACGCGACCGGCGACGACGGCGCCATCCACAGCCTGGAGCAGGTCTACACGCCGTAGCCGACGCCCCCCGAAACCAGTGAGGGCCGGCTTCGGAAACCTCCGAAACCGGCCCTGACCTGTGACTCTCACAAGTCGGGACGACAGGATTTGAACCTGCGACCCCTTGACCCCCAGTCAAGTGCGCTACCAAGCTGCGCCACGTCCCGTTCGCGTCGCACGCGGTGGACCGCGTGATCACGCACGTAAACCCTACCGCACGCGTGCGGGTGCCCCCGTCCCCACCCGCGGGGACGCCGCGCCGGGGCGCCCTCGTCAGCCGGCGCCCGTGTACGCCGCCGTCGTGCGGTCGGCGGCCTGGCGGGCCCGGTGCTCGTCCTCGCCGCCGGCGACGTTCGCCGCGTACCACGCCTCGCTGCTCTCGGTGTAGAAGCGGCGGCCCTCCTCCGAGCCCATCCAGGCCATCGCCTCGGCCGGATCGACGGCGGCGCCGGTCCGCAGGTGCAGGGTGAGACCCACGAGCATCCCGTCCCAGCCGACGCCGACCGCGCCGGGCCCGAACTCGGCCCACTTCGTGTCGTCGACGTGGGCGATGTGGTCCAGCTCGAAGCGGGTCCGCCCCTCCCCCTCGGGTGTCAGGCGCAGCTCGATCCAGCTGACCTCGCCGCCGTACTCCCAGGTCGCGGTGAAGCCCTTGGGCGGGTCGCAGCGCTCGATCGTGCCGCCGGCCTGGTCCTTGAGCTGGAAGCGGCCGCCCTCGCGCAGGTCGCCCTCGACCGGGAGGAACCAGCGGGGGATGCGCTCGGGGTTGGTGCAGGCGTCCCAGAGGTCGTCGAGGGGGACGTCGTAGGTGCGGGCCACGGTCACCACGCGGGCCTCGCCCGCCTTGAAGTCGCGGCGGCCGACCGTGCGGCGCACGCTGTTGATCTGATGGGTCACGTCGATCACGGGGTGCTCCTCGGGGGTTCGTCGGTGCCGCGCAGCCGGCGCTCACGGCGGCCGCGGGCCAGTTCGGTGGCCAGGGCGTCCAGGTGCGGGGTCCAGTAGCGGCGGAAGCGGTCCAGCCAGGCGTCGATGTCGCGCAGGGGCTCGGAGTCGACGGCGTAGAGCCGGCGGGTGCCCTCGGAACGGACGGTCGCGAAGCCGTTCTCGCGCAGCACCTTCAGGTGCTGGGAGACGCCGGGCTGCGATATGCCGAACTCCGCCCGGACGGCGTCGGCGACCGCCCCGGCGCTCATCTCACCGTCGGCCAGGAGCTCCAGGATCCGTCGGCGCACCGGGTCGGCGAGGACGTCGAAGGCGTGCATGCGAGTCAATCTATCAGCTGCCGCTTATATAAGCGAATGCTGAAGGAAGGACGGTCAGCGGGTCGCCGCGGCCGCCTCCAGGACGACGTCCGCGATGCGCGCGGGCTTTTGCACGAGCAGGAGGTGGCTCGCGTCGGGCACGGTCACCAGGGTCACGTGCGGGCAGGCTTCGAGGCCGCGCCGCTCGCCGCCGGTCAGGCCGATCTCGTCGTGTTCGCCGCGCACCACCCAGGTCGGCACCCCGGCCTCGCACAGCCGGGGCACCAGCGACGGATAGCGGGCCAGGTAGGCGTAGTACTCCCGCACCATCCGGCGGCAGACGGCCGCGTCGTTGTCCGCCATGACCCGTGACAGTGTCTCCGCGCGGTGCGGTGGCAGGCTGCCGCGCATCGCCCGCGGGACGACCTTGAGCATGCCGGCCCACGCGAGCGGGCCGAGCAGCGGCACCCGTCCCACCGCGTCCAGCACGGTGAGGAAGGTCGACTCGTCGCCGCGCGAGAAGGTGGGCGACAGCAGTACGAGGGGGCCGGTGAACAGGCCGAGCGCCGCCATCTCCAGTGCCACGTTGGCGCCCAGGCTGTGGCCCACGACGAGGTCGCACCGCTCGCGCGCGGCGACGTCGGCCAAGAGGCGGGCGTAGTTCTCCATACTGACGTCGTCGGGCGGCGTCGTGGGCCCGAAGCCGGGCTGGGTCACGGCCACGAGTGCGAGGTCCGCCAGGGCCTTCTCGGCCATGAGGTCCGCGTAGAACTCGGTGGTGCACATGCCGCCGGGAATCAGCAGGGCGCGGTGCGCTGACTCAGTGGGGCCCGATCGGCGTACGTCCCAGGTGGCGCTCACATCTTCGAGGCTGCCAGAGATGGGCCGGCCCCGCATGCAGAGCACTGGCCGGCCCGGTCCGCCCAGTGGGCCGGGACCGGCTTGCGCGGCTCGCTGTTGCGGTCCGCCGGCCTGGCGGAGCGCAGCGCGGCGATGCCGATGAAGACCGTCGAGGAGACTCCGGCGAGGGCGAAGGCGGTGAAGCCCCAGTCGCCGTGGTCCGCGGCGAGCACCTGCCGCCCAGCCACGGGCCGAAGACGGCGCCGAAGCGGCCGTCACGGCTTCGGTGGGAACGCGGCGAGGGCCGGACCACAGCGTGTCCGGCCCTGGCGAGACGCCCAGCGCCGGCTACCTGACGCCCGTCCGGCGGGACGGGGCGCCGTCCAGATGGACCACCACCGTGGTGAAGAAGCGCTGCACGGCGTCGTCGACGCTCCGGATGAAGCTGGACTCGGCGTTGCCCCGACCGCTCCCCATGCCCTTGAGCAGCGACAGGCGGAAACCTGTGATCCGCACTCCGCCGTCCTTCGGCAGCATGTCGCCGGGCTCCGGACGCAACCGCTCCAGCGTGCCCCGCGGACCGCCCGTCTCCCCGTCGACCAGGGTTTCGACATGCAGGTCCGCCGGTGCCTCCGCCAGCCGCCGCACCAGCCGCTTGGCCCAGGTCAGCGGGTAGCCCTGCTCCGGCGCGGGGATCTCCATGGAGGTGCGCAGCTTCCCGGTGCGCAGGTCCGCGCTGATCGCGAGAACCCCGGGCGTGCCCTCGATACGCAGCTCGGCGTACAGCCGGCCGTCCAGGCACAGCTGGTCGGCGAGGAGGCCGCGGCGGGCCCGCGGGTCCGTACCACGCCGGGTGCGCTGCACGGGCAGCACCTTCTGGCCGAGTTCACCGCCCAGCCGCAGGCAGACCTGGCGGATCAGCCGCTCCCAGCTCTCCACCACCTCCAGCGCCCGCGGGTCACCCTGGCACAGGGTCTCGTCGTCGATGCCGTTGCGCACCGGAACCCAGGCGGGGCCCATGTTCTGGAACCCGTGACAGCCGGAGTTCTCGTGCTGGAGGTAGTGGAGCAGTTCCTGGAGCAGCCAGGCGTGCGCGGCGTTGCCGACGCCCTCGTGCCGGATGAGCATCTGCGCCTGGTGCGCCACCTCGGCCCAGGACAGGTGCCACAGAGCGACCTTGTGCTTGCGGCGACCGTCGATCTTGACGTCGACGAGCGGGGTGCCCTCCAGGGCCACGTCGTTGGAGAGCGTGATCACCGCCTCGTAGCCGCGGCGCGCGGCGATGTCCATGTACGCCTGGACCTGTTCGGCCTTCAGGGGGTTGCCGTTGGTCTTCGTCTCGACCAGCGCGGTCCACAGCTTCCCCGCCCGCTCCACCCGGATGACCCCGTCGGGACGCCGTGGGGTGTCGCCGTGCGGCAGGGAGACCTCCGTGAACGTCTCCATGCGCCCGGACGGGGCACCGAACCCCGCGGTGAGCCTGCGGCCGAACTCCGGTACCTGGGCCATCACCGACAGCAGGACCGAGGTGGCCCGCATCTCGCGATCACGGTCACTCTTGAGGGCCGACACGGGAAAGAGCCTGGCCTGCCTCCAGGAGTCGTTCTCGGCGAGCGTCTTCACCGCCACCTTGGGCAGGGTGACCTTCTTCTTCGCCGTACGCGGCCGGGCGGCCGGCTTCCTGGGAGCGGGTTCGTCGGCGGGCGGGCGAGGTGCGGGCACCGCTTCGAGCGTCGCCTGCGAGGACGGCGCCACCGTCGTGTCCGCCCCTTCATCGCCGCTCGCGTCCTCCAGAACCGCTGCGGCCGACGTGGCGTCCGTTTCCTCCGCGTCGTCGACATCGACGCCGAAGTCCGTTGCCAGACCGGCGAGGCCAATGTCGTAACCCTGGCCCACGGCCCTGAACTTCCACTCCTCCGCACGCCGGTACAGCTCGCCGAAGATGACGGCACTGACCGAGTCGGCGTCGTCGATGCTGAAGCGCAGAAGATCCTCACCGGCCGCGTCGCCCAACGTCATCCGGACATCGTCCAGTTCACCGAACCGGGCGCCCCGGTACCGGCTCGCGGCGACGACGATCCGCTCGACGTCGGACGGGACCGCGGTCAGGTCGAAGACGATACGGTCCTCGCTGCCGCCCTCCGTAGGCGTCTTGCCGAGCAACTGCACGCTGCCGTCCGCGGCCACCGGGTTGTTGTAGAAGTAGAAGTCGGCATCGCTGCGCACCTTGCCGTTGGCGTCCAGCAACAGCACGGAGACATCCGCGTCCCCTTCGCCACTCGGACTGGCCCAGCCCAGCCCGACGATCACCGAGCCGACGTTCTCGCTCAGGGCTGCCAACGAAACGTTCGCGCCCTTGATCATTTCCTGCACGAAGCCCCCCACCACCGCGTGTTCCCGGCACGCGGACATTCCCCGCCCCAAAGGCCTTTCAGGCGACACGCCATGACATGTCGCAGGCGGAAAACTGTAATGCCCACCGAGCGATTTCGGGGGCGGTCGCCCGAAACGGGAAAGCGGAGGGCTTCGCGACTTCCGGGAGCCACGGTGTTCCGTCACTTGATGACCGCGTTCGCCACCACGACCACGAAGCCCAGCAGCGCGTCCACCGCGCCGATGGCGATCGCCTTGGGCCAGCCGCGGTGCGACCAGCGGGCGGTGACCAGGCCGACGGCGAACAGGAGGGTGATGTTGAGGGCGAAGGCCGGGTACTCGACGCCCCCCGGCGGCCACCAGCCCCAGCCGGCGCCGGCCAGGACCACGACCGTCGGCAGGACGGCCGCGACCAGGGGCCACTCGTCGGCCAGGGCGCGCAGGGCGTCCCAGCGGCGGTGCGGGCCGCGTTCGGCGATGTAGTGGGCGTAGCCGTGGGCCAGCGCGGAGGCCAGCGCGGTGACCACCAGCCACAGGGCGTCGTAGCGGCGGCTGTGCGCGGAGGAGTGCCCGTACTGGGTGAGGGCCGCGACCATGGAGCTGGCCAGGACAGCGCCGTAGACGCCGCCGAAGAGGATCATCTCCCGCGTGTCGTGGCGGTGCGGCGCCGCGGTCCTCGGCGGGGTGTCGGAGTCGGCCATGCCCTCACGATCACTCGGGCCCCGGGCGCCTGCCACTTGCGACGATGTGTCGGTCCGGCCGGGGCGAACACGCACACTGTGTCCAGCGCCGTCGCGGGAGCGGGCCGGTTAGGGTCGCCGCATGATCCACAGCTTCGCACTGCACGTCCCGGACGCCGAGCTCGCACCGGAGCCGCTCGACGCGGCGCAGATCGTCTCCGGCTCGCCCGAGGTGACCGGGAAGGTGGTGTGGGAGTCCGAGGACGGGCGGCAGATCCGCGGCATCTGGCAGATCACGCCCGGCGTGGTCACGGACACCGAGGCCGACGAGGTGTTCGTGGTGGTCAGCGGGTCGGCCACGGTCGAGGTCGACGGCGGGCCGACGCTGCACGTCGGTCCCGGTGACATGGCGGTGCTGCGCGAGGGCGACCGTACGACGTGGACGGTGCACGAGACGCTGCGCAAGGTGTACGCGATCAATCTCTGAACGACCCCGGCGGCCGCCCCGTCGTGCCGCGCGTCTCCAGCGCCGGCGTGGTCAAGCGGACCCGGCTCGTTCCCGCCCGGCCCTCGAACCGGTCCAGCAGGCAGCGCGCGGCCCGGCGGCCGACCTCGTGGCCGGCGTTGTCCACGGTGGTCAGCCACACGTGCCGCAGCCGGGAGATGCCGGTGTTGTCGTAGCCGGCCACGGAGATGTCACGGGGCACGCTCAGCCCCAGCTCCGCGGCCGCCGACAGCGCGCCCACCGCCGTCATGTCGTTGACGGCGAAGACCGCCGTGGGCCGCTCGGCGCGGGCGATCAGCCGTACCGTGGCCCGGTAGCCGCCCTCCTCGGTCAGGTCCCCGCGCTCGACCACCGGATCGAGCCCGTGCGCGGCCAGGGCGGAGGTGTAACCGCGCCGGCGCAGCTCGCCCACCGCGCCGTGCCCGCCGATGTGCGCGATCCGGCGGTGGCCCAGCCCGATCAGGTGCTCCGTGACGAGCCGGGCGCCCTGCTCGTCGTCGCCCGCGACCATGTCCACGTCCGGCAGCACCGGCTCCCGCGCCCCCGCGACCACCACCGGAAGCCGCTCGGCGACCCGCGCGAGCCCGGCCGGGTCGGGCAGGGTGCCGACCACGACCAGGCCGTCGACCCCGAGGTCCAGAAAGGGCTCGGCGAGGTCGTGGCCCGCGCGGCGGCCGAGGCGGGCGTCGGAGAGCAGCATGTGCAGTCCGGCCTCGCGCAGCGGGGGGTTCATCCCGTCCAGCAGCTCCACGAACCAGGGATTGCGCAGGTCGTGCAGGAGCACACCGACTGTGCGGGAGCGCCGCTCGCTCAGGGTGCGGGCCGCGGCGTTGGGCCGGTAGCCGAGCTCGCGCACCGCCCGGAGCACCGCGTCCCGCTTCTCGGGGCGCACCTGGTCGGAGCCACGCAGCACGAGCGAGACCAGCGACTTCGACACGCCCGCCCGCTCGGCCACGTCCCGGATGGTCGGCTGCTTCATGGGGTGGACCGTTCCATGTGGTGGTGCGGTTGTCAAAGTGCTTGACAGTGGGGGTGCGTCCGCGCAGGGTGGCCGGAAGAACTTGTTGGAACGGTCCAATTGCGGGAGAAGGCTGTCATGGCACGTTCGCTCGGGGTCGCCGTCGTCGGGTTCGGGTGGATGGGGCGGGTGCACACCCAGGCGTACGCCCGCGTGCTCCACCACTTCCCCGCGCTGGGGCTGCGGCCGCGGCTGGTCGCCGTCGCCGAGGAGGTGCCGGGGCGGGCGGAGGAGGCCGCCGCGCAGTTCGGGTTCGCCTCGGCCACCCGCGACTGGCGTGAGGTCGCCGCCGATCCGCGGGTGGAGGCGGTCAGCGTCACCGCGCCGAACTTCCTGCACCGCGAGATCGGCGTCGCGATGGCCGAGGCCGGCAAGCACCTGTGGATCGAGAAGCCGGTCGGCCTGAGCGCCGGTGACGCCCGCGCGGTCGCCGACGCGGTCGCGAAGGCCGGCGTCCAGGGCACGGTCGGCTTCAACTACCGCAACGCCCCGGCCGTGGAGGCGGCCCGCGAGCTGATCGCCTCCGGGGAACTCGGCACGGTCACCCATGTCCGCATCCGGCTGTTCAGCGACTACGCCGCCCATCCGGAGGGGGCTCTGACCTGGCGTTACGAGCGTGAGCGCGGCGGCAGCGGAGTGCTCGGCGACCTCGCCTCGCACGGCGCCGACCTCGCCCGGTACCTGCTCGGCGACATCGCCTCCCTGACCGCCGACACCGCGGTCTTCGTGCCCGAGCGGGCCCGGCCCACCGGCGCCACCGCCGGTCACTCCCGCGCCACCGGCGGCGCACTCGGCCCCGTCGAGAACGAGGACTACGTCAGCTGTCTGCTGCGCTTCGCCTCCGGCGCCCGGGGTGTGCTGGAGGCGTGCCGGGTGTCGGTCGGCGAGCAGAACAACTACGGCTTCGAGGTGCACGGCACCAGGGGCGCCGTCTTCTGGGACTTCCGCAGGATGAACGAGCTGGGGGTGAGCCGCGGCACCGCGTACCAGGACCAGCCGGTGAGCACGGTCTACGTGGGGCCGGGCGCCGGCGAGTACGGCGCGTTCCAGCCGGGCGCGGCCAACGCCATGGGCTACGACGACCTGAAGGTCATCGAGTGCCACCGCTTCCTGCGCTCGATCGCCGAGGGCACCCCGCACGGGGCGACCCTGGCGGACGCGGTGCACAGCGCCACGGTGCTGGACGCGATGGCGCGGTCCGCCGAGAGCGGGGCGTGGGTCACGCTGCCGCAGTGAAAGGGGCGCTCCAGCGGTGGACGTCACGCCTCACGGGTGAGCGCCCGCAGTCGCCGTACGCCGTCCGCGAGCGCGTCCGCGACGTCCCGCGGCGGCACGTCCGCCCCACCCGGGAACGTGGTCCGGGCGAGCAGCGGCAGCTCCACCTGCACCCCTGAACCGCCGGCCATGTTGACCGGGTTGCGGGGGTTGACGCCCCGCAGGGCGGCGGGGATCAGCGCCAGGTCGGTGACCGGCTCGAACCGGGGCCGCAGCGATGCGAGGCCGCCCGCCATGAGCCGCGGCGCGGTGCGGTCGGCGCCGCCGAGGAAGATCGAGCGGGGCGCGGCCGGCCGCAGATGCCCGTGCAGCGACACGACGACGTCGACTCGGGCGAGGAAGTCGCGCAGCAGCCGGCAGGGGACGGCGCCCATCCGCGCCGAGGGGATGTGCACCGGCTCGCCGTCGCTCTGCCGGAACACCAGTCGTGTCGCGCCGCATCTTTGGGCCAGCTCGTCCGCGAGTTCACCGGTGCCGCCCTCGACGCTGGCGTGCAGCGCGAGCAGGCCGATGCCGTCGCCCGGGGTGAGCGTGACGGTGAACTCCACGCCCTCGATCGTCACCCGCTCGGTCAGCGGCCGCCCGGTGCCGCTCATCGCGCGGCCTGCGGCGGCATGTTGTACGGCGTGACGACCTGGATCGCCGACGGCAGGGTCGGCCCGGCCGGTGGGAGCGCGCCGTGGGCCCGCATCACCAGATGGCAGGCCTCCCGCAGGTCCTGGCGCAGATCGTGGTGGAGGACGGCGGACAGGCGGTGCTCGCGCAGCAGCCGGGTGTTGTCGTGGTCGAGGTCGTGGGCGACGAACACGGCGCACTCGCGGCCCAGGTCGGCGAAGGCCTGGAGGGTGGCGATGTTGCCGCCGCCGATCGAGTACACGGCGCGGATGTCCGGGTCGCGGGCGAGGGCGGCGCGCACGAGGTCGTACTGGGTGGCGTCCAGGCCCTGCCCCTCGGCGATCTCGACGAGGACGCGCCCGGGGTGCCGGGCGCGCATGGCGCTGCGGAAGCCCATCTCGCGCTCCTCCTCGTTGCGGAAGAAGCCGCTGCTGAGGCTGGTGAGGACGTTGCCGGGCCGCTCGCCCAGCCACTGGCCCATCAGATAGGCGGCCGTGGCGCCCGCTGCCCGGTTGTCGATGCCGACGTAGCCCAGCCGGGTGCTCGCGGGCAGGTCGGTGGCGAGGGTGACCACGGGGATGCCGGCCGCGGTCAGCCGGCCGACGGCCGCGGTGACCTCGGGGACGTCCGGCGCCTTCAGGAGCACGCCCTGGGAGCCGCGGCGGGCGATCCGGTCCAGCACACGCACCTGCTCCTCGACCGGGCCCGTCTCGCGGAAGTGGAAGCGTGAGCGCAGCACGGCCGGGTGCAGGGACGGCAGTTCCGCCTCCAGGGCGGCCCGTACGGCGGTGGAGAACCGCTCCGGCGCCTGCATCACGATGTCGATCATGAAGGTGCGGCCGACGAGCCGCACCTGGGTGCGCTGCCGGTCCAGGTCGGCGATGGCCCGGTGCACCTCCTGCGCGGTGGAGGCGCGGACCCCGCCGCGGGCGTTGAGCACCCGGTCCACCGTGGCCTCGCTCAGGCCCGCCTGACGTGCGATCTCCCGGATCGGGAAGGGATGGCCCACGGTCGGCTCCTTGAGGGGTTTTTGATGGCCGCCTGCCGGTTGTTCGCTGCCTTTGTCCTGACAAGAATGACAGAGCCGCACGGCTCCGTGACCCACGGGTCGCGCCCTGAACGAAGGGACGGCGATGTCCTCCACCGCACCCGACCGCGCCTGGCTGTCCGAGCAGGACTGCGACCTGGCCGCCTTCCGCCGTCTGATCGAGCGCACCACCGACCCCGCCGACTTGCCGCACGCCGCCGCCGTCGAGCGGAACGTGCCGGTCTACGACGCCGCCCGGCTCGGCACGGGCCGCGAGATCCAGGCCGAGATCGTCCGCGTCCTCGCCGACGGCCCGGGCATCGCCGTCTTCCGGGGCGCCTTCCCGGACCCGGCCGTCGTCGACCGGCTCACCGCCGTCTTCGACGCGCTGATCGCAGAGCAGCGCGCCTCGGGCCGGACGGCCGGCGACCACTTCGCCCCGCCCGGTGCCAACGACCGGGTGTGGAACGCGCTGGAGAAGGCCGCGCTGTACGACGCGGAGGCGTTCGCCGACTACTACGCCAACGACGTCGTCGCGCTGGTCTCGCGGGCCTGGCTGGGCCCCGGCTACCAGGTCACCTCCCAGGTCAACGTGGTCAACCCGGGCGGCGCGGCGCAGCAGCCGCACCGCGACTACCACCTGGGGTTCCTCGCGAGCGAGACCGCCGCGGCCTACCCCGCGCACGTGCACCGCCTCTCCCCCGTGCTCACCCTGCAGGGCGCCGTCGCCCACTGCGACATGCCGGTCGAGTCCGGCCCGACGCTGTATCTGCCCTGGTCCCAGCTGTACGAGCCGGGGTATCTGGCCTGGCGGCTGCCGCAGTTCCGGGACTGCTTCGCCGAGCGCCACGTGCAGCTGCCGCTCGCCAAGGGGGACGCGGTGTTCTTCAACCCCGCCCTGTTCCACGCCGCCGGGGAGAACCGCTCGGCGGACATCCGGCGCACCGCCAATCTGCTCCAGATCTCCTCGGCGTTCGGGCGGGCCATGGAGAGCGTGGACCGCGAGGCGGTCGTGAACGCCGTCTACCCGGTGCTGCTCAAGCGCAGGGCGGAGGGGGCGAGCGCGGCGTGGCTGGAGCAGGTGATCGCCGCCAGCGCCGAGGGCTATCCCTTCCCGACCGATCTGGACCGCGACCCGCCGGTCGACGGACTGGCGCCGCCCGCGCAGGCCGATCTGGTGCGGCGCGCGCTCGCCGAGGAGTGGACCCCGCAGGCGCTGGCCGAGGAGCTGCGCGCCGCCGCCGGGCGGCGCAGGAGCTAGGAGAGACATGGGACTTCTCGACGACAAGGTCGTGCTGGTCAACGGCGGCAGCCAGGGCGTCGGCGCGGCCGTCGCCCGGGCGGCGGTGCGTGAGGGCGCCGTGGTGGCCGTCACCGGGCGCCGCCCGGAGCCCGGCGAGGCGCTGGTCGCCGAGCTCACGGCAGGCGGCGGCAAGGCGATGTACGTACGGGCCGACCTCGCCGACGCCGAGCAGGCCAGGGCGTCCGTGGCCGCGGTGGTGGACGCCTGGGGCCGCGTCGACTGCCTGGTGAACTCCGCCGGGCTCACCTCGCGCGGCACCCTGCTGGACACCACGCCCGAGTTGTTCGACCAGCACATCGCGGTCAATCTGCGGGGGCCGTTCTTCGCGATGCAGGCGGCCGTCGCCGACATGCTCGCCCGCAAGGCGCCCGGCACCGTCGTCAACGTCATCACCTCCTCCGCGCACGGCGGACAGCCCTTCCTCGCGCCCTACGTGGCCGCGAAGGCCGGGCTCGTGGGGCTGACCCGCAACGCCGCGCACGCCCACCGCTTCGACCGCATCCGGATCAACGGACTGAACATCGGCTGGACCGCGACCGAGGGCGAGGACGCCACCCAGCGCGCCTTCCACGGGGCGGGCGACGACTGGCAGGAGCGGGCGGCGGCGCGGCTGCCGATGGGGCGGCTCGGCCGACCGGACGAGATCGCCGACTTCGTGGTCTTCCTGCTGTCCGACCGGTCCGGGGTGGTCACCGGCTCGGTGATCGACTGGGACCAGAACGTCCTCGGCGGACTGGACTGACCGGCATACTCCGCTTCCCTTCCTCTAGGAGCACCATGCGTATCGGAATCCTCGGCCTCGGCCGTATCGGCGCCTTCCACGCCGAGACCCTGTCCGGGCTCGACGCCGTCGAGTCGCTCGTCGTCAGCGACCCGGTCGCGGACGCCGCCAAGGCCGCCGCCGAGCGGTTCGGCGCGGAGGTCGCGGACTCCCCCGAGGCCCTGCTTGCGTCCGGTGTGGACGGTGTCGTCGTCGCGGCGGCCACCGACGCCCACCCCGCGCTGATCCGGGCGGGTGTCGCGGCCGGCGTGCCCGTCTTCTGCGAGAAGCCGGTCGCCCGCACCATGGCCGAGGGCGTGGCCGTCCTGCAGGCCGTCGAGGGCGGCGACGTGCCGGTCCAGATCGGGTTCAACCGTCGCTTCGACGCCGGGTTCGCCGCCGCCCGTGCCGCCGTTCAGGCCGGTGAGCTGGGCAAGCTGCACACCGTGCGGTCGACGACCCTGGACCCGGCGCCGCCTCCCGCCGCGTACGTCGCCGCCTCCGGGGGCATCTTCCGGGACTGCTCGGTGCACGACTTCGACATCATCCGCTGGGTGACCGGCCGGGAGGTGAGCGAGGTGTACGCCGTCGGCGGCAACCGGGGCGCGGACTATATCCGGCAGGCCGGCGACGCCGACACCACCGGCGCGCTGCTCACCCTCGACGACGGCACCATCGCGGTGGTGTCCAACTCCCGGCACAACGGCCGCGGCCACGATGTCCGCATGGAGCTGCACGGCTTCGCCGACTCCCTCGCCGTCGGCCTGGACGACAAGCTGCCGCTGCGCTCGGCCGAGCCCGGTGTCACCTTCCCCTCCGGCACCCCGCACGTCTTCTTCATGGACCGCTTCGCCGCCGCCTACCGCGCCGAACTCGCCGCGTTCACCGAGGTGGTGGCCGGCACCCGGCCCTCGCCCTGCACGGTCGCGGACGCGCTGGAGGCGGGCTGGATCGCGGAGGCGTGCACGCTGTCCCTGCGCGAGCACCGGCCGGTGACGCCGGCGGAGGTGCGCGGCGCCTGAGCCGTGGCCTCGCCGGTGCGTGCGCGGAAACGCCGTACGGCGGGGCCCCGTCCGGTGGTTCGGGCGGGGTTCAGCCGCAGTAGCGTATGAGCCACTCGTGCACGTCGTAGCGGTCGCGGGCCGGGTCCGGCGCGGTGGCCGGTTTCGTCTCCACCGTCTGCTCCGGGCGCACCCGCTCCGGCAGGGTCCCGAAGCGGGCCCGGCGCGAGGCCGCCTCCGCGGCGGCGGGTGCCGCCTCCTCGCGCTCCTCCGTCTGCTGTCCGTCCGTCATCGGTCCTCCCCCGTCCGTCTGTTCGCCCCTTCACTCTCCCAACGAACTCACCGCGCCGCCGGTTCCGCCGGCAGGTCGAAAACGTGGTCCGGGGAGATGATCCGGGTCACGGCCTGGCCGAACAGGGTGCTGGGCTCCTGGTTCTTGTAGTTGATGTCCGTGTTGAGCATCACCACGAGCGTCGCCTGCGCGGACGGCAGGTAGATGGTGAGCGACTCATAGCCGGGCAGGGAGCCGTTGTGCCCGATCCAGCCCTGCACATTGAAGATGCCGAGGCCGTAGCCGGCGCCCGCGATGGGGGTCGGCGGGGTGATCAGCCGCTGCCGCTGGGTCGCGGGGCTGATCATGTCGCCGCCGTCGGGCAGCTTGCCGGTGGCCACCGTGCGGGCCCACACCCGCAGGTCGTCCAGCTGGGAGATCATCGCGCCGGCCGCCCAGCCCCAGGAGGGGTTCCAGTCGGCCGAGTCCTCGACCTTCCCGGTCGCCGTCTGGTTGGTGTAGCCCTGCGAGTGCGGCGTCGGGAACTCGTTGCCGGTCGGGAAGAGGGTGTGCTTGAGGCCGACCGGATCGAGGACCTTCTGCTGGATGTAGTCGTTCAGCTTCTGCCCGCTCTCCTTCTCCACGACCAGGCCGAGCAGGATCAGGTTGGTGTTGCAGTAGTAGAACTGCTGGCCGGGCGGGAAGAGCACGGGGTGCTTGAAGGAGTAGTCCAGGAGCTGCTGGGGGGTGAAGGGGCGCTGCGGGTCGGAGGTCAGCGCCTTGTAGAAGTCCTCGTCCGCGGAGTAGTTGAACAGCCCGCTGCGCATGCCGGCCAGCTGCCGGATGGTGATCTTGTCGCCGTTGGGCACTCCGCCGACGTACTTGTCGATGGTGTCGTCCAGGCCGACCTTGCCCTGGTCGACGAGTTGCAGCACGGCCGTGACCGTGAAGGTCTTCGTCTCGCTGCCGATCCGCAGGTACAGGCCGGGGGACATCTTCGCGCCGGTGGACTTGTCGGCGACGCCGAAGGACTTGACGTACTGCCCCTGGTCGGGTGTCCACACGCCGACGGTCACGCCGGGGATGTTCGCCTGCTGCATCACGCGCTGCACGGCGGCGTCGAGTTGCTGCTGCACGGCGGGGGTGAGCGGACGCACCCCGCCGGCGGACGGAGGCGGCAAGCCGGCGGACGGGGCGGACGGCGTCGTCGGTCCGGTCGACGACGGCGAGGTGGAGCCGGAGCCGGACGGCGACGTCGGCTCGGTGACGGACGGCGAGGTCGCGGACGGCGAGGTCGCGGACGGCGAGGTCGCGGACGGCGAGGTGACGGACGGCGAGGTGGCGGACGCGGAGGAGGATCCCGGAGGGGACGGCGGCGCGGGGGCCGCGCTCGGCAGCGCGACGGCCGCACCGCCGGCGGCCGGGCCCGCGAGGATGCCCAGCGCGGCGGCGGCGACGGCTGACCTGCGCAGTCGGGGGGAAGCGAACGACATGGGCCTGCTCCCGGGAGAACGGCAGGAGGAACGCCCCGCGAACGTCGTGGAAGGCGGCGGGACAGCGGCCGCAGCGCCAGGCCGACGGCCCTGGTGCACCAGTGGTCCCAAGAGTCACACCGGCTATCACCAGCATAGGAGCGCACGCCCGTCACGTCCTGTCGGGCCCCGGGCGCCCCTCGCGCCGCCCGCCACGGCACCGCAGGACCGCGCACGACCGGCTGACCGCTCACCCCCGGGCAGGACCGCCATGCCATCGCATGACCGCTCGCCGAACCGCCACGCCACCACGGACCGCTCACGCCCCGCAGACCGCTCGCGCCCCCGAAAACCACACGCCCCGTGGGACCGCCGCGGCACCGCCGGGCCACGCACGCGCCGCCGAACCGATCACCCGCCGCCGGGCCACGCACGCGCCGCCGAACCGCTCACCCGCCGCCGCGCCACTCACGTGCCGCCGAACCGCTCACGCCCCGCAGGAGCGCAGGAAGCGGCGCGTGCGCACCGCGATCGGCAGCGGCTTGTCCGGCTCGCAGGGGTACATGTCCTGCTCGACGATGGCGAACAGGTCCACGCCCAGCTTCTGCGCCGCGACCAGCACCGGCTCCAGCTCCGGGACGCCGGAGGGCGGTTCGCACATCACTCCGCGCTGCACGGCGGGCCCGAACGGGACCCCGTCCGCCACGACCTCGGCGAGGATCTCCGGGTCGACCTGCTTGAGGTGCAGATAGCCGATGCGCTCGCCGAAGGTCTCGATCAGCTTGACGCTGTCGCCGCCGCAGTAGGCGTAGTGCCCGGTGTCCAGGCAGAGGTTGACCAGGTCGGAGTCGGTGGAGTCGAGGAAGCGCTCGACGTGGGCCTCGGTGTCGATGTGGGTGTCGGCGTGGGGGTGGACGACGATGTCCAGGCCGTAGGTCTCCTTGACCTCGTGGCCGAGCCGTTCCATGCCCTTGGTGAGGTGCGCCCACTGCTCGGCCGTCAGCTCCGGCGGTTCGAGGATCTCGGCGGTCTTGTCGTCGCGCCAGAAGGACGGGATGACGACGAGGTGCCGTGCGCCCATGGCCTGGGTGAGGGCGGCGACCTGGCCCACGTGCTCCCAGGTGGACTCCCACACCGCCGGGCCGCGGTGCAGGCCGGTGAAGACGGTGCCGGCGGACACCTTCAGTCCGCGGGCCTCCACCTCGTCGGTGAGCCGGGCCGGGTCGGTGGGCAGATAGCCGTACGGGCCGAGCTCGATCCACTCGTAGCCGGCCTCGGCGACCTCGTCGAGGAAGCGCCGCCAGGGCACCTGGGCGGGGTCGTCGGGGAACCACACGCCCCAGGAGTCGGGGGCGGAGCCGACCCGGATGCGGCTCAGGGCAGCGGGCATGTCAGGGGGTTCCTTCCGAGGTGGGGGTCGCCAGGGGTGCGGACAGGTCCTGCGCCTCGGGGAGCTCCTCCACGTCGACGCCGCGGACCTGGGCCAGTTCGTGCTTGAGGGCGGCGAGTTCGGCGCCGCCGGCCATGTGGTTGGTCAGCTCCTCCAGGCCGACGTCGCTGCGCGCGGCGGACAGCTCCAGGGTGCCCAGGCGCAGCACGTTGAAGTGGTCGCCGACCATGTAGGCGTGGTGGGGGTTGTGGGTGATGAAGATGACGCCGAGGCCGCGGTCGCGGGCGGCGGCGATGTACTTCAGCACGACGCCGGACTGCTTGACGCCGAGGGCGGCGGTCGGCTCGTCCAGGATCAGCACCCGGGCGCCGAAGTAGACGGCGCGGGCGATGGCCACGCACTGGCGCTGGCCGCCGGAGAGGGTGCCGATGGGCTGTTCCAGGTCGTCCAGGACGATGCCCATGTTGCGCAGTTCCTGGTCGGCCGTCTTCTTCATGGCGGCGATGTCGAGGCGGCGGATCGGCCAGGGCCCCTTGGTCATCTCCGAGCCGAGGAAGAAGTTGCGCCACACGGGCATCAGCGGGACGGTCGCGAGGTCCTGGTAGACGGTGGCGATGCCGCGGTCGAGTGCCTCGCGCGGGGTGCTGAAGCGCACCGGCTGCCCGTCGACGAGGAACTCGCCCTCGGTGTGCTGGTGCAGCCCCGAGACGATCTTGATCAGGGTGGACTTGCCGGCGCCGTTGTCGCCGAGGACGCAGGTCACCTCGCCGGGGAAGACCCTCAGGTCCACGCCGTGCAGGGCGCGGATGTTGCCGTAGGACTTGCCGGCCGAGCGCAGTTCGACCAGGGGGGCGTCCTGCTCGGGCGCGGTGTCCTTGAGGATCGCCCCGTGGGCCTTGCTGGTGGTCATCTCCCCCTCACCTCCGGGTCGCCGTGCGCTGCACGTACAAGTTGATCAGAACGGCGCCGAGGAGCATCACTCCGAGGAAGGCCTTGAACCAGTCGGGGTTCCAGCCGGCGTAGACGATGCCCTGGTTGACCATGCCGAACATGAACGCGCCGAAGACCGGGCCGATCGCGGAGCCGTAACCGCCGGTGAGCAGGCAGCCGCCGATGACGGCCGCGGCGATGTAGATCAGCTCCTGGCCGACGCCCTCGCCGGACTGCACGGTGTTGAAGGAGAACAGATTGTGCATGCCGACGAACCAGGCGCCGAAGCCCACGGTCATGAACAGCGTGATCTTGGTGAACTTCACCGGCACACCCACGGCCCGGGCGCTGTCCTTGTTGCCGCCGACCGCGAAGATCCAGTTGCCGTACCGGGTGCGCAGCAGCACCCAGGTGGCCAGGGCCGCGAAGACCAGCCACCAGACCACCGTGATCTTCACCTGGACCCCGCCGACGTCGAAGGAGGAGGCGAAGACCTTGCGCGCCTGGCCGAAGCCGTCCATGTCGCTGATGTCGTCGGTGGCGACGTTGCCGGTGACCAGCTTGGTCACCGCGAGGTTGACGCCCTGGAGGATCAGGAAGGTGCCGAGGGTGACCAGGAAGCTGGGCAGCCCGGTCTTCATCACCATCCAGCCGTTGAAGGCGCCGATGGCGAGGGAGACGATCAGCGCGACGAAGACACCGGTCCACACGTTCATGCTCAGCTGGAAGCTCAGCATGCTCGCGGTGAGCGCCGAGGTGATCACCGCGACGCCGGACGACAGGTCGAACTCGCCGCCGATCATCAGCAGCGCCACCGGCAGCGCCATGATCCCGATGGTCGACGACTGGTAGAGGACCGTGGCCATCGAGCTGCCCTGGCGGACGGTCGGGGCCGCGATCAGGAAGAAGACGAGGACGGCCACGGCGCCGAGGAAGACGCCGACCTCGGGCCGTGCGAGCAGCCGGAGCACCAGGGACCGCTGCCGGGTGCGGCCGTCGGACTCCCCCGGGCCGGGGGCCGGCGGTGTCCCCACCGCCGGCGCAGCCTGCTGGGTCATGCTGATCACCGGGTGCCCTTCGCGGCGAAGTTCGCGACCTGGTCGACGTTGGACTTGTCGACGAAGGCCGGGCCGGTGAGCACCGGCTGCTCGCCGCCACCGCTGTAGTTGCCGTTGTTCTTGTAGAGCCACAGGGAGTCGATCGCCAGGTAGCCCTGGAGGTAGGGCTGCTGGTCGACGGCGAACTGGATGGTGCCGTTCTTGATGGCCTTGGTGAGGTCCTTGTTCAGGTCGAAGGTGGCGACCTTGGCCTTGCTGCCGGCGTCGCCCACCGACTGCACCGCGGTCAGCGCGAACGGGGCGCCGAGCGTGACGACGTAGTCGATGCCGCTGTCCTGCTTGAGCTTGGCGGTGATCGTCGACTTCACGGACGGCATGTCGGTGCCGTTGACGTAGAGGTTCTCCACCGAGCCCGAGAAGGTCTTCTTCACGCCGTCGCAGCGCTGGGTCAGGCCGATGTTGCCCTGCTCCTGGATGACGCACACGGCCTTCTTGGCGCCGACCTCGTTCAGCTTCTTGCCGAAGGCCTCGCCGGCGACGGTCTCGTCCTGCCCGAAGAACTCCAGCAGGCCGAGCTTCTTCCAGTCGCTGACACCGGAGTTGAGGCCGACCACGGGTATGCCGGCGCTCTTGGCCTTGGCCACGACGCTCTTCATGGCGTCCGGTTTGGCCAGCGTGATGGCGATGCCGTCGACCTTCTGGTCGATGCCGTTCTGCACCAGGTTGGCCTGGCCGCCGGCGTTCGGGTCGGCGGAGTAGACGAGCTTGATGTTGTCCTTGGCGGCCGCGGCCTCGGCGCCCTTGCGGACGATGTCCCAGAAGGTGTCGCCGGGCGACTGGTGGGTGACCAGTGCGACCGTCATGCGAGGGGTGGTGGCCTTGCCCGCGGAGGCCGCGCCCCCTCCTTCCTCGGCCTTCTTGCCGCCGGAACTGCTGGAGCAGCCCGCGAGGGTCAGGGCCGCCGCCGCGGCCAGGGCCACGACCGGGGCGAGTCTGCGGGAGTGGGAAGAGCGGTCCATCTTTCCTGCACCTCACTGTGCGCCAGGGGAAAGGGAGGGGATCGAGAAGCCGTCTCGCACGGCTGTTGCGCTGGGACGGGATACAAGTCGCTGCGGCGCCCGCTGTCAATACTTTGTTAAGACATCATTTCACAAGCAGGTCCGAATGTAAGTACAAAGTATTGACAGCGTCGGCTCCCGGGCCCTACACCTGGGAGGCGGCAGACCCGCTGGTACGTGGTCGATCCCTACCCCAGGCGCGCGGGCGTAGCCCTGACGCGGAAACGGAGCGACGTGTTGACCCTCAGCACCCCCGGCATCCCGGACCTCGTCGCGGTCCGCGCCCGGCACCCCGAGGCCGTCGCCGAGGCCGCGGCCCGCCGCGTGCGGCGGCCGCTGCTGAACGACTCCGGCCGGCTGATGATCGTCGCCGCCGACCACCCGGCCCGTGGCGCGCTCGGCGTGGGCGACCGGCGCCTGGCCATGGCCAACCGGGCCGATCTGCTGCAGCGGCTGTGCACGGCGCTCGCCCGGCCCGGGGTCGACGGGGTGCTCGCCACCGCCGACGTCCTGGAGGATCTGCTGCTGCTCGGCGCGCTGGACGGCAAGGTCGTGATGGGCTCGATGAACCGCGGCGGCCTGGCCGGGTCCGCCTTCGAGATGGACGACCGGTTCACCGGGCACCGAGCCGCCGACCTCGCCCGGCTGCGCTTCGACGCCGGCAAGCTGCTGCTGCGCATCGACTACACCGACCCCGGCTCGCTCACCACGCTGGAGGCCACCGCCCGCGCCATCGACGAGATGGCCGCCTCGCGCCTGCCGGTGTTCGTGGAGCCCTTCCTCTCACGCCGGGTGGACGGCCGGGTCGAGAACGACCTGTCCGCCGCGGCCGTCACCCGCTCCATCGCCATCGCCTCCGGCCTCGGCGGCACCTCCGCCTACACCTGGCTCAAGCTGCCCGTCACCGAGGACCCCGACGACATGGGCGAGGTGCTGCAGACGTCCACGCTGCCCGCCGTACTGCTCGGCGGTGACGTGGGCGCCGACCAGGACGCCGTCTACGAGCGCTGGCGCAAGGCGCTGAGGCTGCCCACCGTGCACGGCATGGTCGTGGGCCGCTCGCTGCTCTATCCGGCCCGGGGAAGCGTGGAGGAGGCGGTCGACACGGCCGTCGGGCTGCTGTGAAAGGCCCGCCGGGGAAGGTCTGCTGTACGAGCGTCCCGTCAGAGGTCCGACCGACGAAGCGTGCTGTGAAACGGAGGAGTTCATGACGCACCACCTGCCCGCGGGCAAGGCGGCCGCCGGGCCCTACGCCGTCGACATCACCCCCGAGACGGCCGGCTGGGGCTACTCCGCCCTGCGCGTGCTCCAGCTGCCCGCCGGCGGCTCGCACACCTTCGACACCGGCGACAGCGAGTGGATCGTGCTGCCGCTCAGCGGCTCCTGCACGGTCTCCGTGGCCGACGACTTCGGCCACGACACCTTCGAGCTGACGGGCCGGGCGGACGTCTTCAGCGCGGTGAGCGACTTCGCCTACGCCCCGCGCGACGCCCGCGCCACCGTGACCTCCCCCGCCGGCGGCCGCTTCGCGCTCACCGGAGCCCGCTGCACCCGCCGGCTGCCCGCCCGGTACGGGCCCGCCTCCTCGGTCCCGGTCGAGCTGCGCGGCACCGGGAACTGCTCCCGGCAGGTCAACAACTTCGGGGCGGCCGGCGTCTTCGAGTGCGACAAGCTGATCGCGGTGGAGGTGCTCACCCCCGGCGGCAACTGGTCCTCCTTCCCGCCGCACAAGCACGACGAGCACCGCCCGGGCGAGGAGTCGGTGCTGGAGGAGATCTACTACTTCGAGTTCGCCGCGCACGACGCCACGCCCGGCCTCGGCTACCAGCGGGTCTCGCCGTCCGGGCGGGGCCGGGAGACCGACGTGCTGGCCGAGGTCCGCGACGGCGACGTGGTCCTCATCCCGGACGGCTGGCACGGGCCGTCCATGGCGGTGCCGGGCCACCACATGTACTACCTGAACGTCATGGCGGGCCCCGAGGCCGAGCGGGCCTGGCTGATCTGCGACCACCCCGGCCACGCCTGGATCCGCGACACCTGGGCCGAGCAGCCCGTCGACCCCCGCCTGCCCCTCTACACCGCCCCGGAGACGTCCCGATGAGCGCCCCTACCGTCCGACTGACCACCGCCCAGGCCCTGGTGCGGTTCCTCGCCGCCCAGTACACCGAACGCGACGGGGTGCGCCACCGGCTGATCGCCGGCACCTGGGGCATCTTCGGCCACGGCAACGTCGCCGGCATCGGCCAGGCACTCGTCGAGTACGCGGACCGCATGCCCTACCACCAGGGCCGCAACGAGCAGGCCATGGTGCACGCGGCCGTCGGCCACGCCCGCCACCTCAACCGGCTGTCCGCGATGGCGGTGACCACGTCGATCGGCCCGGGCGCCACCAACCTGGTCACCGGCGCCGCCCTCGCCACCATCAACCGCCTGCCGGTCCTGCTGCTGCCCGGCGACTACTTCGCCGCCCACCCCGCCGACCCGCTGCTGCAGCAGCTGGAGCACCCCGTGGAGGCGGACGTGTCGGTGAACGACACGCTGCGCCCGGTCTCGCGCTACTTCGACCGGATCACCCGGCCCGAGGCGCTGATCGCGAGCGCGCTGCAGGCCGTGCGGGTGCTCACCGACCCGGCCGAGACCGGCGCGGTGACGCTGGCCCTGCCGCAGGACGTGCAGGCCGAGGCGTACGACTGGCCGGAGGGGTTCTTCGACGAGCGCGTGTGGTTCGTACGACGCCCGGCGCCGGACCCCATGGAACTCGCCGAGGCCGTCCGGGCGATCCAGGGCGCCTCCCGTCCGCTGATCGTCGCGGGCGGCGGCGTCCACCACAGCGAGGCCGAGGAGGCGCTGCGGGTCCTCGTGGAGACCACCGGCATCCCGGTCGCCTCCACGCAGGCCGGCAAGGGCTCCCTGCGGTACGACCACCCCGCCGACGTCGGCGGCATCGGGCACACCGGCACGGCGGTCTGCGACGACCTCGCGCGCACGGCCGACCTGGTGATCGGCGTCGGCACCCGCTACTCGGACTTCACGACCGCCTCCGGGACCCTCTTCCAGAACCCGGACGTGCGGTTCGTGAACCTCAACATCACCGCCTTCGACGCGCACAAGCTGGCCGCGCGCACGCTGGTCTGCGACGCGCGCACCGGCCTGGAGAAGCTGACGGCGGCGCTCGCCGGGCACCGTGTGGACGCCGCGTACGAGGCGGAGTACCGGGCCGGCAAGGAGCGCTGGGAGCGGGTCGTGGAGGCCGCGTTCCGCGCGAAGGACGACAGCGCGGTGCCGACGCAGACACAGGTGATCGGCGCGCTGGACGGGGTCGTCGGCGACACGGACGTGGTGATCAACGCGGCCGGTTCGCTCCCCGGCGACCTGCACAAGCTGTGGCGGGCGCGCAGCCCGCGCCAGTACCACCTGGAGTACGGCTACTCCTGCATGGGCTACGAGATCCCGGCCGCGATCGGGGTGCGGCAGGCCGCGCCGGACACCGTGGTGTGGGCGCTGGTCGGCGACGGGACATACCTGATGATGCCGACGGAGATCGTCACGGCGGTCCAGGAGGGGCTGCCGATCAAGCTGGTGCTGATCCAGAACCACGGCTACGCCTCCATCGGCGGGCTGTCGGAGGAGACCGGCGGCGAACGCTTCGGCACGGCCTACCGGCACCGGGCCGCCGACGGCACCTTCACCGGGCCGCCGCTGCCCGTCGACCTGGCGGCCAACGCGGCCAGCCTCGGCATGGACGTGCTGCGCGCCAAGACGGTGGCCGAGCTGCGCGAGGCGCTCACCGCCGCACGCGGCGCCGACCGGCCGACGTGCGTGTACGTCGAGACGGACCCGTCGCCGACCGCGCCGGGGGCCGAGGCCTGGTGGGACGTGCCGGTCGCCGAGGTGGCGGGGCGCGAGGCGGCGGTGGCCGCACGGGCGCGCTACGAGCGGCGGGTGGCCGACCGCCGCCGGCACGTCTAGGGGGACGCCATGGCGCAGGAACGCACCTCGCCCGGCACGGACGCGGTGGACTTCGCGCTGGACCGGACCAGTCCCGTCCCGCTCTACCACCAGCTGGCGCAGCAGCTGGAGGCGGCCATCGGGCGCGGGGTGCTGGTCCCGGGCAGCCTGCTCGGCAACGAGGTCGATCTGTCCACCCGGCTCGGCCTGTCCCGCCCCACCGTCCGCCAGGCGATCCAGTCCCTCGTCGACAAGGGCCTGCTGGTGCGGCGCCGCGGGGTGGGCACCCAGGTGGTGCACAGCCAGGTCCGCCGCCCACTGGAGCTGAGCAGCCTGTACGACGACCTCCAGGCCGCCGGGCAGGGTCCCTCGACGCGCGTCGTGCGCAACGAGCGGGTGCCGGCGGGCCCGGAGGTGGCCGCCGCGCTGGGGATCGCCGAGGGCGCGGAGGTGGTCCTGCTGGAGCGGCTGCGCCTCACCCACGGCCGGCCGGTGGCGCTGCTGTGCAACCACCTGCCCGGGGACCTGCTCGACCTGGACACCGCCCGGCTGGAGGCGACGGGCCTGTACCGGCTGCTGCGCGCGGCGGGCGTCAGCCTGCACAGCGCCCGGCAGCGCGTCGGCGCCCGCTCCGCCACGGCCGAGGAGGCGGTCCGCCTGGACGAGCGGGAGGGCGCCGCCCTGCTCACCATGCAGCGCACGGCCTACGACGCCACCGGCCGCGCGGTCGAGCACGGCACCCACGTCTACCGGGCGTCGCGCTACTCGTTCGACTTCCAGCTGCTGATGCGGAACTGAGAGGCGGCGCGGACTTGACGGACGCGGGGCGGGGGAGGACAGTCGGTAGGCAGCAGGTATACGTCGTAAACATACAGCTGCACGTGCGCGAGGAGCCCGGTCCATGAGCGCACCGTCAACGATCCTGGTCACCGGTGGGGCCGGCTTCATAGGCAGCCACACGTGCGTGGATCTGCTGGACCACGGCTACGAGGTGATCGTGGTCGACAACTGGTCCGCCGGCGTACGGCAGGTCCTCGCCCGGGTCGAGCGGCTCGCCGGCCGGTTCGTGGGCGCCGTGTACGAGCTGGACATCCGCGACCGCCGGGCGCTGTCGGGGGTGTTCGCACGGCACGCCGTGGACGCGGTCATGCACTTCGCCGCGCTGACGTCGGCCCAGGCCTCGCTGCGCATGCCGGTGGAGTACTACGACGCCAATGTCGGAGGCACCACCGCGCTGCTGAACGCCATGCACGAACACGGGGTCCACCAGCTGGTGTTCTCCTCCACCGGCTCCCTCTACGCGGCGGCCGCGACCGGGCCGCTGGCCGAGACGGACCCGGCCCGCCCCGAGGACCCCTACGCGGCCTCCAAGTGGGCGTGCGAACAGCTGCTGGCCGACATCTGCCGGCACCGGCCCGAGTACACCGTGCTGTGCCTGCGCCACTTCACACCGGCGGGCGCCCATCCCAGCGGACTGCTCGGCGAGGACCGGCCCGGCCCGCAGGACACCCTGCTGCCGTCGCTGGCGCAGGTCGCCGTCGGCCGCCGCCGGCGGCTTCGGGTGTACGGCGGCGACTACCCCACGCCGGACGGCACCGGCATCCGCGACTACGTGCACATCCTGGACACCGTCGAGGCGCACCGGCTGGCGCTCGACCACCTCGCCGACGCACCGGGGATGCACGTGTACAACCTGGGCCGCGGCCAGGGCGTCTCGGTGCTGGAGGTCGTCGCCGCGTTCTCCCGGGCCTGCGGCCGGCTGGTGCCGTACGAGATCGCGCCGCGCCGCCTCGGGGACACCGCCGAGCGGGTCGCCGACGTCCGGGCCATCGGCCAGGACTGGGGCTGGCGGCCACGCCGCGACCTGGACGACATGTGCCGCGACACCTGGGGCTTCCAACGCCTCCACCCCCTCGGCTACCGCAACTCGGCCCCGAACGGTCCACCGGTCGAGGACTGAGCCCCTCACCGGCGGCACCGCCGCCGTCACCCCGGGTGAGGCCGGGCGCCGGTCGAAGATGCGGCCGGGTGCGGGCCGTGCCTAGGATCAGAAGCCAGAAGGCTCATCCAGGTTGACGCTTCAACGCAGCCCGTGTCCTCCGGTCTTGGGAGGCGCATGCCCGTGCTGCAGGCCCGCCGGCTGCCGGCCGCCTATCTCGCGACGGTCCTGGTCGTCACCTGTGTCTATCTGCTGGTCCCCGGATTGTGCACCCCGCTGTGGGCGTTCATCGGGCTGGCCGGCGGCCTGGCCGTCCTCGTGGGGGTCCGGCGCAACCGGCCCGCCGTCCGCTGGCCGTGGTTCTGCCTCGCGGCCGGACTGCTGGCCTTCGCCGCGGGCGACACGTACTACAACGCCCAGGAGCAGTACTTCAACGCCTCCAACCCGTTCCCTTCGCCCGCCGACGCCTGCTACCTCGCGGTCTACCCGCTGTTCGCGGCCGGCCTGTTCGGGCTCGTGCGGCACCGCTGGGTGGGCCGCGACCTGCCCAGCCTGCTGGACTCGCTGATCGTCACCGCCGGGGTCGCGCTGCCGGTGTGGGTGTACCTGGTCCAGCCGCTGGCCACCGAGGGCACGCTGACCTGGCAGCAGCGCGTGATCAGCGTCGCCTACCCGCTCGGTGACGTCCTGGTCCTGGCCATGCTGGCCCGGCTGCTCGCCCCGAGTCCGGGCTCCCGTCCCAACCGCTCGGTGCAGTTGCTGGTGCTGGGCACGGTGACCCTGCTCTGCTTCGACATCGCCTACGGCTTCCTGCAGCTCAACGGCTCCTGGGAGGTCGGCACGCTGCTGGACTCCGGCTGGGTCGTCTTCTACACGGCCTGGGGCCTGGCCGGGCTGCACCCCGACATGGCGGACCTGACCGCCGCCGAGGCCCGGCCGCAGTCGACGCTCCCGCAGTGGCACCGGCTGGTCCTGCTCACCCTCGCCACGCTCATCGCCCCGGCGCTGCTGCTCGTCGAGGAGCGGATGGGCCGGGTGCACGACGCGACCGTCCTGGCCGTCTTCTCCTCGCTGCTGTTCCTGCTGGTGATCCTGCGGCTCACGGTGATGGTCGTGGCGCACCGCAAGGCCATGGCCCGGGAGCAGGCGCTGCGCAAGGCGACCGTCGCACTGGTGTCGGCCATGACCCCGCACGAGGTCGCGGGGGCCTGCGCCCGTGCGGTCGTCGGCCTGTTCGGTCCGGACGTACCGCATCGCTCCCTGCTGCTCAACGCGCGCCAGGCGCAGGAGCTGTACGTCACCGTCGGCCATCCGTCCGGCCCGGGCGCGGACGCGCGGCCCCGCTCCCTGGCCGTGCCCGTGGAGCGGCTCGGCCCCCGGTACGCCACCCGGCTCAGCGGGCTGCCCCGCGCCCTGGTGTGTCCCATGGCGGCCCCCGGTACCTCCGCGCAGACCGAGCCGGCGGGCGCGCTGGTGGCGGCCGGCCCGGAACGGCGGCTGACCGAGGTGCGCGGCTCGCTGGAGATCCTCGCCTCGCACGCGGGGCTCGCGCTGGACCGCATCGCGCTGCGGCAGGAGGTCGTGCGCAAGGAGAGCGAGGCGTACTTCCGGACGCTGGTGCGCAACGCCTCGGACGTCATCCTCATCGTCGACGACGACACCACGGTGCGCTACGCCAGTCCGTCCGCGCGAGCCGTGTTCGGCCGCGGCGACCTGGTCGGGACCGAGCTGCGGGACCTGGTCGCCGCGGGCGACCGCGAACGCGTGGACCGCACGCTGGGCGCCCTCGGCGGGCGCGGGCCGCAGGAGGCGCACGACCACTGGTGGGTGCTGCGCGGCGACGGCCGGGTCGAGGTGGAGGTGCGCTGCCGCGACCTGCGCAACGACACCACCGTCGGCGGACTGGTCGTCACCCTGCGGGACGTGACCGAGCAGCGGCAGCTGGAGCACGAACTCACCCAGCGCGCCTTCCACGACCCCCTCACCGGCCTGCCCAACCGGACGCTGCTGCTGGAGCGGACCGCGCGTGCCCTGCTGCGCGGCCGCCGCGAGTCCACGCTGACCTGCCTGCTCTTCATCGACCTGGACGACTTCAAGACCGTCAACGACACCCTGGGGCACTCGGTGGGCGACCGGCTGCTGAAGGCGGTCGCCGAGCGGCTGGCGCAGACGCTGCGCCGCACCGACACCGCGGCCCGCCTGGGCGGGGACGAGTTCGCGGTGCTGATGGAGGACGCCCGGCAGCCGCTGGACGCCGAGCTGCTCGCCGCCCAGCTGATCCAGACCTTCGGCCGCCCCTTCCACCTCGCCGACGAGGCCGTCAGCGTCTCCGCGAGCGTGGGCGTGGCCACCGCGCGCGACAGCGGCGACGCCGAGGAGCTGCTGGCACTGGCCGACATGGCGCTGTACGCGGCGAAGGCGGCCGGCAAACGCCAGTGGCGCCGTTTCCTGCCCCAGCTGCGGGTGCGGGTGGCACAGCGGCACGACCTGCTGGCCCATCTCGACGACGCGATCACGCAGGAGCGGTTCGCGCTGAGCTACCAGCCGGTGGTGGACCTCGCCGAGCCGACGGCGCAGGTGGTCGGCTTCGAGGCGCTGGCCCGGTGGCCGCAGGCGCCGGGCGGTCTGGTGCCGCCCGACCAGTTCATCCCGCTCGCCGAGGAGACCGGCCAGATCGCCCCGCTGGGCGCCTGGGTGCTGCGCAGCGCCGCCGCCGGCATCGCCCGGATGCAGCGCCACTGCCGGCGCCCGCAGCCGCCGTACGTCAGCGTCAACGTCTCCGGGCGGCAGTGGCGCGATCCCGGGTTCCTGACCGCGGTGTGCCGGGCGCTGGACATGGCGGCGCTCGAACCGCGCTCGCTGCAGCTGGAGCTGACCGAGTCCGTGCTCATGCAGCGCGACGAGCAGATCGACTCCGTGATCGGTCAGGTCAGGGAGCTCGGGGTGCGCATCGCGGTGGACGACTTCGGCACCGGGTTCTCCTCGCTGCGCTATCTGCGGGAGTTCCCGCTCGACGCCCTGAAGATCGACAAGACGTTCATCGACGACCTGCCGCACGATCCGCAGCAGGTCGCGCTCGTCGAGGGGATCGTCCGGATCGCCGACACGCTGGGTCTGACGGTGATCGCGGAGGGCATCGAGCAGCCGGCGCAACGCGATCTGCTGGTCGGCATGGGCTGCCGGTTCGGGCAGGGCTACCTGTTCGCGCCGCCCATGTCGCTGGACGAGGGCGAGGCGGTGCTGCGCGGCACGGCCCCGCCGCCCGCGGCGTCGCGGGCCGGCCCGGCGGCGCACACGGCGGCGGACGCGGAGGACGTGCGGGGCCGTCGTACGACGACCGACGCACAGGCCGAGGGCGGACACAGGGAAGTCCTGCACGGACGCCCGGCATCCGGCACCGAGTCCCCGCGCGGCCGGCCGGCGGCCGACACGGGGACCTCGCGCACAGGCGGGGCGTCGGGCGCGGGGGCCTCGCACCCGGGCACGGCCCCGGGCGCCGGGGTGACACAGCTCAGGAGGGACCCGGGCACGGGCTTCCCCCCGTCCCACGCTTCCCCGTCCCCGCGCAGCGGGACCACCCTGGAGAGGGGACCCACCGCCATGCACCACGCCACGCACCTCCCCCTGGCGCCGGTCCGGCGCGATCCACGCTGGACCGAGCTCGACCGTCTGCGCCGGACGAGCCCCATGAGCGACGCGGTACTGGACGAGGTGCGCGGGCGGCACATCCGCTGCGGCGAGCACTGGCTGGTCGACTTCGCCTCCTGCAACTACCTGGGTTTCGACCACGACCCGGAGATCATCGAGGCGATCGGTCCGACCGTGCGCGACTGGGGCACCCACCCGAGCTGGTCGCGGCTGCTGGGCAGCCCCCGGCTGTACCCCGAGATCGAGGAGCGGCTCACCGCACTGCTCGGCGCCGAGGACACCCTGCTGCTGCCGACGGCGACCCTCATCCACCACGCGGTGATCCCGGTGCTGGCGGGGCAGGGCGAGGTGTTCGTGGAGGCCACCGCCCACCGCACGGTGTACGAGGGGTGCGTGGCCGCCCGGGGCCAGGGCGCGACCCTGCACCGGTTCCGGGCCGAGCGGCCGGACCAGTTGGACGCGCTGCTGCGGGACGCGGGCGGGCCCCGCCTGGTGTGCCTGGACGGCGTGAACAGCATGAGCGGCAACGTGCCCGACCTGCCGGCGCTCACCGCGATCTGCCGGCGGCGCGGGGCCACGCTGTACGTCGACGACACGCACGGCTTCGGCGTCATCGGCGAGCGCTCGCCCGACGAGCCGTGCCCGTACGGATCGCGCGGCAACGGCGTGATCCGGCACACCGGCACCTCCTACGACGGGGTCGTGCTGGTGGGCGGCTTCTCCAAGGCCTACTCGTCGCTGCTGGCGTTCCTGGCGCTGCCGAGCGCGCTGAAGGACCACCTGAAGACCGCGGCCGGCCCCTATCTGTACTCCGGCCCCTCCCCCACCGCCTCGCTGGCGACCGCGCTGGCCGGTCTGGAGGTCAACGAGCGCCGGGGCGACGCGATCCGCACCGATCTGCACCGCAAGACGGTCCGGCTGCTGGACGTGGTGCGCGCGCTGCGCCTGGACACGCCGTGCGCGGGCGAGCTGCCCATCGTGGAGTTCCCGCTGGCGGACGCCGCCGAGCTGGAGTCGGTCGCCGCCTACCTGTGGCAGCGCGGCGTCTATGTGACGCTCGCGGCCTATCCGCTGGTGCCGCACCGGCAGGTCGGCTTCCGGGTGCAGATCACGGCGCTGAACTCCGACGAGGACATCGACCGCCTCGGCGAGGCGCTGTCCGGGCTGGCCGCGCGCGGCGCGCTGCGGCACCGTGGCTGAGGCGGTGCTGATGACGATCCGCAACGACGACGTGGACTGGGACGGCTGGCCGGTCGAGGACTATCTGACCGAGAACTACCGGCAGCTGCACCCCTGCGACGCGGCGGTCATCGCCCACCACGCCGCGTACTACCGCACCCTGCCGGAGGGCGGCCTGGAGCGCGCGGTGGAGTTCGGTGCCGGCCCCAACGTGTATCCGCTGCTGCTGGCCGCCGCGGTCAGCGACCGGATCGACGCGGTGGAGGCGGGAGCCGCCAACGTCGCCTATCTGCGGCGCCAGTCGACGGCCGGCGCGGACGACAGCTGGCGTCCCTTCCACGCGCTGTGCCGGCGGCTGGACCCGCGGGTCCCGGCGACGCCACGGGGCGCGCTGGCCCGGGTGCGGGTGGTGCACGGCGACGTACGGGCGCTGCCGTCCGGGCGCTACGACCTGGCGTCCATGCACTTCGTGGCGGAGGGGGCGAGCGAGGACTTCGACGAGTTCGCCGCGTTCTGCGGGCACTTCGCGCGCTGTGTGGTGCCCGGCGGGCACCTGGTGGCGGCGTTCATGGAGAACCTGCCCAGCTACCGCATCGGGGCGGACTCGCACTGGCCGGCCTGCCCGGTGGACCCCGAGCGCGTCAGCCGGGTGTTCGCCCCGCTGACCGAGGAGCTTGCGGTCACCCGGATCGACGCCGATCCGACGCTGCCGGACTACGGGGATACGGGGATGGTGCTGCTGACAGCGCGAACGCGGTCTCGACCAGGGCGAGATGGCTGACCGCCTTGGGGAAGTTGCCGAGCTGCCGGCCGGTGCGCGGGTCCCACTGCTCGGCGAGGAGCCCGACGTCGTTGCGGACGGCGAGGACCCGCTCGAACTCCTCCTGGGCCTTGAGGACATGGCCGGTCGCGGCGAGGGTATCCGCATGCCACAAGGAGCAGGAGACGAACGCTCCTTCACGACCGGCCATGCCGTCCACGGTGTGCACCCCTTCGTCGCCGGGTGCGTAGCGGTGCAGGAATCCGCCCTCCTGAAGGCCGTGCAGGGCCCGCAGGGTGCCGCGTACCCGCACGTCCTGCGCGGGCAGGAAGCCGAGCCGGGGCATCAGCAGGGCGGTGGCGTCCAGGGCCGGGGAGCCGTAGGACTGCACGAAGGAGCCCTGGCCGGGGTCCCAGCCCTCCCGGCAGACCTGCCGGTGCACCTCCTGCCGCATGGCCCACCACTGCGCGGATGATCCGTTGCGGCCCAGGAGCTTTCCCATGCGCAGGGCGCGGTCGGCGGCCACCCACACCATGACCTTGGAGTGCACGAAGTGGCGGCGCGGGCCGCGCACCTGCCACAGGCCCTGGTCGGGCTCGCGCCAGTGCCGCTGCAGGAAGCCCATCAGCGCTTCCACCAGCTCCCACACGTGGGCGGGCATCGGGATGCCCGCCAGCAGCGAGTGGTACAGGGTGTCGAGAACCTCGCCGTAGACGTCGAGGTGGAACCTGCCGACGGCGGAGTTGCCCAGCCGGACGGGCTGGGAGCCCTGGTAGCCGGCCAGCCAGTGCGCCTCGGTCTCGCGCAGCAGCCGCTGGCCGCCGACGCCGTAGACGCACTGCAGGTCGGCGGGGTCGCCGGCGAGGGCGCGCACCAGCCAGTCCAGCCAGGCCGTCGCCTCCTCGCGGTAGCCGCTGCCCAGCAGGCAGGACAGGGTGAGGGTGGAGTCGCGCAGCCAGCAGTAGCGCTCGTCCCAGTTGCGCTCGCCGCCGATGCAGCCGGGCAGTGAGGTGGTGGGGGCGGCGACGATGCCACCGGTGGGGGCGTAGGTGAGGGCCTTGAGGGTGATCAGGGAACGCACCACGGCATCGCGCCAGGGGCCCTGGTAGTTGCAGCGTCCCGCCCAGCCGCGCCAGTGCTCGACGGTCTCCTTCAGCAGGGTCTCCACCGGGACGCCGAGCGTCCGCGGTGGCCAGGTGTGGTGTGAGGGCGCCCAGGCCAGGACGAGGGCGATCCGCCGGCCGGCGGCGACGGTGAGCTCGGCGACGGTGGCGTGCTCGTCACCGGTGAGCCGCGCCTCGCCGTCGACGCTCAGCCACACGGCGTCCGGCCCGGCGACGGCGACGGTGCAGCCGTCGACGCCGCGCACCCACGGCACGACGCGGCCCTGGTGGAAGCGCAGCCGCAGTTCGCTGCGCAGGGACACCTCGCCCACGACGCCCTCGACGATCCGGACGAGGCAGGGCAGCGGGGACATGGGCGCCATGAAGTCGGTGACCCGGGCGACGCCGGTCGGGGTGCGCCACCAGGTGTCCAGGACCAGCGTGTCGGGCCGGTAGGCCCGCCCGGCGCAGGTTCCGGCGCCGTTGGCCGGGGCGATGCGCCAGAAGCCGTTGTCCGGCGTCCCCACCAGGGCGGCCAGGCAGGCCGGCGAGTCGAAGCGGGGCAGACAGAGCCAGTCGACGGAGCCGTCGCGGCCGACCATGGCCGCGGTGCCCATGTCGCCCAGCAGGGCGTAGTCCTCGATGGGGGTCATGGTGTCCCGCCTACCACCGGGCCGTCGGGGGCGGAGTGCGGACCCTGGTTGCGGCCCGCCCACCACCGGGCCACCACGTGCTCGGCCCGCTTGCCCTGGGCGGAGTTGTCCAGCGGCCGGACGCGGTCCGTCGGGGCCGGGAGCTGTGCCCACGCCCACCAGTGGACGCCCGCCCACCAGGGCAGACCGGTGAAGGTGCGCAACAGCGCCTCGTAGCCGGCCGCCTGTGCCACGGTGTCGGGCGTGACCGGGCCGGCCGACGGGCCGGGGGTGGCCGGCACGCCGCTGCTGCAGCCGGCCTCGGCGAAGAGGACGCAACGGCCGGTGCGGGCGGCGAAGTCCCCCAGCGCGTCGCGGAGGGGGCACCAGCCACGGGCGAGGACCTGCGGGTCGTGGTGCCGCCCCCGGGGCAGCGGCCAGTAGACGTCCACGCCGATCAGGTCGACCGCGTCCCAGAAGGCGACGTACTCGTACTCGTCGTGGTGCGCGGCGTAGAGCAGCGAGCCGCCGTAGACCACGCGGGTGCGGTCGACCAGGGCCAGCCAGCGTGCGCGTTCGTGCACCGTGCCCGCGAGTTCGGTGCCCACGGCGAGCGCGTCGACGCCGTAGCGGGCGCCGAGCCGGGCGTAGTGGGCGATGAACTCGCCGTAGGCGGCGAACCAGTGGCCGGGCCGGGCGGGCCGGATCGAGCCCCGGTCGCCGGCGTCGTCGAGATCGAGGTGTGGTTTGAGCAGGACGTTCAGTCCGTAGCCATGGGCCAGGCGGATCATCCGCGCGACGCCCTCGTCGGTGGGTGTGGTGAGCGAGGGGCGGATCACGTCCGCGCCCGCGGCCGGCTGGTACCAGGTCGGGGTGAGCTGGATCCAGTTGGCGCCCGAGCGCGCGATGCTCCGCAGGTGGTCGCCGGCGCGCGGATCGTCGTACCCGTCGCGCACGTACGTGGGCAGCGCGAAACCGCGCTGCCGGGGCGGGATCCCCGGCGCGGGGAGGTCGGGCCCGTGTCGTTCGCCCAGTCCGTACACGAAGGGAAGCAGCCCCATGTCGGTCACCTCGCCGCCCCTCGGCCGGGCAAAATCACGGGCGGAACCGTATCCGTATCGTGTACGTTTACGGCGTATAGAGACAGGATGACCTCAAGTGCGCGTAGGGTCAAGTCACAAGGAGGCCGGTGTATGGCGAAGAACCCGGGCACATCCCCGGCGCGACGCGCGAGCGACCGGGGCCGTTACGGCAGGCTGAGCCGCGAGCGGGTGCTGGCCACCGCCCTGGAGCTGGTCGACCGCGAGGGGCTCGGCGCCCTGAGCATGCGGCGCCTGGGCTCCGAGCTGGGCGTCGAGGCGATGGCCCTGTACCGGTACGCGGAGGGCAAGGACGCCCTGCTGGAGGGCCTGGTCGAGGCGATGCACCTGGAGCTGCACGGACGTCTGGCGGCCGCGCAGCCCGACACCGGCGAGGCGCCGGACTGGCGCTCCGAACTGCACACCTTCGCCCGGACGATGTACGACGTGTGCCTGGCCCACCCGCACGCGGTGCCGCTGCTGACCACCCGGCTGCTGGCCGTGCCGATGGCCCGCAGGCCGCTGCCGGTGCTGCGCAGCCATGAGCGGGTGCTCGCCCTGCTGGCGCGGGCCGGCCTGGACGAGAAGACGTCCGCCGCCGCCTTCCAGGCCTTCCTCGCCTGGGTGCTCGGCTATGTCTCGGTCGAGCTGCGCCCCATGGTGGACAACCCCGACGAGCCCGACCCGGCCTTCCGCCTCGGGCTGCACCGCCTGCCGCAGCAGGACCTGCCCACCCTGCGCCGCATCGCGCCCGCGCTCGCCGAGCGGGGCGGGCCACAGGGGCTGGCGGCCGGACTCGACGCGCTCCTCGACCGCTTCACCAGACCGGCCTCGCGCTGACGGGAGCGGCGGAGTGGCCCCGCGCCGGTCCGCCGCTCACCACAGCTTGTCGATGGCCCCCGGGAACAGCGCGATACGGCTGTCCCGGAACGACGGCTCGGCCGCGCGGCTGCCGGGGGTGAAGAAGCAGGCCATCGTGACCTTGTCGAAGGCGGACCAGTCGCTCGGGAACGGCTCCTCGGGCGTCCCGCCGACCAGGACGGCGCCGGGCAGGTGCCGCCAGCCCGCGCTCTCGTAGAAGCCCTGGAGCGGACGGTCGCAGGTGAACAGGCCGACCTCCAGGCCCGCCCGGGCCATCGCCTCGCGCGCCGCGGACACCAGCCGCCGGCCGTGCCCCTGGCCGCGCGCCGCCCGCCGGGTCACCACCGTGCTCAGCCCGCCGGCCGCCCAGCGCCGCCCGGCGTGCGTGATCTCCTTGGTCAGCACGTCCAGCGCCGCCAGCACCGTGCCGTCGGCGACCAGCAGCATCGACACCGGCCGCAGCGCGGGGTCGTGGACCGGCGCGTCGGACGCGGCGCACGCCGGGTCCGAGGACGGCCAGGCCTCCTCCTGCAGGGCCCGCATCTGCCGCCGCAGCACGGCCGGCACGTCCTCCTCGGGACAGGTCAGGACCGTCGCTTGTGCGGGGACGGGGATCACCGTGCTCCTTCCGCTCGGCCGTGGCCGCCTCGAATGCGGCGGACATGCGTCAGGGGCCCTCCGAAGAGAGCCCCTGAGCTGCGGAGACATCCGACATCACTGTCGGGACGACAGGATTTGAACCTGCGACCCCTTGACCCCCAGTCAAGTGCGCTACCAAGCTGCGCCACGTCCCGGCCGCGCCGTCGCGCGGGGTGTCCCGCGTGATCGCGCGAACAGCACTTTACCCCACGCCGGGGGCTGCGCCGAAGGGGGCACGGTCGCACGGGACAATCGAGGCATGGCAGACACGGGCACGGCATCCGACGACGGCGTCCCCTCCCCGCGGCCGGGCGGCGCCCGCGACCGGGACAGCGAGGGACGCGCACGCAACGCGCGGCCCCGGGACGGGCTGGGCCGGCCCCTGCCCTACGGCACCCCGGGCGTGGCACGGCAGCCGGAGGGGGTGGTGCGCACCCCGCGGGAGACCGTGGCCGAGGCGCAGGCGCTGCTGGACGCGGGCCGGCCGTTCCACGCGCACGAGGTGTTCGAGGACGCCTGGAAGTCGGGGCCGCCGCGGGAGCGGACGCTGTGGCGCGGGCTCGCCCAGCTCGCGGTGGGTCTCACGCACGCGGCGCGCGGCAACGTCACCGGCGGGGCGCGGCTGCTGCGGCGCGGTGCGGGGGCCGTGGAGGAGTGGGCCGCGGACACGGGTGAGCGACGGCCGTACGGCCTGGAGCTCGGCCGTCTGGTCACCTGGGCGCGGGAGCTGGCGGGGGCGGTCGAGGCGGGCGCCGGCCCGGTGGACGCCCGGGAGCGGGCGCCCCGGCTGCGCTGAGAGGCATGCGGTGCCGTCACGGTCAGTGGCGTAGGGCAGACTCGGGGCGTGCGAAAGATTCATGTCATCGGGATCGGTGCCGGCGATCCCGACCAGCTGACCCTGCAGGCGGTCAAGGCGCTGCGCGGCACGGACGTGTTCTTCGTCCTCGACAAGGGCGAGGTGAAGTCCGACCTCGTCCAGCTGCGCCGGGACATGCTGCAGGCGCACATACCCGAGGGCGGCTACCGGGTGGTCGAGGCCCGTGACCCCGAGCGGGACCGCCGCGCGGGAGGCGCCGCGTACTCGCCGGCCGTCGGGGACTGGCGCAGCGCCCGCGCCGGCATCTACGAGCGGCTGATCGCCGAGGAGCTCGGCGAGGAGCAGACCGGCGCGTTCCTGGTGTGGGGCGACCCCGCGCTGTACGACAGCACGATCGCGATCCTGGACGAGGTGCTCGGGCGGGGCGCGGTCGCGTTCGACTACGACGTCATCCCCGGGGTCAGCAGCGTCTCGGCCCTCGTGGCCCGGCATCGCACGGGGCTGAACCGGGTGGCGCGGCCGGTGCAGATCACCACCGGGCGGCGCCTGGCGGAGGGCTTCCCGGAGGGCGTGGACGACGTGGTGGTGATGCTGGACGCCCACCAGGCCTTCCGGAACTACGCCGACCAGGACATGCACATCTACTGGGGCGCCTACATCGGCACCCCGGACGAGATCCTCGCCTCCGGACCCATCGCCGAGGCCGCGCCGCGCATCGAGCGGCTGCGGGCCGAGGCGCGGGAGCGCAAGGGGTGGATCATGGACACGTATCTGCTGCGCCGCAACCCGGAAAACTCCTGACGCACCCGCCCGGACCACCGGGCATGCGGCGGCGGACCGCCGGTGTGATCGTGACCTCGTGACAGTCGCCGAGGAGAGCGCACCGCCGGCCGCGCAGCCACCGGTGCTGGACGTGCGCCGCCGGAACATCGTCTTCGTGACGATCATGCTGGGGATGCTGCTTGCGGCCCTCGACCAGACCATCGTGGGCACGGCGCTGCCGACGATCGTGTCGGACCTGGGCGGCGCGGAGCACATGTCCTGGGTGGTCACGTCGTACCTGCTGGCGGAGACCGTCGCGACGGTGCTGGTGGGCAAGTTCGGCGACCTGTTCGGCCGAAAGGTCGTCTTCCAGGTCTCGGCGATCGTGTTCATCACCGGCTCGTTCCTGTGCGGCCTGGCGACGAACATGTCGCTGCTGATCGCCTGGCGGGCGATGCAGGGCGTCGGCGCGGGCGGGCTGATGGTGACGTCGATGGCGCTGATCGCGGACGTCATCCCGCTCAGGGAACGCGGCAAGTACCAGGGCGCGATCGGTGCCGTGTTCGGCGTGTCCACGGTGATCGGGCCGCTGCTGGGCGGGCTGTTCACCGACCATCTGTCGTGGCGGTGGGCGTTCTACGTCAACGTGCCGATCGCCGTGCTGGTCGTCGCCGCGGCCGCGCGCACCATCCCGGTCGTGAAGTCGGCGTCCCGGCCGGTCATCGACTACCTGGGCATCGCGCTCGTCGCGGTCGGCGCGAGCGCGCTGATCCTGGCGACCAGCTGGGGCGGCAACGAGTACGCCTGGGGTTCCGGCGTCATCATCGGCCTGTTCACCGGCGGCGCCCTCGCGCTCGCCCTGTTCTGCCTGGTGGAGACCCGGGCGGCCGAACCGATGCTGCCGATGCGGCTGTTCGCCAACCCGGTGTTCACGGTGTGCTCGATCCTCAGCTTCATCGTCGGCTTCGCCATGCTCGGGGCGATGACGTACCTGCCGACGTATCTGCAGTACGTGGACGGCGACTCGGCGACGGTCTCCGGGGTGCGGACCCTGCCGATGGTGGCCGGCCTGCTCATCGCGTCGGTCTTCAGCGGCAACGTGGTCAGCAAGACGGGCCGCTACCGGATCTTCCCGATCGCCGGCTCCCTGGTGATGGGGGTGGGCCTGTATCTGATGTCGCTGATGGGCCCGTCGACCGGGGCGGGGCTGGAGTCCCTGTACATGTTCGTGCTGGGCGTCGGCATCGGGCTGTGCATGCAGGTGCTGACGATCGCCGTGCAGAACACCGTCGACTACGCCGACCTGGGCACGGCCACCTCCGGCGTCACCTTTTTCCGTACGCTGGGCAGCTCGTTCGGCACCGCCGTGTTCGGCACGATCTACACCAACGCGCTCACGCCGAACCTGTCGGAGGGTATCGCGGCCGCGGCCCGCACCGGCGCGGCGGACCCCGCCACCGTGACCCGCGCGGCGACCAGCCCGGAGGGCCTGCACGGGCTGCCCGCTGCGGCGGCCCGCCCGATCGTCGACGCCTACGCGGACACCCTCCAGACCGTGTTCCTGTGGACGGTCCCGGTCGCCGCGCTCGGCTTCCTGATCGCCCTGTTCCTCAAGCAGGTCCAGCTGCGCGACAGCGCGCGCCTCGGCTCCACCGATCTCGGCGAGGGGTTCGCCTCGCCGCACGACGCCAACGCGCAGCGGGTGCTGGAGGCGTCCGTGGCGAAGATCATCGGCGCCACGGAGCTGTCCACCGCGCGCCGGATCATCCAGGAGTCCGACACCCGGCTGGACGTGGCCGGGGCGTGGGCGGTGATGCAGGTGGAGCTGTTCACCCGGATGACCGGCCATGCGAGCCTCGGTCTGATCGCCGCGCGCCGCCATCTGCCGCCCGAGGTCCTGCTGCCGGTCTTCGACCGGATGGTCGAGGAGGGCTATCTGAGCCGCTTCGGCAACCTGTTCTCGCACACCGAGGCGGGCGCCCGCGAGGCCCGCGTCCTCACCGAGGCGTGGGGTGCCTGGCTGGAGGACCGGGTCCAGCAGGACATCGGCCGCCCCGCCGGCGCCGACCTGCGCGCCGCGGTCGACACCATCGCGAAACGGCTCCTGGTGGAGGACCTGAGCACCGGGCTGCCACAGCGGCCGGCCGAGCCTGCGCGGGCGGCGGTCGCCTGAGAACCGGCTGCTCACGCAGGCCGGCGGCGACGAACCGGCGGATCAGAAGATGACCTGTGTCGCCCGGCGGCCCTCCTGGGTCGCCTCCGCCGAGCACCGCACCGAGATCCTGGGCGCGCTCGACCGGATGCGGGCCTGACTCATCGTGGGCTGAGGCCGAGCCGCTCCAGTACGCCCGCGGTGTCCGGCACCGGCGTCACCGAGTCCGGCAGCGGTGGGCGTCGTACGACCACCACCGGCAGGCCCAGCTCGCGGGCGGCGGTCAGTTTGGCCGCCGTCGCCTCTCCCCCGCTGTCCTTGGTCACCAGGACGTCGATGCGGTGCTCCCGCAGGAGGGCCGTCTCGTCGGCCACGGTGAACGGGCCCCGTGCCAGCAGCACGTCGAGCCGCGGCGGCAGCGGCGGCTCGGGCGGCTCCACGGACCGCATGACGAAGTGGGTGTCCGTCAGGTGCGCGAAGGCGGCGAGGCCGAGGCGGCCGGTGGTCAGGAACACCCGGCGGCCGAGCGGCGGGAGGGCACGTGCGGCCGCGTCGAGGGAGTCGACCGGGTGCCAGCGGTCGCCGGGGACCGGCTGCCAGCCCGGCCGGCGCAGCACCGTCAGCGGTACGCCGGTCAGCGCGGCCGCCTCGGCGGCGTTCGCGGTGATGCCGGCGGCGAAGGGGTGCGTGGCGTCGACGAGCGCGGTCACCCGCTGCTCGCCGAGCCACGCGGCGAGCCCCTCCACGCCCCCGAACCCGCCGACGCGCACCTCGCCGTCGACCGCGCCGGGCCGGCTCACCCGTCCCGCCAGCGACGTCGTCACCCGCACCCCGGGCCGCTCGGCGAGGGCGGCGGCGAGCCGGCGGGCCTCGGTGGTGCCGCCGAGGATCAGGATGTGCGGGGTCTGCATGGCGTCGAGGGTAGAAGGCGCCCGGTCCGGCGACGTCACCGGCCGCCTGCCGGGGCGGCCCGCTATCGTCCCGGCATGGACGCGGTGCGCGGTGTGCTGATCGACATCGACGGTGTGCTCACGGTCTCCTGGCGCCCGCTTCCGGGGGCGGTGGAGGCGCTGCGGGCGGTGCGGGAGGCCGGTCTGCCCGTGGTCCTGGTGACCAACACGACGTCCCGGACGCGGGCGTCGATCGCCGCCGTGCTGGCCGAGTCGGGGTTCCCGGTCACGGCCGACGACATCCTCACCGCGCCCGCCGCGACCGCCGCCCATCTCGCCGAGCACCTGCCCGGGGCCCGCTGCGCCCTGCTCAACAGCGGGGACATCGCCGAGGACCTGACCGGTGTGAGGGTGGTCAGCGAGGACGCCGACGTCGTCCTCGTCGGCGGCGCGGGCCCCGAGTTCGGCTACGACGCCCTGAACCGGGCCTTCGGCCACCTCCAGCGCGGCGCCCGGCTCATCGCCATGCACCGCAACCTGTACTGGCGTACGAGCGACGGCCTCCAGCTGGACTCCGGGGCGTTCCTGCTGGGCCTGGAGGCGGCCGCGCGGACCGAGGCGGAGGTCACCGGCAAGCCGTCCCCGGCGTTCTTCGCGGCGGCGCTGCACCGGCTCGGTGTGTCCGCGGGCGAGGCGGTGATGGTGGGCGACGACGTCGAGTCGGACGTGCTGGCCGCGCAGCGCGCCGGGATCACGGGCGTGCTCGTGCGGACGGGGAAGTTCCAGCAGGAGACCCTGGACGGGGCGTCCGGCAGGCCCGCCCATGTCGTCGGCTCGTTCGCCGATGTGCCCGCGCTGCTCGGTCTAGCGCAGTAGCAGCTGCAGTCCGCCCACCACGGTGGCCGCGATGACGAGTTGCTCGAAGAGCCGCTGGTTGATCCTGTTCACGGCCCATTTGCCGAACAGCGCGCCGGGCACCACGAACACCGCGAGCGCCGCGTCCAGCAGCAGCGAGCGGCCGTCGATCAGTCCGAGGCCCGCGCTGAAGGGCACCTTGGAGACATTGACGATGAGGAAGAAGAACGCCGACGTGCCCAGGAACCCCAGCTTCCGGAAGCCGGCCGAGAGCAGGTACATCGACATCACCGGACCGCCGGCGTTGGCGACCATCGTCGTGAAGCCGCCGAGGACGCCGTAGGAGCGGGCCTTGATCCGGCCCGCCCGGGTGGTGACCGCGTCCGGCTGCGCCGTCTGTTCGGCCGTACGCCGCCGCCAGACCGTCACGCCGGCCATCAGCAGCAGGATCGCGCCGATCGAGACCCGGACGACACCGTCGTCGGCCCACACCAGGAACAGCGTGCCGGCCACCACGCCCGCGGCGACCGCCGGGAACAGCCGCCACAGGGTGGGCCAGTGGGCGTGCCGCCGGTAGGTGAGCACCGCGAGCACGTCCCCGGCGATCAGCACCGGGAGCAGCACGCCGGTGGAGGCGCGGGCGGGCAGGACCGCCGCGAAGATCGCGAGGCTGACCGTGTTCGCCCCGCTCACGGCGGTCTTGGAGAAGCCGACGAGCAGCGCCGCGAAGGCGAGCGCGGCGAACCCCCAGCCGGATATGTGCCACAGCGTCATCGTGTCCATGCGGCCACCGATGCTATGTCCTGACATCCGGCCGCAGAAACGCGTCTCGGCAGGTGATCCAGTCCGCCGGTGACCCGCTAGCCGGCGTACCGCGTGCGCAGTTCCCGCTTGAGCACCTTCATGCTGGGGCCCAGCGGCAGCGCGTCGGTGAACTCCACGCGCCGCGGGTACTTGTGCCGGCCCAGGTGCTCCTTGGACCACTCCGTGAGCGCGGCGGCGTCAACGGAGGCGCCCGGCGCGGGCACGACGACCGCGCACACCTCCTCGCCGTGCAGCTCGTCCGGCAGGCCGATCACGGCGACCTGCGCGATGTCCGGGTGCCGCATCAGGACCTCCTCGACCTCGCGCGGGTAGACGTTGTAGCCGCCGCGGATGATGACGTCCTTCTTGCGGTCGACGATCCGCAGGAAGCCCTCCTCGTCCTTGGTGCCGAGGTCGCCGGTGCGGAACCAGCCGTCGACGACGGCCTCCGCGGTCGCCTCGGGTCGGCCCAGATAGCCGGAGAAGACGTTGTGGCCGCGGATGACGACCTCGCCGAGCTCGCCGGGCGGGAGCAGTTCGATCCGGCCCTCGGTCTCGGCGCGGGCGATCTCCACGTCGACGCCCCACAGCGGGTGCCCGATGGTGCCGGCCTTCGTGCCGAACCAGGGCTGGTTGACCGTCGCCGTCGGTGAGGTCTCCGACAGCCCGTACCCCTCGTGGATCCGCGCCCCGAACGCGGCCTCGAACCGCTCCAGCACGGCGACCGGCAGGGAGGCGCCGCCCGAGATGCACACCCGCAGTTCGGGCAGGGCGGGCGCGTCGGCGGCCGCGGCGGCGAGCGAGACGAACATGGTCGGCACGCCGTGGAAGGTGTTCACCTTCTCCGCCACCATCAGCTCGATGGCGCGGGCGGCGTCGAAGCGGGGCAGCAGGACGAGGGTGGCGCCCGCCCGCCAGGTGGAGTTCATCGACACCGTCTGCCCGAAGGCGTGGAAGAGCGGCAGCGCGCCGAGCGCGATGTCGTCGGGGCGGATGTCGTTGGCGTCGAAGGCGTTGACGGTCGCGTTCATCACCAGGTTGAAGTGGCTGAGCACGGCGCCCTTGGGCACGCCGGTGGTGCCGCTGGTGTAGAAGACGACCGCGGGGTCGTCGGCGGCGCGGGTGACGTACGACGGGAGCGGGTCGGCGTTCGCCGCGAGCTTGTCGAACTCCTCGCCCAGGGTGACGACCCGCACCCCGGTCGCCTCGGCCGCCGCGCGGCCGGTCTGCGCCTGCGCCGGGTGGACCAGCAGCAGGGTCGCCCCGCTGTCCCGCAGGACGTGCTCGACCTCCGGCGGGGAGAGCAGCAGGTGGACGGGGACGACGACCCCGCCGGCCGCGGCGACGGCGTAGTAGGCGAGCGGGAACTCCGCCGTGTTGGGCGCCATCAGGGCCACCCGGTCCCCCGGCGCGACGCCCAGCCCGGCCAGCGCGCCGGCCTGGGCCAGCGCCTGGCGCCACACCTCGGCGAAGGTCAGCCGCCGCTCGCCCTCGATCAGGGCGGTCTTTTCCGGGCGGCGCCGGGCGTTCTCGGCGAGAATGACGGCCAGGGACAGGGTTGCCATGGAGTGTCGCTCCGATTCCTTGCGGCTCTTGTCACCGGTTCCCCCGGTGCGGATCCCCCCGTTGGGCTCCGCGGTGCGGAGCACCCGTGCGCTGCGGTCAGTGCCTCTCGACCAGGACCGCGCTGCCCTGGCCCACGCCCACGCACATGGTGGCCAGGCCGCGCTCGGCGCCCGTGCGGCGCATGCGGTGCAGCAGGGTGGTCAGGATGCGGGCGCCGGAGCAGCCGAGCGGGTGGCCCAGCGCGATGGCACCGCCGCTGGCGTTGACCAGGCCGGGGTCGATGCCGAGCTGGTCGACGCAGGCGAGGGCCTGGGCGGCGAACGCCTCGTTGAACTCGGCCTCCTGCACGTCGCCGATGCTCCAGCCGGCCCGGGCGAGCACCTTGCGGGTGGCCGGGACCGGGCCGATGCCCATCACGTCCGGGTGGACCCCGGCGGAGCCGCCGGCCACGTACTGGCCCATGGACTCCAGGCCCAGCTCGTTCAGCGCCTCCTCGCTGACCAGGATCAGACCGGCCGCGCCGTCGTTCATCGGGGAGGCGTTGCCCGCGGTGACCGTGCCGCCGGCCCGGAAGACGGGCTTGAGCCGGGCGAGCTTGTCGTAGGAGGTGTCCTCGCGGACGCACTCGTCGGTGTCGACGACGACGCCGTCCGGGCGCCGGACGGGCAGGAGTTCGTCGTCGAAGTGGCCCAGCTTGCGTGCCTCGGCGGCCCGTTGGTGGCTGCGCAGCGCGAACTCGTCCTGCCGCTCGCGGGTGATGCCGTGGCGGGCGGCGACCTCCTCGGCGGTCTCGCCCATGGAGAGCAGACCGTGCAGGTCCTTCATCGCCGGGTTGACCAGCCGCCAGCCGAGCCGGGTGTCGTGGGTCTCGATGCGGTGCGGCAGGGCCTCGTCGGGGCGGGGCAGCACGAAGGGGGCGCGGCTCATCGACTCCGAGCCGCCCGCGATCACGATGTCGGCCTCGCCCGCGGCGATCGTGCGGGCGGCGGCGGTGACCGCTTCGAGGCCGGAGGCGCACAGCCGGTTCACCGTGGCGCCGGGTACGGTCTCGGGCAGGCCGGCGAGCAGGGCGGCCATGCGGGCGACGTTGCGGTTGTCCTCGCCCGCCTGGTTGGCCGCGCCCCAGTAGACGTCGTCGATCCGGGCGGGGTCGAGCGCGGGCACGTCGGCGACCAGGCCGCGGATCACGGTGGCGGCGAGGTCGTCGGGCCGCACCGGGGACAGCGCGCCGCGCAGCTTGCCGATGGGGGTGCGGCGGGCGGCGGCGAAGTGGACGGGACGCAACGTGAGGACTCCTGACCGACGGCGCTGTGGACCAGCGAGCTCTTAATTAGCACTGCTAGTTTTGGACTATAGACCGCCGGACGGCTCCCTGGGAAGGTCCCCCTGCCCGGACGTGTCCCAGACGTGAGCACCGCCCCGCGGCCCGGCCCCCCGGTTTGTCACTGTGGCCCCAGGGCACCCGCGCCCCCATGGAGTGGTTGCGGCACGCCGCCTGCGTGGGCGAGGACCCCGAGCTCTTCTTTCCCGTCGGCACCAGCGGACCGGCGCTGCGGGACATCGAGGCCGCCAAGCGCGTGTGCGCCCGCTGCCCGGTGTCCGCCCCCTGCCTGACGTACGCGCTCGGCAGCGGGCCGGCCGCGGGGGTGTGGGGCGGGACCTACGAGGAGGAGCGCGCCGAACTGCTCCGTACGCCGAAGGACGAGGTCAGGAGGAGAAGCACACCATGACCGTCGTGAAGAGCACGCTGCCCGACGACGCCCGCCGCATCGCCGGCCAGGCACTGCAGGACACCCTCGTGGACCTGCTCGGCCTGTCGCTGGTGGGCAAGCAGGCGCACTGGAACATCGTGGGGCCGCGGTTCCGCTCGATCCACCTCCAGCTGGACGAGGTGGTAGCGGCCGCGCGCGGCTTCGCCGACACGGTGGCGGAGCGTGCCGCGGCGCTCGGGGTGACACCGGACGGCCGCCCGGAGACCGTCGCCGCCGCCTACGGCCTGCCCGGCCCCAAGGAGGGCCGGCTGCGCGACACGGAGGTCGTGGAGCTGATGGTGGAGTCGCTGCAGGAGGCCATCACCCGGCTGCGGGAGCGGATCGCGGCCACGGACGAGCCCGACCCGGTCACCCAGGACCTGCTGATCGGCATCACCGCCGAGCTGGAGAAGCAGCGCTGGATGTTCGAGGCGGAGAACCAGCCCCGCGGCTGACCGGCCGCCGTCCGGCCGCACGACGCACGTACGAACGACGAAAGGGGCAGCCATGGCTGACGCCCTGGAACTCGACGCGCTGTGGGAGGACTTCCACCGCGTGGTGAACATGACCTCGGCGGAGCTGGCCGCCTGGCTGAAGGTGCGCGACGCCGCCGAGGACACCGAGCCCCTGCCGGAGGAGGCGGGCAGCCCGACCGGGCAGCATGTGCTGGCCATCCTGCAGAAGCGGCGCACCGACCTGACGGAGGACGACCTGCGCGTGATGCGCAAGGTCGTGGACACGGTGACCGAGCAGGCCGACCTGGAGAACGAGCCGGAGGCCGAGGACACCCGGCGCCGGCACCGGCTGATGACGATCGGGCACGACCCGCTCAAGCCATGAGCGACGACCGGCACGCGGCCCGCGTGGTCGAGGAGCTGGTGCGCGCGCACGGGCGGACCTACGCCGAGGAGGCCGGCATCCGGCTGCGCGACACCCCGCAGCCGCTGTACCGGCTCCTGGTGCTGTCGGTGCTGCTCAGCGCACGCATCCGGGCCTCGGTGGCGGTCGCCGCCGCGCGCGAGCTGCACGCGGCCGGGCTGCGGGACGCGCGCCGCACGGCCGCTTCCGACTGGCAGGAGCGGGTCGACGCGCTGGGCCGCGGCGGCTACCGGCGCTACGACGAGCGCACGGCCACCATGCTGGGCGAGGGGGCCGAGCTGGTGGCCGAGCGCTGGGGCGGCGATCTGCGCCGGCTGCGCGACGAGGCGGGGGGCGAGCCGGACGCACTGCGCCGGCTGCTGCAGGAGGTGCCGGGGATGGGACCGGCGGGCGCCGGGATCTTCCTGCGCGAGGTGCAGCGGGTGTGGCCGCAGACGGGACCGCAGATCGACGACAAGGCGCTGCAGGGCGCCGAGCGGCTCGGACTGCCCCCGGACCCCGGCCGGCTGCTGAAGCTCGCCGGGGACACCGAACCGGCCGTCCTCGCCGCCGCACTGGTACGGGCCGCACTCGACAAGAACGTGGTGGACGACGTCCGGCGCAGGGTCGACGACGCGGACGCCGGGTGAGCAGCCATGACGGAGCCGGTCTTCTACGTCGACCGCTCGGACATCCGCCCGGGCATGCTCGCCGAGGCGCGGCAGCGGATGGCCGAGCTGGTGGACTTCGTCCGGGAGCGCGAGCCGCGGCTGATCGCCTACCGCTTCTACGAGGACGCCGACGCGTCGACGATGACAGTGGTGGCCGTGCACCCCGACTCCGCCTCCATGGAACTGCACCTGCGCCTCGGCGGACCGGGCTTCCGCCGGCTCGGCGAGTGCATCCGCCTGCGCTCGGTCGACGTCTACGGCCCGCTCGCCCCGGCCGCCGCCGAGGCGGTCCGCGCCAAGGCACGGATGCTCGGCGGCGCCGCCGTCACCTTCCACACCCTGCGGGCCGGCTTCGGCCGGTTCACCCCGCCAGCCGGCTGAGCGCCGCCGACACCAGCGTCTGCACGCCCGGCAGCAGCACCGAGAGGTCGGGGGCGAACAGCGGGCTGTGGTTGCCCGGCACATTGCCGAACTTCTCGCCCAGCTCCCGGCCCGGCGCCGCGTCCCACACCGGAGCCGGCGTCGACGTCACGTACCAGTAGTCGTACGGCACGCCCTGCGGCGCCAGCAGGGAGAAGTCCTCGCTGCCCATGGCCGGACCGAAGTCGAACACGGTGTGCTCACCGAACAGCGCCCGGTGCACGGCGGCGATCTCCCCGTCCAGGACGGCGTCGTTGACGGTGTTCGGATAGCCCGGATGCACGGTGACCTCGGGCGGCACCGGGCAGCCGGCCGCCGCGCACTCGCCCTCCACGATCCTGCGCACGGCGGTCAGGACGCGTTCGCGTACGGCCGTGTCCTGGGTGCGCAGGTTGAGCGCGAGCCGCGCCTGGTCGGGGATGATGTTGTGCTTCGTGCCGGCGTGGAACTGCCCCACCGTGAGCACCGCCGACTCCTTCGCGGCGACCTCGCGGGCGACCACCGTCTGCAGCCGGGTGACGATGTACGCCGCCGTCACGACCGGGTCGACGGTGGACTCGGGACGGGAACCGTGCCCGCCCACGCCGTGCACGACGACGTCGATGTCGTCGGCGGCGGACATGGTCAGGCCGGGGGTGTGCGGGTAGAAACCAGCGGGGCCCGGCGCGACATGCTGGCCGAACAGCACGTCGGGGCGCGGGAAGCGCTCGTGCAGGCCGTCGGCGACCATGGCGCCCGCTCCCCCGCCGCTCTCCTCCGCGGGCTGGCCGACCACCACCAGCGTGCCGGACCAGCCGGCGCGGCCCGCCGCGAGCGCCTCGGCGGCCCCGGCCAGCCAGGTGACGTGCAGATCGTGCCCGCAGGCGTGCATCATCCCGTCCACCGTCGAGGCGTACGGCAGCCCGGTCGCCTCGCGCACCGGCAGCGCGTCCATGTCGGCCCGCAGCCAGACCACCGGCCCGTCGCCGTTCGCCAGCACTCCGACCACGCCGGTGCCGGCGACGCCCTCGGTCACCTCGTACCCGGCCGCGCGCAGTCGTGCCGCGAGCCTGCCGGCGGTGCGGTGCTCCTGGAAGGCCGGCTCGGGGTGGCGGTGCAGGTCGCGGTAGAACTCCTGAAGTTCGGCGGCCTTCACCGCGTCGGTCAGCTCCCGCGTCAGCCGGGCCACGGCTGCCGGTTCCCGCATGCTGCCTCCTCGTCGTCGGACGGCCGCGCCCGGCGCATCGCGCCGCCCGGTCGCCCGACACAGTTTTCCCCCGCACTGCACTACCGTGCGATTCATGTCATAGGGTTGTGGTGTTGATCACGCGGGGGTGCGGGCACGGCTCGTTCGCCCTGCGCTTCTTCCTTTTCCCTGCCCCGCATGCGAGAGGACGGCGGTCACCGATGTCCGGAGTCCAGGACGAAAGCCTTGGCTCAGCAACAGCATCCTCGGGATACACCCAGCGGCTCGCTCGGCTGGAGAAGGCGGGCCTCAAGCGGCTGCTGCCCACGCAGGCCCCCTACCGGTGGAACCTGCGGCGGCTGCAGCTGGGGCGGGTCCTCGACGTGGGCTGCGGTCTGGGCCGCAACCTGCTGAACTGCGGGCCGGACAGCGTCGGTGTGGATCACAACGCGCACTCGGTGGCCGTGTGCCGCGAGCGCGGGCTGACCGCCTACACGCCCGAGGAGCTGGCCGAGGCCCCCGGCTGCGGGCCCGGTTCCTTCGACAGCCTGCTGTGTGCCCACGTCCTGGAGCACATGGACGAGGAGATGGCGCAGGGCGTCCTGGAGCAGTACCTGCCGCTGGTGAAGCCGGGCGGGAAGGTCGTGCTGATCACTCCGCAGGAGGCCGGCTACAAGACGGACGCCACGCATGTGCGTTTCGTCGGGTTCGAGGAGCTGCACCGCCATGCCGAGAAGGCGGGCCTGACGGTGCGGCGGACGTACTCCTTCCCGTTCCCCCGGGCCACTGGGAAGGGGTTCCCGTACAACGAGTTCGTGCTGGTCGGCACCGTCGCCGGCTGAGCGGCGGCGCCTACCGCGGGGCGAGCGGCAGGTCCAGCACACGCGCGATGGTGCGCAGGACGCCGTTGTCGTTGTTGGACGGGGCCAGGTGCCGGGCCCGCCGGACGACCTCCGGGTGGGCGCCGGTCATCGCGAAGGACCACTCGGCCGCGTCCAGCATCTCCAGGTCGTTGAGGTAGTCGCCGAAGGCCATGGTCTGGGCCGGGGTGATGCCCAGCTCGCGCTGGAGGCGGCGCACGGCGGTGCCCTTGTTCGCGGTGCGGTTCATCACGTCCACCCAGTGCTCGCCGGAGACGACGACCTGGTGGGTGGCGGTGAAGCCGGCCAGGCCGGGCGCGGTGCCGTGCTCGGCGGAGCCGAAGTCGTACAGGGCCACCTTGATGAAGTCGTCGTCGACGGTGGTGACGTCCTCGACGACGCGCAGCTCGGCGTAGTACTTGCGCGCCTCGGCCAGGAACGCCTCGTCCGCGCGCTCGACGTAGGCGGCCCGCTTGCCGCACAGCACCGCGCCGAGGTCGACGCCGCCGGCGGCGAGCCGACGGGCCGCGCCGACGACACGGACGGCGGCGTCCCGCTCCAGCGGGTCGGAGCTCAGCTCCACGCCGTCGCGCACGACGTAGGTGCCGTTCTCGGCGATGAACACCATGCCGTCGGCGACGTCCGCGAACTGCCGCGCCAGGGAGGCGTACTGACGGCCGCTCGCCGGGCTGAACAGCACCCCGCGCTCGCGCAGCAGCTCCAGTGCCCGCCACAGGCCGGGCGGGGCCTGCTTGTCGTCGTCCAGGAGCGTGCCGTCCATGTCGGTGACGATCAGCCGGATGTCGGCCGGGGTGTCACCGGGGCGTGGCTCGGAGGTGCTGACGAGGGGCGCGCTGCTGTACGGCATGTCCTGCTTTCGGTCGGGGGCGTCCTTTCCACCCTACGGGAGGCACCGCGGTGCCCCTTGCCCCGATTCCGGGGACAGCGTGATCGCCGGACGGCACAATGAGGCGGCGACGCCGCAGGCGCGACGAGGAGGATGCGATGACCACCCTTGCCGATCCCGTCCCCGGCGGGCGCCCCGGCGACGTGGAACGGGCCACCGCGCTGGCCGGCGAGCTGTCCGGGCGGGGGGTCCACGGGATCGTGCTGGCCTACGTCGACACCGCCGGCGTCACCCGGATCAAGACGGTCCCGACCGGGCGGCTCGCGTCGGGCGCGGCCTGGGGCGTCGGGATGTCCCCGGTGTTCGACACCTTCCTGGCCGGGGACGGCATCGCCACCACGGACCGGCTCGGCTCCCCCGACGGCGATCTGCGGCTCTTCCCCGACCTGGACCGGCTCACCGTGCTGGCCGGTCAGCCCGGCTGGGCCTGGGTGCCCGTCGACCGGATCACCCAGGAGGGCGAGCCGCACCCCGGGTGCGGCCGGACCTTCCTGCGCCGGATCACCGCCGAGGCGGCCCGCGCCCACGGGCTGTCCTTCCGGGCCGCGATCGAGATCGAGTGGTCCGTCGGGCTGGAGGCGGCCCCGGCCGGGGAGTACGTGCCCGCGGCGACCGGGCCGGCCTACGGCGCGATCCGGCAGGTGGAGCTGGGCGACTACCTCGCCGATCTGCTGGCCGCCTGCCATGCGCAGGGCGTGGACGTCGACCAACTGCACCCGGAGTACGCGGCCGGGCAGTTCGAGATCTCCGTCGGCGCGCTCGACCCGGTCGCGGCGGCCGACCGCAGCCTGCTGGTGCGGCACACGATCCGGGCGGTGGCCCGGCGGCACGGGCTGCGGGTGTCGTTCTCGCCGGCCGTGCTCGCCGAGGGCGTCGGCAACGGCGGCCACGTCCACCTCTCGGCCTGGCGTGACGGCGTCAACCTGCACGCGGGCGGTGCGGGCCGCTACGGCATGACGGCCGAGGCGGAGTCCTTCACCGCCGGGCTGCTCGCCCATCTGCCGGGCCTGACGGCGGTGACCGCGCCCAGCCCGGCGAGCTATCTGCGGCTCAAGCCGTCGCAGTGGGCCGGGGTGTTCACCGCGTGGGGCCTGGAGACCCGCGAGTGCGCCCTGCGGGTGATCACCGGCATGGCGGGCCGCAACGCGCGTGACGCCAACGTGGAGATCAAACCGGTCGACCTGGCCGCCAACCCCTATCTCGCGCTGGGCTGCCTGCTCGCCGCCGGGCTGGACGGGCTCGGCTCGGGTGCCGTACTGCCCGGCGAGGTCACCGGCGACCCGGCGCTGCTGCCGGCCTCGGAGGCGGCCGAGCGGGGCGTGCGGCGGCTGCCGGTGTCGCTGCCGGAGGCGGTGGAGCGGTTCCGGGCAAACCGGGTGCTGCGCGAGGCGCTCGGACCGGTCCTCGCGGAGGCGGTGACGGCCGTACGGGAAGGGGAGGCCGCCGCCGTGGAGGGGCTGGACGACGCTCAGGTCGCGGCGGCCTACCGGTGGCGGTACTGACCGTGGGCGCCGTCGCCGAGGCGCTGGCCGCGCTGCCGCTGGTCGACCACCACTGCCACGGCGTGGTCGCCGCCGACCTGGACCGGGCCGGTTTCGAGGCGCTGCTCACCGAGGGCGACCGGTGGCCCGGGACGTCGTCGTTCGACACGCCGGTCGGCATCGCGGTACGCCGGTACTGCGCGCCCCTGCTCGGCCTGGAGCGGCACGCCTCGGCCGACGACTACCTGACGCGCCGGGCCGAGCTGGGCGCGCGGGAGGTGAACCGGCGCTTCCTGGCGGCGGCCCGCACGGAGGTGTTCTGCGTCGACACCGGTTTCGCGCCGCCCGGGTCCGTCGGCCCCGCCGAGGCGGGCGGGGAGGCGCAGGGTTACGAGGTGGTGCGGCTGGAGTCGGTGGCCGAGGAGGTGGCCGCGCGCGGGGTCGAGGCGGACGCCTACGCGGACTCCTTCCGCGCCGCCGCCGAGCGGGCCGTACGGCGGCCGGGCGTGGTCGCGGTGAAGTCGGTGGCGGCCTACCGCACCGGTTTCGCCCTCGACCCGGCCCGCCCCACGGACACGGAGGTCACCGCCGCGGCCCGGACCTGGCTGGCGCGCGGCGGCCGGCTGGCCGACCCGGTCCTGGTACGGCACCTGCTGTGGACGGCCGTCGACCTGGGGCTGCCGCTCCAGCTGCACGTCGGTTTCGGCGACAACGACCTGCGGCTGCACCGCTCGGACCCGGCGCTGCTGACGGACTGGCTGCATCTGACCGCGGGCACGATCCCCGTCCTGCTGCTGCACTGCTGGCCGTATCAGCGGCAGGCCGCCTATCTGGCCGCGGTGTTCGAACGGGTGTACCTGGACGTCGGCCTCACCCTGCACCACGTCGGCCCGTCCCGCGCGCGGGCGGTGCTGGCCGAGGCCCTGGAGATCACCCCGTTTCACAAGCTGCTGTACAGCTCCGACGCCTGCGGTCTGGCGGAGTTCTACGCGCTCGGCGCGCTGGCCTTCCGCCGGGCCCTGGCCGAACTGCTCGACGAGCGGGTGGCCGGCGACGAGATGAGCGCGCCGGACGCGGTGCGTGTCGCGGAGTGGGCGGGAGCACACAACGCCCGTCAGGTCTACCGCTTTTCCGGTCCCTCCTGAAAGTATGATCAAGCAATGTCTGACATGACCGAAACCACGCCCGGTTGGCTGTCCTCCGACGAGCTGGAGCAGGCGCGGGCGCACATGCCGATCCTGTACGTGGAGGCCGTGCCCGTCCGGGTCGACGACAGCGGCGAAGTCACCAGCATCGGCCTGCTGCTGCGCATCGGGCCGGACGGAACGGTCAGCCGGACACTGGTCTCCGGCCGGGTCCTGCACCACGAGCGGGTCCGCGACGCCCTGCTGCGGCACCTGGAGAAGGACCTCGGGCCGGTGGCGCTGCCCCGCATCCCGGCCTCGCTGCAGCCCTTCACGGTGGCCGAGTACTTCCCCACGCAGGGCATCACGCCGTACCACGACCCCCGGCAGCACGCGGTGTCCCTCGCCTACATCGTCCCCGTGACGGGCGACTGCCGGCCGCGCCAGGACGCGCTGGACCTGGTCTGGTTCGACCCGCACGAGGCGGCGTCACCGGGCGTGCAGAGCGAGATGCCCGGCGGCCACGGCTTCCTCCTGCGCCAGGCCCTCGCCCATCTGGGCCTGCCGCACTGATCCCGCGCGGCGGAACCGGCCCGGCCACGAGGCAGGGTGCCGCGCGGCCGGGCCGGGGGACTAGGGCTGCCTCTCGGCGAGTACGCCGAGGACCTCGGCGCAGATCGCCAGGGCGGTCTCGGCCGGGGTGCGGGCGCCCAGGTCGAGGCCGATCGGGCCGTGGATGTCCCGCAGCCGCTCGCCGTCCAGGCCCGCGGCCAGCAGGGCGGAGGTGCGGCGTTCCTGGGTGTGCCGGGAGCCGAGCGCGCCCACGTAGGGGACGCCGATGGTCAGCGCGTCGTGCAGCACGGGCACGTCGACGCCGGGGTCGTGGCTGAGCACGATCAGGCAGGCGGCTGCCGGGCGGGCGGCGAGCAGCTCCCGGGCGCGCGGGAGGTCCTCGGTGGCCGTGGCGTGCCAGTCCAGCAGCCGGGCCTGGGCCTGGAGCAGGTCGGCCAGTTCGCCGGCGCCGACGATCACCAGGTGCGGCACGGCCGGGCAGGTCTCGATCAGTACGGCGCCGTCACCGGCCGGCAGCAGCTCGCGTCCGGCCCGGTGCCGGTGCAGCAGGGCGTGCGCCTGTGCGGCGGCCGGGTCCTCCGAGGAGGCGTCGGCCACGGTGCTGACGGCGTCGGTGCGGGTGGCGTCGAGGCGGGTGAGCAGGGCGGCGTCGGCGCCCTCGGCGAGCAGTTCCCACCAGCGGGCGGGCACGGCGGACAGCGGCTGCAGCAGGATCTCCGCCTGGCCGCCGCAGGTCAGCCGCGCCTGGCGGACCTCGTCGTCGTGGACAAAGACCGCGCACACCCGGGCTCCGTGACCGGAGGCGGTGAGCGCGGCGGCCTCGTCCGCGAGCCGCCGGTCGAAGGCGCCCCGGTAGAGCGTGCCGTGGCAGCGGCCGTCCGCGTCGATCAGCAGCGCGTCGGCGGGCCGTCTGGGTCCGAAGCCCCGCTCGGTGAGCGGCCGGGCGAGCACCCCGGCCCGCCCCTCGGCGGCCCACTGCCGCGCCCTGCCGGCGAGTTCACGCATGTCCGGGTCCTCCTAGTCGACTCGTGGGCCGGCGTGCGTCCGGCCGTCCGGCCGGCCGGCCGGCGCGCACGCGTGTGCTTCCGACCGCGCCTGACGCGGGCCGCCACGGTCCGTCCGCCGGCTCGCACGGGCCGGTACGCAGGCCGGCTGGCTGGAAAGGTACGGCACCCCGCGGACACCGGAGAAGTCGTTCGCGCCCGGCACACGGGGCCCCTAGCATGCGGCCATGGCAAAGGCACCCGTTCTCACCCCCCGGGCGGAAGACTTCCCGCGCTGGTACCAGGACCTGGTCAACAAGGCCGAGCTGGCCGACAACGGGCCGGTGCGCGGCACCATGGTCATCCGACCGTACGGGTACAGCCTGTGGGAGCGGATGCAGCAGGACATGGACGCCCGCATCAAGGGCGCGGGCGCCCAGAACGCCTACTTCCCGCTCTTCATCCCCCAGTCGTACCTGACGAAGGAGGCCGAGCACGTCGAGGGCTTCGCCCCCGAGCTGGCCGTCGTCACGCACGGTGGCGGCAAGGAGCTGGAGGAGCCCGTCGTCGTCCGGCCCACCTCCGAGACGATCATCAACGACTACTTCTCCAAGTGGGTCCAGAGCTACCGCGACCTGCCCCTGCTGATCAACCAGTGGGCGAACGTGGTGCGCTGGGAGCTGCGCCCGCGCGTGTTCCTGCGCACCACCGAGTTCCTCTGGCAGGAGGGCCACACCGCGCACGCCACCTACGAGGACGCCCGGGACTACGCCGCACGCATCCACCGCGACGTCTACGCCGACTTCATGGAGAACGTCCTCGCGATCGACGCCGTGCCGGGGCGCAAGACGGTCAAGGAGCGGTTCGCCGGTGCGATCAACACCCTCACCCTCGAAGGCATGATGGGTGACGGCAAGGCCCTGCAGCTGAGCACGAGCCACGAGCTCGGCCAGAACTTCGCCAAGGCCTTCCACACCCGGTACCTGTCGAAGGACGGGCACCAGGAGTACGTGTGGCAGACCTCCTGGGGCTCCACGACCCGCATGGTCGGCGGCCTGGTGATGATCCACGGGGACGACGACGGTCTGCGCGTCCCGCCGCGGCTGGCCCCGATCCAGGTCGTCGTCCTGGCGGTCAAGGGCGACGAGGCGGTCCTGGACGCCGTCCGCGAGATCGGTGACCGGCTGCGGGCGGCGGGCCTGCGCGTGCACGTCGACGACCGCACCGACACGCCGTTCGGGCGCCGCGCGGTCGACTGGGAGCTCAAGGGCGTGCCGGTGCGCGTCGAGGTCGGGCCGCGCGACCTGGAGAACGGCACCGCGGTGCTGGTCCGCCGGATCGAGGGCGGCAAGGAGCCGACGCCGATCGGGGCGCTGCCGGAGATCCTGCCCAAGGTGATGGAGGACGACCAGGCGCTGCTGCTGGCCCAGTCGCGCCAGCACCGCGAGAACCGGACCGTCGACGTGAGCACCCTGGAGGAGGCCGTGGAGGCCGCGGCCACCGGCTGGGCGCGCATCCCCTGGGCCTCCCTCGGCCCGGAGGGCGAGGCGGCCCTCGCCGAGCAGGGCGTCTCCGTGCGCTGCCTGGTCGCCGAGGACGGCTCGGTCCCCGAGAGCGACGACCAGCCGGGCAACGTGGCCCTCGTGGCGCGCGCCTACTGACGGCTCCCCCGTGCCGCGGCCCCGCCGGAGCCTTCCGGCGGGGCCGCGCCGCGCACGGTGAACCCCCTGTTGACGAAGCGCCGTTGAGCGGTGAAGAACGGCAGTAACATGCGTCTCAAGGGCTGGCGAGCACCGGTGGGGGGACGCATGTCGGTACAGCGGGGGACCGCGTGTGTGGTCCTCGACGTCGAGACGGACACGCGGGGACCGTTACCGGCGGAGTGGACCGAAGGACCGCTGCCCGTGCCCCTGGCGGCCGGAGTGGCGGACCGGGAACGGCGGATGACCTACTTCGAACCCCGTGTCGGCGAGTCCCTGTACGGCTCGGCGGACCGCCCCTCCCGCTGGCACCGCTCCGTCACGCCTCCCCTGCCCGTCCTGGACGGCGCACCCGATGCCCCCGCGGTGGAGGCCATGGAGCTGCTGCGGCTCCCTCCCGTGCTGGCCTCGGACGCGCCCCGGCGGGCCGTGCTCGTCCTCCACCTGCGGTTGTCCGGCGCCCCGCTGGAGGACCTGCCGCGCGTGCGCGACCTGGCGGCGATGCGCGAGCGGTACGCGCGGCTGCTGCCCGCCGGCATGCGCCCGCTGGAGTCGGAGCGCAAGGCCTGGGTCCTGTCGCATGTCACCTTCGACGACGGGACTCCGCCCGAGGTGATGCCCGAGGCGTACGCCGCCTGGGGCGCACGCGACCAGTGGCTGTGGCTGCTGGCCTCGGCCACGCCCGTGGACCGCTTCCCTCCCGACCCGGAGGACGAGGAGCTGTTCGCCGGGCGGGTGCGGCTCTCCGCGGACTGGCAGGCGCTGGTGCTCAGGGACGGCGCGGCCTTCGTCGGCACCTCACCGGACCCCGGCGGTGCGGCGGGCTTCCACCCGGCGGCCGGGGTGCTCGTGCACAGCATCTACCTCGACGCCTTCCTGCTCGGCCGCCTGCAGGTGCTGGGCGTCAACCTCCTCGCCAACGCCCTGGCCGGGCTGCCCACCCGGACGGCGGAGGCCCGGCGCCTGCTCAGCCTGGAGCGCAAGCAGATCGAACTGCGCCGGGCGCTGTGGTCGTCGCACATCACCGTGCACGGCAACGGCAACGCGCTGCTGGAGCGCTTTCAGCAGCAGCACCGCCTCCCCGGGCTCCTCGCCCAGGCCGGCACGGCCCTCGCCGACGCCGCCCGCTATGTCGAGACCGCCCGGGCCCGGCGCAGCGGCCTGGCCATCGGACTGCTGTCCACGATCGGCGTGCCGTTCGCCGTGACCTACTCGGCCGGTGCCCTGTGGGGCTCGCCGGGTCCGCGGACGTTCGTGGTCTGCACGCTGGCAGCGGTCGTCGCCACCGTGGTGGTGTTCCTCGCGATCCCCGCATTACGCGGACTCGTGTCCGCCGAACTTCGAAGGCCGGAGGACTGATTACCCGTGCTCGTGACGCTCTACCGCTCGGGACCTCTCAGGCAGCGTTTGGCCAAGGGCTACACCGTGGTCGGCCGCTCCCGCGACAAGGACCGGTACCGCCCGGACGTGCGCGCGGCGATCACCGAACGGCTGGTGGCCAAGCCGCCCCGGCTGCCCACCCTCCCCGCCGGCCGGCCCCTGACGCTGCGGGCCGTGCCCCGTGCCCCGGCGGCGCTGTGGATCGACACGGGACCGGTCGTGCTGCACGACGGGCCCACACGCCGGGCGGTTGCCGCCGCGCTGAGCGAGGCCGTCGCCGTCGTCGCCGGCGCGGCGCGGCAGGCCGGCGGGCTGCTGCTGCCGAGCGGCTGGGTACCCGGCGAGGGCATCGATCCGTCCGGCGGGATGTGCGCCGACCTGCACTCCCTGGAAGTGGTCAGCGACGTCCAGCGCGAGCTCCTGTGCAACCTGCTGCGCGAGCACTCGCCGTCCCTGATCGCGCTGACCGGTCGGCAGCTGCACGGCCCGGCCGGTGCCTTACGGCGGGGTTCCGCCCGGCTCTCCCGGGCCACCGACCAGGTCGCCACCCGCTACATCGCCTCCTTCTCGCCCCAGCACGTCGACCGCGTACGGGCCGGGCTGCGGCGGGACGAACGGCTGGCCCGGCTGGAGGCCATGGACGTCAACCCGCTGGGCGAACCGGGCGTGGCGGCGGAGGGCGACGTCACCCTGCGCCTGTTCGACGCGCAGCTGTCGGTCTCCTCGGCCATGGCGCACGCGCTCCTCGCGCAGGCCCTCTCGATGCGGGTGCGGGACCTGGAGCGGACGGGCCACCGGGTGCGGTCGGTGCCGCAGCCGCTGCTGGAGCGCAACCGCTCCCGGGCCGTCGCGCACGGCCTGCTGGCGGAGTTCGACACCGAGCAGCGTCCCCCGGCGGGCGGCAACTCCTCACCGAACGGTCCGCGCACGAAGACGACCCGCACGGTCCCTGCGGTGCGGGCGGTCTCCGCGATGCTCTCCGAACTCCTGCCGTACTTCCGGCAGCTCGACGCCCACCCCGACGAACTCGCCCAGCTGTTCCTGGGATTGGAGCTCTCCACGGACGCCGGGGCGCAGGACTTCGTGCGCAACGAGAACGACCTCCTCGCCCGTTGGCACGCGCAGGACGCCGGGCTGCTGGCCGACGAAGCGCTGGCCCAGCGGCTCGGCTCGGCCGAGTGGCTCATGACGGACCACATCAGCGCCGCCAACCGGGCCCGGGCGGCCGGCAGCACCTCGGCAGCCCTCGTATGGCTCGCGGAGCAGCTCGACCCCACGCGCCCCGCCGCCGGCCGCAAGCAGAAGCCGGCCGGCACGGCGCGGAGGCCGCAGGGACGGCCGGACAAGCGGAGCGAGAGCCGGCCCGGCGGGCGGCCCGACAGCCGTGCGGGAGGCCGTACCGCACCCGCCGACGTCCTGTCCCCCGAGCAGCTCCTCGACAGGGTGGCGGACTGCGGCGGAGCCGCCGAGGAGATCGTCGCGGCCCTGCGCGCCTACTGCCGCTCCGCCAATCCGCCCGACCTGGTGCGGCCGCTGGGCCGGCGGGACCGCGAGGAGGCGAAGGCGCTGCGCCGGCTGCTGCGGCCGCGGCGGGCCCAGCAGGTCAGCTGCGACGCCCCGCTGGCGTCCTGGGAGGAGCCCGCCGCCGCCCGCGCGCTGCGCGGCGCCGGCGAGTCGGGGCTGGCGCTGCTGCACTGGGACGTGCCCGAAGCCGACCGGGGGCGGGTGCGCGCGGCGCTGCGCGCACTGGGACGGCCGCCCGGCGGTGTCCGGTTCGTCCTGCTCACCGACACCACGTACACCGGCAAGGCGAAGGATCGCCGCGGCACGGTGGAGGTTCTGCTCGTCGCGCCCGCCCGGGACAGCGACGGGAAAGCCGCCGAGGAGGCCCTCTCATGACCACGGCACACGCCGCGGGCTCCGTCCCCGTCATGCTGGATCTGCGGGCCCACCGCCGGGTGCCGGCGTCGGCCGACGGCTATGTCGAGCTGTGGCAGCGGCTGGAACCCGTACTGCTGGGCGTGGACCCCCGTTCCGGGCCCCGGATCCGCCTCGACTTCGGTGACGAGGGCGAGGTCGGGGTCTGGTTCCTCAGCCCGGCCACGGCACCCGTGCCGTTCAGCGCGGACACCCCCTTCTCCGTGCGCGGGGTGCTGGAGCCGCCGCGCGTCCGCTACCCGTGCGACACCTGCCGGGCCGCCGGGGCGACGGTCTACGCCCCGTTCCTGTGCGCCGGGTGCGGGACCAAGGAGCGGCCCGGCCGGGTGTGCGACGCCCACGCCGTCTTCCTGGACGGCGGTCTGCGGGCCTCCTGCGCCCGGCACGTCCCGGTGTGCGACTGCGGCCGCCCGGCCCGGGCCTGGTGCGGCGGCCCGCGCTGCCGGTCCGGCCGGGCGTGGTGCGAGCAGCACCTGCGTCCCCACCCGGGTGACTCCTCCGTCCTGTACTGCGCGGACTGTCACACCGACCGCTTCCCCGCCTGCGAACGGCAGGGCTGCCAGGCCACCGGGCACATCCGCTGCGAGCACCGCCTCCTGGGCGACAGCCGCGCCTGCGGCCGCCGGGTCTGCGCGGAGCACGTCACGCGGTGGCAGATCTACGGCTCGCGCAGCAGGGGGCTCGCGCTGTGCGGCCGGCACCAGGGGGTGTTGCGCGGATCCGCTCCCGAGGATCTGGTCGCCCTCATCGTGGCCGGGACCGCCGCCCGTTCCGAGACGCGGCGCGGCCCGCGGACCGGCGGGCGCCGGGCGGCGTTCCTGCCCCGCCTCGGCATCGTCCGGCACATCTTCATCAACACCTGCAACCGGGTCCTCGACATGGGGACCGTCGACGGCCTCTTCGTCGGGCTCCAGCAGGACCTGCGGCGGCGCGGCAAGGGCGGGGGTCACCTCGTCGAGACGGCGCTGCGGCTGCTCGACGAACAGGCGGCCGCGCGCCGGGAGGACGTGCAGCGCTTCCGCGACAGCCACGAGGAAGGGCGCGGCCACTTCGCGCGGCTGCGGACGCTGCTCCAGCAGTCGGGCAGGCACGAGCTGGCGGACGCCGTCACGTTCTCCGACTACCGGCGCAAGAGCAACATCCTCTTCGTCCGGGTGCCTCCGGAGCTGCGCAGCCGGTTCATCGGCACCCAGGGAGCGGTGGTGAAGGAACTGCGCACGCGGCTCGGTATCAACATCCAATTGGAGCGGGAATGAGTCTCCTCGGTTTTACGCCGGACAACACGCGGCTGATCACGGCGACCGGGCAGGGGCTCGTGGGCGGCAACCGGCTGGCCCTGTCGGCGCGGCGGCTTTCCGCGGAGAGCGCGGGCGTCCTGCTGCCGCAGCGCGCGGGCGACGACCGGTCGCCGGCGGTGCGGCTCGTGCCGGTGCCCGATCTGCCGGAGGATGTGCTGGTCGTTCCGGAGCCGCTGGCCCTGGAGTACGGGCTCGCGCAGGCCCCGTGGAGCGTGCGGCCCGCCGAGGCGGCGGTGCCGGCGGCGGTGGAGCTGGAGTCACCGGCCGAGCTCTCCCTGGACGAGGCCACCCGGCGGGTACGGAGTTCTCCGCTGCTGTGCGGCCATGTCTTCCGGTTCGGCGACGGGCAGGGTCAGGGCGACGAGTGGATCGACGTCGGCGGGCACCCGTTCCGGGTGCGGTCCGTCACCGACCGTTCGGGACAGGCCCTGAGCGGTCTGCTGCGGATCACCGAGCAGACCCGGTTCAGCGTCTTCGCGCCGGGGGTGCGCAGCGCCGTCGACATCGTGGTGCTGGCGGACTGCAGCGGCTCGATGGGGGCCAACGACATCCCCGACGTGCGCGAGGGGCTGCGGATCCGCCGGGATCTGCGGGTGACCCGGATGGACGCGCTCAAGCGGGCCCTGCGCACCATGATCGACGCCCGCGCCCAGGTGGACGGCCTGGTCACCCGGTTCGCCCTGGTCCGCTTCGACCTCACCACGCGCGTCCTGTTCCCCGCCGGGGACGGCATGGCCGAGGTGACCAACGCCCCCGGCGACCGCAGTCTGGAGCAGTTGCGCGGGGCGGTCACGCTGCTCAAGCACGGCGACCAGGCCACCGACATCGGCAAGGCGCTGCACACGGCCGGTGAGCTGCTCTACCGGCACGGCGTCCCCGACAACGACAAGCTGATCGTCCTCGTCAGCGACGGTGCGCACTGGGCGCCGATGAGCGAGGACCGCAGCGGGGAGTCGGTGCACGGCACGGAGGACCCCGTGTCGACCATGGAGGAACTCCACACGGAGCTGGGCATCCGGCTGCACGCCGTCGGCATCAGCGACCAGACGCTGTTCGCGCGCTGGTGGGACGACTACTGCCGGCAGCAGGGGATGCGTGCCGAGCCTCCGCACCATCTGGTGCCCAACCACGAGCTGCTGGGGCAGCTCGTCGACGTGGCCGGCGGCGACCGGCACCGCATCGGCGGGGTCGAGGTGCTGGAGGAGTACTTCGCCGAGCTGGGCAGCGGAGTCGTACGCTCGGTCGGCGGTCCGGCAGCGGCCCGGCTGCCCGCGCTGCAGATCGACCCCGCCGCGGTCGCCGCCGCGTCCCGGCGCACGGTCGTCGACCCGGCGCGGCAGCAGGGGTGGGAGACGCGGGTGGAGAAGCTGCTCGCGCTGTATTCGGAGATCTGTACGGCGTCCGTCCCGCGTCTGGGGTACGGGCTGTTCCAGGCGGCGCCGCCGGGCCTGCTGCAGCGGCTGCGGCGGATCGCCGTGACGCACATGGACTTCGTCGCCTGGCTCGCGGCCGCCGACCAAGTGATCTACGAGCGCATGCACGACTCCGTCCGTATCAAGAACGACGACCCGAAGTACCCGCAGACACTCCCCGTGCCCGAGCTGACGACCCCGCTGTGGGACGGGCGGCTGTACCAGGTGCACGGACTGCGGAACTTCTTCCTGCACAACCCGGAGCACGAGATGCGCAAGGAGAAGCAGAACCGGCAGGTGGGGGAGGTGATCCTGAAGCACACCGGCAAGTACGCGCTGAGCGACGACGACGCCGAGGGCTGGCAGCGGCTGCAGTCGGGCCTGCTCGGCAACATCACCGCGGTGCTCGGCGAGATCCTCGACCTGCTGGTGTCCCCGCCCGTCCGGCCGGAGCCTGCTCCGGCCGGTCCCGAACCCGCCGCCCCGGCCGCGGCCGCTGAGCCCTCGGGGGTACGTGTGGTGCACCAGGGCTGGGAGTGACCGGCGCGGGCCGGCGGACGCGGACCGGCCACGCGGTGCAGCAGCGCGGCCGGTCCTGCTACCCGCGCCGGCGGAACAGCGCCGCGAGGAGCCGCACGAGGGCGGACCACCAGCCGGCCCGCCCCTTGTCGGCGGCCGCTGCGGCAGGCGGGGCCGCCGCTCCTGCCGCCGGTCGCGCCCTCCCCGGTCCCTTCGGTTGCGCCTTCGCCTTCGCCTTCGCCGCGACCTGCGCCTGCGCCTGCTTCTGCGCCTGCCGCTTCGCCTTCCTCTTCTTCTTCTGCCGGGCCAGGTGCCGCTCGGCCGTCACCCGGTGGGACGTGTACCGCAGCACATGCGCCACGTTCTCGGTGAGGGCGGGGGTCGGGCCCGCTCCCGGCAGCCACGCGGCCGCGGCCAGGAGGAGCTGCGCGTCCCCGTCCTGCCCCGCCTCGCGCAGGTGGTCCACCAAGCCCTGGACGTCCCGCGGGCGCGCATGCGCGGCGGCGTACAGCACCGCCACGGCGCAAGGCCGCCGGCCCCGGCGCCGTAACTGGTCGTAGACCTCCAAGGCCCGCTGCCGGTTTTCACCCACCTGGGACAGGGTCCGGATCAGCAGCCGGCGGTCCTGGGGACCCGGGATCTGCATCAGCACCTTGGTGGTGCGCGCCGGGCCGCTCAGGAAGAGGCGTGAGATCGCCCGCCGCAGCTGCTGGTCGTCGCCCTGCGCCATGGCCTTGCGCAGGAAGGCGGCCTGTTCGGCGGCCGAGCCCGGGAGGGTGGTCTCGTGGGCCGGCACCTTGCGCTGCGGCTTCGGGGCCGCTGGCCGGGGTTTGCTCTTCGCCGGGCCGGCCGGCGTCTCGCGCGGGGGCGGGAGGTGCTTCGCCGGTGGGGCACCGTGTTCCACGGGCAGTGCGGGCGGGCGGCCTGCCTGCGGGAGGGCGCCGTGTTCGACGGGCAGCACGATCTTCTGAGCGTCTCCGGACGACTGTGCCGGCGGTTTCGCCTTCCGCCCCATCGCCTCACGTCCCTCCCGGCGCGCGCACGTGGCGACGGCCAACCGCTGCTGACGACACGTCAAACGTTCGAGGGGCCGTTCCAGATCCCTCTGAAACGGCCCCTCGTCTGCGACTCACACGTCGGGACGACAGGATTTGAACCTGCGACCCCTTGACCCCCAGTCAAGTGCGCTACCAAGCTGCGCCACGTCCCGTTGCCCTCTGACCTGGGGTTTCCCCCGGCCGTACGGACAGGGAAACAATACCGCACTCGCACCGGTGGTCGCGCGCCCCTTTACCGCGGGCGGCCGGGGCCGGCCTTGACCCCAAGTCCGCTTGAGGTTGCACGCTCATCGGTATGACGATCACCGAGAAGGACGTCCGTACCTATGGCTACGCCGATCTGCCCGCTCTGATGGGGCTGATGACCGGCGACGAGAAGCACGGGCCCGCCGCCACGTCCACACTGGACGTGCTGTGGGTGCTCTACGACCGGGTGCTGCGGGTCACGCCCGAGCGGCTCGACGACCCGGGACGGGACCGGTTCCTGCTGTCCAAGGGGCACGGGCCGATGGCGTACTACGCGGTGCTGGCCGCGAAGGGGTTCGTGCCGGTGGAGTGGCTGCCCGCCTTCGGGTCGTACGACTCGCCGCTCGGGCACCACCCGGACCGGATGCTGGTGCCGGGTGCCGAGATCGGCAGCGGCTCGCTCGGGCACGGGCTGCCGATCGCCGTGGGCGCCGCGCTGGGGCTGCGCGCGCAGGGGCTGCCCGATCCGGCGGTGTGGGTGCTCATCGGGGACGCCGAGCTGGACGAGGGCAGCAACCACGAGGCGATCGCGTTCGCCGGGCCGGCCGGGCTGGACCGGCTGCACACCGTGGTGATCGACAACGCCTCCGCCAGCCATGCCCGGCCCGGCGGGATCGCCGCCCGGTTCGAGGCGGCGGGCTGGTCCGCGGTGACGGTGGACGGCCGCGACCACGACGCGCTGTACGCCGCCTTCACCACACCCCACCCGGGCCGCCCGCACGTCGTGGTCGCCCGTGTCGAACCGAAGAACGCCTGAGCCCGCGAGGAAGGAAGATCCGATGGAAACCATGCGTGAGCGGTTCGCGCCCGTCATGACCCGGCTGCTCGACGAGGACCCGCGGGTCGCGGTCGTGCTCGCCGAGATCGGCAAGGCCGACTTCGCCGAGGCGATGCGCCGCCACCCTGACCGGGTGGTCAACGTCGGCATCCGCGAGCAGCTGCTGGTGGGCGCGGGCGCCGGTCTCGCGCTGACCGGGCTGCGGCCGGTGGTGCACACCTTCGCCAGCTTCCTGGTCGAGCGGCCCTTCGAGCAGGTCAAGCTGGATCTGGGGCACCAGGGGCTCGGTGCCGTGCTGGTCAGCGCGGCCGCCTCCTTCGACTGGCCGGCGGGCGGCTTCACCCATATGGCGCCGGGGGACGTGGCCCTGCTGGACACGCTGGACGGCTGGACCGTGCAGGTGCCCGGCCATCCCGACGAGGCCGAGACCCTGCTGCGGCACGCCGTCGCGGCGGGCGACGACAAGGTGTACGTGCGGCTGTCGGTGCAGGCGAACGCCCAGGGGCGACCGGTGGACGGGCAGCGGTTCCTGACCGTGCGGGTGGGGCGCGCGGGCGTGGTCGTCGCCGTGGGGCCGATGCTGGACGCCGTACTGGAGGCGACCGAGGGTCTCGACCTGACCGTGCTGTACGCGACGACCGTGCGGCCCTTCGACGCGAGGGCGCTGCGCTGGGCGGCCGACGTGGCCCGGCCGGACGTGGTGCTGGTCGAGCCGTATCTGGCCGGCACCTCGACGGCCGCGGCGAACGACGCCCTCGCCGACCTGCCGCACCGGGTGCTGGGGCTCGGCGTGGGGCGGCGCGAGCTGCGGCGCTACGGGACGATCGAGGAACACGTGACCGCGCACGGGCTGGACGCGCACTCCCTGCGGGAACGGATCACCGGTTTCCTCGGGGCCGGGCCGGTTGTCTGACGCGGCAGCGTGCCGGGCCGCCCGACGCTGCCGACAGCCACATGCCGCAGCCGGGCTGCCGCAACCGCATGCCTCGTGCCTGGCTGACGCAACCGAATGCCCCGACCGGGCTGACCAGCCGATGCCCGGCCCGCGCCTGACCAGCCCCGGAGGAGGGCAGGCCCGCCGGCGGGAGCGACGACGCCGGGCGGGGTCACCGTGCCGCCGCCGGCTACCGGGTTACCGGCCCGCCGGG
>NZ_PQSS01000040.1 GCF_002920535.1 Streptomyces sp. Ru71 | reverse complement strand
GGCGTCGTCGACGGCGTGCAGGAGGCGCTCGGCGAGGTCTGCGGCGGCCGTGTCGCGCAGCGGCAGGATGACGACCGTGTCGTAGGGGTCGGGGGCGGTGCCCTCGGCGGCGAACGGCAGGCGCAGCAGCGGTACGTGGCCGTCGCGGCGGCGGATCTCGTCGCCCAGGCCGGGGCTGTGCCGGGCGGTCTCCTCGGCGAGGTGGCGGGCCTCGGCGAGGGACCAGCGCACGCCGCCGTGCCGGCCGACGACGGCGGGCTCGTCGGTGACGGAGAGGACTGCGGCGAAGCCGACGCCGAAGCGGCCGACGGTCGGCGTGTCGCGCCGGCTGTCGCGCTCGGTGTCGCGTTTCGCGGAGGCGCGCAGCGTGGCCAGCGACTCCACGCCGGCGGCGTCCAGCGGGGCGCCGGTGTTGGCGGCGGCCAGCACGCCGTCGCGCAGGGTGAGGCGCAGCCGGCCGGGCACGCCGGCGCGGGCGGCCGCGTCGGCGGCGTTCTGGGCGAGTTCGACGACGAGGCGGTCGCGGTAGCCGCCGAGGACGAGGTCCTCCTCGGCGTTGGCGTCCTCGCGGAAGCGGGCGGGGCTGGTGGCCCAGGCGTCCAGTACGCCCCTGCGGAGCCTTGCCGTTGCGAAGGGGTCCGCGCCTTCTGCAGCCGGCCGCACGAACTTGCTCACGTTCACTCTCCTCATCGGCGACGACTGAAAGTACCGCGGGCGCCTGCGGCGCGTTGTGCCTGCGGCGGCGGGTCGGTTTTCGGCTGCGGGTGCGTTGTGCCTGCGGCGGCGGGTCGGTTTTCGGCTGCGGGTGCGTTGTGCCTGCGGCGGCGGGTCGGTTTTCGGCTGCGGGTGCGTTGTGGTTGCTCGCGCCGTTCCCCGCGCCCCTTTTGTGCCCGCGGCGGCCTGTTGCTGTTGCGTCGTGGCTCGTGTAGCGCCTTGTGCCGGTGGTCACCGCGGGGCCGGGTGGGGGTGTCGTCCTCGGTCCGGCCCGCTGTGTGCGACGCGGTCACCGTTGGTGGTGCCGGCCGCTGCGGCGGACACCCCACCCCGGCCCCTTCCCGCCGTGCGCGGGTGCGGGCCGTTTGTTACGAGTGGCCCAGTTCCGCTGCTTCCTCGTCCGCCGCCGGGGGGACCGAGCCGGAGTCGGGGGCCGGGCGCAGGGGGAAGGGGTCGACCTTCGTCTCGTCGATCACCGGCGGGGCCGGGCGCGGCGTCTTCGGCATGACCGCGGCCTCGGAGTGGCCGCCGCAGCCGTACGTCAGGGACACCACGCGGCCGTCGGCCGGGGAGAACTCGTTGGCGCACACCCCGAACGCCTGGCCGAGGGAGCCGCCGATCGGCATCAGGAAGCCGCAGCTGACGCAGGAGGCGGGGGCGGCCTGGGCCATCGGGGTCTTCGCGCCGAAGCCCTCCTCCCAGCGGTCGGCGGCGGTGTGCAGGCCGTAGCGGGAGAGCACCCGGGCGCGGCGCATGCCGAGCTCGGCGGCGACGGCGGAGATCGAACCGCGCGAGGGCGCGGTGGGCAGGTTGCGCGAGGGGCCCTCGGTGACCTCGACGTCCTCGGCCTCGACCAGGTCGGCCATCTCCTCGGAGACGGCGGAGTTCGGCGGCGGCGCGTCCTCGCCGGTGTAGCCGGGCTCCAGGCGCAGGTCATCGGCGTCTGTGGGCAGCAGGTCGCCGGGCCCCATGTCGCCGGGGCGCAGCCGCTCGCTCCACGGCACCCACTCCGGGGCGAGCACGGCGTCCGGGCCGGGCAGCAGCACGACCTCGTCGAGCGTGACGACCTTGGCGCGCGAGGCGCGGGCCACGGTGACGGCCCAGCGCCAGCCGCGGTACCCGAGCTCCTTGCACTCGAAGAAGTGCGTGACAACGCGGTCGCCCTCGGAGACCAGCCCCACGTGCTCCCCGACGACGCCGGGGGCGGCGGCCTCCTCGGCGGCACCGCGGGCGAGGTCGACGGCCTCGGCGCACAGGCGGTCAGGGGTGCGGCTTCGCGTTGTCGCTGCGCTCACAGGTATCGCTTCTCTCCAGTACGCCGTCTTCCGGGTGCGGGTGCCTTGAGGCGACGGCGCGGACGGAGCGGACCGGTGGACCGCTTCGACGTCTGCGCGCGCTCACGCTCGGGCGCACCTCCTTCCGACCATTCTGCCTGTTCGTCGGCGCTCGGCCTACACCGGTGGAGCGGATCACCGCTTCGCGGCGATTTGTTTCCTGCCCACCTGCGGCGAAACTCCAGGCCCATACGTGCGGTAACGGCACTATCCACCCCTTCCTCGGGGCACTATGACGTCGTGGCAGCCGCGAGGGCGTCCCAAGTGAGCGGTTCGGGCCGGTTCGGAGGGTCCGTCCGCGCGGTCGGGCGTGCCCTGCACTTCCCGGTGACCGGTGCCGCCCGCGGCATCCGCAAGGCCACGCACGCCCAGGGCGCCGGCGAGTCGGGCCTGGGCAAGCTGATCGAGCTGCACGCCGTGAACGGCGCCGGCGACGTGATGATCACCGTGGCGCTGGCGTCCACGGTGTTCTTCTCGGTGCCGACCGACGAGGCGCGCGGCCGGGTCGCGCTGTACCTGGCGATCACCATGGCACCGTTCACGGTGCTGGCCCCGGTGATCGGGCCGCTGCTGGACCGGCTGCCACACGGCCGGCGGGCGGCGATGGCGGGCGCGATGCTGGCGCGGGCGCTGCTGGCGCTGGTGCTGAGCGGCGCGGTGGTCACCGGGAGCCTGGAGCTGTATCCGGCGGCGCTCGGGGTGCTGGTGTCGTCGAAGGCGTACGGCGTGGTCAGGAGCGCGGTGGTGCCGCGGCTGCTGCCGCCGAGGCTGTCCCTGGTCAAGGCGAACTCGCGGGTCACGCTGGGCGGGCTGCTGGCCACGGGCGTGGCGGCGCCGGTGGCGGGCGGGCTGCACGCGCTGGGTGAGCGGTGGCCGCTGTACGGGGCCTTCGTGATCTTCATAGCGGGAACGTTCCTGTCGTTCACCCTGCCGCCGAAGGTGGACTCCGCGAAGGGTGAGGACACCGCGCTGCTGGCCGCCGACGAGGAGCACCTGCACGGGCCGCACCGCAAGGCCCTCAAGCGCCCGGGGTTGCGGACCGTCGGGCCGGCGGTCACGCACGCGCTCGGCGCCAACGCCGCGCTGCGCTGCCTCACCGGGTTCCTGATCTTCTTCCTCGCCTTCCTGCTGCGCGAGCATCCGATGACCGGACAGAGCGGCGCGGCCTCGCTGGGCCTGGTCGCGGTCGCCGCGGGCGCGGGCAACGCGCTCGGTACGGCCGTGGGGGCGTGGCTCAGGTCGCGGGCGCCGGAGATCATCATCGTGACCGTGCTGGCCGTGGTGCTCGGCACGGCGATCACGGCCGCGATCTTCTTCGGGGCGTTCCTCGTGGCGTGCCTCGCGGCCGTCGCCGGGTTCGCGCAGGCGCTGGCCAAGCTGTCGCTGGACGCGCTGATCCAGCGGGACGTGCCGGAACTCGTGCGCACCTCGGCGTTCGCCCGCTCCGAGACGCTGCTGCAGATGTCGTGGGTGTTCGGGGGCGCGGTGGGCATCGTGATGCCGCTGAACGGGACCGTCGGGCTGTGGGTGGCGGCGGCGATCGTGGCGGCGGGCTGGCTGACGACCCTGCGGGGGCTGCTGGCGTCGGCACGGCACGGGGGCGCGTCCAAGGCGAGGGTGGCCTGACGGTCCCCGGCGCCGGGAGCGGCGACCCGCACCGCCCCCACCCCAGAACGGGCACAGGCCGCGCCAGGCGATAGCCTTCGGCCATGACCATGCTGCATTCCGTCGTGCGACGCCGCCGCGCCGTCGCCGCCGCCGGCGCCGTTTCCGCCGGACTGCTCGTCCTGTCCGCCTGCGACAAGCCGACGCCTGTCTCGACGATCACCGTCGGCAGGAGCTCGGTCAACTCCGAGGCGACCTGCTACAACGACGGCGACGCGATCAAGACCGCCGAGCTCGCCAAGTGCCTGAAGGCGGACAAGTCGATCACCGTCGACCCGGACGAGACCGTACGTTTCGGTGTCGACCCGGACATCGCGGACAAGGGCTGGACGATCCTCATGAACGGTCAGCCGCTGACCGACTCCAGCAAGAAGACCTACCGCACCATCCCCGGCAGCGTGTTCTTCAACGCCCAGTACGGCGCCAGCGGTGACACCACCTTCGTCTCCATCAAGGAGGGCGAGAAGGACGTCAACGGCATCTGGTCCTTCAAGCTCAAGAAGGGCGACTGATCACGTCCTCGCCCACCCCGGCACGACTGCTCGTGGCCACCGCCGTCCCCGTGGAGCGGGACGCGGTGGCACGGGCGTACGGCGAGAGCGGCCGTGAGGTACGGCTGCCCGGCGTCGTCCTGGCCCGCACCGGCCGTGCCGACCTGCTCGCCGCCGGTGTCGGCCCGGCGCTCGCCGCCGCGTCCACGGCCGCCGCGCTGACCGCCGCCGCCCTCGCGGGCACCCCGTACGACCTGGTCGTCTCCGCCGGCATCGGCGGCGGCTTCCTCCCGCACGCGCCCGTCGGCTCCCTCGTCGTCGCCGACGAGATCACCGCCGCCGACCTGGGCGCCGACACCGCCGACGGCTTCCTGCCGGTCACCGAGCTGGGCTTCGGCACCGTCACCCACCACCCGCCCGCCGGCCTGGTCCGGCAGGTCGCGGACGCCCTCGGCGCCCCGGCCGGCCCCGTGCTGACCGTGTCCACGGTCACCGGCTCCGCCGCCCGCGCCGCCGAGCTGCGCGCCCGGCACCCGCGCGCCCTCGCCGAGGCCATGGAGGGCTTCGGCGTCGCCGAGGCGGCCGGCGCGCACGGCGTGCCCGTCCTGGAGATCCGCGCCGTGTCCAACCCCGTCGGCCCGCGCGACCGCGCCGCCTGGCGCATCGGTGACGCGCTCACCGCGCTGAGCGAGGGGTTCGTGAAGCTGGCGCCCGTCCTGGAGAGTTGGAACCCAGATGACCGATGAGCCGCTGCGCATCGCCTACTCGCCCTGCCCGAACGACACCTTCGTCTTCGACGCCCTCGCCCACGGCCGCGTCCCCGGCGCCCCCGCCCTGGACGTGACGTTCGCCGACATCGACCTCACCAACGGCATGGCCGAGCGCGGCGAGCTGGACGTGCTGAAGGTGTCGTACGCGGTGCTGCCGTACGTCCTTCACGAGTACGCGCTGCTGCCCTGCGGGGGTGCGCTGGGGCGCGGGTGCGGGCCGCTGGTGCTCACCCGGGAGGCCGGGCTGGACCTCGGCGGCCGTACCGTCGCCGTGCCCAGTGAGAAGTCGACGGCGTACCTGCTGTTCCGGCTGTGGGCGGCGGACGTGGTCCCGGGCGGCGTCGGGGAGATCGTGGTCATGCCGTTCCACGAGATCATGCCGGCCGTGCGGGACGGCAAGGTGGACGCCGGGCTCGTCATCCACGAGGCCCGCTTCACGTACCAGAACTACGGGCTGCACAAGCTCGCCGACATGGGCGAGCACTGGGAGAACACCACCGGGCTGCCGATCCCGCTGGGTGCGATCATCGCGCGCCGGTCGCTGGGCGCCGAGTCGCTGAAGCTGATCGCCGAGTCGATTCGTACGTCCGTCCGGATGGCGTGGGACGATCCCGAGGCGTCACGGCCGTACGTCATGGAACACGCCCAGGAGATGGACCCGGCCGTCGCCGACCAGCACATCGGGCTGTACGTCAACGAGTTCACCGCCGACCTCGGCGAGGACGGCTACGCGGCCGTGCGCGGGCTGCTCACCCGTGCGGCGGCCGAGGGGCTGGTACCGCCCCTCGGCCCGGAAGCGCTGGATTTCCCCTGAGCGCCGGCAGGGATCAGACGTCGAGCTGGTCCGCCACCGCCCGCAGCAGGCCGGCGACCTTCTTGCCGGCGGCCTTCTCGGGGTAGCGGCCGCGCTCCAGGGTCTGGGTGACGTTCTCCAGCAGGGTCGTCAGATCCTGCACGATGGAGGCCAGCTCGTCCGGCTTCTTGCGGGTCGCGGCCGCGACCGACGGCGTCGGGTCCAGCACGGTCAGGGACAGGGCCTGGTCGCCGCGCTGGCCGGCGACCACGCCGAACTCCACGCGCTGACCGGGCTTGAGGGTCTCGACTCCGGCGGGGAGGACCGAGGAATGAACGAAGACGTCACCGCCGTCGTCGCGGGAGAGAAAGCCGAAGCCCTTCTCGCTGTTGAACCACTTGACCTTGCCGGTAGGCACGTCTGTCCTCGTCCTCGTACTCGTCGGAAAGCTGGGTAATAACAACCCAGGCGGGTCGACCTTGACCCGCCGGTTCCAAGGCTAATGGTCTCCGGGCGGGTGACAAGACGTCGCCCGGTTGTTCCTTCGCGCTGGGAACTACCCTGGTCCGGTGCGTGACAAAACCCAAACGAATTCCGCCGCACCCGGTGATCGGCTGATCCGAGCCGGTGCGATCGTGTTCTTCATCGGTGCCGTGGCCACGATGGTCACCGTTGCCCCGCTGTTCTTCGGAACGTCGCCTTTCCCGACGTACATGTTCGGATTGAGCATGCTCATGGCCGTCGGGTTCGTTCTCGCGGGCGCGGGTGTACTGCGTTCCGTCGCGGCGGGACGGCGTCAGGCGAGGGCCGCCTCCGGGGCGTCCAGGTAGGCCGAAAGCCATCGGGGGAATTCCGTCAGATCGGCCAGCACCACGTCCGCGCCGGCCGCGCGGAGTTCCTCCGGCGCGCACGGACCGGTGGCCACCGCCACCGACAGCGCTCCCGCCGTGCGCGCGCCCCGGACGTCGCCGAGGTGGTCGCCGACGTACACGCTCGCGCCGTGCTCGCGCAGCGCCACCGCCTTGCGCTCGGCCCACAGGTCGCCGATCACCGCGTCCGGCTCCAGGCCGAGATGGCTGACGTGCAGCCGCGCGTTCGGCTCGTACTTCGCCGTGACGACGATCGCCCGTCCGCCGGCCTCCCGCACCGCGGCTATCGCCTCCCGCGCGCCGGGCAGCGCGGGCGTGGCCGCCACGGCGTGCGTCGGGTACATCGCGCGGTACAGATCGGCGATCTCGTCGACCTCGCCCGCCGGGAACCAGTTCGCCAGCTCCTCGACGAGCGGCGGGCCGAGCCGGGTGACCGCGAGGTCGGCGTCGACGTACGTCCCGGTCCGCTCGGACAGCGCCTGGTAGCAGGCGCGGATGCCGGGGCGGGAGTCGATCAGGGTCATGTCGAGGTCGAAGCCGACGACCGGGGCGGCGGGCGAAGTCATACGGGACATTGTGCCGGGTGGGCGACGCGGCCTTCGGTCAGCGTTCCTTCTGCGAGCGCCACACCAGGAACAGGGCCGACGCGACGGCCGCGCCGCGCACGACCCACGGCCAGGTCTGGGCGATCGCCTCGCTCATGTGGCCGTCGGCGACGGGAGCGCCCCAGCGGCCCTCGGCGCGGCCCCACAGCCACACCAGGCCCGCGGCCAGCGCCGCGCCGGGCAGACCCATCACCGCCCACTTCGTCTCCGCCTCGGTCAGGCGCCGGGAGGCGTAGGCGATCAGCCAGCCGAGCAGCAGCGCGAACCAGTTGCCGAGCACCGCGCCGGCGACCAGGCTGGCCGCGGCGAGCAGCAGCAGGGGGTTGGCCCAGCGGCCGGAGGGCAGGGGGAGGAAGCGGCGACGCGGGGCCTCCTCCTGCGCGGCCTGCGCCGGCTCCGCGTCCGGTGTCTCCTCCGCCGGTTCGGCCGGCTTCGGCGGCGGGGGCGGCTTGAGGAGTTCGGGGATCTCCACGCCTCCCGTGAACCCCGGGACCTCGCCGCTGACGTCCGTCCGCCACCAGTCGCGGGGTACGGCGGTGGAGCCCAGCTCTGCCGCGCTCGCCAGGTGGGGCGGGGACGGGGCGTGGTCGGCGCGGGCCGGGGCGGCGGGGCGGGGGCGGGGGACGAGTCGGCCGAGGCGGCTCGGGTTTCTCCCGCGGGGTGGCTTCGGTGTCCCGCTGCTCGGGGACGGCCGTGGGGGTGGGGGGCGGCTGGCGGGTGGTGCCGGCGCCCGCGGCCTCCACGACCTCGTCGGGCGTGCCGAGGCGTTCGATGATGCGGCGCACCGCGGCCGGGCTGTCCACGACCGCCTTGGCGCGGCGCTTGTCGATCTCGTCGCGCAGGCCGGCGACGAGGCGCATACGGGTGGCGGACGGCAGCTGCTGTTGCTGGGCCACGTCGCCGACGCGGCTCAGATACTCGTAGACGACCTTGTCGCTCTCGATCCCCACGAAGCCCCTCCGGGGGTCGCGTCGGCTCTTGAAACCCCGTTGGACGAAAGTACCGCGTCCGAGCGGTTGCCTGCGGCGGCCTGTGCGGGTGCGTCGTGGTTGCTCGCGCCCACGCGGCGGAGCCGCATATCGAACACTGCCCCGCGCCCCTTGGTTGGCACAGCTGCCGCCGTAGCAACCGGTCAACCGCCGGAGGTGACCCGCTAACGTGGTTCGGATGAGCCCCGAGGACACCCCGGCCCCCCGCTCCCTCGCGGAAGCGCTCCGATCGCGTGACGACGCCTCCCTCGCCGCCCTCCTGCGCAGCCGTCCCGATCTGATCACCCCCGTGCCGACCGACCTCACCCAGCTCGCCACCCGCGCCGGCACCCGCGCGAGTGTCGTACGGGCGCTGGAGCGGCTGGACCGGTTCGCGCTGCAGACGGCTCAGGCGCTGGCCGTGGCCGGTGACCCGGCGACGTATCAGGAGCTGGCCGGGCTGATGGCCGGCGACGAGCGGGACCCGGCCGTCGTCGCGGCGCTGCCGCACGCCCTCGGTGTGCTGCGCGAGCAGGCGCTGGTGTGGGGCGGCGACGACCGGCTGCGGCTGGTGCGCACCGCCCGCGAGCTGCTGTCGCCCTCGCCGCAGCACCCGTCGCCGACCGGTCTGGGGCCGACCGTGCAGGAGGCGACGGCCGGGATGTCGCCGGGGCGGATCCAGGAGATCGTCACCGCCGCCGGGCTGCCGTCCACGCACGACTCGGTGTCGGCGGTCACCGCGCTCACCGCTCTGTTCACCGACCGGCGGCGGATGGCCGCGCTGCTCGACAAGGCACCGGGCGAGGCGCGGGAGGTGCTGGAGCGGCTGGTGTGGGGGCCGCCGTACGGGCAGGTCACGGCCGATCCGGCGGCGCATCTGCGGTGGCTGCTGGACCGGGGGCTGCTGCTGCCGACCGCGCCGGGGACCGTCGTCCTGCCGCGTGAGGTGGCGCTGCATCTGCGCGGCGGCCGGGCGCACCGGACGGTGGAGCCGGTGCCTCCGGTGGTGACGGCGGCCGCGGCGCACCGTCCACAGGTTGTGGACAGTACGGCGGCGGGGCAGGCGCTGACCGCCCTGGCGACCGTCGAGGAGCTGCTCAAGGAGTGGGACGAGGGCGGGCCCGCCGTGCTGCGGGCCGGCGGGCTCAGTGTGCGGGACCTGAAGCGGACCGCCGTCGCCCTGGACGTGGCCGAGCCCGTCGCCGCCTTCTGGGTGGAACTCGCCTACGCGGCCGGGCTGCTGGCCTCCGACGGTGAGGCCGACGAGCGCTACGCCCCCACCCCGGCCTACGACGAGTGGCGTGAGCTGCCGCCCGCCGAACGGTGGGGACGGCTGGCGGAGGCCTGGCTGGCGGCGACGCGGACGGCCGGGCTGGTCGGGGGCCGGGACGCCAAGGAGCGGACCCTGGCCGCGCTCGGTCCCGGGCTCGACCGGTCCGCCGCGCCCGAGGTGCGGCACCGGGTGCTGACGCTGCTCGCCGGGCTGCCGGAGGGGGCGGCGCCGGTCGTGGAGTCGGTGCTGGAGCGGCTGCGCTGGGAGCGTCCGCAGCGGCGCGAGGAGGACCTGCGCACCCGGCTCGCCCAGTGGACGCTCACCGAGGCCGAGCTGATCGGCGTGACCGGGCGGGGCGCACTGTCCGCGCACGGGCGGGCGCTGCTCGGCGTACCGGCTCCCGAGGGGGCCCGGGAGGAGCCCGAGGGCCCTGGGGACAAGCTGCCCGTGCATCACCATCACCCTCATCCCGTTCCGCTCCCGGAGGCCGAGCAGGCCGTCGCCACGGCCGCCGCCGCCCGGCTGCTCGCGCCGCTGCTGCCCGAGCCGCTGGACCATGTGCTGCTGCAGGCCGATCTGACGGCGGTGGCGCCCGGCCCGTTGCAGCGGCCGCTCGCGGACATGCTGGGGGTGCTCGCGGACGTGGAGTCCAAGGGCGGCGCGACCGTGTACCGGTTCACGCCGGCGTCCGTGCGGCGGGCGCTGGACGCCGGGCGGACCGCTTCCGACCTGCACGCCTTTCTCACCGCGCACTCGCGTACGCCGGTGCCGCAGCCGCTGGCGTATCTCATCGACGACGTGGCGCGCAGGCACGGGCATCTGCGGGTGGGCGCCGCGTCCGCGTATGTGCGCTGCGACGACGACGCCGTGCTGAACGAGATCCTCGCCGACCGGCGGGCCGCCGCGCTGCGGCTGCGCCGGCTCGCGCCCACCGTACTGGCGGCGCAGGCCGACCCGGCGGCGCTGCTGGAGGGGCTGCGGGCGATGGGGTACGCGCCGGCCGCCGAGTCCGCGGAGGGGGATGTCGTGATCGCGCGGGCCGACGCACACCGGACTCCCCCGCGCACGGCCCCGGAGCCCGTGCCGGAGGGGCCGCCGGTGCCCGACGCGACGCTGCTGACGGCGGCGATCCGGGCCATCCGGGCCGGTGACCTGGCCTCCACCGCGCCGCGCAAGCCGGGCGAGGGCTCGGCGGCGCCGGGTGAGCTGCCGCGCACCAGCTCCGCCGAGACCCTCGCCACCATGCAGGCCGCCTGCCTGACCGGCCAGGCCGTGTGGATCGGCTTCGTCAACGCCGAGGGCGCCGCCAGCCAGCGGGTGATCGCGCCGGTCCGGGTCGAGGGCGGCTTCGTGACGGCGTACGACCACACCGCGGACGAGGTGCGCACGTTCCCGCTGCACCGGATCACGGGCGTGGCGGAGCTCGCGGACGACTGAGCCCGCCTTGGGGCACACTGGACGTTTGGCAGTTGTGGAAAGGGTGTGTGCCGCGCGTGAACGGACCGCTGATCGTCCAGTCCGACAAGACCCTGCTCCTGGAGGTCGACCACGAGCAGGCCGACGAGTGCCGTCGGGCCATCGCGCCGTTCGCGGAGCTGGAGCGGGCGCCCGAGCACATCCACACCTACCGGGTGACACCGCTGGGGCTGTGGAACGCGCGGGCCGCCGGGCACGACGCCGAGCAGGTCGTCGACGCGCTCGTGCAGTTCAGCCGGTATCCGGTGCCGCACGCGCTGCTCGTGGACATCGCCGAGACGATGGACCGCTACGGGCGGCTGTCCCTGCTCAAGCACCCGGCGCACGGGCTGGTCCTGTCGACCACCGACCGCCCGGTGCTGGAGGAGGTGCTGCGCTCCAAGCGGATCGCGCCGCTGGTGGGCGCCCGGATCGATCCGGACACCGTGGCCGTGCACCCCTCCGAGCGCGGGCAGATCAAGCAGACGCTGCTGAAGCTGGGCTGGCCGGCCGAGGACCTCGCCGGGTACGTCGACGGCGAGGCGCACCCGATCGAGCTGCACGAGGACGGCTGGGCGCTGCGGCCCTACCAGAAGCAGGCCGTGGAGAACTTCTGGCACGGCGGCAGCGGTGTCGTCGTGCTGCCCTGCGGTGCCGGAAAGACGCTGGTGGGGGCCGGGGCGATGTCCCAGGCCAAGTCCACCACCCTCATCCTCGTGACCAACACCGTCTCCGCCCGGCAGTGGAAGCACGAGCTGGTCAAGCGCACCTCGCTGACCGAGGACGAGGTCGGCGAGTACAGCGGGACGAAGAAGGAGATCCGGCCCGTCACCATCGCCACCTACCAGGTGCTGACGACCAAGCGGAAGGGCGTCTACCCGCACCTGGAGCTGTTCGACTCCCGGGACTGGGGCCTGATCGTCTACGACGAGGTGCACCTGCTGCCGGCGCCGGTGTTCAAGTTCACCGCCGATCTGCAGGCCCGGCGGCGCCTCGGGCTGACGGCGACGCTGGTGCGCGAGGACGGCCGGGAGTCCGACGTCTTCTCGCTCATCGGGCCCAAGCGGTTCGACGCGCCGTGGAAGGAGATCGAGGCGCAGGGGTACATCGCGCCCGCCGACTGCGTCGAGGTCCGGGTGAACCTCACGGACTCCGAGCGGCTGGCGTACGCCACGGCCGAGACGGAGGAGAAGTACCGGTTCTGCGCGACGACGGACACCAAGCGGAAGGTGACCGAGGCGATCGTGCGGCGCTTCGCCGGTCAGCAGATCCTCGTCATCGGGCAGTACATCGACCAGCTCGACGAGCTGGGCGAGCACCTGAACGCGCCGGTGATCAAGGGCGAGACGTCCAACGCGCAGCGCGAGAAGCTCTTCGACGCCTTCCGGGCCGGCGAGATCAACGTGCTGGTGGTGTCGAAGGTCGCCAACTTCTCCATCGACCTGCCGGAGGCCACGGTCGCCGTCCAGGTCTCCGGCACCTTCGGGTCCCGACAGGAGGAGGCGCAGCGGCTGGGCCGCGTGCTGCGGCCGAAGGCGGACGGGCACCAGGCGCACTTCTACTCGGTCGTGGCGAGGGACACCATCGACCAGGACTTCGCCGCCCACCGCCAGCGCTTCCTGGCGGAACAGGGCTACGCCTACCGGATCGTGGACGCGGACGAACTGCTGGCGGAGGACGCCTGACGGGCCGGCGCGGGGCCGGCCGGTGGCCGGTCAGGGCGCCGGCAGGGTGAACACCAGCACCAGGACGAACAGCGGCGGCAGCAGGGACGCCGCCGCAAGCCAGGCGCGCAGGGCCGACCAGCGGCGCTGCCGGGGCAGCAGCCAGGCGGTGAGCCAGGTCCCGAAGGTGACGAAGCCGCCGAAGGAGAGCGTGCCGTAGATCAGCGACAGCGAGGTCTGAAGCGCCTGTGAGCAGTCGTCGGGGCCGCAGGCGTCGGTGGCCATGGCGGACAGCCCGCCGAAGATCAGCGCGGCCGGACCGAGGAGCGCCAGCAGGACGGTGGCGAGGGTGGGCGCGATCCAGGCCCGCGGGTCCCGGTCGGGCGAGGGTGCCGGGCGGGCCGCGAGGTGCTGTGTGGTCATGGACGCAGTCAAGCCGCCGAGCCGGTGCCGGGACACCGGCTCGGGTACTCAGCCGGGCGGTGTCCGCATACTCATCCGCGGCCCGTACCGGCGGTGGACGCCGGCCTCCTCGCCGTACTCGCCGAGGATGACGACGTCGAAGGCGGCGCGGACGTAGACGCGTACCGCGCGCAGGGCGTCGCCGAGGGGGTGGCGGTGGCCGGTGGCCAGCGGGGTGGCGCCGGAGGGGCGGCCGGGGACTGGGCTGAAGGTCGCGGTCGTCATGTCTCCATGGTGCGAGTGCGGACATAAGGGTGTCATCGGTCTCCGGGCCGCCGTTTCCCCCAGGCCGACCGGAGAGCGCCCCCTAGGGGACACGGGGCACCGGAAATTCGTTGGCCCGCTCCCCGTCCGGTCACCTACAATCTCCGCTCTTGCCCGCCTCCCTTCACCCGGGAGTGCCCCCAGCCGGTCGGAAACCGGCCGGAGAAGTCCAGGAGTCACCCCCGCGCAGGTCCTTCCGGAGGCACCCCCTTGTCCACGCCCGACTCCCTGTCCGCCGACGACCCCCTGGCCCGGGAGCAGGCGCACCTCGCCGCCTCCCGTGCCGCGCTGCGCGCGATGCGCGCGGACGTCGAGGCCCTCGACATCACCGACGTCGCCGCGAACTGGGTCAACGCCCAGGTCCTCGCCCGCCAGATCGACGAGCGGATCAAGGCCCTGGCCGACCTCAGCGACACCCCGCTGTTCTTCGGCCGCCTCGACTACCTCCACGCCCCCGGCGCCGAGCAGGCCGAGGGCGCCGAGGGCGAGCAGTTCTACATCGGGCGGCGGCATGTGCACGACGCCGCCGGCGACCCCATGGTCATCGACTGGCGCGCACCCGTGTCGCAGCCGTTCTACCGGGCCTCCAAGAAGGACCCGATGGACATCGCGCTGCGCCGCCGCTTCGGCTACACCGGCGGCGAGCTGACCGCGTACGAGGACGAGCACCTGTCGGACCCGGCGGAGGCGGCGAAGGCCAGCCGGCTGCTCCAGCAGGAGATCGAGCGGCCGCGCGTCGGCCCGATGCGGGACATCGTCGCCACCATCCAGCCCGAGCAGGACGAGATCGTCCGCAGCGGGCTGTCCGGCACGGTGTGCGTGCAGGGCGGCCCCGGCACCGGGAAGACCGCCGTCGGCCTGCACCGCGTCGCCTACCTGCTGTACGCCCACCGGGAGCGGCTCGCCCGCGCCGGCACCCTCGTCATCGGGCCGAACAAGAGCTTCCTGCACTACATCGAGCAGGTGCTGCCCGCGCTGGGCGAGCTGACCGTGCAGCAGGCCACCGTCGACGACCTCGTGGCCCACGTGGAGATCAAGGGCACCGACGACGCGGCCGCCGCCGTGGTCAAGGGCGACGCCCGGATGGCCGAGGTGCTGCGCCGCGCCCTGTACGCGCACGTGACCATGCCGACCGAGCCGGTCGTCGTGGTGCGCGGGTCACGGCGCTGGCGCGTTGCGGCGTACGAGATCGAGGAACTGGTGCGGGAGTTGCTGGAGCGCGGCATCCGCTACGGCGCCGCCCGCGAGGCGCTGCCGCAGCGGATCGCGCACGCGGTGCTGGTGCAGATGGAGCGCGCCGGGGAGGCCCCGGACGACCGGGTGCAGGACACGGTGGCCCGCAACAGCGCGGTCAAGGCGGCTGTGAAGACGATCTGGCCGGCCGTGGACCCGGCCAAGCTGGTGCTGCGGCTGCTGTCCGACCCGGACTTCCTCGCCGAGCACGCGGCGGGGGTGCTGAGCGACGAGGAGCAGAAGGCGATCCTCTGGGCGAAGCCGGCCCGCAGCGTGAAGTCGGCGAAGTGGTCGGCCGCGGACGCCGTGCTGATCGACGAGGCCACCGACCTGGTCCAGCGCACCCACTCCCTCGGGCACGTGGTCCTGGACGAGGCGCAGGACCTGTCCCCCATGCAGTACCGGGCGGTGGGCCGGCGCTGCACCACCGGCTCCGCGACCGTCCTCGGCGACCTGGCGCAGGGCACCACGCCCTGGGCGACCAGGAGTTGGGCGGAGGCGCTGTCCCACCTCGGCAAGCCGGACGCCGTCGTGGAGGAGCTGACGGCGGGTTTCCGCGTGCCGACGGACGTCATCGCCTACGCCTCCCGGCTGCTCCCGCACATCGCGCCCGGCGTGACCCCGGTGGCGTCGGTCCGGGAGAACCCCGGCTTCTTCGAACTGCGCCCGGTCACCGGCGACGACGCGGTGGTCGCCGCCTGCCGCGAACTCCTGGACCACGAGGGCTCCATCGGCCTCATCGCCGCCGACGCGCGCGTCCCGGCGCTGGCCGAGGCACTGACGGCGGCGGGCCTGACGTACCTCGCCCCGGGCGAGGAGACGACCCCCGACACCCGCCTGACCCTGGTCCCGGCATCCCTCGCGAAGGGTCTCGAATACGACTACGTGGTCCTGGACGAGCCCCAGGCGGTGGTCGACGGCGAACCCGACGAACGGACGGGCCTGCGCAGGCTGTACGTGGCCCTGACCCGAGCGGTCTCGGGCCTGATCGTGACGCACGCGGCCCCGCTACCGGAACAACTGGGGTGAGCGAAGGCGCCCCGAAAGGGGCGCGGGGAACTGCGCGACCAGCCACGACGCACCCGCACCCGGCCCCCGGCCGAACCCCCCACGGCGCTACCCCGCATCCAGCACCCGGCGCCACTCCGCAACCGCCTCCACGGAAACCGGCCCGTCCCACCCCGCGGAGCGCGCCGCCCCGCCGATATGGAACGCGTCCACCCCCGCCCCCCGCAGCGCGGGAACGTGGTCGAGCCGCAACCCCCCGCCCACCAGAATCCGCTGCTCGTACCGCCCCGCCTCCGCGAGCAACGTCGGCATGCCCTCGTCGACGCCGGAGGCGGCCCCGGCCGTGAGGAACGCGTCCAGCCCCGGCAGCCCGTCCAGCGCCTTGCGCAACGCGTCCCGGTCGGCGCAGTGGTCGATGGCCCGGTGAAAGGTCCAGGCGCAGCCGTCCAGCACGGACACCACCCGCTCGACGGCCGCCAGGTCCACCCCGCCGTGGGCGTCGAGGAACCCGAGCACGAACTGGTCGGCCCCGGCCGCGCGCAGCGCACCGGCGACCTCCTCAAGCCGCCGGAGGTCCCCCGCCGCGAAGCCGTCCGCGAGCCGCAGCATCACCCGCAGGTCGATGCCGACCGCGGCGCGGATCGCGGTGAAGGTCTCGACGGACGGGGTCAGCCCGTCGGCGGCCATGTCGGTGACCAGTTCGAGGCGGTCCGCGCCTCCGGCCTCGGCGGCGACGGCGTCCGCGGTGTCGAGGGCGATCACCTCCAGGACTGCGCGCTTGCTCATGGGACCCCATTCGTCGGCTCGGGCGGCTACTACAGGTCTAGTCCAATTTAGGATACGCCGAGCGGGGTCACGGGAAACGCGGGCGCTCAGCCGAAGACGTTCAGCTCCTCCTCCCGCGCCCCCACCAGCTCGTACCCGCCGGCCTTCACCGGCCGGCCCGCGTACAGCCGGACCAGCGTCGCGGAGTCCCCGATGTACCGCGCCGGCGGACGCTGCTGCACGAGCGCGCCCAGCCGCAGCGGCTCGTCGACGTCGTCCAGGTCGGCCTGGAGCGGCAGGTGGTCCCGCTCCCGGGTCCGCCAGGCCAGCAGCGCGAGCGCGTACGGCAGCGCGGCCCCGCTGTACGCGCCGGGCTCCCCGAAGGTGTCCCGTACGTCACCGGCGTGCACCCACTCCCCCAGCGCGATCCCGTCCAGCGCCCCGCCGGCCCGGGCGATGACCGGCCCGGCCTCGGACATCCCGCGCTCCAGCTCGTCCACCACCTGCTGGTTCGTCCACTGCGCGCGCTCGGCGATGTCCCGGTCGTTGGCCTGCGGCGAGAACACGCCGTCCTCGAAGCGGCCCTCCAGCACCCGCGTCAGCGCGGCCGCACAGTGCGCCAGCACGTCCCGCACCGACCAGCCGGGACACGCGGCCGTCGGCAGCGCGAAGTCGTCGTCGGGTCGGGAGCGCAGCAGCGGGATGAACGCGTCACGCTCGGTGGTCAGCAGCCGTCCGGGCAGTTCCGGGTCACGTACGTCAGTCGTCATGGCGTCCACGCTAGGGCGCGTACCCCGCTGGACGGGAGAATGTCGCCATGGCCGATCCCGATGCCCTGCGCGCCCGCTTCGCCCGCACCCTGACCGCGGCCCGGGGCGGCGGTGCCGACCCGGACCCGGCGCCGTACGCCGACAACCTGCTGGCCCGCTGGCAGGAGCCGCAGCGGCACTACCACACGCTGACCCACCTCACCGCGGTCCTCGACCACGTCGACACGCTCCAGGCGTACGCCGAGAACCCCGACCTCGTCCGCCTGGCCGCCTGGTTCCACGACGCCGTCTACCAGCCCGACCGCTCCGAGAACGAGGAACGCTCCGCCCGCCTCGCCGAACGCGCCCTGCCCGAGGCCGGGCTCTCACAGGAGAAGACCGCCGAGGTGGCCCGGCTGGTGCGGCTCACCGTCGGGCACGACCCGGCCGACGACGACCGCGACGGGCAGGTGCTGTGCGACGCCGACCTGGCGATCCTCGCCGCGCCGCCGTCGGCGTACGCCGCCTACACCGCGGCCGTGCGCGAGGAGTACCACTTCGTGCCGAACGACGCCTTCCGCGCCGGGCGTTCGGACGTGCTGCGGCACCTCCTCGCCCTCCCCCGGCTGTTCAGCACGCCGTACGGACAGGAGCACTGGGAGGCGACCGCCCGCTACAACATGTCCGCCGAGCTGGAAATGCTGTCGACCGCGCCGGAACCCGACGCCTAGGGTGCCGTCCATGCGGACATGGGGCGGGGATCAGGTGGACGAGGCGGTGGCGGGCTGCCTGGCGGCGCTGCGGCCGGTGGTGGACCGGGACTGGGCGGCGGTGAAGGCGGGCCGGCTGGAGTGGAGCTGCCACACCACGGCGTTCCACATCGCCGAGGACCTCTTCGCCTACGCCGGGCAGCTGGCGGGCCGGGCCCAGGAGGACTACGTGCCCGTCGAGCTGATCCTCGACGGCGACCCGGACAACTCCGGCCTGCTGCAGGTCATCGAGACGATGGGGGTGCTGCTGGCCACCACCGTCCGCGCGACGCCGCCCGGGGTGCGCGCCTTCCACCCGTACCCGTTCCGCAGCGCCGACCGCGAGGGCTTCGCCGCGATGGGCATCGCCGAGGTGCTGCTGCACACCCATGACATCGCCGAGGGCCTGGGCCTCGCCTACGAACCGCCCGCCGAGCTGTGCGAGGGCGTGCTCACCCGTCTGTTCCCGCACGTCAAGCCCGGCCCCGCGCCCTGGCCGACGCTGCTGTGGGCCACCGGCCGCGGTGACCTGCCCGACCGCGCCCCGGTCACCGAGTGGCGCTGGCGCAACAACCTGGTGATCGACGCCGAGCGCCTGACGCTCACCGGCGTACGCCCCGCCGCCGCGCGCGATCTGAGCCTGGGCGGCGACGGCGGCTTCGCGTGGGCCGAGGACGGGCCCTACGAGGGCACCCGGGACGCCGCCGGGATGCTGGTGCAGGCGTACGAGGCGGGCGTGCACCGGCCGGAGTTCGGGGTGTTCGCCCTGGTGCGCCACGAGGACGGCCGCGCGATCGGCGGCATGGGCTTCCACAGCGCGCCGGACGAGGAGGGGCGCGTGGAGATCGGCTACGACCTCGTCCCCTCCGCCCGCGGGCAGGGCTACGCGACGGAGGCGCTGCGCGCGCTGAGCCGCTGGGCGCTCCAGCGGGACGATGTGCGGGTGGTCTTCGCGACGGTCGAGCGGGAGAACAAGGCCTCCCGGTCGGTGGTCACGCGCGCCGGCTTCACCCAGGTCAGCGACGACGGCACGCACCTCGCGTACGTTCTGCGCCGCGGGTCGGCGTAGCCGGGGCGGTCGTTCGTCCGCGGGTCCGGTGGGTGGCTGGCCGCGCGGTTCCCCGCGCCCCTGGGGGTTGCAGCACAGGTGCGCTGCCCCGCCCCGGTCGGCCACGACACCGGGCACACAGCCCTACGCCCGCGCCCGCCCCTTCGGTCGCCGTAGGCCGGAGGCGACCAGGAGGCGTACCACCTCCCGGCTGCTGACCTCCACCGCCCCCGCCGTCACCGCATCCGCGTACCGCGCCGCCGGCACGTCGTAGTGGTCCCGGTCGAAAGCCCGCCGGGGCACGCCCAACGCGTCGGCGAACGCGTGCAGTTCGTCGTACGACACATCACTCACCAGGTGCGACCACATCCGCCCGTGCCCGGGCCAGGCCGGCGGGTCGATGTACACCGTCACGAGGACTTCGTCCCGCCCGTGGCCCGCCCGAGGGCGCCCACCGCGGCGACCTTCACGCCCGCCTTGGAGCACACCCAGTGCGGATCGGGGCCCAGTTCGGGCTCGACGTCGAGGGCGTGCGGGTCGCCCGAGCCGCACACCGGGCACAGCGGCCAGCGGCCGTAGCGCTCCAGCAGCGCGTCCTGGACGTCCTGCGCGACCAGACCCGCGACATAGGCGACACCGTCCGGCCACTGCTCCACCCACCAGCGCCGTTGCGCGACCGATTCCTCGACCAGCGACACCACGTCCGCCTGGGCGACCTCATGGGCGACCAGGTCCGCCATCACACGCGCGCGGGCCGCGTGCAGCGCCTGCTCCAGGGGGCTGATGGGATCCATGCCCCCATTGTGCGCACTCTTGCCCCGAGCACCGAGCCGGAAATATCTTTCAAGGGTGAGCCAGGATCTGAAGGAAATTTTCGGCGGCGCGCTGGCGGCCAAGGTGCGCACCCTCGCCCCGTCGATGACCCGTTCCATGCAGCGCGTCGCCGAGGCCGTCGCGAGCGACCCGGCCGGCTGCGCCGCCCTCACGGTCACCGGCCTCGCCGAACGCACCGGCACCAGCGAGGCCACCGTCGTGCGCACCGCCCGCCTGCTCGGCTACCCCGGCTATCGCGACCTGCGTCTCGCCCTCGCCGGGCTCGCCGCCCACCAGCAGTCCGGCCGCGCGCCCGCCATCACCACCGACATCGCGGTCGACGACCCGATCGCCGACGTCGTCGCCAAGCTCGCCTACGACGAGCAGCAGACCCTCGCCGACACCGCCGCCGGGCTCGACACCGGCCAACTCGGCGCCGCGGTCACCGCGCTCGCCGCCGCGCGCCGCACCGACGTGTACGGCATCGGCGCCTCCGGCCTGGTCGCGCAGGACCTCACCCAGAAGCTGCTGCGCATAGGCCTGATCGCGCACGCCCACAGCGACCCGCACCTCGCCGTCACCAACGCGGTCCAACTGCGCGCCGGGGACGTGGCGATCGCCATCACCCACTCCGGCTCCACCGGAGACGTCATAGAACCGCTGCGCGTCGCCTTCGAGCACGGCGCCACGACCGTGGCCATCACCGGGCGGCCCGACAGCGCGGTCACCCAGTACGCCGACCATGTGCTGACCACGTCGACGTCCCGGGAGAGCGAGCTGCGGCCGGCGGCGATGTCCTCGCGGACGAGTCAACTGCTTGTCGTGGACTGTCTGTTCGTCGGTGTCGCGCAGCGGACGTACGACACGGCCGGGCCGGCGTTGGCGGCGTCTTATGAGGCGCTGGCGCATCGGCATCGGCGGTAGTTCGGACGCCGCGAGACCGTAGGACTGACCGTCGTGGGTATCTGCCGGTCTGTCGTGGCTGATCGCGCCCACGCGGCGGAGCCGCATATCAGACAGAGACCCGCGCCCCTTTGGCAGGACATCGCACCCCCGATCGGAAAGAGCCGCTCCGCCATGGCCTCCAGCCCCCACACCCCCGGCCTCCGCGCCGAACTCGACACCCTCACCACCGAAGCCTTCCGGCCCGAGCTTGCCGAGATCGATCGGTTGCCCACCCTGGAGATCGCTCGGCTGATGAACGCGGAGGACGCCCGCGTTCCCGGTGCGGTCGCGCAGCGGCTGCCCCAGATCGCCGCCGCCATCGACGCCGTCGCCGAGCGGATGGCGCGCGGCGGCCGGCTCGTCTACGCCGGCGCCGGTACCGCCGGCCGGCTCGGCGTGCTGGACGCCTCCGAGTGCCCGCCCACCTTCAACACCGAGCCCGGCCAGGTCGTCGGCCTGATCGCCGGCGGACCGCAGGCCATGGTCACCTCCGTCGAGGGCGCCGAGGACTCCAAGGAGCTGGCCCGGGCCGACCTGGACGCGCTGGGGCTGACGCCGGACGACAGCGTGGTCGGCGTCTCCGCCTCCGGCCGCACCCCGTACGCCGTCGGCGCGGTCGAGCACGCCCGCTCGCTCGGCGCGCTGACCGTCGGCCTCGCCTGCAACGCGGGCAGCGCGCTGGCGGCCGCCGCCGAGCACGGCATCGAGATCGTCGCGGGGCCGGAACTGATCACCGGTTCGACCCGGCTGAAGTCCGGCACGGCCCAGAAGCTCGTGCTGAACATGCTCTCGACGATCACGATGATTCGCCTCGGCAAGACCTACGGGAACCTGATGGTCGACGTGCGCGCCTCCAACGCCAAGCTGCGCGCCCGCTCCCGCCGGATCGTCGCGCTGGCCACCGGGGCGGGTGAGGAGGAGATCGAGGCGGCGCTCGCGGCCACCGACGGCGAGGTGAAGAACGCGATCCTGGCCCTGCTCGCCGAGGTGGACGGCCCGACGGCGGCCCGGCTGCTGGCCGACTCCGGCGGCCATCTGCGCGCGGCGCTGGCGGCGGCGCGCGGCTGACCCCCGTCCGGTCAGCAGGTGTCGGGCACGCCCGTCGCGTCGAGGTTGGCCTCGATACGGCGGGCGAGCGCCACGAACCGCTCCCGGTCCCGGGCCGACAGGCCCTCGGCGGTGACCTCCTCAAGGCGCTGCCAGACCTCGTGGACCGCGGCCTCCAGGGCCCGCCCGGCGTCGGTGAGGGACACGACGGTGGAGCGGCGGTCCCGCTCGGAGCGGGTCCGGGTGACCAGTCCCGCCTCCTCCAGCCGGCGCACCGACTTGGCGACGGTGGAGTGGTCCAGGCCCAGGGTCCGGCCGAGGCTGTTCTGCGACTGCCCGTCCTGCTCCCACAGCTGCATCAGCATCACCTCCTGGCCGAGGTAGAGGCCCAGGCCGCGCAGCAGCTCGGCGGCGAGCGCCCGGTGCCGGCGGGCCAGGGCGAACACGGAGAAGCTCAGCGGGAACCTCTCCGCCACCGCCCCGAGGGGCTCCGTCGCGCGTGCGGTGGATGCCGTGTCCGTCATACGGCGATTATCCGTGCCCGGGGCTCACCCCAGCGCCGGGTAGTCGGTGTAGCCGCGGGCGTCACCGCCGTAGTAGGTGGCCGGGTCGGGCTCGTTGAGCGGGGCGCCGGTGCGCAGCCGCTCCACCAGGTCCGGGTTGGCCAGCGCTCGCGCGCCGACGGCGACGACGTCCGCGAGGCCGGCGTCGACGTCGGCGGCGAGCGCCTCGCGCGGCTGCCCGGGGCGGTTGACGAGCAGCGCGGTGGGCCAGGCCGCCCGCACCTCGCGCAGCAGCTCCTCGTCGCCGAGGTGCAGTACGTGCAGGTAGGCGAGGCCGAGCCGGGCGAGTTCGGCGACGAGCCGGCGGTAGAGCCGCGGGCCGCTGTCCCCCTCGTCCAGGCCGCCCGCGGGCGATCCGGGCGAGATCCGGAAGCCGACCCGGTCGGCGCCGATCTCGGCGGCCACGGCGGCGGCCACCTCCACCCCGAAGCGGGCGCGGTTCTCGACGGAGCCGCCGTACTCGTCGGTGCGGTGGTTGGCGTTCTCGGCGAAGAACTGGTGGACGAGGTAGCCGTTGGCGCCGTGGATCTCCACGCCGTCGGCGCCGGCGGCCACGGCGAGCGCGGCGGCCCGCCGGAAGTCGTCGACGGTGGCGCGCACCTCGTCGGTGGACAGCGCGCGCGGCACGGGGATGTCCCGCATGCCGGTGGCGGTGAACATCTGCTCCCCGGGCGCGATCGCCGAGGGGGCGACGGGCTGCCGGTGGTGGGGGGTGTTGTCGGGGTGGGACATCCGGCCCACGTGCATGAGCTGGATGTAGAGGTGGCCGCCCCGCTCGTGCACGGCGTCGGCCACGGCCCGCCATCCGGCCACGTGCGCCTCGGTGTGCACGCCGGGGGTGAGCAGATAGCCCTGTCCGTCCTCGGAGGGCTGGGTGCCCTCGGTGATCAGCAGCCCCAGCGAGGCGCGCTGCGCGTAGTACAGCGGCATCAGCGCGCTGGGCGTCCCGTCGGGCAGCGCCCGGTCGCGGGTCATGGGCGCCATCGCCAGACGGTGGTCGAGCTTCATACGGCCCACGGTGACGGGGGTGAAGAGCGATTCCACGGCATCCTCCCAAATATGTTGCCGACCACCTAAAAGTAGCGCGGATTTAGGTGGTCGGCAACGTAAGTGGGGAGGGGGATCAGACGGGCGCTCTCGCGCGCCATACACCATCGGACACCCGTCCCGATCATCCCCGGGCATGACGTGGTCCGCCCCCCGGCCGCACTAACTTCGCGGGCTGGAAGATCCGTTCGAAACGGGGAGAGTGCATGACCAGCACACTCAAGAAGTTCATCACCGCCGCGTCGGCGTCCGGGCTGCTGGCCGCGGGCGTGGTGCTCGGCACCACCGCCACGGCCCAGGCCGTCCCGGGCGGCCCGTCCGGCTGCACCGCGTTCCTGAAGCCGGGCAACAGCCACATCGCCGAGGCCTGGTGCAAGAAGGGCAACGGCTACTGGAACGTCCAGGCCAAGTGCGCCGGTCCCGGCAGCACCCACGGCCCCTACAAGGGCGACCCCGGCTTCCGCGCCCTCAGCCGGGAGAAGGCGGCCGTGCTCAGCTGCGGTTCCGGATACCCGGTCGAGCTGAAGGTGGTCGACATCCACGTCTGAGCCGGGGCCCAGGCCTCGCGCACAGCACACCCGGGGTGCCCGGCGGACACGTTCCGCGGGGCACCCCGTTCCCTCTACCGGCTCTGGACGGCGTGCCGGGCGACGTACTGCGCGAACGGCTCGATGCCGGCCTCGGCACGCAGCGCGTCGACCCGCTCGGGGTCGTCGGCGCAGGGCCACGGAATCGGCGAGCCGTCGTCCGCGACACCCGCGATCTGCGTGCCGTAGAGCTGCTCACGCCCCTCGTTGACGAGCACCCGGTCCTTCAGGAAGGCGAGATCGCGCACCGGCGCACGCCCCTCGGCCACGGCCCGCTCCAGCAGCTCCAGCGCCCGCCGCTGGACCTCCAGCTGCCGGTCGGCGTGCTGCGCGATCAGCCAAGCGGCCCGCGCCCCTTCCTCACCGACCCGGTCGGCGGTCGGCCAGCCGTGCTCCTCCATGATCCGGGCCAGCCGGTCCCCGTGCCGCGCGGTGAGCCGGCGCCACGCCAGCTGGCGCCGCGGATCGTCACTGTGCCCCTGGGCGGCCATCCGGTGATCGGCGGCGGCCATGTCGGCCAGCTCACGAGCGAGGGCGGGGAGGGCGGGGGCGGAGGTGCCGGTCACGCTCGACTCCGTTCGTCGGCAGGGTGGTCGCTGTCGGTGGACACCTACCGTAAAGCGGCGAAACGGCGGAAAAGATCATCCAGGAGAAGGGTGACGCGAGCGCCCGCTCGCCGGGACAATGGATCTACGCAGGCGAACGCACCCGTCCCCGGGGTCTGCGGGCCGCCTACCCTGGAGGCAGCACCCCCCCGGCCCACCGGACCGGGCCCCCGGCCCCCAGGAACCTCCAGGTCATCCATGAATCACGCCCAGCTCACCGCCCTGGGTCGCGCCCTCCGGCTCCTCGGCGAGCACGGCGAGGCGCTGACCGCCGACACCCCGGACGCCAGGCTGCACGAGGTCAAGACGGACCTGAAGCGCGCCCTGGACCTGCTGGAGGAGAGCGTGACGTCGGCGCCGCCCACGACGCGGTGCGCCGAGCACCCGCAGGGCCCCGTCGACGAGAGCGCCCCCGATCTGTGCCTGCTGTGCGAGACACGGCGGCGGGCGGCCCGGCGTGCCGAGGTCACCGGCGGCTACGGCCGGCCCCGGACCGCGGAACCGGCGGAGCGGGTGCCGACCCGGTACGGAGTGCGCGGGGACCGGCCGCAGCCGCAGCAGCGGTGGCTGCCGGAGGCGTGGAACGGCCGGGAGTGGCAGCTGTGCGGCACGCCGCGCCACGACCGGCAGGAGGCCGAGCTGTATCTGGCCGCCCAGCGGCGCGGACCGCGGCCGGCGATGGCGTACCGGCTGGTGCACGAGTTCACCGACTACGAGGTGCTGCGGGTGTGGGGCACGCCGGTGAAGGTGGACATCGAACCGATGGGCAACATGTAGCCGGCCCAGCGGCGTTCCGGCCTTCGCGCCCGGCAGTTCGGCCGCTCCGGGCTCCCCGGCGGCCTGCCGCGCCTCGGCGGCGCGGCGGCGCGGGAGCGGGCGTAGCGGTCACGGGAGCCCCCGTCGCACGGCGGCCGGGGTGCCCTGTCCGGACACCCCGGCCGCCGCCGGGCGCGAGCGCGTCGCTCAGCTCAGCGTCTTCAGCGCCGCCGCGTCGTACGGCTTCAGCTCGTCGAAGCGGCCGGCCAGCACCTTCGCCGCCCACTCCGGGTCCTGGAGCAGGGCGCGGCCGACGGCGACGAGGTCGAACTCGTCCGCCTCAAGCCGGTCCAGGAGGTTGTCGATGCTCTTCACCGGCGAGCCCTCGCCCTGGAAGGCGTGGAGGAAGTCGCCGTCCAGGCCGACCGAGCCGACGGTGATCACGGACTTGCCGGTCAGCTTCTTGGTCCAGCCGGCCAGGTTCAGGTCGGACCCCTCGAACTCCGGCAGCCAGTAGCGGCGCGTGGAGGCGTGGAAGGCGTCGACGCCCGCGGCGGCCAGCGGCGTGAGGATGGCCTCCAGCTCCTCGGGGGTCTCGGCGAGGCGGGCGGTGTAGTCCTGCTGCTTCCACTGCGAGTAGCGGAAGATGACCGGGAACTCGGGCGAGACCTTCTCGCGGACCGCCGCGACGATCTCCGCCGCGAACCGGGCGCGGGCCACCGGGTCGCCGCCGTAGGCGTCGGTGCGGCGGTTGGTGCCGGCCCACAGGAACTGGTCGATGAGGTAGCCGTGGGCGCCGTGGATCTCGACGCCGTCGAAGCCGATGCGCTCGGCGTCGGCGGCGGCCTGGGCGAAGGCGGCGACGACGTCGTCCACGTCCGCCTGCGTCATGGCCTTGCCCGTGGGCTCGGCGCCGGCCGTGACCAGGCCGGAGGGGCCGATGGACGGGGCCTGCGGGAAGGGCGGCTCACCCTCGTTGCGGACCGTGCCGATGTGCCACAGCTGCGGCACGATGGTGCCGCCGGCCGCGTGCACGGCCTCGGCGACCTTCGCCCACCCGGCCAGCTGCTCCTCGCCGTGGAACCGGGGGACGCGGTCGCTCTGCCCGGCGGACTCGTGCCCGACGTACGTACCCTCGGTGACGATCAGCCCGACACCGGCGGCGGCGCGGCGGGCGTAGTACGACACCACGTCCTCACCGGGGACGCCGCCCGGCGAGAACATCCGGGTCATGGGCGCCATGGCGATACGGTTCGGGACGGTCAGGCCGTTGATCGTGGCGGGACGGGCGAGCAGGGCGGCCGCACGGGCCGGGGCGGAGTCGATGACGGTCACGGATGGGCTCCTGACGGTGAAACCGGTCGGTATGTGCGCACGCATTGGTGCAGGTTCTTAAGTAAACCCCAACCGGCGGCAGCCATTCCGAATCGACGCCGACCCGCCCTGTGATCCGGGCCACCCCGCCGAGGCGCACGGGGGTCGGGGACATCCGCCCGGACACGCCGAAGGGCGGCACCCCCTGTCGAACACAGGGAGTGCCGCCCTCGCAAAAGGCCCTCGTGAAGGCCTGAAGGACAGGTGATCCGGAAGGATCAGAAGTCCATGTCACCGCCCGGCATGCCGCCGCCGGCCGGGGCAGCGGCCTTCTCCGGCTTGTCGGCGATGACGGCCTCGGTGGTGAGGAACAGCGCGGCGATCGACGCGGCGTTCTGCAGCGCGGAGCGCGTCACCTTGGCCGGGTCGATGATGCCCTCGGCGACCAGGTCGACGTACTCGCCGGTCGCGGCGTTCAGGCCGTGGCCCGGGGTCAGGTTGCGCACCTTCTCCACCACGACACCGCCCTCAAGGCCGGCGTTCACGGCGATCTGCTTCAGCGGGGCCTCCAGCGCGAGCTTCACGGCCTGCGCGCCGGTCGCCTCGTCGCCGTCGAGCTCCAGCTTCTCGAAGACGTGGGTGGTCTGCAGCAGGGCCACGCCACCACCGGCGACGATGCCCTCCTCGACGGCCGCCTTGGCGTTGCGGACGGCGTCCTCGATGCGGTGCTTGCGCTCCTTGAGCTCCACCTCGGTGGCGGCACCGGCCTTGATGACCGCGACACCGCCGGCGAGCTTCGCCAGGCGCTCCTGCAGCTTCTCGCGGTCGTAGTCGGAGTCGCTGTTCTCGATCTCGGCGCGGATCTGGTTCACGCGGCCCGCGACCTGGTCCGAGGAGCCGGCACCGTCGACGATGGTGGTCTCGTCCTTGGTGATGACGACCTTGCGGGCGCGGCCCAGGAGGTCCAGGGTCGCGTTCTCCAGCTTGAGGCCGACCTCCTCGGAGATGACCTCGCCGCCCGTGAGGATGGCGATGTCGCCGAGCATGGCCTTGCGGCGGTCGCCGAAGCCCGGGGCCTTGACGGCGACGGACTTGAAGGTGCCGCGGATCTTGTTGACGACCAGGGTCGACAGGGCCTCGCCCTCGACGTCCTCGGCGATGATCAGCAGCGGCTTGCCCGACTGCATGACCTTCTCCAGCAGCGGGAGCAGGTCCTTGACCGAGGAGATCTTGGAGTTGGCGATGAGGATGTACGGGTCCTCCAGCACCGCCTCCATGCGCTCCATGTCGGTCGCGAAGTAGGCGGAGATGTAGCCCTTGTCGAAGCGCATGCCCTCGGTGAGCTCAAGCTCCAGGCCGAAGGTGTTGCTCTCCTCGACGGTGATGACGCCTTCCTTGCCGACCTTGTCCATGGCCTCGGCGATCAGCTCGCCGATCTGGGTGTCGGCGGCGGAGATGGACGCGGTGGAGGCGATCTGCTCCTTGGTCTCGACGTCCTTCGCCTGCTCCAGCAGGGCGGCGGAGACGGCCTCGACGGCCTTCTCGATACCGCGCTTCAGAGCCATCGGGTTGGCACCGGCGGCGACGTTGCGCAGGCCTTCCTTGACCAGGGCCTGGGCGAGCACGGTCGCGGTGGTCGTACCGTCACCGGCAACGTCGTCCGTCTTCTTGGCGACTTCCTTGACCAGCTCGGCGCCGATCTTCTCGTACGGGTCTTCGAGCTCGATCTCCTTGGCGATGGAGACACCATCGTTGGTGATCGTGGGGGCGCCCCACTTCTTCTCGAGGACGACGTTGCGGCCCTTCGGGCCGAGCGTCACCTTCACGGCGTCCGCGAGCTGGTTCATGCCGCGCTCGAGGCCGCGCCGCGCCTCCTCGTCGAACGCGATGATCTTGGCCATGTGAAGTGGTCCCTCCAGGACTGGGGGTGATTCCTTCGGACCGCGCCCGCGCCCGCGACGGACGGCCTCGACCGGGGGTTCCTTGCCCCGCCCGGCCCCGGCCTCACCGACCCGGTCCTTACGTTGTCACTCTCACCTTCAGAGTGCTAACGCCAATGATTAGCACTCGGCATGGTCGAGTGCAAGCGCCCGGCGGGGTCCGGGCCGGTGGATCAGCCGCCCGCGAACACCGGTGTGGGGCGCCCGGACACGCGGAAGGGCCCGCACCCTGTGCGAGGTGCGGGCCCTTCGGCGTGAAAGAACGTTCAGGCGGTGACGCGAACCATGTCGGCCTGCGGACCCTTCTGGCCCTGCGAGATCTCGAACTCGACCCGCTGGCCCTCTTCCAGGGTGCGGTAGCCGTCCATCTGGATGGCGCTGTAGTGGACGAAGACGTCCGCACCACCGTCGACCGCGATGAAGCCGTAGCCCTTCTCCGCGTTGAACCACTTGACGGTGCCCTGAGCCATGCCTAACTCCCCTATTACTGGCCCTTGCACAGATCCACACTTCGCGGATCCGGGTCAGACCTCACCCCCCGATGGGTGGGGGCGTGCGCCGGAACGCGTCGACCGCGGCTGAATGTATCTGTCCAACTGCCGTCTGCAACAGGTCAATCGGACGAGAAATCTGGACGGGCCCGGTCCGAAATCTCGCGAGAATTCCCCTGAATTCCGAGTAAGTCGGGCCCCACAAAGGGTGCAAAAAAGACAAAAGACCCGCGTACTTTGGCTACTTCTTGTCGCCCGTGCAGCAGGTTTCTGGGGTCGCACCCCGTCGATTGCGGAGCGCGTTCCCCAACTCTACCGCGCTCAACCACATGGAATTGCCCCCTCCGTTTCTCTCACGGAGGGGGCAATCAGATGAACTCTGTGTGTCAGCAGCCGCCGGCGACCGCGGGGATGATCGACACGCCGGCGCCGTCCGGGGTGGCCGTCTGAAGGCCCTGCTCGAAGCGCACGTCGTCGTCGTTGACGTACACGTTGACGAAGCGGCGCAGCTTGCCCTGGTCGTCCAGGACACGGGCGGCGATGCCGGTGTGGTTCTTCTCCAGGTCGGCGATGACCTCGGCGAGGGTCGCCCCCTCGGCGGCAACCTCGGCCTGGCCGCCGGTGTAGGTGCGCAGGATGGTCGGGATACGAACGGTCACGCTCATGCGAGGCCAGCCTCTCGGAAGGAGTCCAGGGTCGGGCGGATGGTGGCGGTCAGGCCCGTGCCGGCCACCGCGTCCAGGGTCTTCAGGCCGTCACCGGTGTTCAGGACGACCGTGGTCTTCGTGGGGTCGAGGAGACCGTTCTCGATCAGCTTGCGGGTCACACCCACCGTCACTCCACCGGCCGTCTCCGCGAAGATGCCCTCGGTGCGGGCGAGCAGCTTGATCGCGTCGACGACCTGCTCGTCGGTGACGTCCTCCACCGCACCGCCGGTGCGGCGGGCGATGTCCAGGACGTACGGCCCGTCGGCCGGGTTGCCGATCGCCAGCGACTTGGCGATGGTGTTCGGCTTCTGCGGGCGCACCACGTCGTGCCCGGCCTTGAAGGCGGTGGACACCGGCGAGCAGCCCTCGGCCTGCGCGCCGAAGATCTTGTACGGCTTGTCCTCGACCAGGCCGAGCTTGATCAGCTCCTGCAGGCCCTTGTCGACCTTGGTCAGCTGCGAGCCGGAGGCGATCGGGATGACGAGCTGGTCGGGCAGCTGCCAGCCGAGCTGCTCGCAGATCTCGTACGCCAGCGTCTTGGAGCCCTCGGCGTAGTAGGGGCGCAGGTTGACGTTGACGAAGCCCCAGCCCTCGCCGGCCGGGTCGCCGATCAGCTCGGAGCAGAAGCGGTTCACGTCGTCGTAGTTGCCCTCGATGCCGACGAGCTCGCCGCCGTAGATCGCGGCCATGACGACCTTGCCCTGCTCCAGGTCGTGCGGGATGAACACGCAGGAGCGGAAGCCGGCGCGGGCGGCGGCGGCGCCGACCGCGCCGGCCAGGTTGCCGGTGGAGGAGCAGGACAGGGTGGTGAAGCCGAAGGCGCGCGCCGCCTCCAGGGCCTGCGCGACCACGCGGTCCTTGAAGGAGTGGGTGGGGTTGCCCGAGTCGTCCTTGACGAAGAGCTTGCCGGCGTCGACACCGAGCTCGGCGGCGAGGTGGTCGGCCTTGACGAGCTTGGTCCAGCCCGGGTTGATGTTGGGCTTGTCGGCCACGTCCGCGGGGACGGGCAGCAGCGGGGCGTAGCGCCAGATGTTCGCGGGACCCGCCTCGATACGCTTGCGGAGCTCCTCGGTGTCGTAGGACGAGAAGTCGTAGGCGATCTCCAGCGGGCCGAAACACTCCTCGCACGCGAAGACCGGTCCGAGCGGGACACGGTGACCGCACTCGCGGCAGCTCAGAGCCGCGGCGGGACCGAGGTCGACGGTGGAGGTGTTGGCAACTGTCTGCGCAGCCATGTGAGGCGAGGCCCTTTCTCCTCATCTTCCTCACGACGCATCTCGCCGTGAGACGGAATTGGCACCTTCCCTGGCCGGGAGCCTCGCGTGAACGAGTCCGGAATCAGGGGGGTTGCCGGGGCTTCATCGGGCCGTGTCCCTCTGCCCCTCTGGATGAGCGGTATTCGGTTGTGAACGCGGGCGACCCCGACATGCGATGGTCATCAGCGTTGTTCAAGACTGTAACCGACGGCCGGGACAGTTGAGATAGTCGTCCGAACCGCGAGATGGATCACACGTTCACCGGGTGTGATCACGACAGTGAGGAGCTGCGGACCGTGCTTGCAGAAGTCGAGCGCTGGCTGAGCACCCGCTCCTGGTCCGTGACCGATCGGCCGCTGCACCAGATCCTGGCCGCCAAGCGCGCCTCGGGCCAGACGGTGTCCGTGGTGCTGCCCGCGCTGAACGAGGAGGAGACGGTCGGCGACATCGTCGCCGTCGTCCGGCACGACCTCATGCACCAGGTCCCGCTGGTCGACGAGGTGGTCGTCGTCGACTCCGGGTCCACCGACCGCACCGCCGAGGTGGCCGCCGCGGCGGGCGCCCGGGTCGTCCACCGCGACGAGATCCTGCCGCGCATCCCGGCGGTGCCGGGCAAGGGCGAGGTGCTGTGGCGCTCCCTGCTGGTCACCACCGGGGACATCGTCGCTTTCGTGGACGCCGATCTGAAGGAGTTCTCCTCCGACTTCGTCACCGGCATCGTCGGCCCGCTGCTGACCGATCCCGACGTCCACCTGGTCAAGGCGATGTACGACCGTCCCCTGGCGGGCGCGGCCGGGCAGGGCGGCCGGGTCACGGAACTCATGGCCCGGCCGCTGCTGAACATGCACTGGCCCCAGCTGGCCGGATTCGTCCAGCCGCTGGGCGGCGAGTACGCGGCCCGCCGCACCCTGCTGGAACAGCTGCCCTTCCCCGTCGGCTACGGCGTCGAGCTGGGCATGCTGGTCGACGCGCTGCACCTGGTGGGCCTGGACGCCCTCGCCCAGGTCGACGTCGGCGTGCGCATCCACCGCCACCAGGACGGCCAGGCGCTGGGCCGGATGGCCGCGGCGATCTACCGCACGGCCCAGCTCCGGCTGGCCCGCGGCCATCTGATCCGGCCGTCCCTGACCCAGTTCGAGCGCGGCGAGGACGGTTTCGAGCCGCGCACGTACTCCGTGGACACGGAGGAGCGCCCGCCGATGACGGAGATCGCGGAGTACGCGGCGCGCAAGGTGGCGTGAGGCGCTTGTCCGCTCAGCCGGCGTGGCCGTCGGACCAGCGCCAGCGGCCGTCGGAGTCCTGCTCGCAGGTCAGGTACTCGCCGCCCTTGCCGTAGGTGCTCAGGCCGTGGTGGCGGGTGGCGCAGAACTGGCCGTCGGCGTAGCAGTTGCCCGCGGGGCTGGTGATCGCGCAGGTCCAGCTGGAGCCGCTTGTGCCGCTGCCGCCGCCGGTGACGCCGCTCGATCCCCCGCTCGTGCCGCCGCCGGCCGCGGTGGTCCTCGTCGGTGCGGGGGTGTGCAGCAGCCGGCCGGCGCAGTCGCGCCCGTCGCGGGCGATGACGAAGGCGACGTCGAACGAGGCGTTGCGGTCGTCGGGGTCGTCGATCTGCTCGCAGACCTTCTCGCTCGTGCCCCAGGAGGAGGCCGTGCGGCCGCCGCCGTCGAGGGAGGCGCCGGTGCCCTGGAGGTAGACGGCGTAGCGCAGGCCGCTCGCGCGGGCGGCGGCGACGGCCCGGCCGACCGACGTCCCGGTGTGGTCGGCGATCGTGACGACGGTGGGTTCGGCGGCCGGGGTCGGGCTGCTGCTCGCCGGGGAGGGCTCGGGAGCCGTCGTGCTCGGTGCGGCGCTCGTCACCGGTGACGTCCGCGGGGCCGCCGCCTTGGCGTCGGTGTCGTCGCTCTGGCAGCCGGTGAGAGCGAGCGCGGCGGCCGCGACGAGTGCGGCGAGGCCGGATGCTCCGCGGCCGCCCGGCAGGCGTCTGTGGACACGTGTACCGATCATGAGAAATCCGCCCCCCTGGCGTACGCGTCGTTCGGTGTAGCGGGCATCTTGTACCGTTCACAGAATCTCCACAAGCGATTCGATGATTCCGGAGCGCGGATTCCGGTTCGCCCGGGAGGACGTGGCGTGAACGGCACGTATACGACCGGCCACCGAATCCGGCCATACGTTTGAGTTTTTCCGGTGCGGGCTAGGTTGAGGCGTATGGCTTCCACGCACGGTGCTGATCAGAAGGCTCGGGTGCTGGTCGCGTCCAACCGCGGCCCGGTGTCGTACTCGGTGGGCGACGACGGTTCGCTCACCGCCAGGCGGGGCGGCGGTGGACTGGTGTCCGGGCTGTCGGCCATCGGGGACGACGCGGGTGCGCTGTGGGTGTGCTCGGCGCTGTCCGACGGCGACCGCGAGGCGGTGCGGCGCGGGGTCGGCGAGCGAGGCGTGCGGATGCTGGACGTGCCGGCCGACGTGCACGCCGACGCCTACAACGGCATCGCCAACTCGGTGCTGTGGTTCGTGCACCACATGCTCTACCAGACCCCGCTCGAACCGGTCTTCGACGCGGAGTTCCGGCGGCAGTGGGCCTCGTACGAGGCGTACAACCGGGCGTTCGCCGAGGCGCTGGCCGAGGAGGCGGCGGACGGTGCGGTGGTGATCGTGCAGGACTACCACCTCACGCTGGTCCCCGGGATGCTCCGCGAGCTGCGCCCCGACCTGCGGATCGGGCACTTCTCGCACACCCCGTGGGCGCCGCCGGAGTACTTCCGGATGCTGCCGGACGACATCGCCCGGCAGGTGCTCACCGGGATGCTCGGCGCGGACCGGCTCGGCTTCCTCACCCAGCGCTGGGCGGACGCCTTCACGGCGTGCTGCGAGCAGTTCGCGGGCGGGCTCGGGGAGACCCGGATCGGGGTGCACGGGCTCGGCGCGGACGCCGACTTCCTGCGCGAGCGGTCCCACCGGGCGGACGTCGGCGAGCGGATGGCGGCGCTGCGGGAACAGATCGGCGCGGGCCGCAAAACGATCGTGCGGGTGGACCGCACCGAGCTGTCCAAGAACATCGTGCGCGGCCTGCTGGCCTACCGGCAGCTGCTGGAGGACCACCCCGAGTGGCGGGAGCGGGTCGTGCACGTGGCCTTCGCCTACCCCTCCCGGCAGGACCTCGCGGTCTACCGGGACTACACGGCCGAGGTGCAGCGGGTCGCGGACGAGATCAACGCGGCGTACGGGACGGACGGCTGGACGCCGGTCGTGCTGCACGTGGAGGACGACTTCGCCCGGTCCCTCGCGGCGTACCGGCTCGCGGACGTGGCCCTGGTCAACCCGATCCGGGACGGGATGAACCTGGTCGCCAAGGAGGTGCCGGTCGTCTCCGACGAGGGGTGCGCGCTGGTGCTGTCACGGGAGGCGGGCGCGTTCGAGGAACTGGGCGAGGACGCGGTCGCCGTCAACCCGTACGACGTGATCGGCACGGCCGCCGCACTGCACGAGGCCCTCAGCATGCCGGCGGGCGAACGCAACGACCGCGCCAAGCGCCTGGCCGCAGCGGCAACGGCACTGCCCCCGGCGAAGTGGTTCCTGGAACAACTGGAGGCACTGCGGGCCTAGCCGCGCCGGTCGGCGACGGCGCGGCCGGGCCCCGGGCCCGTGGCGCCCCGGGTCAGGACGTCCCCAGGCGGGCCGCCAGGGTCGTCAGCAGGTGGACGACTCCCTCCGGGCCGGGGACCACCACGTCCGCGCGCTTGGACAGTTCCGTGACCTCGTTGCTGCCGCTGCACACCAGCAGGCCGGGGACGCCGTCGGAGCGGAGGGCGTCGACGGCGGCGAAGGCGGGCAGGTCGCCCAGGTCGTCGCCGGCGTAGATCACGGCCTCGGCGCCCACCGCGCGGACGTACTCGGTCAGGGCGACGCCCTTGTCGACGCCGGGCGGGCGCAGCTCCAGGACCAGGCGGCCCGGCTCGACGATCAGCCCGTGCCGGGCGGCGAGGCCGGTGAGCGGCTCGCGCAGCGCCTCGAACGCCGCCTGCGGGTCCTCCGCGCGGCGGGTGTGCACGGCCACCGCGCGGCCCTTCTCCTCGATCCACGCGCCGCGCCAGGCGCCGGACGAGTCCAGCAGACCCGGCAGCTCGGCGCGCACGGCCGCCACCCCGGGGTGCGGCGGCGGCGCGGTCAGCTCACCCGTGGCCGCCTCCCAGCGTTCGGCGCCGTAGTGGCCGAGGACGACGAGGTGCTCCAGGCCGGGCACGCCCGCGAAGCCGCCGTGGCGTACGGCGACCTCGGCGGGGCGGCCGGTGACAACCGCGATCGAGCCGACCTTCGGGGCGAGGCGGGTGAGGGCCGGTACGGCGTCCGGGTGGGCGCGGGCCTGCTCGGGGTCGGCGACGATCGGGGCGAGCGTGCCGTCGAAGTCGAGGCCGATCACCGTCTTGCCGGGGCGGTTGAGGACGGCCTGCAGTCCTTCGCGCCCCTGCGCGGTCACCGGTTCGGGAAGATCCGTCGCGTGCGTGTCATGGCTGCCCATACCGCGAACCTATCCCCGACTCGCCCCCGCCGAACCTGGAGAGACGCCGCCGTCACCGCTCGGCGCGGCGGGCCTCACGTATCCGTCTGAGCCGGTTCACGGTCACCGGGTCGTGGGCGAGGGCCCGGGTGTCGTCCAGCAGGGCGTTGAGCAGCTGGTAGTAGCGGACGGGGGCCAGGCCCAGCTCCTCACGGATGGCACGCTCCTTGGCGCCGGGCCCGGGAAAGCCCCGGCGCTCCAGCGCGAGGACCGCCCGTTCGCGCTCCCCCAGCTGTTCCTGCTCCATACCGCCCACCGTACCCACGCCCACCGACAGCGCGGCGGGGCTACTGCTGCGCGCTGTCCGCCGTGACCGCGGCCGACTGGATCTGCCCGAGGACGGACGCGGCGCTGCCGGTGGGGTCGACGGCCGTCCCGATCCGCTTCTTGAGGTCGGCGCTGACCGACGCCCAGGACGTCTTGCCGACCGGGTACAGCTCGCTCAGCGGCAGCTGCTGGAGGAACGGCTGGAGGTCCTTGTCCTGTCCGGACGCGCTCATCGTGGCGGACGCGGAGGTGGTGACCGGCAGCAGGTCGTACGTGCGGGAGAAGTCCAGCACGTTCTTCTCGCTGTAGACGAAGTCGAGGAAGTCCCGGATCTGCTCGCGGTGACCGTTCTTCTTGAAGGCGGTCATCCAGTCGGCGACGCCCATCACGGACCGGCTGGGCCCGTTCACGCCCGGCATGGTGACCATGCCGAACTTCACGCCCTTCTTCGCGGCCATCTGCATCAGCGAGGGGTGCCCGTTGAGCATGCCGACCTCGCCGTCGGCGAAGGCGGCGAAGGCGTCGGCGCGGTTCAGCTTTCCGGGCGCGACGGGGCCGGTGAGGTCCTTGCCGACCAGTTCGTTCTTCAGCCAGTCGAAGGTCTGGACGTTCTGCGCGGAGTCGATGACATAGGTGCCGACCGTGTCGGTGTAGCCGCCGCCTCCGCTGAGCAGCCACTGCATCGTCTCGGCCTGCGCCTCCTCCGGCCCCAGCGGCAGCGCGTAGGGGTACTTCACGCCGTCCGCCTTGAGCGCCTCGGCGTCGGCTGCCAGCTCGGCCCACGTCTTCGGCGGGGTGATGTGCGCCTTGGCGAAGAGGGTCTTGTTGTAGAAGAGCAGCCGGGTGGAGGCCGCGAACGGCATCCCGTACTGCACGCCGCGCACCTGCCCGGCCGCCACCAGCTGGGAGACGAAGTCGGCCTGGGTGGGGATGGAGAGCACGTCGTCGGCCCGGTAGAGCAGGTCCTGGTCCGCGTAGTCGGCGTAGGCGCCGATCTGCGCCATGTCGGGCGCCTGGCCGGCGTCGACCATCTCCTTGACCTTGCGGTCGACGTCCTTCCAGGAGTACACGCCGACGTCGACCTTCACGCCGGGGTGCTGGGCCTCGTACTGCTTGACGAGGTCGTCCCAGTAGTGCCGGGAGCTGTTGGTGTCGTTGTCGCCGTAGTCGGCGGCGACCAGCCGCAGGGTCACCTCGTCCGAGCCGCCGGTGACGCCGCAGCCGGTGAGGACCGCCGCCATGCCCAGCGCGGAGAACACCGCGATCGTCGTCGTCCTTCGCCGCTGCACTGCCCCGGATCCCCAACCCTCGAAGACGCCAGAAGACGTCTGTACCACTTTCCGATTAACGGATTAAGGTCTACACCATGGCAGTGGACTAGACCTCTCATGGGTCGCCGGTCCACACTGTCCCCCGTGAGACATGTCATCGCCCTCGACGTGGGCGGCACCGGGATGAAGGCCGCCCTGGTCGGACCGGGCGGCGAACTGCTCCACCAGGCACGCCGGCCGACCGGCCGCGAACGCGGGCCGGACGCGGTCGTCGAGAACATCCTCGGCTTCGCCGCCGATCTGCGCGCCCACGGCGAGCAGCACCTCGGCGGACCCGCCGCCGCGGCCGGCGTCGTCGTCCCCGGCATCGTCGACGAGCAGCGCGGCCTCGCCGCCTACGCCGCCAACCTCGGCTGGCGCGACGTCCCGCTGCGCGACCTGCTCGCCGAGCGGCTCGACGTCCCCGTGGCCCTCGGGCACGACGTGCGGGCCGGCGGGCTCGCCGAGGGCCGCCTGGGCGCGGGCCGGGGCGCCGACCGGTATCTGTTCGTGCCGCTGGGCACCGGGATCGCCGGCGCGATCGGCATCGACGGCCGGGTGGAGGCCGGGGCCCACGGCTTCGCCGGCGAGATCGGGCACATCGTCGTACGCCCCGGGGCCACCCCCTGCCCGTGCGGGCAGCGCGGCTGCCTGGAGCGGTTCGCGTCGGCGTCGGCGGTGAGCCAGGCATGGGCGGCGGCCTGCGGGGACCCGGACGCGGACGCCGCGGACTGCGCCAAGGCCGTCGCGTCCGGCGACCCGAACGCGGTCCGGGTCTGGCAGGAGGCGGTGGACGCCCTCGCCGACGGCCTGGTCACCGCGCTCACCCTGCTGGACCCGCGCACCCTGATCATCGGTGGCGGGCTGGCCGAGGCGGGGGAAACCTTGTTCACACCACTGCGGGACGCCGTCCGGCAGCGGGTCACCTTCCAGAAACTGCCGGAGATCGTCCCGGCCGCCCTGGGCGACACGGCCGGATGCCTGGGCGCAGGCCTCCTGGCCTGGGACCTCCTCGACACCACGAACGGCAAGGAGGAAACGCCGTAATGGCAACCCACCCAGGGGCGCGGGGCCCTGTTGAACATGCAGCTACCGCCGCGCGGGCGCGACCAGCCAAGACGACGCCGCACCCCGCAACGGCCGGCACCCCCCTGGTGCTCACCGGCGCGACGGTCGTCCTGCCCACAGGAACCGTCCAGAACGGCCAGGTGGTGATCGACGGCACCCGCATCGCCGATACGGCACCGGAGAACGCCCAGGTCGTCGACGTGAGCAACCACTGGCTGGTCCCCGGTTTCGTCGACCTGCACAACCACGGCGGCGGCGGAGCCTCCTTCACCTCCGGCACCGTCGAGGACGTCCTCAAGGGCATCCACACCCACCGCCTGCACGGCACCACCACCCTCGTCGCCTCCACCGTCACCGGCGACATGGACTTCCTGACCCGGCGCGCGGGGCTGCTGAGCGAGCTGGCCGAGCAGGGCGACATCGCCGGCATCCACTTCGAGGGGCCGTTCATCTCGCCGTGCCGCAAGGGCGCGCACTCCGAGGAGCTGCTGCGCGACCCGGAGCCGGCCGAGGTGCGCAAGCTGATCGACGCGGCGCGCGGGCACGCGAAGATGGTCACCCTCGCCACCGAACTGCCCGGCGGGACCGACTCCGTACGGCTGCTCGCCGACCACGGCGTGATCGCGGCGATCGGCCACACGGACGCCACCTACGAGCAGACCGTCGAGGCGATCGACGCGGGCGCCACCGTCGCCACCCACCTGTTCAACGCGATGCCGCCGATCGGCCACCGCGCCCCCGGCCCGATCACGGCGCTGCTGGAGGACGAGCGGATCACGGTCGAGCTGATCGACGACGGTGTGCACCTGCACCCGGCCGCGCTCCAGCTGGCGTTCCATCACGCGGGCGCGGACCGGGTCGCGTTCATCACGGACGCGATGGACGCGGCCGGCTTCGGCGACGGCCGCTACATGCTCGGCCCGCTGGAGGTGGAGGTCGCCGACGGCGTGGCCCGGCTCGTGGAGGGCGGCTCCATCGCGGGCTCCACGCTCACCCTGGACCGTGCGTTCAAGCGGGCGGTGACCGTGGACCGGCTGCCGGTCCAGGACGTGGTGCGGGCCTTGTCGGCCAACCCGGCCCGGCTGCTCGGCCTCGACGACCGCATCGGCTCGCTGGAGCCCGGCAAGGACGCCGACCTGGTGCTGCTGGACGAGAACTTCGACCTGAAGGGTGTGATGCGCCGGGGCGAATGGGTGGTTGGCCCCCAACTGGCCTGATCCGTCCGCTCGTCCGGGGACGGTGGCCGGTCCCAGGGCTGGGCCGACCGCCGTCTCTTTGGCATGATCGACCCTCCGGAAGTCCACGTCACACGCGCATTCGGGGGAGGTCGGCCCAGGTGATCCTCACGGTCACGCTGAACACCGCTCTCGACATCACCTACCGCGTCCGCTCCCTGCGGCCGCACACCTCCCACCGCGTCTCGGAGGTCATCGAACGGCCCGGCGGGAAGGGCGTCAACGTGGCCCGGGTCCTGGCCGCCCTCGGCCACGAGGCCGTGGTCACGGGCTTCGCCGGCGGCGCCACCGGCCACGTCGTGCGGGACCTGCTGACGGACACGCCCGGCGTCGTGGACGCGCTGGTGCCCATCGCGGGCGCCACCCGCCGCACGATCGCCGTCGTCGACGAGCTGAGCGGCGACACCACCCAGCTGAACGAGCCGGGACCGGTCATCGCGCCCACCGAGTGGGCCGCCTTCCAGGACCGCTACGGCGAGCTGATCGCCTCCGCCTCGGCCGTGGCCCTGTGCGGCAGCCTGCCGCCGGGCGTGCCGGTGGGCGCGTACGCGGGCCTGATCCGCACGGCGCGTGCGGCGGGCGTTCCGGTGCTGCTCGACACCAGCGGGGAGCCGCTGCGCCGCGGGGTCGCCGCCCGGCCGGACATCGTCAAGCCCAACGGGGACGAGCTGGCGGAGCTGACCGGCTCCCACGAGCCGGTGCGGGCGACGCAGGACGCCCGCCGGCGCGGGGCGCGTGCGGTGGTCGCCTCACTCGGCGCGGACGGCCTGCTCGCCGTGACCCCCGAGGGCCGCTGGCGTGCCACACCGCCCGCCCGCGTCCACGGCAACCCCACCGGCGCGGGCGACTCGGCGGTCGCCGGCCTGCTGTCGGGCCTAGTGGAACACCTCCCCTGGCCGGACCGCCTGACCCGAGCGGTGGCCCTCTCCACCGCGACGGTCCTCGCCCCGGCGGCGGGGGAGTACGACACGCAGACGTACGAGGACCTGCGCCCGAAGGTGCGGGTGACGGCGGAGGCGACGGCGGCCTAGCCGGCGATCACCGGTCGTGGGCGCCCGAGCCCCGCGCTCCGGCGGGGTGCGGGCGGCGTCGTCAGGCCGGAGGGTCCGTGGTGAGCCACATCTGGTCCAGCACGGCGTTGCACTGATTGCCCTGCTGGCAGGAGAGCTCGATGGTGTTCGTGCCCTCGGTCAGGTTCACGACGGCCCAGGTGTTCTGCCAACCCTTCTCCCAGTCGCCCGCAGGGGTACCGCCGAAGTTCTTCATGTTCAGCGGCTGGGTCTTGGGGGTGCCGTTGACCGACAGGGTGGCGTTGGCGTCGGCACCCGGGATGCCGTACCGCACGTAGAGGCGGTACGAACCCTTCTCCTTGATGCCGTTGACCGTCCACGTGACCTTGGCGCCAACGGCGTTGAAGCCGGCGACATAGACACCGCCGTCCGCCTTGGCACCCTTCACATCCGACGCCAGCGTCGCCCCGCCCTCCAGGCGGAGCGCCTTCGCGTCGATGGTGGGCAGCTTCACCTCCGCGTCCCCGCTCTCGCTCGACGACGGGCTCGGCGTGGTGTTCTGCTGGGACTGGGAGGGGGCCGCGGTGGCCTGGTCGTCCTTCTTGTCGTCCGGGCTGCCGTTCATCATCGCCACGCCGATGCCGATCACCACGGCCGCGACGACGGCGATGGCGCCGATCAGCAGGCCCTTGGTGTTGGGGCCACGGCCGCGCCCGCCGGACCCGCCGGCGGGCTGCTGGTGCTGGGGAGCGGTGGGGGCGCCGCCGGGAAGCGTCTCCGGCGCCGCGTAGTGCGCGTTCGGCCTGCCGTAGGCACCCTGCTGCTGCGGGACCTGGCCGTAGGGGGCGGACGGCGCCTGCTGCCCGTACTGCCGCTCCCCGACGGTGCGCACCCGGCTGACGGAGTTCGGGTAGCCGTAGCCGCCCGTGGGCGGCTGGGCACCCCTGGCCTGGCCGTCGGCGTAGAGGTAACCGAACGGGTCGTCGTCCTCGGGGGTGCTCGGGCCGTTGTTGCCGGGCGTCATCCCTTCGTTCTCCTCAACAGGTGGGGGGCGGATGCGGTCCTTGGTGTGGGGTGTGGCAGAGGGCGAGCCTACCCGCTCTGCAAGACCCAAACGGGTGACACCGACCGCACCGTTTCGCCCCCCACCGCGCTGACCTGCGGTTCACCCCGCGCGGCGGTGCTGTTTGGGACGAGATCGTTTCTCGACGTACATACGTTCGTCGGCCGACTTGAGGACTTCGTCGGCCGTCATGCCACAGTGCGCCCAGCCGATGCCGAAGCTGGCGCCCACCCGGACGGCCCGGCCCTCGGCCCGGATCGGCTGGATGATCTCGTTGCGCAGCCGTACCGCGAGGTCCTGCGCGTCGGCGCGGCCGAGGCCGTCGGCGAGGATCACGAACTCGTCGCCGCCGAGCCGGGCGACGGTGTCGCCGTCGCGCACGCCGTTGCTGAGCCGTCTGGCCACCTCGATGAGGACCGCGTCGCCGGCGTTGTGCCCGAACCGGTCGTTGATCGACTTGAAGCCGTCGAGGTCGCAGAAGAGGACCGCGAGTCCCTTGGTGCCGTCGTCCCGGTCGCCCTCGGGGGCGACGGTGTGCACATGGTGGTCGAAGGCGTCGTAGCCGTCCGCGCCCTGCCCGACCGCGAAGCCGTGGCCGTTCGCGTCGAAGGCGGCGGCATGGCTGAAGCCGGTGTCGGCGGTGTCGAAGGAGTCGTACGCGTCGGCCGCCGCGTGGGCCGTGGTGGGCCGCCGGCACAGGCGGGCGGCGAGGCGGGAGCGCAGCTCGGCGGAGTTGGGCAGGCCGGTGAGGGAGTCGTGGGAGGCGCGGTGGGCGAGCTGGAGCTCGCGGCGCTTGCGTTCCTCTATGTCCTCGACGTGGGTGAGCAGGAAGCGGGGGCCGTCGGCGGTGTCGGCGACGACGGAGTTGCGCAGGGAGACCCAGACGTAGGTCCCGTCACGGCGGCCCAGCCTCAGCTCCGCGCGGCCGCCCTCGGCGGAGGTGCGCAGCAGGGTGCCGATGTCCTCGGGGTGGACGAGGTCGGAGAAGGAGTAGCGGCGCATCGCGGAGGCGGGGCGGCCGAGCAGCCGGCACAGGGCGTCGTTGGTGCGCAGGATGCGGCCGTGCTGGTCGCCGCCCATCTCGGCGATGGCCATGCCGGAGGGGGCGTACTCGAAGGCCTGCCGGAAGCTTTCCTCGCTGGCGCGCAGAGCCTGCTGCTCGCGCTCCAGACGGACCAGGGCGCGCTGCATGTTGGAGCGCAGCCGGGCGTTGGATATCGCGATGGCGGCCTGGAAGGCGTACATCTGCAGGGCCTCGCGGCCCCAGGCGCCGGGCCGGCGGCCGTTGCGCGGCCGGTCCACGGACAGCACGCCGATCAGCTCGCCGCGCGGGCCGCCCTGGGCACCGGGCGCGTACATGGGGGCGAAGAGCCGGTCGGAGGGGTGCCACTCGTCCTCGAAGCGGGGCGCGGGCCCGTCGGTGTACCACTGCGGGACGTCGTCGTCGTCGAGGACCCAGCCCTCGGTGTGCGGTATGAAGACGAGGTCGCCCCACTGCTCGCCCATCGCCAGGCGGCGGTCCCAGGAGTCGCGTGAGCCGACGCGGCCGGTGATGAGGGCCTCGGCGGCCGGGTTCCCGGCGAAGGCGGCGACGACCAGGTCTCCGTCGGGGCGGACGAGGTTGACGCACGCCAGCTCGTAGCCGAGCGCGGTGACCACGCCGTCGGCGACGGTCTGCAAGGTGTCCGCCAGGCTGCGGGCGGTGTTCATGTCCGCCATGACCTGGTGCAGCTGCCGCAGGGACGCAAGACGGACATAGGGTTCCGACTCGGTCTCCATGCTCGCCCTCCCCCCGAGACTTCGCAGCGAATCAAGGGTTGTCGTCGGCGTTCGGTCGTCTCCGCCTTGCGGCGTCCCGCCTTGGTCCTGCCTTCGTGATGCTGTGCAGCGTCTTTCGCCACTGAATCACAGCGCGCTGCTCACTCGGTACACAGGGTCAACATTTCCTGGCCCTTGTGACTCAAGTCACAGCAAAACGTGAACAATGAAGTGGAGTTTCTGTGTTTTTCCCGTGCGTTAACCGAACGGACACTTTGCGAGTATGCGCCATCGGGCGCCGTTTTAGGGCCGGAGTCCTAGGTCGCCCCCGGTCCGTTGCCGGTCCGGGGACCGATGCGGGGCCTGTGAAGCGGAGACTAGCGTTTCCAGCGTGCTGAAGACTTCCCCTGCCGTGCCCTCCCCCACCGCGCCCGTCCCCGCCGGGCATGCTGAGGGGGTGACCCACGACGAGTTCCGCGCCGCCATGTCCCGGCTCGCCGCGGGCGTGGTCCTGGTGACCGCGCAGGAGCCGCCGCTCGACCCCGACGACCCGAACGCGCCCACCGGCGAGGACGTCGGCATGACCGCCACCGCGTTCATGTCGGTCTCCCTGGACCCGCCCCTGGTCCTGGTCAGCCTGCGGGAGGGCTCCCGCATGGACGACCTGCTCGCCGAGCAGCCGCTGTGGGGCGTCTCCGTCCTCGCCGAGAGCCAGCGCCACATCGCCGGCCGCTTCGCGATGAAGGGCCGCATCAGCGACCGCCTGCTCTTCGAGGACATTCCCTACGTCCGCGGCGAGGCCACCCACGCCCCGCTGGTCGGCGGCGCCCTGGCCACCCTGGAATGCCGCACGGAACAACGCGTGACGGCCGGCGACCACACCCTGGTGATCGGCCACGTCCTGACGGCCCGCGTCCCGAGCGCGGACGGCGGCCCACTGATGTATTTCAAGGGCAGGTACCGCCAACTGGGCTGAGCCGGAGTTTGCCGGGCCGGGGCCGGGCTATTGCGGGGGCGAGCTGGGCTTTTGTTGGGTTGGGACGCGAACGGGCTTTGCGGGCCGGGCTCGGGCTTTTACCGAGCTGGGCCAAGCTCGTGCGCCCGGCCGGGCATCGCGGGCGCCAGGCCGGCCTCTGCCGGGCCGGCTGGCCTTATGGGGCCGACCGAGCATCGCGGGCGCTGGACCGAGCATCGCGGCGCCGAGCCGGGTCGGGCCCGCCGGCCCAATCTGCCCCGGGCCGGGCTTCGCCGGGCCGGGGGGTGGGGGGGAAATCCCGTGGTCGGATGAGCGGGGGCGTGTCTATCGTGCCCCGGTGGTTCACCTCGTAGAGATCACCCCGCAGAACTTCGACGCCGCCGTCGGCATCCGGGTGCGGCCCGAGCAGGAGCACGCGGTCTCCCCCGTGATGCAGTCCCTCGCCGAGGCGTACGTCCATCCCGACGGCGTCGCCTGGCCGCGACTGATCGTCGACGGCGAGCGGCCGGTCGGCTTCCTGATGGCCTTCTTCGACATCGACTGGCACGGCGACGGCACCGTCTTCCGCTCGGGCCTGTGGCGCCTGAACATCGCGGCGGACGCCCAGGGCCGCGGCTACGGCCGCTTCGCGGTCCGCTCGGTCGCTCAGGAGCTGCGCCGCAGGGGCACCGACCGGATGTACGTCAGCTGGCACCCCGGCCCCGACGGCCCGGAGGACTTCTACCTGGGCCTGGGCTTCCGCACGACCGGGGAGATCAGCGGGGACCAGACCGTGGGGGTGCTGAAAGTCCCCGCGGCCTAGGCTGGAGAGGGGACCTTCGTACCGAGGACGGTGTGCGATGTCCGAAGCCAACAAGTTCTGGTCGTCAGGCAGCTGGCGCGTATCCGAGGGCAAGAGCGAGGAGTTCGAGACCCGCTGGGCGGCCTTCCTGGACTGGACGAAGGAAGCCAACGAGGGATTCCTCTTCGCCCGCCTGATCCACGACCTGTCCGATCCGAATCACTACGTGTCCTTCGCCTCCTGGCGGGACACCGAGTCGATGAAGGCATGGCAGGACAAGCCCGAGTTCGCCGAACACTTCGGCGCCTGCCGGTCCCTGTGCGAGGAGATGCAGGCAGGCGGCTTCGTCCTCGCCCGGGCCGTGGACGGCTGACCCGACGGCCGACCACCCGCCCCACCCGGTGAGGCAGCGCTCGAAGCCCACGCCGGGGGCGCGGAGCGCAAGGCCTCCTACCAGTCCCGCCCCGACCGCCCCCGCTTCGTCTCCGCGCGCTGCTTCTTCTCCCGCAGCCGGCGTTCGTTGATGCCGCGCGGAACGCGGGTCGGCTTGCGCGGCCTCGGCGGCGGGGCCGTCGCCTCGGCGAGCAGTGCCGCCAGGCGTACGGCGGCGGACTCGCGGTTGCGCCACTGGGAGCGGTGCTCGGAGGCGCGCACGCTGATCACGCCGTCGACCAGGCGCGGCCCGAGCCGCTGAAGGGCACGCCGCTTCCACACCTCGGGCAGCGCCTCGGTGCGGGCGAGGTCGAAGCGGACCTCGGCGGCGGAGTCGGACGTGTTGACGTGCTGCCCGCCGGGCCCCGACGACCGCGAGAAGCGCCACATCAGCTCGGCCTCGGGCAGCGCGACGGAGCCGCGGATGAGATGGGGACCGGACATGCCGTCCATGTTCCCGGCTCCGCACGGTCCACGTCACCCGGATTTCCCGGTGGGTAAAAAAGGTAAAGGAAGCAGGAACCAGGCGGGGCCCCCTCGACGTTGACTGGGGTGAAGGTAGCTTCGTGCACAGTGCGAAGCCGCGTACACACAGCGCATCGAGGAAGGACTCCCGACCATGGCAGTAAGCCTGTCCAAGGGTGGCAACGTCTCGCTCACCAAGGAGGCTCCGGGCCTGACCGCCGTCACCGTGGGCCTGGGCTGGGACGTCCGCACCACGACCGGCACGGACTTCGACCTGGACGCGTCCGCGATCGCGGTCAACGCGCAGGGCAAGGTCTACTCCGACGCCCACTTCGTCTTCTTCAACAACAAGCAGACCCCGGACAACTCCATCGTCCACACCGGTGACAACCGCACCGGCGAGGGCGCCGGCGACGACGAGGCCATCAACGTCAACCTCGGCGCCCTCCCGGCCGACATCGACAAGATCGTCTTCCCGGTCTCGATCTACGACGCCGAGAACCGCGGCCAGAACTTCGGCCAGGTCCGCAACGCCTACATCCGCATCGTCAACCAGGCCGGCGGCGCCGAGATCGCCCGCTACGACCTGTCGGAGGACGCGGCCACCGAGACGGCCATGGTCTTCGGCGAGCTGTACCGCAACGGCGCCGAGTGGAAGTTCCGCGCCGTCGGCCAGGGCTACGCCTCCGGCCTGGTCGGCATCGCCCAGGACTTCGGCGTCAACGTCTGACCCGTCCACCCCGCGTCGAGGGGCCCGGCCACCCGCCGGGCCCCAGCGCGCCCACACCCCGAGAAGCACCCCGCGCGTACCGCGGCACGGCGGCACCGGGCCCGCCCGGAAAACCCCCTGAGCCCCCGCTCCCCGCGCGCTACGTTGCCCCCGTGATCCTCGAACCCCTCTCCAGCACCCCCGACCACGACATCCCGGCCCCTCTGCTCACCGAGCTGACCGCCCTCTACGCCTCCAACCGTGAGTTCCAGGCCCTCAGCGGTGACTTCCCGGACCCGGACGACATCCGGCCGGAGCAGGTGGCGGCCGAGCTGGCCGGCGACCTGGCGCATCCGGACGCCGAGGTGCTGCTGGCCCGCAGCCAGGGTCGGCTCGTCGGCATGGCCATCACCCTCGCCCACCATCCCGACCCGGCGGACCCCGACCCGTGGATCGGACTGCTCATGGTCGACGCGCGGGTGCACCGGCAGGGGTACGGCCGCCGGCTCGCCGAAGCCGTGGAGGACCGTTTCCGTCAGGCGGGCCGCACCGCCGCACGTCTCGCCGTCCTCGCCAACAACCCCAAGGCGCTGGCCTTCTGGACCTCCCTCGGCTACGAGGTGATCGACCACCGCCCGGACCGCGACCGGGGCCGCCCCTGCGCCGTACTGCGCAAGCAGCTGGCGCAGTGACGTTCCGGCCCCCAATTCCGCTGTTGTCATCAGTACTTGACTTTTCGTCAGACGTCCGGATAGCGGATTCCGCGCCACGGCATTCGGATACAAACACGTAAAGTCTTGACGGCCCTCTGTCAAACACCAGGGTCCCGGTGTCACTCTCTCCTCGCCGCTGCACGCTGTGCCCCACCAGTGCCCCACCTGTGCCTCAACCCCACGAGGCCAGCGACGAAGGAGACCGAGTGAGACACCCCAACCGTCCCACCTCTCGCTCCACCGGCCTGCGCGCCGCCGCCCTGATCGGCTCGGCGGCGATGGTCGTCCTCGCCGTGCAGAACGGCGCCGCCACCGCGGCCCCCACGCACACCAACGGCGCCACCGCTCTCCCCCTGACCGCCTCCGCCCGCGCCGAGGCCCTCAGGTCCGCCCAGGACTCCGCCGCCTCCACCGCCCGTGAACTCGGGCTCGGCGCCCAGGAGAAGCTCGTCGTCCGCGACGTGGTCAAGGACGCCGACGGCACCACCCACACCCGCTACGAACGCACCTACGCCGGCCTGCCCGTGCTCGGCGGCGACCTGGTCACCCACGTGTCCAAGTCCGGCGCGCTCAAGGGCGTCAGCAAGGCCACCGCGGCGCGGATAGCCGTGGCCTCCACCGACCCGGCCGTCTCGGCGACCACCGCCAAGGCCAACGCGGTCAAGGCCGCCGACTCCGCGAAGGCCACCGCGGCCGGCGCCCGCACGGTGATCTGGGCGGCCGGCGCCAAGCCCGTCCTCGCCTACGAGTCCGTCGTCAAGGGCCTGCAGCACGACGGCACCCCGAGCGAGCTGCACGTCATCAGCGACGCCACCACCGGCAAGCAGATCTACTCCTACGAGGCGATCGACACCGGCACGGGCACCAGCCAGTACAGCGGCACCGTCCCGGTCAACTCCACGGCCGCCTCCGGCGGCTACGACCTCGTCGACGGCGCCCGTGGCGGCCACAAGACGTACGACCTGAACGGCGGCACCACCGGCACCGGCACCCTCTTCCACGACGCCGACGACGCCTGGGGCGACGGCACGGTCGCCAACCGGCAGACCGCCGCCGTGGACGCCGCCTACGGCGCCTCCGTCACCTGGGACTTCTACAAGGCCGCGTTCAACCGCAACGGCATCGCCGGCGACGGCCGCGCCGCCTACTCCCGGGTCCACTACGGCAACGCGTATGTCAACGCCTTCTGGAACGACAGCTGCTTCTGCATGACGTACGGCGACGGGGCGGGCAACGCCAAGCCGCTGACCTCGCTGGACGTGGCCGGACACGAGATGAGCCACGGTCTGACCGCGGCCACCGCCGGCCTCAACTACAGCCGGGAGTCCGGCGGTCTGAACGAGGCCACCTCCGACATCTTCGGCACGTCGGTGGAGTTCTTCGCTAACAACGCCGCCGACCCGGGTGACTACCTCATCGGCGAGAAGATCGACATCAACGGCAACGGCACGCCGCTGCGCTACATGGACAAGCCCAGCAAGGACGGCTCGTCCGCCGACTACTGGTCCAAGACGGTCGGCCGCCTCGACGTCCACCACTCGTCGGGCGTGGCGAACCACTTCTTCTACCTGCTCAGCGAGGGCAGCGGCGCCAAGACGATCAACGGCGTCTCCTACAACTCGCCGACCTACGACGGCTCCACGGTCACCGGGATCGGCCGGGACAAGGCCTACCAGATCTGGTACAAGGCCCTGAGCACGTACTTCACCTCCACCACCAACTACGCCGGCGCCCGCACCGGCACCCTGCAGGCCGCGGCCGACCTCTACGGCTCCGGCAGCGCGGAGTACAACGCGGTGGCGGCGGCCTGGAAGGCGGTCAACGTCAACTAGCCCCGTCACTTCGGGGGTTTCGCCGGGCGGCCCGTCTCACGCGTTGGGCGGGCCGCCCTGGCCTCCTCACGCGTGGGCGGGCCGTCCCTGCCCTTCTCACGCGTGGGCGGGCCGTCCCTGTCCGTACAGCCAGTCCCGCCAGATGCCGGAGAAGTCCTTGTCCGGGGCCTGCTTCTCGACGTAGGCGATGAAGTCGGCGGTGGAGGCGTTGGCGTGGCGGTGGGCGGCGGCCCAGCCCTGGACCAGGTCGTAGAAGGCGTCGTCGCCGACGGTCTGGCGGATCTTGTGCAGGACCATCGCGCCGCGCTGGTAGACGGGGTTCGCGGAGATCTCCGCGGCGCTGCGGGGCTTGCCCGGCGGGAAGTCCCAGAGGTCCTCGTACTCGTCCTCCCCGTGGTCGTACAGCTCCTGGAACCGCTGCTGGGCGCTCTTTCCGCCGTGGTCCTCGGCCCACAGCCACTCCGCGTACTGGGCGAAGCCCTCGTTGAGCCACATGTCCTGCCAGGTCTTCGGCGTGACCGAGTCGCCGTACCACTGGTGGGCCAGCTCGTGGACGAGGGTGATGGTGTCCGGGGCGCCGGGGAAGACGGGCCGGTTCTGGGTCTCCAGGGCGTATCCGGCGTCCTCCTCCCGCTCGACGATCGCGCCGGTGGAGGAGAAGGGGTACGGGCCGAAGTTGTAGCGCAGCCAGTCCATGATCTCGGGCAGCTGCGCGAGCACCGCTGCGCTGTCCTTGGCGCTGACAGGGTCGACGGCGGTGTACACCGGGAGCCGGTCCTCGCCGACGGTGCCGTCGTGGACCTCGTACCGCCCGATGCCCACGGTGGCGAGGTAGCTCGCCATCGGCTCGGCGGTACGCCAGTGGAAGGTGGTGCGCCCGTCCCGGGTGGTCCGGTCGGCCAGTTCCCCGTTGGACACGGCCGTCAGGCCCTGCGGCACGGTGACCGTGATGTCGTACGACGCCTTGTCGGACGGGTGGTGGTTGCCGGGGAACCACGCCATCGAGCCGACCGGCTCGCCGAGGGCCAGCGCGCCGTCCTCGGTGTACAGCCAGCCCTCCTGGGAGCCGTCGGCGTCGGTGATCGTCTCGGGGGTGCCGGCGTAGCGGACGGTGACCCGGAAGGGCTTGCCCCGGTCGAGTTCGTCGCGGGGGCGGACGGTCAGTTCCTGGCCGGCCCGGCTGAAACGGGCGGCGGCGCCGTCGACGGTGACGTCCTGGACGGTGAGGCCCTTGAGGTCGAGGTCGAAGGCGGACAGGTCCTTGCCGGCGCGGGCGGTGATGTCCGCGGTGCCGGTGAGGTGGCGGGCGGTGGGGTCGTAGGCGAGAGTCAGGGCGTAGTGGGTGACGTCGTAGCCGCCGTTGCCGGCCTTCGGGAAGTACGGGTCGCGCAGTCCGGAGCCGCCCGGGGTGCCGTCCACACCGCCACCGCCGGTGCAGGCGGCCAGGGTGAGCGTGAGCAGGAGGGCCGGGACGACGGGCGCGATTCGGGACACGTCGGAAATCCTAGGGTCGCGGAGGCGTTCACCCGGCTAGAGCGGTCCCGGGGGTTTCGGGTTCGGTCCGGGGCCGTGGCGCGGCGTGACACCATCGCCTACGTGCTCGATATCGGCTACGCCCTCTCCACCCGGTTCCCGGACCCGCCGCAGACGGACTACCGGCGCGCGGACGTCCACGCGCTGCGGCATGACCTGTTCTGCGGGGATGTGTACCTCGCCGACACCAAGTCCGACCGGGAGCTGTCCACAGCCTGGGGATGGGTGCCGGTGCTGGACTTCGCGTGGGCGCTGTGCGACATCGTCGAGCGGGTCGACCGTGACCCGGCCGGCTCCCGTGCCGCCCGGCCGCAGCGTGCGGAGCTGGACTTCACCGAGTCCACGGACCGGATGCTGTTCGAGCGGCGGTTCGGCTGGGTGGACATCACGGCGGACTGGGTGCCGGTGGAGGAGCCGCCGCTGAGCTTCTCCCACGCGGAACTGCGGCGGGAGGCGCGGGACTTTCTGCACGATCTGATCGCCGACCTGTGCGATATGCACGAGGACCTGGCGGAGAACCCGGCGATCTGGACCCTTCAGGCGCGGTTCCCTCGGGTGTCGTGAGCGGCCGCTGTTCTATGGTCATGCTCATGTCTCTTCACGAACGGTCCGCGCTGACCGGGCTCGCGGCCGGCGAGCAGCTCCTGGCCTACGGTGTCGTCGTCCCGGCGAAGAGCGCGAAGGGTGTGAAGCTGAACTTCCATGGCCACGGGAAGGTCGGGGGGCAGCTCGGTGACCAGTTGGTGCGGAACGTCGGAGCCGTGAACGGTGGGGTCGGCAGCGTGGCGGCGCAGCTGCCGGACACCGGGGGTGGTGCACTGCTGCTGCGGGTCACCGACCAGCGTGTCGGTCTGGTCCGCCCGAGTGACGGTACGGCTGTGTGGGAAGTGCCGCGTGGCTGGGTGGCCCGTGTCGAGCGCCGGCCGCGGTTGCAGCTGATGGCGCGGTTCCGTGTGCACTATGCCGACGGCTCGTGGCTGGCGTTCCTGACGATGCGGCGGCGCACGATCGAGGGGTTTCGGGTGGTGCTGGGGGGGTTGACCGGGGGTGCCTGCGGGGTGCCTGCGGCGGCCCGTTGCGGGTGCGTGGTGGCTGGTCGCGCAGTTCCCCGCGCCCCTTTCATGCCTGCGGCGGCCCGTCGCTGTCGCGTCGTGGCTGGTGTAGCGCCTGCGGTTCGTTGTGGGTCGGGGCCGGGGTGGGGGGTATCCGTCCTCGGTCCGGCCCACTGTCCCCGACGCGCTAGCTGTTGGCGGTGCCGGCCGCTGCGGGCGGACACCCCCCACCCCGTCCCCTTCGCGCCGTACGCGGGTGCCGCGCCGTCGTGGCTCACCTAGCTGCGGGCAGTCGTGCCGCTGGGGCGGCACGGGTGGGCGCAGCAGCACTCCGTCGCGCCGGGTTGCGCCACCCACCCCCGGCCCGCCACAGCGCCGGGCAACCACGTGACCTCCGTTCGGTCAGCCCTCCACCCTGATGCCCAGGGCCGCTGCCAGCGTCGGGGCCAAGTCCAGTAGTTGAGCCGTGCTGATCACCGCGCCGGACATGTTCTGCAAGCCCCTGGTGATCTCCAGGGGCGCCGCTCCACGCAGGTCGACGTCTGTCAGCGTGGCTCCGCTGAAGTCGGCGCCCCTCACCGCGCAGTCGGTGAATTCCACCCGCTCCAGGCGGGCTCCCCCGAAGTCCGGCTCGACCAGGACACAGCCGGTGAAGACGACGTCCCGCAGCCGGGCACCGCGCAGGTTGAGGTAGTCGATCTTGCCACCGCTGATCAGGACCCGCTCCAGCACCGCCCCGTGCAGCTGCACACCACCGAGCCGGGGGTCGGTGACCTCGACGTCCCGCAGCGTGGAGTCCGCCAGGTTCGTACCCACGCCCCGGACATCCGCGAGCACGCAGTCCAGCACGCGCGCGTGGTGCAGCCGTGCCCCGTCCAGCACGCACCCTCTGAGCGCGCAGTCCATGAAGCTGGCGCCCGCCCCGTCGGCCCCGCTGAGGTCGGCCGCGGCGAACTCCAGCCCGTCGTAGTCCCCGTCGGGCTCCAGGCCCTCTCCGTCGTACCCCGTCAGCTCCGGCAGCCGTACCTCCGGCCGCCGCGCCGCCTTCGTCCCGCCACGCGCTCCCCTTGCCATGCCCCCATGCTGCACCGCGGCACTGACAATCGCCCTGACCTGGGCAAAGGCCGTGGGTGTCACATTTACGGCGCCTGCTGGGTCATAGAGGTGGAACCCAGCAGAGGGAGACACCGACATGCACCGCATCACCATCGTCGGCGGCGGATTCGCCGGACTGACCGCGGCCATCACCGCCGCGGAGGCCGGCGCCGCCGTCACCGTGTATGAGGCGCACCACACCCTGGGCGGCCGGGCCCGTACGGCCGAGGGCCCGTACCGGACGAACGACGGGCCGCACGCCCTCTACAACGGCGGCCCGCACTGGACCTGGCTCCAGCAGCGCGACCTGATCGGGCCGCTCGCGCCGCTGCCGCCCCTGGAGGCGGCCCGGCTGCGGTTGCGGCATCAGGGCGTCCTGCGCCGCACCCCGCCGTTCTCGATGCTCAAGCTGCTGCGCCCGCGGCTGCCGCAGGCGCCCGTCGACATGGACTTCCTCAGCTGGGCGACGGGCATCGCCGGGGAGGAGGGCGCCCGCGCCGCCGCGCACTACTCGGCCGTGGCCCTCTTCCACCACGACCCCGGTTCCCTGTCCGCGGCCTTCGTGCGGGAGCGGCTGCGCCGGGCCACCAAGCTGCCGCCGGAGGCGCACTATCCGCGCGGCGGCTGGGCGAGTGTGATCGACCGGATGGCCGCCCGCGCCTGGAATCTGGGCGTCCGGATCGAGACGCTGTCGCGCGTCGACACGCTGCCCACCGACACCCCGGTCGTCGTCGCCACCTCGCTGGCCGCCGCCCGTCTGCTGCTGAAGGACGACTCCCTGGCCTGGCCGAGCGGCCGCACCGCCCTGATCGACCTGGCGGTGAGCAACCGGCGCGGGGACGCCTTCGCCGTGTCCGATCTCGACGCGCCCGGATGGATCGAGCGGTTCAGCGCGCAGGACCGCACCCTCGCCCCGGCCGGCGAGCAGCTCATCCAGGGCCAGATCCCGCTCGCCCCGCACGAGAGCCGCGCCGACGGCGTCGCCCGCGCCGAGGACCTGCTCGACCTGGGCTTCCCCGGCTGGCGCGAGCGGGTCACCTGGCGGCGGGAGGCCACCGCCGAGGGCCGGACGGGGGCGGTGGACCTGCCCGGCACGAGCTGGCGGGACCGCCCCGCGATCGACCGCGGAAACGGCGTCTACCTCGCCGGGGACCAGGTCGCCGCGCCGGGTGTGCTGTCGGAGGTGTCCTTCACCAGCGCGCTGACGGCAGTGTCGCTGGCGCTGGGGCGCGGGCAGACGCTTGACCTCAAGCGCGCTTGAGGTCGAACAGTGGACCGCGTCCGTACTCATGACCTCGAACGGGGGACCCCATGCACGCGATCCGCCTCCACGCCTTCGGCCCGGCCGAGAACCTCACCTACGAGCAGGTGGAGGACCCGGTACCCGGCCCCGGCCAGGTCCGTGTCGCCGTCGCCGCGGCCGGCGTGCACCTTCTGGACACCGCCCTGCGCGAGGGCATGCAGGGCCCCCTGCCCGAGCTCCCGGCCCTGCCGACGGTCCCCGGCCGTGAGGTCGCCGGCACCGTCGACGCCCTCGGCGACGGCGTCGACCCGTCCTGGCTCGGCAAGGCCGTCGTCGCCCACCTCGGTTTCGCCCCCGGCGGCTACGCCGAGCTGGCCGTCACCGACGCGGCCCGTCTGCACGAGATCCCGGGGACCCTGGACCCGGCCCAGGCCGTGGCCATGATCGGAACCGGCCGCACCGCGCTGGGCATCGCGCAGTTCGCCGACCTCGGCCCCGGCTCCGTCGCCGTGATCCCGGCTGCGGCGGGCGGTGTCGGCACCCTGCTGGTGCAGTACGCCAAGAACGCCGGCGCCACCGTCGTCGGCCTCGCCGGCGGCCCGGACAAGACCGCCCGGGTCGAGGCGAACGGCGCCGACCTCGCCGTCGACTACACCGACCCCGGCTGGCCCGGCAAGGTCCGCGCCTTCCTGGGCGGCCGGCCCGCCACCGTCGTCTTCGACGGCGTGGGCGGCGACGTGGCCCGGGAGACCGTGGCGCTGCTCGGCCCCGGCGGGCGGCACCTGGTCTTCGGCTGGTCCGCCGAAGGCATCCGCGACGGCAAGGCCTACCTCGTCGACGGCGTCTCCGAACAGGTTCTCGGCCCGGCGATGCTCGCCAGGGCGGGCGGCCCCGACCCCCTGCGCACCCTCGAACTGCGCGCCCTCGCCGAGGCCGCCGCGGGCCGGCTCACCCCCGCCGTGCAGCGCTTCCCGCTCGCCGAGGCGGCCGCCGCGCACCGCGCTCTCCAGACCCGACGCACAACCGGAAAGGTGGTCCTGGAGCCATGAACAGCAAGCACATACTCCGGGATGCAATACGTCCTGATTCGTGGTCTTCTGGCCGGGTGACTTTCACCCGAACAGGTCAACCGGCGACGGGGGCCGACCCCCACCGCTGGTGGGGCCTGGTGATCATCGCCCTCGCCCAGCTGATGGTCGTCCTGGACGCCACCATCGTGAACATCGCGCTCCCCTCCGCACAGCGCGACCTGGGCATGTCCGACGCCAACCGGCAGTGGGTCATCACCGCCTACACCCTCGCCTTCGGCGGACTGCTCCTGCTCGGCGGCCGTGTCGCCGACCTCGTCGGCCGCAAACGCACCTTCGTCATCGGGCTGATCGGCTTCGCCGTGGCCTCGGCGCTCGGCGGCGCCGCCACCAGCGCGGGCATGCTCTTCGGCGCCCGCGCCCTGCAGGGCGTCTTCGCCGCCGTCCTCGCCCCCTCCGCGCTGTCCCTGCTGACCACGACGTTCACCGACCCCAAGGAGCGCGGCAAGGCGTTCGGCATCTACGGCGCCCTCGCCGGCAGCGGATCTGCCATCGGCTTCATCGTCGGCGGGCTGCTCACCGAGTACCTGAACTGGCGCTGGTGCCTGTACGTCAACGTGCCCATCGCCGTGATCGCCGTCGTCGGCGCGCTCGCCCTGCTGCACGACCGCCCCGGCCACGCCGGTGTCCGCCTCGACGTGCCCGGTGTCGTCCTGGGCTGCGGCGGCCTGGTCGCGATCGTCTACGGCTTCAGCGAGGCCCAGCCGCGCGGCTGGACGGACCCCCTGGTCCTCGGCCTGTTCGCGGCTGGCATCGCCTTGCTGACGACGTTCGTGTGGTGGCAGACCAAGGCCCCCAGCCCGCTGCTCCCGCTGCACATCATCAAGGACCGCAACCGCGCCGGCTGCTTCCTGACCATGATGCTCGCGGTCATAGGCATGTTCGGCCTGTTCCTGTTCATGACCTACTACCTCCAGGTCATCCTCGGGTACTCGCCGGTCCGCACCGGCCTGGCCTTCCTGCCGCTGACCGCCGCGATCATCGTCGGCTCCACCCAGATCTCCGCCCGCCTGCTGCCCCACGTCGCCCCGCGCATGCTGATGGTGCCCGGGATGATCCTGGCCTCCGGCGGCATGGTGATCCTCACGCAGATGACGGTGGACTCCTCCTACACCACGGAGATCCTGCCCGCGCTGCTGCTGATGGGCCTCGGCATGGGTCTGACCTTCATGCCGGTGTTCTCCACCGCCACCGCGGGAGTGGCGCCCCAGGACTCCGGCGTCACCTCGGCGACCGTCAACACCTCCCAGCAGGTCGGCGGCTCCATCGGCACGGCCCTGCTCAACACGATCGCCACCACCAGCAGCGCCGCGTACATCACCGCCCACCTGCGGGGCCCCGCCCAGCGGGCCCTGATCGTCCGCGAGGGCGTCGTCCACGGCTACACCGTCGCCATCTGGTGCGCCGCCGGCGTCATGCTCCTGGCGGGCCTGGTCGCCGGCCTCATGGTCACCGTCCGCCCCCCGGCCCACGGCACCCAGACGGAAGCCCCCGTACCGGAATCGGTGGCCTGAACACACCGCGGGCATTCAAGGGGCGCGGGGAACTGCGCGACCAGCCACGACGCAACAGCAACGGGCCGCCGCAGGCTTTCACGGTCAACGGCACCGAACCCGCGCCCGGCAACTCAATGCCGCCCCGTCACCACATCCGCCACCCGAGCCACCCGAGACGACGCCGCAAGGTGCCGCTCCCGCTCCCGCCGATCCGCGAAGCGATACGCCCCGTAGAGCCCATGCACCCCCAGCCACCGAAACGGCTCCGGCTCCCACTTCCGCACCCGATGCTCCACCCACGGCAGCTCGGTCAGCTCCGTACGCCCACCCTGCCCGGAGTCCAGCTGGACGAGATCCCGCAGCGTACGCGCCGCGAGGTTCGTCGTGGCGACGCCCGAGCCGACGTACCCCCCGGCCCAGCCCAGCCCCGTCGACCGGTCCAGCGTCACCGTCGCGCACCAGTCCCGCGGCACCCCCAGCACCCCCGACCAGGCGTGCTCGATACCGACCCCCGCCAGCGAGGGGAAGAACCGCACCAGGATCTCCCGCAGCTCCGCGATCGTCGCGGCCTGCGTACGCCCGTCGTTGTCGGTCTGCGAACCGAAGCGGTACGGCACCCCGCGCCCGCCCAGGGCGATCCGCCCGTCGGCGGTCCGCTGCGCGTACATGTACGCGTGCGCCATGTCCCCCAGCGTCTCCCGCCCGGCCCAGCCGATCCGCTCCCACTGCTCCTCGCTCAGCGGCTCCGTGGCGATCATCGACGAGTTCATCGGCAGCCAGGTCCGCCGCTGCCCCTTCAGCGAGGCGGTGAAGCCCTCCGTACAGCGCAGCACGTACGGGGCGCGCACGGTCCCGTACGGCGTCACCGCGTGCTTGGGACGGATCTCCGTCACCGGCGTCGACTCGTGGATCGCGACCCCCAGCGCCTCCACCGCCGCCGCGAGCCCCTTGACCAGCTTCACCGGATGCAGCCGCGCCCCGTGCGGCGTCCACGTGGAGCCGACGGCGTCCGCGACACGGATACGCTCGGCGGTCTCCTCGGCGCCGTACAGCTCCCGGTCCTTCTCCCCGAAGGCGGCCTCCGCCGCGTGGAAGGCCTTCAGCCGGGCCAGTTGCGCCGGGGTGGTCGCCACCTCCAGCACACCGCCCTTGTGGAGGTCGGCGTCGATGCCCTCCGCCTCGGCGACCGCGATCACCTCGTCGACGGTGTCGTTCATCGCCTGCTGCAACCGCACCGCCGCCTCATGGCCGTGCAGCTTCGCGTACCGGTCGCGGCCGGCGATGCCGTTGTACAGCCAGCCGCCGTTGCGCCCGGAGGCGCCGTAGCCGCAGAACTTCTGCTCCAGGACGGTGATCCGCAAGAAGGGAGCGGTCTTCTTCAGGTAGTACGCGGTCCACAGCCCCGTGTACCCGCCGCCGACGATCACCACGTCGGCGGACGCGTCCCCGGGCAGCGGCTCCCGCACCGCCGGAAGGCCGTCGTCCGCGTACCAGAAGGAAATGCCGCCGTTCACGACACTGCTGCTCATGAGCCCGGACGTTAGCCCTAGTCGGGGAGTGCTGTCTCCTTCGGATTCCGTGTTCTTTCCCGGCCCCGCGTCAGCGGATGACACGCCAGCCCGATCAGCACGGACACGAAATGCCCGAGATCGGTGAAGGTCGGTCCGGCCGCGAGCGGAAGCCCGTAGAAGACCAGCACCGCGAAGACGTACACATACCGCCAGGGCGCCGGAATCCGGTACGTCAGCACCCCCACCACGCCCGCCAGCGCGTAACTCACGCCGATGTCCAGGGCGTCGGCCTCCGAGTGCGGGGCGAGCCCCCGGTCGATGGCGACCAGCAGCACGCCCTGGCTGATCAGCGTCGCCAGCACATGCGCCGCCGCGCACACCACCAGCCAGCGCACCGTCCCCAGCCAGCGCTCGGCCGGCGCGTGGAAGACGGTGTACAGCACGGCGTACGGCACCCAGTGCCCGCCGTCGATCCACATCGCGCTGGCGATCAGCACCCGGACCGGGTTGCGGGACAGCTCCTCCAGGTTCGTCGACCGCTGCCGCAGGAACTCCCGCTCGAACTCCGGCGACATGTGGTGCAGGGCGACCGTGGTGACGAACAGGATGAGCAGCCAGACATACGTCCCCGGCGCACCGCGCACCCAGTCCCCCACCCGGCGTGCGCCCCGCGTAATTCGCATGAGCCGATTCACGCACGGCAGTATCGTCCGGCAGGTGATCGACATTCCGGGCGAGCTCGCGGCGTCACAGGCGGAGTACAACGGGGAGGCGGGCCGGGCGTTCATCGCGGCCCTGCCGGACCTGGCGGCCGGCTTCCTGGACCGCTGGCGGCTGCGGCTGGACGGCCCGTCGATGTACGGGGTGTGCGCCCTGGTCCTGCCCGTGGTCCGCGCCGACGGCACCCCGGCCGTGCTCAAGCTCCAGCTCCTGGACGAGGAGAGCGCGGGTGAACCCGTCGCCCTGCGCCTGTGGGACGGCGACGGCGCGGTACGGCTCCTGGAGCACGACGAGGCCACGGGCACGATGCTCCTGGAACGCCTCGACCCCACCCGGATGCTCGCCCACCTCCCCGACGTCCACGAGGCCGTCGAGGTGATCGCCCGTCTGCTGGTCCACCTCAACGCCACCCCCGCCCCGCCCGGCCTGCGCCGGCTCGGCGACATCGCGCACCGGATGCTCGACGAGACCCCCCGGGCACTGCCGCGCGTCCCCGACCCGCAGGCCCGCCGCATCCTCGCCGACTGCGCCGCCGCCGTACGCGAGGTCGCGGACGAGCCCGGCGACCGTCTGCTGCACTGGGACCTGCACGACGAGAACGTCCTGGCCGCCGACCGCGCCGACTGGCTCGCCATCGACCCCAAGCCCCTGGCCGGCGACCCCGGCTTCGAACTCTGGCCGGCCCTCGACAACCGCTACGACCCCGACGACATCCGCCGGCGCTTCGACGCGATGACCTCGGTCATGGGCCTGGACCGCGACCGCGCCCACGCCTGGACCCTGGGCCGCCTCCTGCAGAACGCCCTGTGGGACATCAAGGACGGCCGCCCCCTGGACCTGGACCAGCTCGACATCGCCCGCCGCCTGCGCACTCCGAGGACCACCAGTGCCGGCTCGGCGGCACCGCCGACCCGGCCGGACACCCCCTCCGCCTGATCCGCCACACAAGAGAAAGAGCCCCGATGATCCGCCCCGCCACTGCCGCCGACATCCCCGTCATCCACACCCTGATCCGGGAACTCGCCGCCTACGAGAAGGCCCCCGACGAGGCGAAGGCGACCCCCGCCCAGCTCCACGCCGCCCTCTTCGGCGACGCCCCCGCCGCCTTCGCGCACATCGCCGAGGACGACGACACCGGCGAGGCGGTCGGCTTCGCGCTGTGGTTCCGCTCCTTCTCCACCTGGCGCGGCACGCACGGCATCTACCTGGAAGACCTCTTCGTACGCCCCGAGGCCCGCGGCGCCGGCCACGGCAAGGCCCTGCTCACCGAACTGGCCCGGATCTGCGTGGAGCGCGGCTACCAGCGCCTGGAATGGTCGGTCCTCGACTGGAACGAGCCCGCGATCGGCTTCTACGAGTCCCTCGGCGCCCGCCCGCAGGACGAGTGGACGGTGTACCGCCTGACCGACGAGGCGCTGGAGAAGCTCGGCACGCAGTGACCGAAGCCCGGGTCAGGCCACCCGGGCGCGGCCGGATCGGAGGTTGATCAGACCTTGATCAGACCGAGCAGACGGTGCTGGAAGGAATGGTCGATGCGGGTCATCGTGGTTCGGGCGATCCGCTCGGCGTGCTCGGCGGCCGGGCCGGGCGGCATCTTCCCGTCGTAGGTGACCTCCACGACGACGTTCGCCCTGAGGACCAGGACGACGATGTGGTTCATGCCGTCGGGGCGCAGATAGTCCGGGTTGGTCATGTACGCCTTCTCACCGAGGTGCGTGAGTGGCCGCCGCAGGCTTGCCGGCCACCCGAGCTTCTGGTCGAAGTCGTCGCGGGCGTTGTCGCTGCCGGTCTTGAGGAGCTCGTAGTCGAAGCGGCGCAGCGTCAGCGTGAATTCGGGGTCGGGGCCGGTCCTGCTCCGCCACCCGCAGGCCCGCTCGTGCTCGTCGCGCCCGCTGCGCATGCCTTCCCCCTCGCCGACGAGTGCGGCGGGGGCCGGGGCGGCCGTGAAGAGGTCGCACGGGTGGGGGAGGGATGCCGCCTCGTGGCGCCAGGGCCACCAGGGCTGGCTCCAGTAGGCGCCCTCGAAGACCAGGCTCTGGGCGAGCAGCATGACCGGCACGGCAAGGTAGGCGCACAGGTACCACAGGCGGCGCACGGCGCCCGTCGGAGCGGTGCGCGGCGCGGACGACAGGCGGTCCCGCCACCGCTGGATCGCCGCGACCTTGGCGTCGAAGTCGGCGTCGCGCGCGAACACGTGGGTGCGCGGGGAGGGCAGGATGGTCCGCCGGCCGTGGTTCAGCAGGGTCACACGGTGCACCAGGACCGAGCGGCCCAGGGGGGTCCGCAGGGCCTCGACGCCGACGACCTCCCGCCACGGGATCAGCCGGGTCCGCAGTGCGGAGCGCACCAGCATGCCGTCGTCGGAGAAGCACACGCCGCCCATGGAACGGTGCAGGGCGTCGCCGGCCGCCCAGGCGAGGAACAGGAAGAAGCTCGCCCGCAGGAACGCCCCGTGCAGGAATCCCTCCAGCATGAGGCCCAGACACGCGGCCAGCAGCACCGTCTGCCACACCATCAGGCGGGCGGGCGCGGTCAGCGTCACCGGTCTCAGTGGCCCGTCCGTGGACTGCAGTACGTCGGTGAGCCGGGCGTCGGCCGGGGCGGTGCGGGAGCGGGCGATGACGAGGCGGCCCTCCACGCCGAGCTGCCACAGTCCCGGAGTCTGGCGCGGGCTGACCTCCCGGACGCGCTCGTGCACGAAGTCGTACAGCTCGTCCAGCGTGATCAGCCCGTCGCCGTCACGGTCGGCCGCGCCGGTGTCCAGGCCGGTGACCAGCGCGTGCGTGAAGTGAGAGGCCTGCGGGACACCGGATGAGCCGGTCAGCTCACCGCCTTCGAAGGCGTACTCCAGTGCGCGTGAGGCCGTGACGATGGCCCGGCCCCGGCCCGGGAACTGCTCGGCCAGCTGTACGGTCCCGTCCGCTTTGGCCAGCATCGACCGGGCGAACGCCCCGCTGTAGCAGCAGTCCAGCAGCAGCACGATGCTCCGGGCCCGGCACCGGTCCATGCAGCGGTTGACGAACGCGGCCGACACGGCGGTGGAGGCGAGGCGGTTCAACTTGGTGGTGCGGCAGACGAAGTGCAGCTCGCCGGAGTCGTCCTTCACGCCGTGACCGGTGAAGTACAGCACCAGCAGATCCCCGGGGCTGCGATCAGCGAAGAACTCCTCGACGCGCTCCAGCACCAGGTGCATGGGCTCGTCGGCCGAGGTCTGCACGGAAAAGCCGCCGACCTGGTCGTCGCCCAGCACGCGTGCGAGCTCCGCCGCGTCCTGGGCCGGAGCCCGCAGCGCCCGGAAGGCGGGATCGTCGAAGGTGCCGCTCGCGATGATCAGCGCGAAGCGGCCCGGGCCCGGAGTCATCGGGCATGACGGGCGACGAACGCCTCGACCAGCCGCTCCTGTTGCTCCGCCGAGGCGTGGGAAAGCTCCAGTACGTCCCCGTCCAGCTCGATCCGCACCGTGCAGGGCGCACCGCGCAGCCGGCCGAGCCACTGGCCCGCGACGTCGAGCACCGCCGTCAGCAGTTGAGGCGACTGCGACAGCGTCACCAGCAGGGCGCCGACCACCTGGCCATCGCCCTTCGCGCCGGGAACCGGTTCCGTCGCCGTGACCGAGGAGAGCGAGTCGACGTCCAGCTCCGCCAGTTCCTCCCACAGCCATCGGAGCTGTCGCTCCGCCGCCTCCGGGTCCGCGCCGCTGTCGGCCAGCACCCGCAGCAGCAGCCGCGCCCTCGTCCCGCTCACCGTCGCCCGCCCTTCCGCCCCGAAGCCCGCCGGGCGTCATCATCGTCACCGGCGAGCAGCGGCGGGCGGCTTTCGCGGAGGGATTCGCTCGTACGAGGCACATGGACGGCGACACGGCCGTGCGGGTGAACCTGGCAGGCAGCCCCAGGCCATGACACCTAGCGTGACGAACGTGATCACCGGAATCCGCCGCTCGCTGATCGGCGTCGCAGGGCTCCTCATCTCCTTGACGGGCGCGAGCGCGCCCGCGAACCCGCTGGAGCGCTACCACCACCAGCACGTCGAGTGGACGAGCTGTGTGCGGGGCCCGCACGACGAGATCGGGAAGAGGCTGGAGCGCAACGGTGCGCGGTGTGCCGCGATCACCGTCCCGCTCGACTACGACGCCCCCGGCGGCCGTACGACCACGGTGGCCGTGTCACGGATCGCGGCCACCGACACCGCGCACCGGATCGGCACCCTGGTCCTGGTCGCCGGCGGCCCGGGCGACTCGGCACTCTCGGCGGGTGCCGAACCGCCTGCCTCCCTCGCGGGCATCGCCTCCCGTTTCGACGTCGTCGGCTACGACCCGCGGTTCGTCGGGCGCAGCGAACCTCTCGACTGCGAGTGGCCCACCGGCTTCGCGTTCCGTTCGGCCGGCCTCACCCGGGGCAGCTTCGAACGCCAGGTGGCCTTCCAGAAGGACCTGGCCGACCGCTGCCGCAGTACACAGCCGACCCTCCTGCCGTACGTGACGACCCGAAACGCAGCTCGCGACCTCGACGTCGTACGCGCCGCCCTCGGCGAGAACCGGATCTCCTACTACGGCTTCTCGTACGCCACCTACCTGGGCACCGTCTACACCCAGCTGTTCCCCGGCCGCTTCGACCGCGCCGTCTTCGACGGCCCCGTGAACCCCCTGCGCTACGACACCCGGCTGCTGAGGGACACGGCACCGGCGAACGAGGCGGCACTCTCCGCCTGGGCGACCTGGGCAGCGGACCGCCACGACGCGTACGGGCTCGGCCGGACACGCGCCGAGGTACTGGACCGCATCAACGGCATCGAACGGGCCGCGGCGCAGGAGCCACTGATCATCGGGGTACCCCCGGAGGTGTTCCGGGTGGACGACACGATCATTCCGACGCTGCTGGTCTCGGGCCTGGCCGACGACTCGGACGGAGCCCGAAAGGCTCTCGCCGACACACTGACCGTGCTCGCGAAGGCCGCCGGCCGCAAACCGGCGCTCCCGAGCACGGACCTAAGAACCACGCTGACGTTCCTGACCACGGGAGCGGACTCCGCGTACGGCAGTGCCGCGACCGCCGTCCTGTGCGGCGACGTCGCCGCCCCGCGCGACCCGGAGACCTACTGGCACGACATCCAGCGCAGCCGCCGCACCCACCCGCTCTTCGGACCCGCCGTGCACAACATCACGCCCTGCGCCTTCTGGCCGACGCCTCCGCGCGAGCAGCCCACCACCGTGGACAAGGACGCGCCCGTCCTCCTCGCCGCGACAACCGGCGACCCCCGCACCCCCTACGAGGGCGCCCGGACCCTGCGAAGCCTGCTCCCGAGCTCCCGCCTAGTCACCCTCCAGGGCGGCCACCACCACACGGTCGGCGAGAACAACGCGTGCGTGAACGCAACCATCCGCACCTACCTCACGGCCGGCCACCTCCCGCCCCACGACGTGTACTACCGCGAGCCCTAGCCGCCCCTGCCGCCGCCTCCCCCACACACACAAACGGCCCCGGACAAGAAGCCCGAGGCCGAAAGACCACCCCACCCGGAAGAACCCCAGGTCAGGGCGAGTTTCCCAGAGCCCCCTGTCGGATTCGAACCGACGACCTTCGCTTTACAAGAGCGGCGCTCTAACCAGCTGAGCTAAGGAGGCCCGTGTCCGTGCGCACGGACACGCCCGTGCAGTGTACCCACCTCGCGCGGCGCCCCGATCGAAAATTTCCGCGAAGTTCACAGGGGCCCACCTACTGACAGACCAGGTGAACGCCAGGTACCGTCCTGAGCCAGTTCACCTGCGTGGACTACACCAACCACCTTCCTACAACGGATCGTCCGGCACGTTCCTGCCGGTAGAAGGGGGCCCATTCACCATGGCCACTGTCACGTTCGACAAGGCGACCCGGATCTACCCGGGTTCCGACAAGCCCGCCGTCGACGCCCTGGACATCGAGATCGCCGACGGGGAGTTCCTCGTCCTGGTCGGTCCGTCCGGCTGCGGCAAGTCCACCTCCCTGCGGATGCTCGCGGGCCTGGAGGACGTCAACGGCGGCGCGATCCGCATCGGCGACCGCGACGTCACGCACCTGCCGCCGAAGGACCGGGACATCGCCATGGTGTTCCAGAACTACGCGCTCTACCCGCACATGACGGTCGCCGACAACATGGGCTTCGCGCTCAAGATCGCCGGCGTGCCGAAGGCGGAGATCCGGCAGAAGGTCGAGGAGGCCGCGAAGATCCTCGACCTCACCCAGTACCTGGACCGCAAGCCGAAGGCGCTCTCCGGCGGTCAGCGCCAGCGTGTGGCGATGGGCCGCGCGATCGTCCGTGAGCCGCAGGTCTTCCTCATGGACGAGCCGCTGTCCAACCTGGACGCCAAGCTCCGCGTCTCCACCCGCACCCAGATCGCCTCCCTCCAGCGCCGCCTGGGCATCACCACGGTCTACGTCACCCACGACCAGGTCGAGGCCCTCACCATGGGCGACCGCGTCGCGGTCCTCAAGGACGGCCTGCTCCAGCAGGTGGACACCCCGCGCAACATGTACGACAGGCCCGCCAACCTCTTCGTGGCCGGCTTCATCGGCTCCCCGGCGATGAACCTCGTCGAGGTCCCGATCACCGACGGCGGCGTCAAGTTCGGCAACAGCGTCGTCCCGGTCGACCGCGACGCCCTCTCCGCCACCACCGACAAGACGGTCACCGTCGGCGTCCGCCCCGAGCACTTCGACGTGGCCGGCCCCGACTCCGACCTCGGTGTCGCGGTCACCGTCAACGTCGTCGAGGAGCTGGGCTCCGACGCGTTCGTCTACGGCACCGCCAAGGTCGGCAGCGAGACCAAGGACCTCGTCGTCCGCGTCGGCGGCCGTGAGGTCCCGGAGAAGGGCAGCACGCTGCACGTCGTGCCGCGCTCGGGCGAGACCCACGTGTTCTCCACGTCGACGGGCGCTCGCCTGTCGGACTGAACACCCGGAAAATCCCGGGTGATTCACCCAGGTTGACGAAGAGGGCCCCGCGAACTGCCGCGGGGCCCTTCTCGTTGTCGACAAATACCCCGGCAAATACCCCATTTCGACCCCTGCCCGTCAACCCGCTACCCAAAAATCCCCCCTCTCCCATCCCCCGAACAGGTGACTAAATGTCGCCAAATCATTACCGGGCGCTACCCTCACACGCGTGAAGCACTCCACCACCCAACAGACCCGACGCGGCCATCGGGGCCCCGCCCGCCGGATCGGCCGCACCCTCGCCCTCGTCCTGCCCGTCGTCATGGTGCTCTCCGGGACCCTCGCGGTCACCCGGGTCAACTGGTCCGGGAACCCCTCGGACTCGGTGCTCACCGCCACCGACGTGACGCGTGCGGACGCCAAGAACACCGCCCGCCGCGCGCCTCAGGACGTCCTGCGCGACCAACTGCTGGCCGAGCTCCAGCAGAAGGACCCCGGCATCGCCCTCACCCACCTCCAGCAGGTCGTCAACGACAAGCCGTCGCTGGCCAAGCACTGCGCCTCCATCGCCCGTGCCCTGGGCCGCGCCGCGGTCCGGGTCTACGGCCCGTCCCGAGCCCAGTCCTTCGCCCGCCCGGTCTGCGACACGTCCTTCGCCTCGGGCGTCCTGGCAGCCCACAGCTGACCACGGGCCTCCGCCGGCCGGGGGTAGGTCACGAAGCCCGGCATTTCCAGGTCCCCGGCGCCCCAGCGGGCCGGGGGTGGTACGCGCAACCCGGCGCGACGGGGTGCCTCCCCCAAGCTCTTCGAGCAGGGGGGACCCCCAGCGCCCACCCGTGCCGCCCTGGGGGCACCTCCCAGGCCCTTAAGGCACTGGGGGAGGCACGACTGCCCGCAGCTATGCGGATACGGGTGCCGCCCCGCGCGGCGGCCGCCAGCTAAGCCGATGGCGGGCCGCAGCCGCCCACGGCGGGAAGGGGACGGGGTGGGGGGTGTCCGCCCGCAGCGGCCGGCACCGCCGACCCTCACCGTGTCGGAGACAGTGGGCCGGACCGAGGACGGACACCCCCCACCCCGGCCCCGA
>NZ_PQSS01000039.1 GCF_002920535.1 Streptomyces sp. Ru71 | reverse complement strand
CGGTGTGGGGACCGCACAGATAGGCGACGGCCTCGGCGACGTCCTCCGGCTCGATCAGCCGCTTCACCGCTGTGTCCTGCAGCAGGACCTCGGTCAGCACCCGCTCCTCGGGAATCCCGTGCGCCCTGGCCTGGTCGGCGAGCTGCTGCTCGACCAGCGGGGTGCGCACATAGCCGGGGTTGACGCAGTTGGAGGTGACGCCATGCGCCGCGCCTTCCAGGGCCGCGGTCTTGGACAGCCCCTCCAGGCCGTGCTTGGCGGCGACGTACGCGGACTTGTAGGCGGAGGCCCGCAGCCCGTGGACGGAGGAGATGTTGACGATACGGCCCCAGCCCTGCCCGTACATGTGCGGCAGGGCGCCCCGGATGAGGCGGAACGGCGCCTCCAGCATCACGGTGAGGACCGTGTGGAAGACGTCGGGCGGGAACTCCTCAAGGGGACGGACCAGCTGGAGCCCGGCGTTGTTGACCAGGATGTCGGTGCCGGCCGCGGCGTGTTCGGCGGCGTCCAGGTCGGTGAGGTCCAGGACATGGGCTTCGACGGTGCCGGGCAGGCCGGCGGCCGGTTCGGCGAGCGCCGAAAGGCCGGCCGCGTCCCGGTCGACGGCCCGTACCTTCGCCCCGGCGGCGGCCAGCCGCAGCACGCAGGCGCGGCCGATGCCGCCGGCGGCACCGGTGACGAGGGCGGTGCGACCGCCGAGGTCGAGCGAGGGGGCGTGGGGACCCGGGAGCGGGCTGGGCGCGGTCATGGCACGACCCTAGGCGGCGACCCCACCCCACCCCATGTGGTCAGCCCACATACTTCACATCGCGTTGCTGGGGTCGAACCATGTGGGTGCCTCGGACATGGCCTGCTTGATCCGGAAGAGCGCGAAGTCGTGCAGCTCGGGCAGGGCGTCCACCTCGAACCAGCCGACCTCCAGCGACTCGTCGTCGTTCACCCGCGCCTCGCCTCCGACGGCCCGGCAGCGGAAGGTGATGTCCATGAACTGGCACGTGTCCCCGTTGGGGTAGGTGAACGGGTCGAGCGCCTGCACCAGCACGACCCGCTCGGCGACGCAGCGCACGGCGGTCTCCTCGTACACCTCCCGCACCGCGCAGGACGCGGGCTGCTCCCCCGGGTCCGGGATGCCGCCGATCACCGACCACTTGCGGGTGTCCGCGCGCCGGCCCAGCAGCACTCTGCCGTCGTCGTCGAACGGGATGGCGGTGACGCCGGGCAGCCACAGCAGCTGGTCGCCGGCCGAGGCCCGGAGGGTGCGGATGAAGTCGGGAGTAGCCATGGGCCGACCCTAATGGGCCGGTCCGCTCACCCCTGGTCCGAACCGGCGGATGTACGGCGGGCGTACGGCTGCGCGTCACCCGCGCGCCGGCCGCGCACACCGGCGCCGATCGCCCAGCCCAGACCGGCCGCCGCGACGAGCACCAGGGCCAGCTCGGGCAGCACGCCCAGCTCGGTGGCGGGTGTCGTCGAGGAGCGCAGCGGCACCTTCTGCACCAACGAGTCGGCGACGAACATGCCGGTCCGCTGGGTGATCCTGCCGTCCGGCATGATGATCGCGCTGACGCCGCTGGTCACCGGGACGGTGACGGTGCGGCTGTGCTCGACGGCCCGCACCCGGGACATGGCGAGCTGCTGGTAGGTCATCTCGCTGCGGTCGAAGGTGGCGTTGTTGCTGGGCACGGAGATCATCTGCGCGCCGTGCGTGACCGTGTCGCGCACCGCCCAGTCGAAGGCGGCCTCGTAGCAGGTGGCGAGGCCGACCTTGGTGCCGGCCATGGTGAAGACGCCGGGCTTCGTGCCGGGGCTGAAGTCCTGCCGGGCCATCTCGGTCCAGTCGCTGTTGATGGCCCCGACCAGCGACCGCAGGGGCAGGAACTCGCCGAACGGCTGCGTGCGGCGCTTGTCGTACGTCTGCGTGGGGCCCTTGGCGGGGTCCCACAGGATCTGCTCGTTGTAGAGCTTGCCGTCGCGCTCGACGACGCTGCCGACGGAGATGGGCACGCCGACGGCCTTGGCCGCCTGGTCGATGACGTAGGCCGCGTCGGCGTAGGCGAAGGGGTCGAGGTCGGAGGAGTTCTCCGGCCACAGGACGAAGTCGGGCCGCGGCTCCTTGCCCGCCTTGATCTCGGCCGCGAGCCGCTCGGTCTCACGCGCGTGGTAGTCGAGCACGGCCCGGCGCTGGGCGTTGAAGTCCAGGCCGAGGCGCGGGACGTTGCCCTGGATCACGGCCACGGTCGCGGTGCCGTCCTCGGCCGCGTCGCTGACCAGGGTGCGCGCGGCGAGCGCGCCGGCCACGGGCACAGCCATGCTCAGCAGGGCCGCCGAGGCGGCGCCGCGCCGTAGCACGCGCGTGCGGCGCCCTTCGAGGGCGAGCCGGACGGCCTCGCACAGGCCGAAACCGCACAGGACGACCGCGAAACCGAGGACCGGGGTGCCGCCCACCGCGGCGAGCGGCAGGAACACGCCGTCCGCCTGGCCGAAGGCGATCTTGCCCCAGGGGAAGCCGCCGAACGGCACGCGCGCGCGTGCCGCCTCACCGGCGATCCACAGCGCCGCCGCCCACACGGGCCAGAGCGGCAGCCGCGACACCGCGGCGATGCCCGCGCCGACCAGTGCGATGAACAGGGCCTCCACCGCGCTCAGGGCGAGCCAGGGCAGGGAGCCGACCTCGACGCCCGTCCACACCAGGAGCGGGAGCAGGAAGCCGAGGCCGAAGAGGTAGCCGATGCCGAGCCCCGCCTTCCAGCCGCGGCCGCGCAGCAGCCAGCCGAGGCCCGCGAAGGCCGGCACGGCCAGCCACCACAGGGTGCGGGGCGGGAAGCTGACGTACAGCAGCACTCCGCAGAGCACCGCCGCGGCGGCCGGGACGAGGCGTTTCAGGCGCGCTCCGCGTGCGGGGGTCGCGCCGTGGGGCTCCAGCTGGTCCGCCTGGCCCACGGATGTTGCGGTGACGGTCACTCGGGGAGTGTACGGCGGGTGACCTCGGCCTCGACAGCGCCGGCCGCCCGGTGCGCGGGCGACATCGGCCGGCATCCGCGCGTATGTGCGCACAACTCATCCACAAAGCGTCCATCAGCCGTTACGGTGTGCCCGGGTCCCGGCGACGCTGCCGGGCGCGGGTCGGGGGCGACCGGGTGCAGGGGGACGTGGTGGGGTCCACGGCAAGAACGTCGTCCGGGGGCGGTCCGGAACCGGACGAGGACAGAGGAAACGTTTCTGACGCGGCGGGGATGGTGCTGCTCGGCGCCTGCTCCGCCTGGTCGCTGATCACGGCGGGCGCACACGACGGACGTCCCGAGGGCGTGCTGCTGGCGGTGCTGGCCGTGGCGGCGGGCTGTGCCGCCGGGCGGATCTGCGGTGCGCTGCTGCCGGTCGTCGCGCCCGGTGCCGCGGCGGCGGCCGGTCTCGCTCTGGTCGCGACGACACCGGGCCTGGCGGCGAGCCCCCAGGTCAGCGCGCCGCTGGGGCACGTCGGCGCGACCTGTGCGGTGCTGGCCCTGTCCGCGGGCGCCGCCTGCTGCGCCGCCTGGGCGGCCACCGCGCCGGCCGTGCGGCTGGCGCTGCGGCTCCTGGCGGCCGGGACGGCGGTGACCGCGGCGGCGGTCGGTTCCACGGCGGGCGCCGTCGGCTGTACGGCCGTGCTGCTCTCCTCGCTGGCCGCCGGCCGGATGCGAAGCCGGGGGCTGGGCATCGCCGGACTGGCCGTGGCCGCCGTCGCGGTGACCGCCGGCGTGTGGGCGGTGGCCGCCGACGCCCTGCCGCCGGGGCTCGCCGCCGCCCTGGAGGGGCCGCTCACGCCGCACCGGGTACTGCTGTGGCACGACGCCCTGGGGCTGACGCGCGACGACGCGGTGCTCGGGGCCGGTCCCGGCCGGTTCGGGGAGCTGAGCACGGCGGCCGCCCAGGCGCTGCCGCCGGACGTCAAGCCGCACTCGGCGCCGTTGCAGCAGGCGGCCGAGCAGGGCGTGGTCGGGGTGGTCCTGCTGGCGGCGGTCTTCGGCTGGGTCCTGTTCGCGCTCTGGCGCTCGCAGCGGCCCACCCCGTTCGTGCTGACGGCGGGCGCGACCCTCACCGTGCTCGCGGCGATCGCCTCGGTGAGCAACGCGCTCAGCTTCACGGCGGTGTCCGTGGGGGCCGGCCTGGTGGCCGGGGTGGCGACGGCACGTCCGCTGACGGACGGGAGCGCGCAGACCGCCGCTCCCGCACACGCCCGGCGCGACCGGATGGTCCGCTGAGCCCTGGCGCCGGGCCGCGGCGGCAGCGATACGCGCGTGCGCACGAGCGCTGCGTTCCGGATGACCGCCGTCGTCAGCGGAGTGTCAGCGCAGGGCGCCCGGGGAGGTCGGCCGCAGCCGGTCGCGGATCAGACGGACCGCGGCCTCGGCGTTGTCCACGGTGATAGTGAACGTGTGCCCGTCCCACAGTCGCAGCACCACGCCCTCTCCCCGGCGGACGACCACGGCCGTGCCCTTCTCGGGCCGCCAGCGGTAGCCCCAGCCGCCCCAGTGGCGCGGGGTGACGTGCGGGGCGACCTCCACTCCGGCGATGTGGTCGAGGGGGATGCGGCGGCGCGGCAGACCGATGTGGCCGCAGCGGACCTCCAGGCACTCCCGGTCGAGCTTGAGGTCGACGTGCACGAAGGCGAGAGTGCCGAAGACGACCAGCAGTCCGGCGGCGATGCAGCCGACGACGGCCATGACGAGCGCGGTGACGCCGGTCGTCCAGTTCGAGTCCACGGCGAGCTCGACACCGAGGGCCACGCAGGCGACTCCGATGAGCGCCAGCAGCCACTGGACGCGGTTGGTGGCCCGTCCGTGCCAGACCACGGGCTGCGCGGCGTCGTCGCGGAGGCGGTCGTCCCTCATGTCTTTGAGGGTACTCATGTTTCGCTGCGCGGGTATCGCGTAGCGCACAGTGACTGCTCCGGCGGGGTGCGCCGCCGGCCGCTCGCGGCGTGCGTCAGGGCGCCGGGCTGACCGCCGGCAGCAGCCTGCCCTCCTGGTAGGCGAGCGCGGCCTGCGGCAGGGCTCCCTCACGTCCGCTGAGCAGCACGGTGAGCGTGCCGACGGCCGGTGCCTCGGGCGCCGGGAGCTCGCCCAGGCGGCGCAGCGCCTGCGCGGCCACCGCCCCGGCCGAGCCGTGCAGCACCAGCCGGGGGTGGCCGGGCCGCTGGACGGCGGCGCGGATCCGTTCGGCGACCAGCTCGTAGTGGGTGCAGCCCAGGACGACGGTCGTGACGTCGTCGGGGGTCAGGGCCGCGGCCGCGGCGACGGCGGCGTCGATGGCCGTCTCGTCCGCGTGCTCGACGGCCTCGGCCAGTCCCCAGCAGGGCACCTCGGCGACCGGGACGCCGTCGGCGAAGTCGCGGATCAGTCCGCGCTGGTAGTCGCTGCCGGTGGTGGCGGGCGTGGCCCAGATCGCGACGGGGCCGCCGCCGGCCGCGGCCGGCTTGATCGCGGGCACGGTGCCGACGACCGGGATGCCGGGCTCCAGGCGGTCGCGCAGCGCGGTCAGGGCGTGCACGGTGGCGGTGTTGCAGCCGACGATGAGGGCGTCGGGCCGGTGGGCGGCCGCTGCCTCGGCGACGGCCAGCGCACGCGCGGTGAGGTCCTGCGGGGTGCGCGGCCCCCAGGGCATGCCGTCCGGGTCGAGGGAGAGCACGAGATCGGCGTCGGGGCGCAGACGCCGTACCGCGGCGGTGGCCGCCAGCAGCCCGATTCCGGAGTCCATGAGCGCGATCTTCACCCGGCCACGATAGACGATGGCGTCCGCCCGGCCCCTGTGGTGGGGCACACTGCGCAGGTGAGCGCCTTCGTGTGGACCGCCGCCGTGTCCCTCGCCGCCTGGCTGTGGCTGCTGCTGTTCCAGGGGATGTTCTGGCGCACGGACGTGCGTCTGCCGCCGCGCCGAGACCCCGGGGCGTGGCCGTCGGTCTGCGTCGTCGTACCGGCCCGGGACGAGGCCGCGGTGCTGCCGCGCTCGCTGCCGTCGCTGCTGGCGCAGGACTATCCGGGGCGCGCGGAGGTCTTCCTCGTGGACGACGGCAGCTCGGACGGCACCGGCGCGCTGGCGCGGGAGCTGGCCGGGCGGTGCGGCGGGCTGCCGCTGACCGTGGACTCGCCGGGTGAGCCTCCCGCGGGCTGGACGGGCAAGCTGTGGGCGGTGCGGCACGGTGTCGCGCTGGCACGCGCGCGTGAGCCGGAGTACCTGCTGCTCACGGACGCCGACATCGCGCACGCCCCGGACAGCCTGCGCCGGCTGGTCGCGGCGGCGCGGACCGGGGGTTTCGACGTGGTGTCACAGATGGCGCGGCTGCGGGTGGAGAGCCTGTGGGAGCGGCTGGTGGTGCCGGCGTTCGTCTACTTCTTCGCGCAGCTCTACCCGTTCCGCCGGATCGCCCGCCGGGGCGGGCGGACTGCGGCCGCGGCGGGCGGCTGTGTGCTGCTGCGCACCGACGCGGCCGTGCGGGCCCGCATCCCGGACTCGATCCGGCACGCCGTCATCGACGACGTGGCACTCGCGCGTGCCGTGAAGGGGGGCGGCGGCCACGTCTGGCTGGGGCTGGCCGAGTCCGTGGACAGCGTGCGGCCCTATCCACGGCTGCACGACCTGTGGCGGATGGTGTCCCGCAGCGCCTACGCGCAGCTGCGCCACAACCCGCTGGTGCTGCTCGGCACGGTCGCCGGGCTCACGCTGGTGTACCTGGTGCCGCCCGTGGCACTGGTGGCGGGCCTGATCGCGGGCGACGGCGCGACGGCGCTGCTCGGCGGCGCGGCGTGGCTGGTGATGACGGGGACGTACGCACCGATGCTGCGCTACTACCGGCAGCCGCTGTGGCTCGCTCCCGCGCTGCCGTTCACCGCGTTCCTGTATCTGCTGATGACCGTCGACTCGGCGGTGCAGCACTACCGGGGGCGGGGTGCGGCCTGGAAGGGCCGCACCTACTCCCGTCCGGACGCCGTGCCCGACGAGAGCTGACGCCCCGGCGACGCCTTCCCGACGCCCTACTTGCGGCCCGGGGTCCAGTTCATGCCCCAGCCGTAGGCGTGGTCGACGGTCCGCTGCGGGCTGACCCCGCGTGCGGGCACCAGATAGCGGGCCTCGCGCTGGACGACGAGATCACCGCCGGTGTTGGTGATCAGGGCGAGGGCGCACACGGGTGAGGGGACGGTGCACTCGTCGAGGAAGAACTCGATCGGGGCGCCGTGCTGGGGCTGGAGCGTGACCGTGGCGTGCAGGTCGGCGAAGGAGCGGGCGCCCTCGTAGATGGTGACGAAGACGAGGATGCGCCGGAAGTCCCGGATGTGGTCCAGGTTGACGGTGAGGTTCTCGCCGGTCTCCACGGCACCGGTGCGGTCGTCGCCGTCCAGGTGGATGTACGGCGGCTGGTGCAGGGCGCCGAAGGCGTTGCCGAGGGCCTGGACGACCCCCTTGCGGCCGTCGGCGAGTTCGTACAGGGCGCACAGGTCGAGGTCGAGGTCGTTGTGCAGGGCGACGGCGCGGCCGCGTTTGCTGCCCCACCCGGAGAACTGCTTGCGCACCTGCCAGTTGAGGTTGACGCGCAGGGCGCCGGAGGTGCCGCCCTGTTTGGCGAGGGAGACGGAGGGCGCGGCCTTGGTGAGCGTCACCTTGCTCAGGCTCACGGGCCGTGCTGGCGCGGGGGGCGGCGGGGGCGGCGGGGCGCCGTACGTGGGCGCGGGCGGAGTGCCGTAGGCGGGGAAGGGGGCCGGCGGAGGCGGTGGCGGAGTGGCGTGCGCGGGCATGGCCGGCGGTGTGCCGTAGGTGGGGGTGGGGGCCGGCGGGGGCGGCGGGGCGCCGTGGGCCGGCGCGGGTGTGTGCTGGGGTTCGTCGACCGTGATGCCGAAGTCCGTGGCCAGGCCTTCCAGTCCGCTGCTGTAGCCCTGCCCGACGGCGCGGAACTTCCAGGCGCCCTGGCGGCGGTAGAACTCGCCGAGCACGAAGGCCGTCTCGACGCTCGCGCCGGCGCTGTCGAAGCGGGCCACCACACCGCCCTGCGCGGCGTCGCGCACCTCGATGTACAGGCCGGGGACCTGTCCGAAGGTGCCGCCGTCGGCGGAGGCCGCCAGGACGACCCGCTCGATGCCGGGCTCCACGCGCGCGAGGTCCACCAGGAGCGTGTCGGTCACACGGTCGCCGGCCTGCCGCTTGCCCTCGTGCCGGACGGCGCCGGAGGGGTGGGCGGGCTGGTTGTAGAAGACGAAGTCCCCGTCCGAGCGGACCTTTCCGCCGGCCAGGAGCAACGCCGAGGCGTCCGCGTCGGGCACGCCGGGGCCGGGCCGCCAGCCCAGTTCGACGCGCAGCGCCGTGGCCGGCACCGGCGTGTTCGATCCTTTTGACATTGACATGTCCGCCCCCATCACTGTCACGTCGCCGGGCCGCTCGCCGACGGCCCCGGGTCCGGCGCACCGCGCCTTGTTCTCGGCCGCTCCTCAGCCGCTTCCCAGCCGCTGCCGAAGCTCCCTCAGCCTGCCATCCGACGGCGTCCGGACACAGCCCGTCAACCGCCGGTAACCCGCTGGGAGCTCGCCTTTTACCAGCCGATCCCCGTTCGCGCCGCCCCTTTTTCCCACGTTCGCTCGCATTGGGGAACCACGGTCACTCAGGGCACGCAAAACAACCCTCTTATCGGTCTCCCCAACCAGCACATCGTGGGCTTAACTTATGTGCCATGACCTCCCCCCGCTCCACTTATGGTGGCGGCTACTACTCCGCCTCTTTCCCGGACACCCCGATCTACGACTCGCTCGTGGCCGAGCGGGGCACACCTCAGATCGCCCCGATCCGGGTCCCCGCCGCGTACGACGCGCCGGGCAGCCAGCTGCCCGCGCTGCCGTCCGCCCTGCCCGCCCTCCCGGCGGCCCCGTCCCAGCCCTCCTACGGCTACCCGCACATGCCGCAGCCGGCTCCTCTGCAGCAGGCGCCCACCGCCTACATCCCGCAGCAGGCCACCGCGCCGCGCGGCTACCCCGGCCCGCAGCTCCAGCAGCCCCGCCCGGCGGCACCCGGCATGGGCTACGAGGCGATGCGCCCGGCGGCGCCCCGGCCCGCCCAGGCGCCGTACCAGGATCCGTACAACAACCAGCAGTACCGCGGTTACTGAATCCGCTCCGGGGATGTCGGCGCCTGCTGGCAGGATGTCCCCATGGGGAACGCGGAACTGCTCTCGATACACGTCCATCCGGTCAAGGCATTCCGGAGCCTGTCGCTCCGGGAAGCCGTCGTGGAGCCCTGGGGGCTGGCCGGGGACCGGCGCTGGGTGCTGATCGACGACGGGGGAAAGGTCGTCACCCAGCGCGAACAGCCGCGCCTCGCACTGGCCGCCGCCGAGCCGACGCCCGACGGCGGCCTTCGTCTGTCCGCACCCGGCCTCGACCCGCTGACGGTGCCCGTCCCGGAGCCGGGGGGCACGGTGACGGTGAACATCTTCGGCGACAAGGTGGAGGCGGTCCCCGCCGACCCGGCGGCCCACGACTGGTGCGGTTCCTACCTCGGCGCGAGCGTGCGCCTGGTGTACCTGGACGACCCGGCCACGCGCCGCCCGGTCGACCCGGAGTACGCGCTGCCCGGTGAGACGGTCTCGTTCGCCGACGGCTACCCGCTGCTGGTCACCACCACCGCGTCCCTCGACGCCCTCAACTCCCTGATAGCGCGGGGTGATCACGCCCATGAGGGGCCGCTGCCCATGAACCGCTTCCGGCCGAGCGTCGTCGTGTCGGGCACCGAGCCGTGGGCCGAGGACGACTGGTCCCGCATCGCCATCGGCGAGGTCGAGTTCCGGGTGGCCAAGACCTGCGGGCGGTGCGTGGTGACCACCACCGACCAGGACAGCGCCGTGCGCGGCAAGGAGCCGCTGCGCACGCTCGGCCGGCACCGGCTCATCGACGGCAGCCTCGTCTTCGGCCAGAACCTGGTGCCGCTGTCCGGCGGCACGATCCGGGTCGGCGACCCGGTCCGCGTCCTCGCCGGCCGCACGGTCTGACCGCGCGCCACGACCGGCCGGCCCGGCACACCCCGCCCCCCCGACGAGACACCGCCGACCGGACACCTCGATCGGTCCCGGCTCCGGGGAACCCTCCCCCGGGGCCCGCTCGTTGGACGTCTGAGAGGTTCATGAGAACCGCCGGCGGGGGGTGATTTCCCTCTCTCTTCCACCGGGTTCTCGGGTGAACGACTCGCGCTGGAGTTATCACGGAGCGGGAAGGGGGTGCGGGCGATGGTGCGAGCGATCCGCGGGCTGTGGCGCTGGCGGCACAATCCGCTGCGCCGCGGGACGGACCTGGCGGAGGCCTGGGTGGCCCTGACGGCCCTGCTGCTGATCCTCTGTGTCACCCCGGTGGCCGGCACCCTGGTCGCCAGAGCCGCCGACGGCGCGCTGCAGAAGTCGGTCCGCGAGCAGCGGCACACGCGGTTCGAGGTGGCGGCCACCGTGGTCCGCGAGGTGGAGCGCTCCCCGCTGGAGGCCAGTCCCGACCTGGCGTCCGGGCGCGACACCCGCAGCCGGGTCCTCGCCGACTGGACCGGCCCGGACGGCAGCGAGCACCACACGCCGGTCATGACGACCCTGAAGTCCCCCCATCACGGCGACCACTTCACGATATGGACGGACCCGCACGGCGACCTCGCGGCCCGTCCCCTGGACTCCGCCACCGCGACGACGCACGCCGTTCTCGCCGGCATCGGCACGGCTCTCGCCGTGGGCGGCCTGATCGAGGCGGTCAGACGGCTGATCGTCTGGCGCATGGTGCGCCGCCGCTACGCCCGCCTGGACCAGGCCTGGCTGCGCGCGGGCCCGGACTGGGGCCGGACCGGCACCGGCAGCTGACCGCGTTCCGCCTCCGGTCAACTCACCGGCCTCGCGCACGCTACGGTGGACCGGCCGAGCTCTTCGGCAACATCCCGCGCGTGAGGGAGCCGCAGGGGCACGCCCCGATGGCGAACGAGCCACAGGTACGACGAGGTGGGGGCACAGCAACGCATGGCACAGGGCACGGTCCAGGTGACGCACACCGGCACATCGCGGTGGCGGCGCCGCACGGGTGAGTACGCGTCGCTCGCCGCCGCCCTGGAGGCCGCGACCGACGGGGACGTTCTCACCGTCGCCCCCGGCACCTACCGGGAGAACCTCGTCGTGCGCAGGGCGGTGACGCTGCGCGGCCCGGAGGGCTTCCCGGGCAGTGTGCGGATCGCGCCCCTAGACGGTGTGCCGCTGACGGTGCGCGGCTCCGCCGTGGTGCAGGACCTGCACGTGGAGGGCCAGGACGCGGCGGCGCCCGCCCTGCTGGTGGAGGAGGGCACGCCGGAGCTGAGGGACATCCGGGTCGTGACGCGTTCGGCGGCCGGTGTGGAGGTCCGCGGGTCCGCGCGGCCGACGGTGCGGCGGGTGACCGTGGACAATCCGGCCGGTGTCGGCATCGCCGTCGTCGACGGCGGCGGCGGGGTGTTCGAGGACTGCGAGGTCGTCGCCGCCGGGCAGGCGGGAGTCGCGGTGCGCGGCGGTGCCCATCCGCGCCTGGAGCGCTGCCGGGTCCACCACGCCTCCGGCAGCGGGCTGTCCGCCACCGGCGACAACTCCGCGCTGGAGGCGGTGGGCTGCGAGGTGTACGAGGTGCGCGGCAGCGGGGTGCAGATCACCGGCCGGGCCACCGCCCATCTCACCGACTGCGATGTGCACCGCACCACCGCCGACGGGGTCACGCTGGACACCGACGCGGTGGTCACCCTGGCCGACTGCCGTATCCACGACATCCCGGAGAACGCGGTCGATCTGCGCTCGCGTTCGGTGCTCACGCTCACCCGCACCTCGGTGCGGCAGTTCGGCCGCAACGGGCTGTCGGTGTGGGATCCGGGCACGCGTGTGGACGCCAACCAGTGCGAGATCTTCGACAGCACCGGCGACTACCCGGCCGTGTGGGTCAGCGACGGCGCGACGGCGGTGCTGGACTCGTGCCGGGTGCACGACGTGCCCGACGCGCTGTTCGTCCTGGACCGCGGCTCGCGGGTGGACGTCGTCGACAGCGACCTGTTCCAGGTGCGCAACACGGCCGTGTCGGTCAGCGACGGCGCCACCGCGCAGCTCGACGACTGCCGCGTGCGGGACGCGGCGACCGGGGCGTGGTTCCGCGACCACGGCAGCGGCGGCACGCTGAACTCCTGCACGCTGTCGGGCACCCAGACCGGAGTCATCGTCACCAAGGGCGCCGACCCGACCATCGAGCGGTGCACGGTCGACTCCCCGTCCGAGGCGGGCTTCTACGTGTCGGCGGGCGGCCGCGGCAGCTTCCTGAACTGCCGGGTGACGGGCAGCGGCGGCTACGGCTTCCATGTGATCGACGGCTGCCGCACCACGCTGAGGAAGTGCCGCACGGAGCGCTGCGCCCGCGGTGGTTACGAGTTCGCCGACGGCGGCCCGGACACCGGCTCGGGGACCGGGCCGGTGGTCGAGGACTGCACCGGCGACGAGAGCGCGAGCCTGCGCACCCCGGTGGCGCCGGAGCCGGCCGTGCAGACGGTGAGCAGCTCGATGGGCCTGCTCGGCGGGGTCCCTGAACAGCGCGTCACCGTGCCCGGGCCGGCCGCCGCGGAGCCCGCGGAGTCGGCGCGCACCAGCAAGGACGTGCTCGGCGAACTCGACGCGCTGGTCGGTCTGGAGAGCGTCAAGCGGGAGGTCCGCGCCCTCACCGACATGATCGAGGTGGGCCGGCGCAGGCAGCGGGCAGGGCTGAAGGCGGCGTCGGTCAAACGGCACCTGGTCTTCACCGGTTCCCCCGGCACGGGCAAGACGACGGTCGCCCGGCTGTACGGCGAGATCCTCGCCTCCCTCGGGGTGCTGGACAAGGGCCATCTGGTCGAGGTGTCCCGGGTCGACCTGGTCGGCGAGCACATCGGCTCCACGGCCATCCGCACCCAGGAGGCCTTCGAACGGGCGCGCGGCGGGGTGCTGTTCATCGACGAGGCCTATGCCCTCTCCCCCGAGGACGCCGGGCGGGACTTCGGCAAGGAGGCCATCGACACGCTGGTGAAGCTGATGGAGGACCACCGTGACGCGGTGGTGGTGATCGTCGCCGGCTACACCGCCGAGATGGAGCGGTTCCTGTCCGTCAACCCCGGGGTGGCCTCCCGCTTCTCACGGACGATCACCTTCGGCGACTACGGCCCCGAGGAGCTGCTGCGGATCGTGGAGCAGCAGGCGGAGGAGCACGAGTACCGGCTGGCGCCGGGCACGGCCGAAGCGCTGCTGAAGTACTTCACGGCGATCCCCAAGGGGCCGGCCTTCGGCAACGGGCGCACCGCGCGGCAGACGTTCGAGGCGATGGTGGAGCGGCACGCCGGCCGGGTGGCGCAGCTGGCCGAGCCGGACACCGACGACCTGACCCTGCTCTACCCGGAGGACCTGCCGGACCTGCCCTGAAGGCCGCGGCCGCTCAGGTGCTCTCCGCGGCCCGGTCGCCGTCGTCCTGCGGCCGCTGCGGCGGCACCCCGGGTGCGCCGGGCGCCGGGGCCTCGCCCATGCCGTCCGGCACGGCGGGCTCCGCGTGCCGCAGCCGGGCCAGCAGCTGCCGGCGTTCCTCGGCGAAGGCCGGGTCGGCCTGGTAGTCGGAGTGGCCGAGGATGGGCGCGGGCAGCGGGTGCAGTGCGGTGCGGCCGTAGGACAGGGGGTCCTTCAGGGGTTCCCGGTCGACCTCGGGGCCGCCGGCGCCGGTCAGCCGCACGGGGCCGCCGATGGGGTCGGTGAGCCGGTGGAGGTTGCGCCAGCGGTCGACGTCGTGGTGCAGCGAGGCGAGCGCGGCGGTCCCGAAGTGGGCGGGGAACCAGCGGCCGTAGAGGCGCTCGATCGGGGAGCCGTAGGTCAGCAGGGCCACCCGCTTGCGGGCGGACGGTGGCAGCTGCCAGGCCGCGGCCGCTGCGAGCACGCTGCCCTGGGAGTGCCCGGAGATCACCAGGCTGCCGCCGGTGGCCCGGGTCCAGGTGGCCATCCGCCAGGTCAGGTCCGGCACCGCGCGCTCGGCGTAGCAGGGTGGTGCGAAGGGGTGGGCGGCGCGCGGCCAGAAGGTGCCGACGTCCCACAGGATGCCGATGGTGCGCCGGGCGGAGGCGTCCTTGTAGGCACGCCGGCCCCAGGTGACGAACAGCAGGAAGCCCAGCCCTATCAGCCAGGACCCCAGCGCCTGCGCGGTCTCGGCGGCGCCTTGCACGAAGGGGTGCGCGTCGCGCGCGGCGCCCACCGGGGTCTTCCCGCTGCCCAGCGCGCCCACGAGGGCGGCGGCGCCGAGCAGCAGCGTGGTGACGGAGGTGATCGCGACGATCCGGGGTGCGCGGTCGGTGAGCGAGGCCAGTGCGCGCGTGGTGGCGATACGGCGGGTCAGGGCTGTGTCGCCGGCCTCGCCGTGGTAGTCGCGCTCGACGGCGGCCATCTCCGCGCGGCGCAGCCTCCAGGCGCGGCGCGCGAGCCAGCCGCACAGGGCGAGCACCACCACCAGCAGCGGCGGGATGACGGAGGCCTGCCAGGTGAGCAGCACGGGCGGGCCGGGCAGGGAGGCGCCGGTGCCGTCCAGCCAGTCGGCCACCCGCTGCGACACGCCGCCGGAGATCACACCGCCCAGGGCGCAGGCGAGCATCGCGACGGCCGGTCCGCCGAGGCCCCGCATCGCGGCACGCCGGTCGGGCCGGGTGCGGTGCAGCAGGTGGGCGACCACGCCGAGGACGACGACGAGCAGGCTCTGGACGAGGGTGATGCCGCCGAAGGTCGCGTTGCCCGGAAGCCGGCCGGCCGACCGCCAGCCCGGCCGTTCCCATCCCGCGTACACCGCGGCCGCGAGGAGGAGCAGCAGGGCGGCCAGCGGCAGCCACCGCACGAGGTGGGCGTCGAGGGCCCGGTCCTTGCGGCGTTCGGTGCGGCCGCGGCGGCACACGACCCACACCACGGTCACCGCCCCGGCCACGATCGCGCCCTGAAGCAGCCAGCCGAGCAGGTTCAGGACTGCGGGGCCGCCGGGCCGCCGGTCGAAGCGCGCCGCGGCCGACCCCACGGCGGCGGCCACCGTCAGCAGTCCGGCGGCGGTGTGGGCGGCGCGCAGCCGGGCCACCAGGCGGCGCCCGTACCAGAAGCCGGGCCGGCTCAGGGCGGTGCGGCCGATCGCCTCGTCGGGTTCGACGGGGCGGTCCATCGGCTCGGTGGCCTCGTAGGCGTTCCAGGTGCGCAGGGACAGGTACCACAGCAGTCCGGTGAGGGCGGCGGGGACGAGCGCGGCGAGCGCGAGGCGGCGTCCCGGCCGGCTCCACCAGCCGCCCGCGGACTCGGTGGGCGACAGGAAGCCGAGCCAGGAGTGCCGCCGCGCGCAGTCGGGGGTGCCGGCGCACTGCCAGGCGGCGAGGTCGAGGGCCACCTCGCAGGCGGCCGCCACCAGCAGCACCGTCAGGGTCAGCCCGGCGAGGCGCACCAGCAGCCCGTACAGGCGCACGGTGCGCCGGCGGCCGTGGGCGGAGGGCCGCATCCAGTGGGCGAGGTTGACGACCATGAACGGCAGGAGCAGCAGCCACAGGGCGCGGGTGCCGTTGCCGGAGGTGAGGTTGCACCACACGTACGCCTCGGGCACGGGTTTGCCGCGGTAGTCGCCCGGACGCTGCTCGGCGTCCACGTCGCCGGCCCGCCGGAAGACGGCGGCCGTGTCGTCGCCGGTGATCCGTACCGTGCGCGGATCGCCCAGCATCTTCTCGGGTGTGGCGCCCCCGACTCCGTGGACGAGGAGTTCCAGGGCCGTTGATTGCGCGCGTTCCACTGTCCGCACTTCCCCCGTGGTGCCGCCGTCGGCTGTCGTGTGCCGGGACCAGGATCTCCGCCGCGGGCGGGTCCTGTACCCTCCGTCACCAAATCTCCCCGATCCGTGCGGCGGCGAACCGGGCCGACGACATCAGGATGGCATGTGCGCGACGGGCCGGGCGGGTGGCGCGCGGTCCACGGCGACGTGCGAGGATGGGACGTCCGCACACCCGGGCGGACAAGCTCCTCGTCGCGGCGGGTGCGCCGGGCGTGTCGGAGCGGACGGCGGCTTGAGGCGAAAGGACCGGAGCGTCACGTGAGTGAGAATCAGAACCTCCTCGCGGAGCAGCGACGTGCCCTGATCGTGGACGAGGTCCGGCGGCGTGGCGGGGTCCGGGTCAACGAGCTGACCCGCAAGCTCGGCGTGTCGGACATGACGGTCCGCCGTGACCTGGACGCGCTGGCCCGGCAGGGTGTGCTGGAGAAGGTGCACGGCGGCGCGGTGCCGGTGGTCGAGGCGAGCACGCACGAGCCGGGGTTCGAGGCCAAGTCCGGTCTGGAGCTGACGGCGAAGGAGGACATCGCGCGGGCGGCGGCCGAGTTGGTGGCGCCGGGCAGCGCGATCGCCCTGTCGGGGGGTACGACGACGTACGCGCTGGCGCACCGGCTGCTGGACGTGCCGGATCTGACCGTGGTGACCAACTCGGTCCGGGTCGCCGACGTCTTCCACGCGGCGCAGCGCACGTCCGGGCCCCGGCAGGGGGCGGCCACGGTGGTGCTCACCGGTGGAGTGCGCACGCCGTCCGACTCGCTGGTGGGTCCGGTGGCCGACCAGGCGATCGCGGCGCTCCACTTCGATGTGCTGTTCCTCGGGGTGCACGGGATATCGGCGGAGGCCGGGCTGTCCACGCCGAACCTCGCTGAGGCGGAGACGAACCGCCGGCTGGTGCGGTCGGCGCGGCGCGTCGTCGTGGTCGCGGACCACACCAAGTGGGGCACGGTGGGTCTGAGTTCGTTCGCGAAGCTGGACCAGGTGGACACCTGGGTGACGGATGCCGGGCTGCCGCGGGAGGCACGCGCGGAGATCTCCGAGCATGTGCGGCTGGTGGTCGCGGGTGAGCCGGAAGAGGACGGCGAACCCGTGCGGGCCGCAGACAACTGACGGTCCGCCAGATATCGTGACGGCCCGAACGCGGGCCGCTGCGAAGGGGGATGCACCCATGGCTCACCGTCTGCGCCCGGTGGGGCTCGACTTCACCGGCACGGCTGCCGTACGGCATGTCTTCGCCCAGGAGATCACGGCCGGTCCTCAGCGGGTGTACGGGGCGCTGGCCGAGGACGTACCGGGCTGGTCCGAGTGGTTCTGGGCGGTGGCACTGGTCCGGCCGTTCGACGACGGTGCGCGCCGGGAGGTGCGGCTGCGCGGCGGGACGCGCTTCCTGGAGACGATCCTCGCGGCGAAGGAGCCGGAGGTGTACGCCTACCGCGTCGACGTGACCAACGCGCCGGGCTGCCGGGCCCTGCTGGAGGAGTGGCGTCTGACGCCGTCCGGCACCGGCACCCGCGTCCAGTGGACGTTCGCCGCCGACGGCACGCTCCCCTTCCGTCTGGCTCTGGGCGCGGCCCGCCCGGGTCTGGCCCGGTCGTTCCGGGGCGCGGTGACGGCACTGGACCGGCGGCTGGCGGGTTAGACCGGGGGCGTTGTCGTACCCGGCCCTTAGGCTCACCGCATGAGCGTGTCCCTCTATTACCACGCGCGCCGTGAGACGCCGCTGACCGAGGCCGAGAGGGCCGAGGTCGAGCGGATCACCCGCGCCCACCTGGAGTCGTTCCCGTACGCCGACGAGGAGAGCCTGTACTTGTACACCGGCGGTGGCGGCGAGCCGGACCAGGTACTGGCCGGGTCGACCAAGCTACCGAAGCGACCGGGGCGGCTGTTGCCGGTGATCGCCCATGTCCTGGACTCGCTGACCGAGTTGCGCCGGGCGGTGCCGAGGGCCGCATGGAGCGTGCACATCGACGGCGAGGACGTGCCGTGGGACGAGGACGAGGGATACGCCCTGCCCGGCATGCGGGACGAGGACCTCATCGCCGAGCTCGGCGGCCCCTGACGCGCATCGCCCCCGCCCCGGCGGGCAGCTCCGCCGCGGAGCCCACCGTCGCCCTCAGTCCGGCCACACCCCGGTCGCCAGCAGGGAGTCGATGGCCTCGGCGTACGGGGCGATGTCCAGGCCCTGTTCCCTGAGCCAGGTGTCGGAGTAGTACTTGTCCAGGTAGCGGTCGCCGGGGTCGCACAGCAGGGTGACGACGCTGCCGTGGCGGCCCTGCGCGACCATGTCGGCGACGATCTTCAGCGCGCTCCACAGGCCGGTGCCGGTCGAGCCGCCCGCCTTGCGGCCGATGGCCCGCTCCAGGGCGCGTACGGCGGCGACGGAGGCCGCGTCGGGGACCTTCATCATGCGGTCGACGGCGCCCGGCACGAAGCTCGGTTCCATGCGCGGCCGGCCGATCCCCTCGATCCGCGAGCCGCAGTCGCAGGTGACGTCCGGATCGCCGGTGGTCCAGCCCTCGAAGAAGCAGGAGTTCTCCGGGTCGGCGACGCAGATCCGGGTGTCGTACTGCATGTAGTGCACATAGCGCGCGATGGTCGCGGACGTGCCGCCGGTGCCGGCCGTCGCGACGATCCACGCCGGTTCCGGGAACCGCTCCAACTCCAGCTGGCGGAAGATGGATTCGGCGATGTTGTTGTTGCCGCGCCAGTCCGTGGCCCGTTCGGCGTAGGTGAACTGGTCCATGTAGTGGCCGCCGGTGTCGGCCGCGAGGCGGGCGGACTCCTCGTACATCGTGCGCGGGTCGTCCACGAAGTGGCAGCGGCCGCCGTGGAATTCGATCAGGCGGATCTTCTCGGCGCTCGTCGTACGCGGCATCACCGCGACGAACGGCACGCCGATCAGCTTGGCGAAGTACGCCTCCGACACGGCCGTCGACCCGCTGGACGCCTCGATCACCGGGCGGTCCGGGCGGATCCAGCCGTTGCACAGGCCGTAGAGGAACAGCGAGCGGGCGAGGCGGTGCTTGAGGCTGCCGGTGGGGTGGGTCGACTCGTCCTTGAGGTACAGGTCGATGCCCCAGTGCTCGGGCAGCGGGAAGCGCAGCAGGTGGGTGTCGGCCGAGCGGTTGTGGTCGGCCTGGACCTTGCGGACCGCTTCTTTCAGCCAGTCGCGGTAGGCGGCGTCGCTGCGGTCGACGTCCAGGGTGGCGCCGGTCGGGGTGTGCTCGATGGTGCTCACGACAGTGCTCCTCACACTTCGCGCCGACGGCGCGTCGCGCGGCCGACACACCGATGATAAGCACCCCTCGCACCACTTCTCACCTGCATAAACGCCTCTTTGGGCGGCTCAAAGCCGCCCTGGGGCACGCACGTGCGAACCGGCCCCCGGCGCAGGCGTGCGCACCTGCCGTGACGTGGGGGGCGCATTCGGCCAGTGCGCCGGGAGGCGCTGTCGCACCCTGGTGCTCGGCGGACTCGGCGGGCAGACTTCCGGACGTGACGCAGCCCACGGCCCTCGGGCCGGACGGGTCGGGAGCCACGTGTGCCTGACGGGGCGTGGCCGGATCACCACACGCGCAAGGGGGCAGGTCGGCATGGCGGAGCCGGAGTTCACGGCCACGGACGTGCGGATCGACACGGGAGCGCGCTCGCTCACCCGGGCCGGCCGGATCCGGATCAGCGGCGGCGGGCCGGGGTTGCCCACCGGCCAGGGCAGTGAGATCGCCGGCGCCCCGGTGCGACCGACGCGCGTGAGCAGCCCCTTCCTCGCCCCGCGCGGGCGTGCGTCGGCCGTCCTCGGCGGCCGGCGTCACCTGCTGACGCTGGGTGAGAACGACCCCGCCCCGGGCGTGCCGGGCTCACCGGCGGCACGCCCGTTCCGCCGGGCCGTGCACGGGGCGGCCGGGCGCACCGGCTGACCACGCAGCGCAGGCGATCGGTCGCGGCGAGTTGCGGGACCGCATCCCCTGGGTCACGCTGGTGTCACGTCACTTAGGGTTTACCGGCGACAACGCTGCGAACCAGCCCGCCGGCCACGACAGCAGGCGGCAGTGTCACGCAGGCGTCCTGCTGAAGATCCGTCCTCCGTGTTCTTCCGGACCTCACGTCGGGGAGTCGCAGCCGTGATCAGTTACCCGAGCAGGCACTGCACGGTGGAGCTCCAGGCCCTGCCGTCGCGGATCGGCCAAGTCCGCAGAATCGTATCTGCGCAGTTGCGCTACTGGCATCTGGACCCACTGATAGACCGGGCGACGCTCGGTGTGACCGAGTTGCTCACCAACGTCCACCAGCACGCCGAGCCCGACAAGACATGCACCGTGGAGATCGAGCTGCTGCCGTCGCAGCTCGTCGTCTCCGTCCGGGACCGCGATCCACGTCTGCCGGTCCTGGACACCGACCAGCAGACGGACACGGACGCCACCTGTGGGCGGGGCCTCGCCATGGTCGCCGCCGTCAGCGAGAGCTGGGGAGCGCGTCCGGAGGGCGAGGACGGCAAGGTCGTGTGGTTCACCCTGCCCACGCCCGCCTCCGCACCGGCCCGGCCGGCCCGCGCCCCGCGGCGCACGGCCGCGGAACCCCGGTTCGTCGAGGTCGCCGTCGAGCCCGTGGGCCCTGTGGGGCCCGTCGCACCCGTGGCCTCCGCGGCGCCCGTGGTCGACGAGCCCGCCCCCGCGCACGCGCACGCTCCCGCCCGGTCGGCCGTTGTCGGCTGACCGGGCGGTGAGGCACCGCGCCGACCGGGCGCCGGGAGCGGTGGGACGTACCGCTCCCCCGCGTCACTCGGTGGCGATGGCCCGCAGCACGTCCAGGCGGGCCGCCCGCCGGGCCGGCCTGAGCCCCGCCAGGGCACCGGCCGCGAGCCCCACCAGGGCCACCACCGCGAGCCGGCCGGGCGGCAGCGCGAAGGCGAACGCGCTGTCCGACGCGCCGTCGGAGGCGCGCACCAGCACCCAGCCGAGGAAGCCGCCGAGCCCGAGCCCGCCGACCGTGCCGAACGCGGCCACCAGCACCGACTCCCAGCGAACCATGGCCCGCAGCTGGGCCCGGGTCTGGCCGACGGCCCGCAGCAGACCGAGTTCGCGGGTGCGCTCGTGGATCGCCAGCGTCAGCGTGTTGGCGATACCGAGCAGGGCGATCAGCACCGCGAGCGCGAGCAGCGCGTAGACCAGGGTGAGCATCATGTCGATCCCGCCCGCCGAGGACTGCGCGTACTCGTCGCGTGTCTGCACCTCGGGGTCGCCGTAGCGCGCGGCGACCTTCTGCACGGCCGCCTTGCCCGCGTCCTGGCTCACGCCGTCCTTGAAGGAGACGGCGAGGAGGGTGTCGGAGTCCTGCGTGCGGTGCGGGGCCCAGGCCGCGCGGGTGATGACGTAGTCGCCGGCCAGTTCTGAGCGGCCGTAGACCGCGCGGACGGTGAAGGGCTTCCTCACCCCGTCGGTGAAGGTGAGTTCGGCGGTGTCCCCGGTCTCCAGGCCCTGCCGGTCGGCCTCCGCGCGGGTGACGGCGATGCCGTCGCCGCCCAGGGCGCGCAGGTCGCCGCGTACGGTGCCGAGGTCGAAGGTGCGCGCCAGGGCGGCCGGGTCGGTGACGGTCAGCGCCCGTCCCTTCCCGTCGACCTGGGCCACTCCCCTGCCGAGCCCGACGGCCGTGTCCACCTCGGGCAGCCGGGCGACGGCGGGAGCCAGTTTCGGGCTGAGGCCGCTGCCGCCCGCCCCGAACGAGGGGGTGCTCACCGCGACGTCGCCGGCGAAGGACCGGGAGACGGTCTGGTCCATGGTCGCCTTCAGCGAGGCGCCGAAGACGGTGAACAGGGACACCACCGCCACGCCGATCATCAGCGCCCCCGCGGTGGCCGCGGTGCGCTTCGGGCTGCGCAGCGCGTTGCGCCGGGCGAGGGAGCCGGTCACCCCGCGCAGCCGGTCCAGCGGGCCGCCGAGCAGGCGTACGGCGGTGCCGGCGGCGACCGGGCCGAGGACCACGAACGCGGCCAGGGCCAGCAGCGCGCCCGCGCCCGCGAGCCACACGGACGGCGAGAGCAGGACGCCGGTGAGCGTCGCGGCGGCGGCCAGCACGATCAGCGCCGCTCCGGCGGCTGCCCGCGACCGGGAGGCGCCGGAGGTGTCGACGGCCGTCTCGCGCAGCGCGGCCAGCGGGGCGGTGCGCCCGGCGCGTAGGGCGGGCAGCAGCGCGGAGCCGAGGCAGACCAGCACGCCGACGGCCAGGGGCAGCGCCATCGACAGGGCGCCGATCACCAGTCCGCCGTCCGGGAAGGGGAACCCGATGGCCGGGAACAGGGCCTGCAGCCCGGCGGCGATGCCGATGCCGCCCGCGAGGCCGGCGAGCGAGGCGGTCACGGCGACGGCGCTCGCCTCGGCGAGGGTGGTCGCGGTGATCTGGCGGCGGGAGGCGCCGAGCGCGCGCAGCAGGGCGTTCTCGCGGGTGCGCTGGGCGACGACGATGGCGAAGGTGTTGTGGATGGAGAAGGTCGCGACCAGCAGGGCGACCCCGGAGAACACGAGGAGGAAGGTGGTGAAGAGGGTCAGGAACTGACTGGAGATCATGTCGGTGTTCTCCTGCGCCGACTCCTGCCCGGTGATGGCCTCGACGCCGTGCGGCAGCACGGGCGTGAGCCGCTCGACGAGCTGACGCTCGCTCACCCCGGCGTCCCCGCGCACCTGGATGCTCGCCGCCTGGCCGGGCCGCGCGGTGAGGTACTTCTCCGCGTCGGCCTGCGTCATCCCGGTGAAGGTCACCTGGGCCATGCCGTCCGCGCCGCCGAAGGTCGCCAGGCCCACGATCCGCACCCGGACCGGGTCGGGCGTGCGCAGAACCGTGGTGTCGCCGAGGTGCAGTCCGCCCTTCTTCGCGGCGCCCCGGTTGACGACGACCTCGCCCGGCTTCCGTGGGACGCGGCCCTCGGCGAGGGTGTACGGGTTGAGCCGCGGGTCGGTGATCCAGTTGCCGGCCAGGGTGGGCGGGCCCTGGCCGCCGACGGGCTTGCCGTCGCTGCCGACGAGCTGGCCGGCGCCCTGGATGTTCGGGGCGGCCGCGGCGACACCGGGCACGCCCTCGATCCTCCTCACCAGGTCGGTGCGCACGGGCTGCCGTACGCCCTGGCTCTCGCCGGGTGTGGTGATGGCGTCGGCGCTGCGGACCACGGCATCGGTGCCGGCGGTGGCACTGCCGAACATGGAGTCGAAGCTGGCGCGCAGGGTGTCGCCCATGACGAGGGTGCCGGCGAGGAAGGCCACGCCGAGGAAGACGGCGAGGAAGGTGCCGGCGAAGCGCCGCTTGTGGGCGCGCAGGCCGGCCACGCTCAGGCGCAGGGAGGCGTTCATGAGGGCACCTCGAAGGCTTTCATGCGGTCCAGGACGCGGTCGGCGGTCGGCGCCGGCATCCGGTCGACCAGGCGGCCGTCGGCGAGGAAGACGACCTCGTCGGCGTGGGCGGCGGCCACCGGGTCGTGGGTGACCATGACGACGGTGCGGTCCATGTCGCGCACGGCCCGGCGCAGCAGGCCGAGCACCTCGCCGCCGGAGCGGGAGTCGAGGTTGCCGGTGGGTTCGTCGGCGAAGACGACGTCGGGCCGGCCGGCGAACGCCCGCGCCACGGCGACGCGTTGCTGCTGCCCGCCGGACAGTTCGGCGGGGCGGTGGTGGAGCCGGTCACGCAGCCCGACGACGTCGATCAGGGCGTCGATCCACTCGGGCTCGCCCCGGTTGCCGGCGAGGTCCAGCGGCAGGGTGATGTTCTCGGCGACGGTCAGCGTCGGAACCAGGTTGAACGCCTGGAAGACGAAGCCGACGCGGTCGCGGCGCAGCAGGGTGAGCCGGCGGTCGTCGAGGCCGGCGAGGTCGGTGTCGCCGATGTGGGCCGAGCCCGAGGTGAGGGTGTCGAGGCCGGCCGCGCAGTGCATCAGGGTGGACTTGCCGGAGCCGGAGGGCCCCATGATCGCGGTGAAGCGTCCGGCCGGGAAGGCCACGCTCACCCCGTCCAGGGCCCTGACGGCGGTGTCGCCGACGCCGTACACCTTGACGGCGTCGACGACCCGGGCGGCTGTCCGTACGGCGGTGGTCGTGGTCGTCATGCCGCACCGCCCTTGCGGCCGAACTGCTCGTCCAGGACGGACAGCCGGCGCCAGTACTCGTCCTCGTCGATCTCACCGGCGGCGAAGCGGCGGCCGAGCAGGGTCAGCGGTGAATTGTCCTCGGCGGCGGGCGGCCGCCACGGGCCGCGCCGGCCGCCGCGCCACACGGTGCGGCGCAGCAGCGCGATGCCGCCGCCGATGGCCAGGGCCCAGATCACCGGGAAGAGCAGGATCCACGGGCCGGGCCCGCCGTCGCCGAAGTGCGCCAGGGTCAGCATGGTCGGTCAACTCCTCGGAAGGTGCGTCCTTGCGGTTCGCTTCCGAGAGTCGCCCCGGCGGGTGCCCCGGGTCGTCGTACGGCCAGCGGCAGTGTGCGTACCTCCCAGGGAGTACGCGGGAGTGTTCAGCGGGTGGTGATGTCCCCGTGGCGGATGACGTACGCGTACGTCCCGGAGTAGCCGATGGACGGGGTGATCAGCAGGCGGACCTTGACCGGGGCCGGTTCGGTGCTCGCGGTGGAGAACGTGCCGACGGCGTGGCTGCCGGTCAGCGGGTACCAGAACCAGCTGTTGGCGCCGCCCACCCGGACGCGGTCGGACTCCTTCCAGGCACCGCCCTTGTGGACGAAGACCTGAAGGCGTACGGAGGCGGCGTAGGGGTCGGTGGCCGAGCGCAGGGCGGTGAGGGTGACCTTGTAGTCCGAGCCGAGTACGGCGGAGGCGATCTCCCTGGTGCGGGGCGCGTGTCCGGTCCGGTCGGCGGGCGAGGCGGTGGCGGCCGTGGCGGTGGCCAGGACGCCGAGGGTGAGGGCGGCGGCGGACAGGGCGACGGTCCGGCGGCGCGGCGGGCGGGATGCGGTGTGTGCGGTCATGGCGGCCTCCCTTTGCTGGAGGAGACATACGGGACGGCCGGGTGGTTGCACTCGGGGATCAACCCTGGATTCTGTAACTACTAGTATGTACAGTAAGCGCATGAGCACGTCGGAGCGACTGATCGAGTCCACCCGCGAACTGCTGTGGGAGCGCGGCTACGTGGGCACCAGCCCCAAGGCGATCCTGGAGCGCGCGGGTGCCGGCCAGGGCAGCATGTACCACCACTTCAAGGGCAAGCCCGACCTCGCGCTGGCCGCCATCCGGCGCACGGCCGAGGAGCTGCGCACCGCCGCCGGTCGGGTGTTCGACGGTCCGGGCACGCCGTACGAGCGCATCGCCGCGTATCTCACCCGTGAACGCGATGTGCTGCGCGGCTGCCCCGTCGGCCGGCTGACGATGGACCCGGACGTCATCGCCAGTCCGGAGCTGCGCGCCCCCGTCGACGAGACCATCGCCTGGGTCGAGGCCCGGCTCGCCGCCCTCGTCGAAGAGGGCAAGGAGCAGGGGCAGTTCGCGGCCGGCCTCGACAGCGAGGAGATCGCCGCGACGATCCTCGCGACCGTGCAGGGCGGCTACGTGCTGGCCCGCGCCTCCGGCTCCCCCGCCGCGTTCGACGCCGGTGTGCGGGGACTGCTCGCCCTGCTCGCACCCGACAGCGACACGTGAAGGAGACACGTGCACATCACCCGCAAGCGCCCGGACTCCCTGCGGGGTCCGGCCGAGAACTTCACCGGCACGGTCTGGCTCGACGAGGTCGCCGCGCCGCCCTCCCCCTCCCGGCTGCGGATGTTCAACGTCCACTTCGCGCCCGGCGCGCACACCGCGTGGCACCGCCATCCGCACGGCCAGGTCCTGCACGTGCTGGAGGGCGAGGGACTGGTGGGACGCGAGGGCGGCGAGGCGGAGCCGATCCGGGCCGGCGACACCGTATGGATCGAACCGGGTGAGTGGCACTGGCACGGCGCCGCCCCCGGCACCTTCATGACCCATCTCGCGGTCGTCGAGGCCGCCGAGGACGGCACGACGGCCGACTGGGACCGGCACGTGGACGACTACCCCGCCTGAGAGGAAGCGCCTTTCCATGCACGCCATGCAGTACGCCATGACACTCCCCGCCGACTACGACATGGGCGTCATCCGCTCGCGCGTGTCCCGCCTCGGGCACAAGCTGGACGACTGGGAGGGGCTCGGACTCAAGGCCTATCTGATCCGCGAGCGCGGTGTGCACGGCTCGCCGGTCAACCAGTACGCGCCGTTCTACCTGTGGCACTCCACGCAGGGCATGAACCGCTTCCTGTGGGGCGGCCCGTTCCAGGGACCGGTCGACGACTTCGGGCGCCCGGCCGTCCAGCAGTGGACGGGTCTGGCGTACGAGGAGGGCGCGGCCGCCGGCTCCCCCGCCGCCGTCGCCGCAGTGCGGCGGCGCTCCGTCCCGGACGGCGTCGTGATCGCGGAGTTCATGGATGAGGCGGCGGCCGAGGCGCAGCGGCTGGCCGGCGAGGACGGGGCCGTGCTCGCGGCGGCCGTGGTGGACTCCCGGCACTGGGAGGTCGTCCACTTCTCGCTGTGGGAGCAGCAGGAGCCCAAGGCCGAGGGCGACGTCTTCCAGGTGCTGCACCTGTCCGCGCCGGGGCTGCACAGGCTGCCCCGGGGCCGGCAGTGGTGAGCTTCGTCCGTACGGTGCTCGGGGACGTCGAGCCGGAGCGGCTGGGCGTGTGCGACGCGCACGACCACCTGTTCTTCGCCAGTCCCCGGCTGCCGGGCCAGGAGCTGAACGCGGCGTCGGCGGCGCGCGCCGAACTCGCGGCGTTCCGGGAGCAGGGCGGCGGCAGCGTGGTGCAGTGGACGCCGTACGGACTGGGGCGGCGGGCCGCCGACCTGCCGGCGCTGTCCCGGGAGACCGGCGTCCATGTGGTCGCCGCGACGGGCCTGCACCAGGACGTGCACTACGACGGGAAGGTGCTGAGGGAGCTGCGCGGCAGGCTCGCCGAGGTGTTCGTCGCCGAACTCACCGACGGCATCGGCACGTCGGGGGTACGAGCGGGCCTGATCAAGGTGGCCGGCGGCTTCCACGCGCTGGACGCGCACGCCCGCTGGACGATGACCGCGGCGGCCGAGGCGCACCGGGCCACGGGCGCACCGATCGCCGTCCACCTGGAGCTGGGCACGGGCGCGCTGGACGTGCTCGACCTGCTGTGCGGGGAGTTGGGCGTGCCACCGCACCGGGTGATTCTCGGGCACCTCAACCGGTTCCCCGACCCACTGGTGCACCGGCAGGCGGCCGAGGCCGACTGCTGGCTGGCCTTCGACGGTCCGTCCCGCGCCCACCACGCGACCGACTGGCGCATGCCCGAGGCCGTGCGGGCCCTCGCCGAGGCCGGCTTCGGCGACCGGCTGCTGCTCGGCGGCGACACGACGACCGCCGCCGCCCGCTCCGTCGACGGCGGCCCGGGGATGCCCTACCTGCTGCGCCGGGTGCGGCCGCGGCTCGCGGCCGTGCTGGGCGAGGAGCTGGTGGGGCGAATGCTGACCGCCAACCCGGCGCGCGCGTTCGCGGCCGAGTGGCGGTGAGCGGGCGTTGGCCCGATCATGTCGGGTTCTGGCCCGCCGGGGCCGCGCGCGGCGGGCCGCCGGGACCGCACAATGACAGCCACGGCCCCGCGGGTGAGGAGCGAGACGACGATGGCCCTGGAGATGCGCGAGAAGTGCGAGCGCTGTACGACGACGGTGCTGCCGCCCGACGCGCCGGCCCTGATCTGCTCCTACGAGTGCACGTTCTGCGTGCCGTGCGGCGAGGAGATGCGCCACGTGTGCCCCAACTGCGGCGGCGAGTTGGTCCCGCGACCGCGCCGCCGGAGCTGAGTGGGATTCAACCCGGCTGGTCGGTGTCCTTCAGCGCACCCCAGCCGTGCCAGCGCTCGACCTCGATCCAGGCGCTGACGCGTGCGCGTTCCCGGCGCGGGTAGGGGCCGCCCAGGTAGTGCGTGGCGAGGCGGTCGATGTCGGCCAGCCCCTCGTCGTCGTACATCTGCGCGACCCGGCCGATGAGCGTGACATGGGTGTACCAGTCGTCGTCGGCGAGGACGGTCAGGGTCACGCGCGGGTCGCGGCGCAGGTGCTTCAGGCGCACCCGGCCCTGATCGAGGCTGACCAGCACCCGGCCGTCCTCCCACAGGTACCAGGTGGGGGTGGACACGGGTGCGCCGTCGGAGCGCAGCGTGGCCATCACGCACGGGTTGGGGCGGCTCAGCAGCTCCACGGCCTGCGGCGGCAGCGGCGGCTTGGACATGGGGTTCCTCCCTGTCGTCGGTTCCGGATCGGCTCTCAGGACGCCGGCTCGTCGGGGAAGCTGGCGAAGTAGGCGGCCACCATGTCCTCGTCGGCGTGGCCCTGTGCGGCGGCCCGGGCCATCCGCGCGGCGCTCGCCGCGGCCACGTCGAGACGGGCGCCGTGGCGCTCACCGGCCGCCACGATCAGGCGGGCGTCCTTCTCCGCCGTGGCCACCGCGAACTGCGGCGGCGTCAGCTTGCCGTCGAGGATCAGGGACGCCTTGGCGCGCAGGTACCCCATGTCGAGCGGGCCGCCCGCGACGAGGTCGAAGAACCCGGCCGGGTCGACGCCGAGCGCCTTGGCCAGGGCCAGGGTCTCGCCGGTCGCCGCGGTGGCCGCGATCACCCAGCTGTTGGCGACCAGCTTGAGCCGGGTGGCACTGGCCGCCGAGCCGTCCTCGCCGGTCCACACCGTCCGCGCGCCGACCGCGTCGAAGACGGGCGTGACCTGCTCACGGCCTTCGGCGGGCCCGGCCGCCAGCACGGTCAGCTGCCCCGCCTCGGCGGGCTGCCGGGTGCCGAGCACCGGCGCGTCGTAGAAGACCAGGCCGTGCTCGTCGGCGAAGGCCGCCAGCTCGGGCACGTCGGCCAGGCCGGCGGTGGTCGACTGGACCCAGGCGGCGCCCCGGCGCAGGGCGGGGGCGGCCTCGCGCATGACGTCCAGGGCGGCGGCACCGTCGTACAGCATGGTCAGGACCACGTCCGCGTCCCGCACCGCCTCGGCCGGATCGCCGGCGACACGCACGCCGTCGGCGGCCAGCGGTTCGGCCTTGGCGCGGGTGCGGTTCCAGGCGTGCACGGTGTGGCCGGCGCGGGCGAGGTTGCGGGCCATCGCGGCGCCCATGATGCCGGTGCCGAGGACGCTGACGGTGAGCTTGTCGGTCATGACGCGGAGGTTCCTACTCGTGGAGTGCGGTGTGGATCTCAGGCGTGTGGATCTCAGGCTCCAGCCTTCCCGGAGACGGCCCGGGCAAGCAAGCCGGTCGCCGGCCCGGCGCCACGCGTTCGGGTGAGCGCCGCTCGCACCTTCCGTTGGCCCGGCCGCCTACTTGCCGATGCCCGCCGACAGTCCCCGCACGAAGTGCCGCTGGCCGATCAGGAACACCACGATCATCGGCAGGGCGGCGATGGTCAGGCCCGCGAACAGCACCGGCCAGTCGGAGTTGAGCCGTCCGGCCATGTCGGCCAGGCCCACCGGGAGCGTCTTGAGACGGTCGTCGGTGATGAAGACCAGCGCGAAGGCGTACTCGTTCCAGGCGAACAGCGACTGCAGGACCGCCGCCGAGACCAGGATCGGCCGGGCCATCGGCACGACCACCCGCCAGAACGTCTGCCAGCGCCCGGCGCCGTCGAGGAAGGCGGCTTCCTCCACCTCCACCGGCTGGCCGAGCAGGTAGGCGCGGACGAGGAAGGTGGTGAAGGGCACCTTGAAGGCCGTGTACAGCACGATCAGCGCCCAGTAGGTGTCGTAGATGTGCAAGGCCTGGAGCAGTTGGGACAGCGGGACGATCGCCACGGTCGGCGAGAGCATCATCGCGCCGAGGACCAGCAGCAGCGCGGGCTGCGAGCACGGGATGTCCAGACGGGTCAGGCCGTACGCCGCCCAGGCGCTGACCAGGACGACGGCGAGGACGCTCGCGGAGGTGACGAGCAGCGAGTTGAGGAGGTAGCCGAGCACACCCTGGTGCCAGGCGTCGGCGTAGGTGCTCCAGTGCGGGTGGGCGGGCAGGCCCCAGGGGTCGGAGAAGATCTCGCCGTTGGACTTCAGGCCGGAGACCGCCATCCAGAACAGCGGGTAGAGCACGGCGACGGCGAGGGCGGCGAGAGAGGCGTGGGCGAGGACGCGCAGGGCCGCGGTGCCGGCCGTGCGGGCCCGCCGGACGGGCGGGGCGGCCGCGGTCGTGGGGATGCGGGACCGGTCGACGGTGAGGGTCATGCCGTGGCCGCCTTCCTGCGGGAGTGCAGGAGCTGTACGGCCCCTGCGGCGAAGGTGATCAGGAACATCACGGTGCCGATGGCGGCGGCGTAGCCCATGTCGTCGCCGGTGAAGGCGGAGGCGTACAGCCAGGTGCCGAGGACCTGGCTGGAGTTGGAGGGGCCGCCGCCGGTCATCACCATGACCTCGTTGAAGACCAGGAAGGCGCCGGAGACGGTGAGGATGACGAGCAGGGTGGTCATCTCGCGGACCATGGGCACGGTGACGGTGAAGAAGGTGCGGACGCGTCCGGCGCCGTCCACGGTGGCCGCCTCGTACAGCTCGCGCGGGATGCGCTGCATGGCGACGGTGAGCAGCATGGTCGTGTAGCCGAAGGACTGCCACTGGCTCATGTTGATCACGCCCCAGATGGAGGTGGCGGCGTCGCCCAGCCAGTCGTGCTGCAGCGAGCCGAGTCCGACGGCCTTCAGGGCGCTGTTCACCAGGCCCGCGTCCGGCTGGTACAGGAACTGGAAGAGCAGGCCCGCCACGGTCATCGACACGGCCGCCGGGACGAAGTACACGGTGCGCAGCAGCCCGCGCAGCCGGCGCCCGACCGCTTCCTCCAGGACCGCGGCCAGCACCAGGGCCGCCCCGACCTGGAAGACCACCGAGGTGACCGCGTAGGCGACGTTGTTGAGCAGGGCGTGCCAGAAGACCGGGTCCGCGGCGGCCTGCCGGTAGTTGTCCAGTCCGACGTAGCGCATGCCGGGCCGGAAGACGCTGAACTTGAACAGGCTGAGCCGGACGTTCTCGACGATCGGGTAGTAGACGAACAGCGCGATCAGGGCGAGGGCGGGGGCGACGTACAGGGAGTGGTGCAGCCGGTGCCGCTTTCTGCCGTGGGGTGTGCCGTGGTGTCCCATGGGGGCACCTCCTTCGGGGCGGGTTCGGGGGTGTGTGGGTCGCTCAGGGGGTGACTCCGTAGCGCCGGGCCTGCTCGGCGCCGCGCCGCACCTCGCGCAGGGCCGCCTGTGGGGAGGTGCGTCCGGCGAGGACGGCCTCGGCCGCGGACAGATAGGGGTTGACGATCTTCTCGCCGGCCCGGGTGTCCAGCCATACGGCCATGTGGTGCCCGGCGATGGTGCGCTGGGCCTTGGCGAGCCCGGGCAGTTCGGCCGCGTCGGCGGTGCCCTTGACGGCGCTGAGCCAGCCGAGGTCGCGGACCAGGGTGCGGGCCTGCGCGCGGCTGGTGAGGAACTTCAGGAAGTCGACGGCGAGGGCCTTGTGGGGTGAGGCGTTGGAGACGAGCAGTCCGTCCGCCCCTCCCGCGATGGCCCGCGGGTCGCCCTGCGCCCCGGGGATGCCCGGCATCGGGAAGAAGTCCCAGTGGCCGGCGAACTCCTCGGGGGCGCCGCCCTGTTCGGTGAGGTAGGAGAACTCCAGGGTCTCGATGTACTGCATGGCGGCCTTGCCGTAGAGCATGCGGGCCTGCGCGGACTCGTGGCTCATGCTGGTGCCGCCCGGGGCCATGCAGCGCTGCTTGAGCCGGGCGAGGTCCTCCAGGGCGCGGGCGTAGCCGGGGTGGCTGAAGCCGCCCCGGCCGTCGTAGTCGCGGGCGAGAACGTCGGCCGGGACCTCGGCGGCGTTGAACTGGGTGAGGAAGTGGCCGGCGGGCCAGCCGTACTGGTTGCCGAAGGCGAGCGGGGTGTAGCCGGCCTTCCGGATGCGGTCGCAGGCGGTGAGCAGCTCCGGGAAGGTGCGCGGCGGCGCGGTGACACCGGCCTTGGCGAACAGGGCGGTGTTGTACGCGAACACCTTGGCGTCGACGTCGAGCGGGACGCCGTAGGACTTGTCGTCGAAGGTGAAGGCGTCGAGGGCGTTGCGCTCGAAACTCCCGCCCCACGCCGTGCCCTTGAGCTCGCTGCTCAGGTCGGCGGCGAGCCGGCCGTCGGCGAACTTGCGGGCGTACTGGCCCGGCCAGGCGAAGAAGATGTCCGGCAGCTCGCGGGAGGCGGCGAGGACGGCGATGCGGTCCTTGTAGGGCTGGTCGCCGACGGCCTGGAGCTCGATGGTGACGCCGGGGTTCTGCTTCTCGTAGGCGCGCACGGCCTGCTGGAAGTAGGGCGCGTACTCGGGGTCGGCCCACTTCTCCAGGACGGTGAGGTGTCCCTGCGGGCGGCCGTGCAGCGCGAAGTCGTTCGGGGTGACGGTGACCGGCCGTTGCCCGCAGCCGCTGACCAGCAGCATCAGCAGGGTGGTGAGCAGGCAGCCGGCCGTGAGGGCGGGTGTTCGGCGCATCGGTGGCTCCTGGCGGTCGGGGGTCGGAGGGATCAGAGCGTGCCGGCGGCCTCGAAGGCGAGCGGGTGGCCGAACGCTCCGGGCTGGGTGCAGACCTCGGCGGCGTAGGCGGCGGCGCGGGCGGCGGCGTCGGCGAGGGGGCGCCCCTCGTGGTGCAGGGCGACGAGCAGGGCCGCGATGAAGGAGTCGCCGGCCCCCAGGGTGTCGGTGGCCTCGACGGGCACGACGCCCTGGTGGTGCACGGTGCCCTCGCAGTGGATCAGCGCCCCGCGGGCACCCCGTGTCACCACGGCCAGGCGCACCCCGGCCTCGACGGCACGCCCGATCAGGCCGAGGGCGTCGGTGTCGCCGGCGTCGGGGCGGGAGAAGACGGCGGCGCGCACGTACGGCAGGAGGGGTGCGGCGTAGGACCAGGGGCGGTCGGAGAAGTCGAAGCTGACCGGGCAGGCGGCGGCCAGGCGCGGCAGCTGGTCCTCCAGGCGGCTGCAGTCGCCGGTGTGCATCAGGTCGAAGCGGCGCAGCCAGGCGAGGTCGGCGGCGTCGGGGGTGAAGTGGGAGACGGTGGGGTCGCACTCGCCGAAGGTGCGGTTGCCGTCCTCCTCGACGTACACGGTGGCGTACGCGTTGGGGCCGTCGGCGGTGCGCAGTCGGTCGAGGCCGATGCCCTCGGCGGCGAGGGCGGCGCGGATGTGAGCGCCGGCGGTGTCGTTGCCGGTGACGCCGAGGTAGGCGGACTCGGCGCCGAGCCGGGCGGCGTGCACGGCGACGTTGAGGGCGTTGCCGCCCGGGTACATCAGGCCGCGCTGGGGGTAGCGGTCGACGACGTTGTCGCCGACTCCACAGATGCGCATGAAGGTTCCTCGGCAAAGGGGTGCGGGTACGGGGCGGCCCGGTGCGGCGCCGCACCGGGCCGGGGGTGGAGCAAGGGCGGGGGGCCGTGGCTCAGTACTCGACCTGGAACATGTAGCGCCGCTTGTCGAGGTCGTGGCCGCGCACGGACTCGTAGTGGCGGGCGAGGCGGGTGCCGAAGACGTCCAGGGCGATGGGTGTGATGTCGCCGCGCAGGTGGGCCGGCACGCCCGGGAGGGAGAACATCGTCGAGTCCACGTAGTGCGCTTTCTTCGTGTACTTGTCGAGGAAGGTCTTCGCCCGCTCGGCCATCGGGCGGGTGGCGTCCTCCCCGAGGAAGAGGATCACCGGCTGGTCCTCGGTGACCACCTCGAAGGCACCGTGGAAGAACTCACCGGCGTTGTAGCTGCCGCCGTGCTTCCACTGCATCTCCATCAGGTAGCACATGGTGAAGCCGTACCCGGCGCCGTAGTTGGGGCCCGCGGAGAGCACGTAGGTCACCCGCTCGTCGGCGAGGGCGGCCGCGATCGAGGCGGCGAGCTCCTCGCCCTCCTCCTGCGCGGTGTACAGGGCGTCGGGCAGCGCCTCGTAGGCCTGGCGCAGGGCCGCGTAGTCGCCCTCGACGCCGGTCTTCTCCAGCAGGGCGTAGGCGAGCTGGCCGAACAGCACGCCCTTCGGGGCGACGACGGTGTCCTCGCTGCGGTAGGTGAACGCCACGTGGGCGGCCCGGGCGAGCGGGCTGTCCGCGCTGCGGGTGAGCGCGGCGACCTTGGCGCCGGCCTCACGGGCGTAGTGGGCGGCGGCGACGGTCTCCTTGGTGGTGCCGGTGTGCGAGGAGACCAGGACCAGGGAGCCCTCGCCGAGCAGGGCGGGCCTGCGGTGGTTGAACTCGTCGCTGTTCAGGTGGAAGACGGGGAACTGCGCCCGGGTCTGAAGCAGGTACTGCACGGGGTAGGCGGCGGTGAGCGAGCCGCCGCAGCCCACCAGGAAGACGTTGCGCAGGCCGGCCCCGACGACCTCGTCGACGAAGGCGCGGGCGGTGTCGTTCTGGCTGAGCGCGAAGGCCACGGCCTCCTTGAAGTCCTCGGTGATGGGCTTGAGGGGCAGGGTTGCGGTGCTCACGCGTTTCCTTCCGAGAGGTGGATGGAGAACGTTCCCAATCCCATGCCGCACGGAAGGGCGAAGGGGATTGGGAACGTTCTCACCGGCGGTGGTGAGAACCTTCCCACCGGCCGATCCGGAGCGTCAAGACCTCTTGCGCGCCCGATAATCTGAGCCCTGCCATGACGACGAACCGACGCAGCGGCCGCGCCCGCCCCGCCACCATCCCCGACGTCGCCCGCGAGGCCGGGGTGTCCCGCTCCACCGCCTCCCGCGCCCTCGCGGACTACGGGTCCGTCTCCCCGGAGGCCCGGGAGAAGGTGCGCGCCGCCGCCGAGAAGCTGGGCTACCGGCCCAACCAGCTGGCCCGCTCGATGATCACGGGGCGCACCCACACGCTCGGCGTGGTCGTGGCCGACATCCAGAACCCGTTCTTCGCCGGTGTCACCCGCGGCATCACCGACGCGGCCCGCGCCGCCGGCTACCAGGTGCTGCTCGCCAACACCGACGAGGACGTCACCGCCGAGCGGGCGGCGGTGAAGACGCTGCTCGACAAGCACGTCGACGGCCTGATCGTCTCCCCCGCCTCCACGGCCGACGCCGCCCACCTGAAGGCCGCGCACACCTCGGGCTGCCCCGTCGTCCTGCTGGACCGCCGCGCGCCCGGCCTGCCCTGCGACTCCGTCACCGTCGACAACCGGGGTGCGGCACAGGACGCGGTGCGCCGCCTGATCGCGGCCGGCCACCGGCGGATCGGCCTGGTCAGCCTGGTCGGCACCGGTGACGAGGACCCTTCCGGCCCGATCACCACGGGCCTGGAGCGCATCGAGGGCTACCGGGCCGCGCTGCGCGAGGCCGGCATCGAGGACACCGAGCGGTATCTGCGCCGCGGCGCCTTCCACCGCCAGGACCCCGCCGCGCTGGCGGCCGGCCTGCTGGCACTCGCGGACCGGCCCACGGCCGTGTTCGCCACCGACAGCATGATCGCCCTCGGTGTGCTGACGGCCGCGCGGGCGGGCGGCCTGACCGTGCCGGACGACCTGTCAGTGGTCACCTTCGACGACCCGGACTGGGCCGCCGCGGTGCGCCCGCGGATGAGCGTGGTCGCGCAGCCCGTCCAGGAGCTGGGGGCCTGTGCGGTGCGGGCGCTGACGGCGCGGATCGAGGGCAGCGGCGAGGAGCCTCGCCACGTCACGCTCGACACGACGTTCATCGCCCGGGACTCGGTGGCCGCACCACCGTCCCTTGATTGACCGATCGTTCTTGAATGAGCTAGCGTCAGCTCATGGCCCGAACCAAGGAATTCGATCCGGACGCCGCCCTCCTGTCGGCCCTCGACCTCTTCTGGCGCAAGGGCTATGAGGCGACGTCGATGGCCGACCTGGTCGAGCACCTGGGGATCGGGCGGGCCAGCATCTACGCCACCTTCGGCAACAAGCACGACCTGTACCTGAAGGCGCTGGACCGCTACGGCGAGGCGCACAACCCGCTGCTCGCGCTGGAGCTGTCCCAGCCGGGGCCGGCGCTGCCCGCCGTACGGGCGGTGGTGCGCCGGTTCGCCGCCGAGGCGGCGGACGACGCCCGTCGCGAGCGCGGCTGCTTCGTCACCAACACGGCGGCCGAGCTGGCCCCGCACGACGACGCCGCCGCCCGCCGGGTGGAGCGCAGCTGGGGGCATGTGGAGACCCTGCTGCACTCGGCCCTGCTGCGCGCCCGGGCCCAGGGCGAGCTGCCCGAGGGGCGCGACCCGCAGGCGATGGCCCGCATGCTGCTGGTGCTGATGCAGGGCGTCCGGGTGGTGGGGAAGGCCTCGACGGACCCGGCGCGGGTGCTCGACGCGGCGGAGCAGGCGCTCGCGCTGCTGGACTGACGCCCGTTCCTTCGCGCGCACTCTCACGGAGCGGCGTTTTTCGCTGCCCTGATACTTGACCGAACGGTCTGGAAAGAGGGGGAACCATGACCGCGCTCGACAGCGCGGCCCCGCCCATGGGGCGACGCGCCTTCGCTCTCCTCGGCACCGTGCAGGTCACCCTGATCTACACGCTGGCCGCCATCGCGGTCCCGCTGCCCCGCATCGGGCTCGCCTTCGGACTGGGCCGCGAGCGGCTGGTGGTGCTCAGCGCCGCGTACGGCCTGGCCTTCGCGGGGCTGCTGCTGCTCGGCGGGCGGCTCGCCGACCGGTACGGCGGTCGCCGGACACTGCTCGCCGGGCTGCTGCTGTTCGCCGTCGCCGGTGCCGCCGCCCCGCTCGCCCCCGGCTACGGCGCCCTGGTCGCGGCCCGTTTCGCGCAGGGCGCCGGCGCCGCCCTGACCGCTCCGGCCGCGACGGCCGTCCTGCGCGCGCTGGCCGGTTCCCCGGCCGCCTACGGCCGGGCGATGGCGACCTGGGGCGGGCTGTCGGTGCTCGGGGCGACGGCGGGCAACCTGCTGTCCGGTGTCGTCGCCGCCCTGCTGTCCTGGCGGTGGGCGCTGGCCGTCCCGGTGGCCCTGGCGGCGCTCGCCCTTCCGGCGGCGCTGCGCCTGCTGCCGCGCGATCCGGTACGGCCGCGCGGCACACCGCTCGACGCCCCCGGCGCCGTCCTGGCCACCGCCGGGATCACGGCGGCGAGCCTGGGCCTGGTCCGCACCGACGCCCGGCCCTGGGGGTCGGCCGACGTGCTGGTGCCGCTGCTCGCGGGAGCGGTCCTGCTGGCCGTCTTCCCCGCCGCCGAACGCCGGGCGGCCGACCCGCTGCTGCCGCCGGGTTTCCTGCGCGACGGGCGCCGCGCGCTCGGGCTGGCCGCGACCGCGCTCACCGCGTCCGGAACCGCGACCACCTTCCTTCTGTTCTCTCTGCACTTCCAGGACGAGCGCGGCTGGTCGGCGCTCACCACCTCGGCCGCGTTCGCCCCGTTCGCCGCGGTCCTGGTCGCCGCCGGACGGGTGGCCCCGAACCTGGTGCGGCGCCACGGCCCCCTCGCCGTCACCGGCGCCGGTCTGGCCGGCGTCGCGGCGGGCCTGGCGCTCCTCGCGCTCGCCGGACTCGACCCGGCCGTCCCGTACGGCTACGGCGTACTGCCCGGGTTCCTGCTGCTGCCCGCGGGGGCGGCCCTGGCCTTCGCCGGCGCCGCCGTCCTGGCCACCGACCGCGTGCCCGCGCACCGCACGGGTCTTGCGGGCGGCGTCCACAACACGGCCATGGAGACCGGCCCCACGGTCGTCCTCGCCGTCCTGCTCGCCGTCGGCGACGACGCCGCGAGCCTCGGCACGGCGGCCGCCCTGTGCGCGGCCGCGGCCGTCCCGCTCCTCCTCGACCGCCGCTGACACACCGTCACCGGACCTCGCCCATCCGCCCATCGAAGGGAACACCCATGTCCAGCAACCGCTTCTCCGGCCGCACCGCCCTCGTCACCGGCGGCGGCACCGGCATCGGCCGGGCCGTCGCGCTCGCCCTCGCCGCCGAGGGCGCCCGGGTCGTCGTGGCCGGCCGCTCCCGGGAGCCGCTCGACGAGACCGTCGCGCTGATCGAGCGGGCCGGCGGCACCGCGGTCGCCGAGGTCGCCGACGTCAGCCGGGCCGCCGACGTGCAGGCGCTGGTGCGCGCGGTCGCCGACCGGTTCGGCAGCCTCGACGTGGCCGTGAACAACGCGGGCGTCTTCCGCGGCGCCCCGCTCGCCGACCTCTGCGAGGAGGACTGGCGGACACTGCTCGACATCAACGTCACCGGCGTCTTCCTCGCCCTGCAGGCGGAGATCCGGCAGATGCGCACCCAGCCCGGCGGCGGCGCCATCGTCAACATCGCCTCCAACCTCGGGCGCCACAAGCAGGTGCCGTTCGCCGTCGCCTACGCGGCGAGCAAGGCGGCCGTCGCCTCCCTCACCCGCGGAGCCGCACTGGAGTACATCGCGGACGGCGTGCGCATCAACGCCGTCAGCCCCGGCGCGTCCGACACGACGATGTCGCTGCGGCCCGGCGAGACGGAGGCGGAGCGCGCCGTGCGCATGAAGGACCAGTCGCCGCTCGGCCGGGTGTCGTCCCTTGAGGAGGTCGCCGAGGCCGTGCTGTACCTGGCCTCCGACGCGGCCGCGTCGCTGGTCGGCACGGACCTCGTGATCGACGGCGGTGCCGCGCTGTAGCCGGCGGTCAGCCGCCGGTCAGCGCCCCGAGCGGATCGTCCAGCACCGGCTGCCACGCCAACTCGGCCGCTCCCACCAGGCTGTTGTGGTCCAGGGAGCAGGCCAGGATGGGCACGCCGCCGCTGCGGCCCCACAGGCTGCGGTCGGCGACGACGGCGCGCAGCCGCTCGGGGTCGGCGTCCAGCAGCGTGCGGTGCAGGCCGCCCAGGATGATCCGGTCAGGGTTGAGGATGTTCACCAGCCCGGCCAGGCCCAGGCCCAGGCGGTCGACGAGCGCCTCGACGGCACGCCGGACGTCCGGGTCGTCGTACTCGTGCCGGATCAGGTCGTTGGCCTGCTGGAGCAGCGACACCTCCGGGCCGGGGTCGCGGCCGGCGGCGGTGAGCAGGGCCAGCGGGTCGGCCTCGACGTCGAGGCAGCCGCGGCTGCCGCAGTGGCAGGGGCGGCCGCCCTCGGGGTTGACGGTGAGGTGGCCGACCTCCAGGGCGAGGCCCGAACTGCCCGTGTGCAGCCGCCCGTCGAGCACCAGCGCGCCGCCCACGCCGCGGTGCCCGGTGGCCACGCACAGCAGGTCGCGCGAGCCGCGTCCGGCGCCGTGCCGGTGCTCGGCGAGCGCGGCGAGGTTGACGTCGTTGGCGGCGAACGCCGGCCCGGTGATCCCCGCGTCGCGCACGCAGGCGGCGAAGATCTCCCGCACCGGTGCGCCCACCGGCCAGGCCAGGTGCAGCGGGTTGAGCGCGAGGCCCTCCGGTTCGGCGACCGCGGAGGGCACGGCGAGCCCCGCGCCGACGCACCGGCGGCCCGTCTCGTGCAGCAGCCGGGCGCCCGCCTCGACCACGGAGCCGAGCACCTTCGCCGGGTCGGCGTCCACGGTCTCGCAGCCGGGAGCGGTCGCGACGATGCGCCCGCCGAGGCCGACCAGGGCGGCACGGAAGCCGTCCGCGTGGACCTGCGCGGCGAGCGCGACGGGTCCGTCCTCGGCGACGTTCAGCCGGTGCGAGGGGCGGCCCTGGGAGCCGGCGGGGGCGCTGGGCCGGGCGTCGACGCGGATCAGCCCCAGCGCCTCCAGCTCCGCGGCCACCGCGCCGGCGGTCGCACGGGTGACGCCGAGTTCGGCGGTGAGCACGGCCCGGGTCGGGGCCCGACCGGTGTGCACGAGCTCCAACGCGGGCCCGAGCGCACCGCGCCCCCGGTCCAGCCGCGTCCTTGAGGTGGTCCCTTCCCCCGCCGGCCGGGGGTCCGCCTTGCCGCTCATGAGGGATGAGTCTGTCATGATCCGCTGCTCAGGTGGCGTCCGCCCGCAGACCGCTGACCCGCAGCGTGATGTTCAGCCGCCCGGTCAGCCCGAGCCACGGCGGTGCGCTGCCCGGCAGTACGCGCGGCACCCCGTGGTAGGCGAACCGGGACGGCCCGCCGAAGACGAACAGGTCCCCGCTGCGCAGTTCGACGTCGGTGTAGGGCCGGGCGCGGGTCTCGGGGTTGCCGAAGCGGAAGACGCAGCTGTCGCCGAGGCTGAAGGACACCACGGGCGCGTCGGCCTTCTCGTCCGCGTCGCGGTGCATGCCCATGCGGGCGTCGCCGTCGTAGAAATTGATCAGGGCGATGTCGTACGGCTCCGGCGGCTGCGCCTGCGGGCCCAGCGCCGCTGTGACCGCGCGGCGGCCCAGTTCGCCGAGCCAGGCCGGGAACGGCTTGACGGGGGCGCCGTCGCCGTCGACGACCGTGCGGGCGTAGGCGTACGGGTACCAGTGCCAGCCCAGGCAGACCTGCCGGGCGGTCATCGTGCCGCCGCCGGGGGTGCGCACGGTGCGCAGGCCGGCCGGGGGGAGCGCCCAGGTGCGGCAGGCGTCGAGCAGGGTGCGCTGCTGGTTCGTGTCGAGCCAGTCCGGCATGTGCACCGCGCCGGGTGCCGGCTCGGCGCGCTCGCGCGGGAACAGCTCGGTGTCCATGGCACCATCCTGCCCCACGTGGCCTGAGCTGCGGCTCCGCTAGCCTGGACGCACCATGAACGACCGTATGACGACGCCCTGGGGCGAGCTCGCGCTGACCCGTTTCCCCGAGGACCCGCGTGACAGGCTGCGCGCCTGGGACGCGTCCGACGCGTATCTGCTGCGGCACCTGGCCGAGGAGCGCATCGACCTGTCCGGGACGGTCGTGGTCGTCGGCGACCGCTGGGGCGCGCTGGTCACGGCGCTGGCTGAGCACGCGCCGACGCAGATCACCGACTCCCATCTGTCGCAGGAGGCGACCCGGGCGAACCTCGCCCGCAACGGGGTCGCCCCGGGGACCGTGTCCCTGCTGACCACGCAGGACGTGCCGCCGGGGCGGATCGACGTGCTGCTGGTGCGGGTGCCGAAGAGCCTGGCGCTGCTGGAGGACCAGCTGCTGCGGCTGGCGCCGGCGCTGCACGAGGGGTCTGTGGTGGTCGGCACCGGGATGGTGAAGGAGATCCACACCTCTACGCTGGCGCTGTTCGAGGACATCCTCGGCCCGACGCGTACGTCGCTGGCCCGGCAGAAGGCGCGGCTGATCTTCTGTATGCCGGAGCCGGGGCGGGAGCGGCCCGCCAATCCGTGGCCGTACACCTATCGGCTTGAGGACGGTGTCGGGGCGGTTTCGGGGCGGCCTGTGGTGAACCACGCCGGGGTGTTCTGTGCGGACCGGCTGGACATCGGCACGCGGTTCTTCCTGCGGCATCTGCCCGCGACCGACGGGCCGCGCCGGGTCGTCGACCTGGGGTGTGGCAACGGTGTCGTGGGTACGTCGGTGGCGCTGGCGAATCCGGAGGCCGAGGTGCTGTTCGTGGACGAGTCGTTCCAGGCCGTGGCGTCGGCGGAGGCCACGTACAAGGCGAATGGGGTGCCGGGGCACGGGGAGTTCCGGGTGGGGGACGGGCTGGCGGGGGTTGCCTCCGGCAGTGTGGATCTGGTGCTGAACAATCCGCCGTTCCATTCGCATCAGGCCACGACGTCGGCTACGTCGTGGCGGATGTTCACGGGGGCCCTGCGGGTGCTGCGGGCGGGGGGTGAGCTGTGGGTGATCGGGAACCGGCATCTGGGGTATCACGTGAAGCTGCGGCGGGTGTTCGGGAACTGTGTGGTGGTGGCGAGTGATCCTAAGTTTGTGGTGTTGCGGGCCGTGAAGCGGTAGGGGTATTGGGTCGTCGTTCGTCTGCGGGTTGCGTTGTGGCTGGTCGCGCAGTTCCCCGCGCCCCTTTGTGCCTGCGGCGGCCCCTTGCTGTTGCGTCGTGGCGTGCGTAGCGCCTGCGGCCGGTTCGTGAGTCGGGGCCGGGGTGGGGGGTGTCCGTCGGCGGCCTTCCCGCCGTCGTGGCAGGGGTCAGCTCAGGACGGCGATGATGCGCGTCACCTCCTGGGTCATCGCCTCTCGGCCCACCTTGAGGTACTTGCGGGAGTCCACCGCCTCCGGGTGGGTGGCCAGGAAGGCGCGGATCGCTCCGGTCATGGCCGCGTTGAGGGCCGTGCCTACGTTCACCTTGGTGATGCCGCCCGCGACAGCCGTGCGCAGTTCGTCGTCGGGGACTCCCGAGGAGCCGTGCAGGACGAGTGGGAGTTCCAGGGCCTGGGCCAGGCGCTTGAGGAGGTCGTGGTCGAGGGTGGCGGTGCGGGTCGTCATGGCGTGGACGCTGCCGATGGCCACGGCGAGCGCGTCGACGCCGGAGTCGGCTACGAAGCCGCGGGCCTCGGTGGGATCGGTGCGGGCGCCGGGGGCGTGGGCGTCCAGCGGGGGGCGGCCGTTCTTGCCGCCCACCTGGCCCAGCTCGGCCTCGATCCAGATGCCCTGGGCGTGCGCCCAGTCCGCTGCGGCGCGGGTCGCGGCGAGGTTCTCGGCGTACGGCAGTGCGGAGGCGTCGTACATCACCGAGCTGAAGCCTGCCGTCGGTGCCTGCCGCAGGAGGGCGTCGCTCTGTACGTGGTCCAGGTGCAGGGCCACGGGCACGGTGGCGGCGTCGGCGGCGGCGACTGCGGCGCGGGCCAGCGGCAGGAGACGGCCGTAGCGGAACTTCACGGCGTTCTCGCTGACCTGGAGGACGACGGGTGCGCCGGCCTGTTCGGCGCCGGCGATGACGGCCTCGACGTGTTCCAGCGTGATGACGTTGAAGGCGGCGACGGCTGAGCGGTCGACGGCGGCGCGGGTGACCAGCTCACCGGTGGTCGCGAGGGGCACGGAGTGTCCTTTCAGGGGGCGAGGATCACCGAGCGGGTCAGGTGGCGGGGCTGGTCGGGGTCCAGGCCGCGGGCCGCGGCGACGGCGACAGCGAGGCGCTGGGCGCGGACCAGTTCGGCGAGGGGGTCGAGGCCACCGTCCACCCAGAGTCCGCCGGTGGCCCGGACCTGGCCGGCGAGGCCCTCGGGTGCCTGGCCGAACATCCAGGTGGCGGTGGACTTGGTGGTGATGCTGATCGGGCCGTGCCGGTACTCCATCGCCGGGTACGCCTCGGTCCAGGACAGGGACGCCTCGCGCATCTTCAGTGCGGCCTCGTTGGCCAGGCCGACCGTCCAGCCGCGGCCGAGGAAGGTGAACTGGCGGCAGCCGACGAGCCCTTCGGGGAGGTCTGCGGCGAGCGCGGCCCGGGCGTCGGCGACGGCGGCGTCCGTGTGCAGGCCCAGGTGGGCGCGCAGCAGGGTGAGCGCGGTGGTGGCGAAGCGGGTTTGTACCACCGAGCGTTCGTCGGCGTAGGTGAGGACGACGATGTCGTCTGCGGCCTCCATGACCGGGGTGTCGGGGTCGGCTGTCACCGCTGTGGTGCGGGTGTGGCCGCGCAGGCGGGTGAGGAGGTCGAGCACCTCGGTGGTGGTGCCGGAGCGGGTGAGCGCGACGACCCGGTCGTAGGAGCGGCCGTGGGGGAACTCGGAGGCGGCGAAGGCGTCGGTCTCGCCCTGGCCCGCGCCCTCGCGCAGGCCGGCGACCGCCTGGGCCATGAAGTAGGAGGTGCCGCAGCCGACGACCGCGACCCGCTCCCCCGGTGCGGGCAGTACCGCCGCGTGCGCGGCGGCCTCCGCCGCGGCGCGGGTCCAGCACTCCGGCTGGCTGTTCAGCTCGTCCTCGACATGGGTCATTCTGGCCGCCCCTTCGGATGCCTGTTTGTTTGTGCAAGATATAGCGAGCTTTCGAGCAACTTCAAGCATTTGACGTCAGAGGCGGTGCGCTAGGGTCACGGTGAGCCGAGGTGGAGGAAAGAAGGAGGTGCGGATGTCGCGCGACGCCCGCTGGAAGGCGCTGCTGGAGCTGCTCGTCGAACGCGGCCGGCTGGACGTCGAGGAGGCCGCTGCCGAGCTGGAGGTGTCGGCCGCGACGATCCGCCGCGACTTCGACCAACTGGCCGAGCAGCAGATGCTGGTGCGCACCCGGGGCGGCGCGGTCGTGCACGGGGTGTCGTACGAACTGCCGCTGCGCTACAAGACGGCGCGGCGTGCCTCGGAGAAGCAGCGCATCGCCCGGGCGGTGGCCGAGCTGATCGCACCCGGCGAGGCGGTCGGGCTGACCGGTGGCACCACCACCACCGAGGTGGCCCGCGCGCTCGCCGTCCGCAGGGACCTCGCGTCCGGCTCACCCGCGCTGACCGTCGTCACCAACGCGCTGAACATCGCCAACGAGCTTGCCGTGCGGCCCCAGTTCAAGATCGTGGTGACGGGCGGCGTGGCGCGGGCCCAGTCCTACGAGCTGATCGGGCCGCTCGCGGACGGGGTGCTGGGGCAGATCACCCTGGATGTCGCCGTGCTCGGCGTGGTCTCCTTCGACGTCGTGCACGGGGCCGCCGCGCACGACGAGGCCGAGGCCGCCATCAACCGGCTGCTGTGCGAGCGGGCCGAGCGGGTGATCGTCGCCGCCGACTCCAGCAAGCTGGGCCGCCGCGCCTTCGCCCGTATCTGCGCGGCCGAGACGGTGAACACGCTGGTCACCGACGCGGCGGCGGACGCGGAGACGGTACGGCGGCTGGAGGAGGCCGGCATCGAGGTGGTCACGGTCTGAGCCTCCCGGCCCGGGCCCCGCGTCCGCGAGCTGATCCGAAGGGCACGCCCTAAGCTGGAAGCCGCGCCGCGGGCAGAGGTCCAGGGAGGCTGCGATGGCCCAGGTATCACACGAGGGCGTCCGCCGTGGCTCCGGTTATCTGCCGGTCGCCGACCACGGGCTGATCGGCGATCTGCGCAGTGTGGCCCTGGTCGGGACGAACGGCACCATCGACTGGTACTGCGCTCCCTCCTTCGACGCGCCGAGCGTCTTCGCGGCGATCCTGGACGCCGAGCGCGGTGGCTGCTTCGAGCTCGCCGCGAGCGGGGCGGCCCGCACCAAGCAGTTCTACTTCCCCGACACCAACGTCCTGATCACCCGCTTCTTCACCGGGGACGGCGTGGGCGAGGTGCAGGACTTCATGCCGGTCGGCGGCGCGAAGGCGGAGACCGAGCGGCACCGGCTGATCCGGCGGGTGATCTGTGTGCGCGGAACGGTGCCGTTCCGGGCCCGGGTGGCCCCCCGTTTCGACTACGGGGCGCGACGGCACACGCTCCACCGCACCGGTGACACCGCGGTCTTCGCCTCCGACGGCCTCTCCCTCGCGCTGACCTCGACCGTCCCACTGGAGGCCGACGGGCAGGACGTCCGCTCGGAGTTCAAGCTCACCGAGGGCGAGTCGGCGGTGTTCGCGCTGGACGAGGTGAGCGGCGAGGTGGCGCCCCGCCGGTGCGCGAGCCGGGAGGCCGAGGAGCAGTTCGCGGCCACGGTGGCGTACTGGCGCCGCTGGCTGTCCTCCTCCCGCTACCGCGGCCGCTGGCGCGAGATGGTGCACCGCTCGGCCCTCACCCTGAAGCTGCTCACCTACGCGCCGACCGGGGCGATCGTGGCCGCCCCGACCACCAGCCTGCCCGAGCGGCTGGGCGGAGAACGCAACTGGGACTACCGGTACGTGTGGGTGCGCGACGCCGCGTTCTGCGTGTACGCGCTGCTGCGGCTCGGCTTCAGCGAGGAGGCCGAGGCGTTCATGGACTTCGTCACCCGGCACATCAGCCCCGGCGACTGCAAGAGCGCCGGACCGCTGCAGATCATGTACGGCATCGACGGCCGCACCGACCTGACCGAACGCGAACTCCCCCATCTGGAGGGCCACTTCGGCTCGGCACCGGTACGCGTCGGCAACGCCGCCGCCGACCAGCTCCAGCTGGACATCTACGGCGCGCTGATCGACTCCATCTACCTCTACGACAAGTGGGCCAAGCCGATCTCCAGCGACCAGTGGGACGACGTGTGCGGGCTGGTCGACTGGGTGTGCGCCCACTGGGACCAGCCCGACGAGGGCATCTGGGAGACCCGGGGCGGGCGCCGGAACTTCCTGTACTCGCGGCTGATGTGCTGGGTGGCGATCGAGCGGGCCATCCGCATGGCCAACCGGCGCGGACTGCCCGCGGACCTCAACCGCTGGCGTGAGTGCCGCGACACCGTCTACCGGCGGATCATGGACCGCGGCTGGTCGGCGGCGCGCGGGGCGTTCGTCCAGTACGAGGACGGTGACGTGCTGGACGCGGCCGTGCTGATGATGCCGCTGAGCAAGTTCATCGCGCCCACCGACCCCAAGTGGCTGTCCACGCTGGACGCCCTCACCCGGGACCTGGTCTCCGACTCCCTGGTCTACCGCTACGACCCGCAGGCCAGCCCCGACGGGCTGCGCGGCGACGAGGGCACCTTCTCGATCTGCTCGTTCTGGTACGTCGAGGCACTGGTGCACGCGGGCCGGCTGGACGAGGCCCGGCTGGCCTTCGAGAAGATGCTGACCTACGCCAACCACCTGGGCCTGTACGCCGAGGAGATCGGCCACACCGGCGAGCAGCAGGGCAACTTCCCGCAGGCGTTCACCCATCTCGCCCTGATCAGCGCGGCGTTCAACCTGGACCGGGCGCTCGGCTAGCGAAGGAGCTCACGCACATGACGGACGGGACGGCCTCCACGGCGGCGGACTACTGGGAACCCGTGTGGCGGTCGGGCCGCCGTTACCGCACGATCGACGACCAGGAGGCCGGGGCCCTGCGCCGGCAGGTCGGCGCGGGCGCTGGGCGGCCGGCGCTGGACGTCGGCTGTGGTCTGGGCGAGCTGGCCGCCCGGGTGCACCGGCTCGGCTACCGGGTCACGGCCGTCGACTGCGCGCCCACGGCGGTCGCTCAGGCCCGCCGGCGCCACCCCGAACTGGACGTGCGGGAGCTGGACTTCACCGCCCGCGACCTGTCGGGGCTGCCGCACCCGGCCTACGCGCTGATCACCTGCCGGCTGGTCTACCGCTGGATCCCCGACAAGGCGGCCTTCCTCGCCCGGGTCCGCGCCCTGCTGGCGCCCGGCGGCGTCTTCTGGGTCGGCACCTCGATCCACGACCCGTCCCGGGGCGAGCCCCACCCGTGGGAACTGGCCCCCGCGGACGCCGAACTGCTGACCGCCGACTGGTCCCGCGTGGACGTCGAGGACCTGGACGGCTACCAGTGCCTGGCGCTGCGCCCCTGAACCGGGCGCGTGCCGGGGGGTGTTCCTCCACCGACCGGGGCCGCATGCGCGCCCCGCGTGCCGGGTAGGGTGCGCGAGCGGGGACCGTCCTCGGTTCGCCGCCGAGCCCCGCGACAGGAAGGAACGCGATGAGCGCCCACCCGAGCATCGACGGCGTGCTGCCGCCCGCCTTCATGGCCCCCGAGACCTCCTCCTTCGTGGACTTCCTCGCCGCGCACGCGCCCGACCTGCTGCCGGGCAACCGTGAACTGCCCACGGCCCGCGCCGGATTCGAGGCGCCGCACGGCACGACGATCGTCGCGGCGACCTACGCCGACGGTGTGCTCGTCGCGGGCGACCGCCGGGTGACGATGGGCAACGTCATCGCCAACCGCGAGTACGAGAAGGTCTTCCCGGGCGACGAGCACTCCGCGGTCGCCATCGCCGGCACGGTGGGCGTGGCGGTGGAACTGGTGAAGCTGTTCCAGCTGGAGCTGGAGCACTACGAGAAGATCGAGGGCACCCCGCTCTCCCTGGACGGCAAGGCCAACCGGCTGACCACGATGGTGCGCGGCAACCTGGGCATGGCCATGCAGGGCCTGGCCGTGGTGCCGATCTTCGCGGGCTACGACCTGGACCGGGGCCAGGGGCGCATCTTCAGCTACGACGTCACCGGCGGCCGCAGTGAGGAGCGGGGCTTCACCGCGACCGGCTCCGGCTCGGTGTACGCGCGCGGCGCGATGAAGAAGCTGTACCGGGAGGGGCTGCCGGAGAGGGAGATCGTCACCGCGGCCGTGCAGGCGCTGTACGACGCCGCCGACGACGACTCGGCGACCGGCGGGCCCGATCTGACCCGGCGGCTGTTCCCGCTGGTCGCGCTGGTCACGGAGGACGGCTACCGGCGGCTGCCGCAGGAGGAGGTCGCCGCGATCGCCCGGGAGGTCGTCCAGCGGCGCGAGGAGAGCCCCAACGGGCCGCAGGCACCCGTGCTCTGACCTTCGGGGCGCGGTTCCCCGACCCAGGCGCGGCGCACCGGCGGATCGATCCGGGGCAGCGGGCGGTCCGTCCGTGTGCCCGGCCGCCGATCGGGCACACGGGGAACATGGTCGGTGACACGGGCGACGACAGGCTCACGCGGGTGCAGGGCGGGAGCGGTCACCGCGCGGTGCCGCACACCGCCGACGTGCGGATCGAGGCGTGGGGCGCGAACCGGGAGGACTGTCTGGCGGAGGCGGTCCTCGGCATGGTGGAGTGCTTCGCCGACGTGTCCCGGGTGCGGCCGACGGCGGTGGAGCGGCTGCGGGTGGCCGGGACCGGCGACGACGACCTGCTGGCGGCGCTGCTGGAGGAGGTCGTGTACCGGATGGAGGTGCACGGCCGGGTGCCGGTGGACGTGGAGGCGGACGCGGAGGACGACGAGCTGGACGTGCGGCTGGCGGTGGCCGAGCTGGCGGACGTGGAGATCACCGGCGCGGTGCCGAAGGGGGTGTCCTGGCATGAGCTGCATCTGGGGCCGGGGCCTTATGGGTGGTCGTGTTCTGTGACCATCGATGCGTGAGCGCTCCGCTGGGTTGGGGGCGAGTCGCGTCGTGCCGGGTTCTGTCGGTTGTCGGGTGCGGGTGGGGGGTGGCTGGGCGCGCAGTTCCCCGCGCCCCTTCGGGGCGCTTCTCAGCCCTTGATCACGCCGAGCGGTACCAGGCGGGCGACCGTGCGGCACAGGCCTGCTGCCTCGCTGGTGGCCACTACCGCGGCTACGTCCTTGTAGGCCTCCGGGGTTTCTTCGGACAGGCCGCGCCAGGACAGGGGGCGCACGGCTATGCTGGCCCGTTCCAGGCGGGCGCGTAGTTCGCGGCCGGTGACGGTGCGTGCGGCCTCGTGGCGGCTCATCGTGCGGCCCGCGCCGTGGCAGGTGGAGGAGAAGGCGTCGCCGCCGCTGACGCCGGCCAGCACATAGGACGCCGTACCCATGGTGCCGGGGATCAGCACCGGCTGCCCGGCCTCGCGCAGGTCGGGGGGCAGGTCGGGGTGGCCGGGCGGGAAGGCCCGGGTGGCGCCCTTGCGGTGCACGCACAGGCTGCGGGGCGTGCCGTCCACCGGGTGGGTCTCGATCTTGGCGAGGTTGTGGGAGACGTCGTAGACCAGGGACAGCCGGATGCCCGCGGCCCGCAGGAAGACGCGGCGGGTGGCGTCGGTCAGGAGCTGGCGGTTGGCCCGGCCGTAGTTGGCGGCGGCGGCCATCGCGCCGAGGTAGGCGCGGCCCTCGGGCGATTCGACCGGGGTGCAGGCCAGCTGCCGGTCGGGAACCGAGATGCGGTAGCGGGCCATGGCGCCGCCCATGGCCCGGACGTGGTCGGTGCAGATCTGGTGGCCCAATCCGCGTGAGCCGCAGTGGATCATCACGCAGACCTGCCCGGCGGCGATCCCGAAGGCGGCCGCGGCCTGCGCGTCGTGGACCTCGGCGACCCGCTGCACCTCCAGGAAGTGGTTGGCGGAGCCGAGGCTGCCGACCTGGCCGAGGCCGCGCTCCCGGGCCCGTTCGCCGACCTGCCCGGTGTCGGCGTCGGCGACCGCGCCGGCGTCCTCGCAGCGCAGCAGGTCGCGTTCCTCGCCGTGGCCCTCCTCGACGGCGTACCGGGAGCCGCCGCGCAGGATGCGCTCCAGCTGGCGGGTGCCGCTGAGGTGCCACACGCCGCCGGGTCCGGCGCCGCGCGGGATCGCCCGGTCGAGGCCGTCCATGACGGCGGTGAGCGCGGGCCCGAGTTCACGGGCGTCGCAGTCGGCGGCGAGCAGCCGTACCCCGCAGGAGATGTCGAAGCCGACACCGCCGGGTGAGACGACGCCCCCGCGTGCGACGTCGGTGGCGGCGACGCCGCCGATCGGGAAGCCGTAGCCCCAGTGGATGTCGGGCATGGCGTACGCGGCGTGCACGATGCCGGGCAGGGTGGCGACGTTGGCCACCTGCCGCAGGGACTGCTCGGCGTCGGCGAGCAGCTCGCGGGAGGCGAAGACGACGCCGGGCACCCTCATGGGCCCGTGCGCGGGGATGCGGTAGCGGTAGGGGCGTTCCTCGACCAGTTCCATGGCGGCCTCCGCGCCGCTGTGAGGTCTCAGCCGGTGGCCTGCCACCCGGTCCAGCGGGCGACGGTGACCAGGATGACCGGGCCGTCCGGGGGGCGGGTGGCGTACTGGGGGTACTTGCGGCGCAGCAGGGTGATCGCCCCGGTGTGCTCCGCGCGTGCCGCGGCGTCGTCGGTGCCGGCCGGCACGGTGTGGGCGCCTCCGTCGGCGCGCACCCACCACAGCCGGTCCCAGTCCTCGTCGTAGGCGTCGGCGAGCAGGCTGACCGCCGGGTGGGCGGCGATGTTGCGCAGCCGTTTGAGCCGCTGCGTGGACTTGGGTTTGCGGTCGACGGCGGTGACGATCCGGTCGCCGTCGGCGGCGAACACGACGGGCACCAGGTGCGGGTGGCCTGCCGCGTCCACGGTGGCGAGCCGGGCCACGCGGGCATCGGCGAACCGCCTGCGTGCCTCGTGCTCGTCCATGGCGGGCACCTCAGGTCTCCTCCTCCGCCGCCGCCAGGGTGGGTACGACGGCGACCGGGCACTCGGCGTGGTGCAGCACCGCGTGCACCACGCTGCCCAGGCGCAGCGCGAACCGGCCGGCGGGCGGATGCCGGGCGACGACGACCAGGCCGGCCCGTGCGGACGCCTCCACGAGGACGGCCGCCGGGGAGCCGATGACGAGGTCGGTGTCGGCCCGGACCTGCGGATACTCGGCGAGGGGCCGGGCGGCGTGTTCGAGCACGCGGGTGCGGATGTGCTGTTCGTCGTCGATCCGGCTGACCTGGGGCACCACCAGACCGGCCCGCGCCAGCGGCATCCAGGCGTGCACCACCCGCACCTCGACGCCGCGCAGCCGTGCCTCGGCGAGCGCGAACCGTACGGCGTCGGTGTCCCGTTCGTCGCGGACGCCGACGACGACGCTGCCGTGGGCGGCCCTCTCGGTGTGCCCGCGCGCGACGACGACCGGCCGGTTGGCGTGCGCGGCGGTGCGCAGGCTCACCGAGCCCAGCAGCAGTCCGGAGAAGCCGCCGCGCCCGCGCGTGCCGACGACGATCAGGTCGGCGTCGCGCGCGGCGTCGATGAGGGCCTCGGCGGGCCGGTCGTGGGCGAGCGCGGTCTCCAGGGGAAGGCCGGGGTGGCCGGCGGCGATACGGGCCACGGCGTCGTCGAGGACGGAGGCGGCCGCGTCCAGGACGCGCGCGTCGGCGCCCTCCCCGGCCGGGCTGCCCGGGCCGACGGCGTGCAGCAGGCGCAGACCGGTGCCGCGCAGATCCGCCTCGGTGGCGGCCCAGTCCGCGGCGAGCCAGGCGTCCGAGGTGTCGTCGACGCCGGCGAGCACGGCGCGGGGCGCAACGCCGGTCACCTGGCTCACCCCTCCCGCAGGGCGTCGAGCACGTCCGCGTCGGTGAGCTGCTCGAAGTCCTCGTACCACAGGCCGACGGCGCGGAAGTCGGCCGGCCGGTACAGGCACACCACCTCGTCGACCTCCCGGGAGAGCAGCTCGGCGGACTCGGGGGCGGCCACCGGCACGGCGAGGACGACGCGTTCCGGTCCCTGGCGGCGGGCCCAGCGGACGGCGGCGCGCGCGGTCGCGCCGGTGGCGAGCCCGTCGTCGACGACGATCACGGTGCGCCCGGTCAGGTCCAGGGCCGGGCGACCGCCCCGGTAGAGGTGCTCGCGGCGGCGCAGTTCGGCGCGCTCGCGCCGCACCGTGCCCGCGAGCGCCTCGTGGGTGAGGCCCATGCGTTTGAGCGCCCATTCGTCGAACAGCGGCGGGTCGTCGCCGGCCAGCGCCCCGACCCCGAGTTCCTCCTGGAAGGGCGCTCCGATCTTGCGGGCGACGAGCACGTCGAGAGGGGCGCCGAGGGCGCGGGCCACCTCGCGGGCCACGGGGACGCCGCCGCGGGGCAGTGCGAGGACGAGGGGGTGCGCCAGGGCGCCCTTGTCCTGCCGGATGCGCAGTTGCTCGGCCAGTTCCCGACCGGCCTGGGTGCGGTCACGAAACTCCATGGGCTCTGCGCCTCCTTCCGACGTCCGCCGCTCACGGCGGCGGGCCGGACGTGCGGCCGGGTACCCGGCGGTCGGCCCGCGCACACGCCGGGTCAGCGTGCCGGGCGGCCCTGCCGCAGGAAGCGGCGCAGCCGGGTCAGCGGCCAGGTGTTGATCACGTCGTCCCCGGTGAGCCAGCCGCGCTGGGCGGTGCCGATGCCGTAGCGCATGTTGGCCAGGTGCAGGGTGGAGTGGGCGTCGCTGTTCACGGCGAACTTCACGCCGTGCCGCTTGGCCCGCAGGATGTCCTCGTCGCGCAGGTCGAGCCGGTCGGGGTGGGCGTTGATCTCCAGCGCGGTGCCGGTGCGGGCGCAGGCGGCGAAGACCGCGTCCAGGTCGGCGTCGATCCCGGGGCGTCTGCCGATGAGGCGGGTGGTGGGGTGGCCGATGATGTCGACGTAGGGATTCTCGCAGGCGCGTACGAGCCGCCGGGTCATGGCGGCGCGGTCCTGGGTGAAGTGGGAGTGCACGGAGGCCACGCACAGGTCGAAGCCGGCCAGGAATTCCGCCGGCCAGTCCACGTCGCCGTCGGGGCCGATGTTGAGTTCGGCGCCGTGCAGCAGCCGCATGCCCCGGCCCTTGCCGTAGGTGCCGTCGAGTTCCCGGACGCGCTCGCGCTGGGCGAGCATCCGCTCGTCGGTCATGCGCTGCATGGCCATGTCGGGGCCGTGGTCGGTGATCGCGTAGTAGGCGTAGCCGCGTTCGGCGGCCGCGGCGACCATCTCCTGGAGCGGGGCGAGACCGTCGGTGAGGTCGGTGTGGGTGTGCAGGTCGCCGCGCAGATCGGCCTCGGTGACCAGGTCGGGCAGTTCGCCGCGCAGCCCGGCCTCGATCTCGCCGCGGTCCTCGCGCAGGGTCGGCGGGATCCACGGCAGGCCGAGGCGGGCGTAGACCTCCTCCTCGGTCTCGGAGACGATCTTCTCGCCGCTCTCCGCGTCGAACAGCCCGTACTCGGACAGCTTGAGTTTGTGGTGCACGGCGCGTTCGCGGGTGCGGATGTTGTGCGCCTTGGAGCCCGTGAAGTACTGCAGGGCGGCTCCCCAGGAGTCGGGCGGTACGACGCGCAGGTCGACGGAGAGGCCCTTGGTGGTGCGGATCGACGTCTTGGTCGTGCCGTGCGCGATGACCTCGTCCGCGTACGGCAGCTCGGTGAACGCCTTCATCAGCGGGCCGGAGTCGTCGGCCGCGGCGAGGACGTCGAGGTCGCCGATGGTCTCCTTCACACGGCGCAGGGAGCCGGCGTAGGCGCAGCGGCCGCAGCCGGCCGTGCCGGAGAGGACGGCGACGATGTCGGTGGCGAGGTCGAGGGCGACGTCGAGCAGGACGCGGTCGCCGGCGGACCGCAGCAGTTCGATGCCGTGCAGGATGTTCTGCTCGGTCTTGGGGCCGAAGCCCTTGAGGTCGCGCAGCCGTTCGCCTTGGATGGCTTCGGTCAGCTCCTCGACGGAGGAGATGCCCAGCTCCTCGTACAGGACCAGGGCCTTCTTCGGGCCGAGGGTGGGGATGGCCGTCAGCCGCCGCACGCCGGCCGGGATGCGGGCGCGCAGTTCCTCCACGGCGGCGACGGAGCCGGTGCGGAAGTACTCGGTGATCTTCTCGGCGATCGACCTGCCGACGTTGGGGATCTCCTGGAGCCCTTTGACGTCCAGGCCGGCCACGTCGGCGTGGTGTCCGCCGATCGCGCGGGCAGCCTTCTCGTAGACACGTGCCCGGAACGCGTCTCCCCCGGTGATCGAGATCAGGTCCGCGTATTCCTGGAACAGCGCGGCGACCTCGTCGTTGGAACGAGCCACACCTCCAGGGTAGGTGCGGTACGCGGCGGCGTCAGGGGGTACCCGCGACGGTGGCACCACTCTTCCGCCCTCTTCGGGGAGATGACTCGCATGCTGTTGCTCGGACTCCTCCTCCTCGCGGCCACGGTGGCCTTCACGGTGCTGGCGATCGCGGGCAACCTGGGCGGCGGACCGCAGTACCCCGTGTCCGTGCTCGACCATCACATCGCGACGATGAACGGGCTGGCGCTGTTCAGCTCGGGCCTGGCGCTGGCGCTGATCTTCTGTCTGGCGCTGGCGATGATGAGCGGTGCGGTCCACCGCCGTCGCCGGGCGCCGCGCGGCGTCGGGACGGCGGACGACGCGGACGACGCGGACGACAGGACGACGCTGCACGACATGATGCACCGGCCGCACCGGCACGCCTGACCGACCGGCTGCGGCCGGCGGCGCGGGGCCGCCGGCCGGGTCGGTGCGGCAGCAGTTACCAGATGACGGGCAGCCGCTCGGGGATGCGCTTCATGAAGCCCGTGCGCCACACCAGTTGCCCCGCGGGCACGGCCAGCGCGAGGTGCGGCAGCCGCTCGGCGAGCACCTCCAGGGCGACCTCGGCGTGACGGCGGCCGAGTGCGGTGGCGGGGCAGTAGTGGGAGCCGCCGCCGAAGGAGAGATGGTCGGCGGCGTTGGGACGCCCGACGTCGAAGCGGTGCGGGTCGGGGAAGCGCTCGGGGTCGAAGTTGGCGCCCTCGACGAGCACCAGCACCAGCTCTCCCGCACGCACCCGCACATCGCCCAGGCGGACGTCCTCCAGGGCGATCCTGGGCAGCGCGTCCCCGATGGACAGGTTGACCCGCAGCAGTTCCTCCACGGCCGCGCCGGTCACCTCGGGCCGCTCACGCAGCAGGTCCCACAGCTCGGGGTGGGTGAGCAGATGGACCAGGGCCATGGCGAGGAAGCCGGAGGTGGAGATCACTCCGGCGCCGAACAGGGTGACGCCGACGGTGGCGAGCATCTCGTCGGTGAGGTGGGCGTACTCCGGGTCCCCGCGCAGCTCGGCCAGCTCCCCCATGAGCCCGCCGGTCCCGGGGTGGTTCATCAGGCCGGTCATCCGGGCGATGTCCCGGTCCCAGTTGACCTTCGCGCCGGTGACGGGGCACGGGGAGTTCATGAAGGCGATGTCGAGGCTGCGCAGGAACGCGGGTGCCTCGGTCTGCGGGATGCCGAGGATGTGGCAGTGCATCCCGGCGGAGTACGGCTCGCAGAAGGCGCCGCGCAGGTCGGCGGTCGGCCCCTCGGCGACGAGCACGTCGACGAGACGGTGGGCCTCGCCGCGGATCCACTCCTCCAGTCCCGGCGCCTTGGGGTTCAGGGCCCGCATCACCGCCCGGCGCAGGCCCGCGCCGGTGATGTTGCCCATGTTGTTCACGACCTCGGGCGGAATCGTCAGGGCGTACTGGCGGGGCGCTCCGGGGGCGGAGGTGTCCTTCAGGGAGAACCTGCCGTCGGTGAGCACCTGCCGGCACAGCCGGTAGGAGGACACCAGCCACGCCTCGTCGCCGGCGATGGTCCGCACCCGGGTCACCGGGGCGGCCTCCCGCAGGGCGGCGACCTCGTCGGGAATCCGGGTGCCGTCCCAGGAGAAGGGGAAGTCGAGCAGGGGCGGGGTCTGGACGCTGGTGGTCATGCGGCGGCTCCTTGGACGGGTGCGGGGACGGATCCGGCCGGGTCGGCGTCGGCCGGGGTCACGACGGCGTGGCCCTGATTGCGGGAGGCGCGCAGTCCGGCGCCGCGCGCGTACAGCAGCTCCGCCATGGGCAGCAGCTGGTGGTAGCAGTTGAGCGAGGACGGAACGCCGAGGATCGCCGGGGTGTCGAGGAAGAGCGGGGCCTCCGCGCAGACGTACTCCAGGCACACCGCGCGCTGCCGCTCGTTCGCCGGCTCCCCGCGGGCGGCGAGGAAGCGGCTGACGAGGGAGTCGCAGACGGCGCGGAAGTCGTCGTCGCCGGCCAGGCGGTGGGTGAGCCGGCGGTGCATGTCGCGGTAGGCGTCGTTGTCCCGCAGGGCCGACATCGGCTGCCAGCGCAGCCGCACGCCGTCCGGGTCGGCCGCCTCCACCGCGTCGCGGACCTTGGCGCGCACGCCTCTGAGGTTCTTCACGGCCTTGCGGCGGGCGTCGTCGGGGGCGTAGCCGCAGGCCTCGTACATCTCGGCGACGAACAGGTCGGTGTAGACGAAGTCGACGCGTTCGAACCGGCTCAGCCCCCAGCGGGCGAGGTCGTGCAGCCGCCCGGCGGAGAAGTAGCTGTTGCCGGGAGAGACCCCGATGACGGCGTGCGCGCCCTCGTCGTGGATGACCCGGCAGTGCGGGGTGTAGGGCTGGACCTGGAAGACGTCGGCCATCAGCACGGATGCTGTGGTCAAGGAGTGATCCTCCGCCGCGTGCGAGTCCCGGCAGGGCCCTGTGCCCTGGGTGTGGCTACGCGGCGCCCACACACTATGTGCGTCGACGCGAACACGGGGCGTCACGGATCACTTTGGCTGAAAATACTCGTAGCAAGACCTCATATCCGCAGCAGAGCAGCTGAATTCCGGCCATGCGGGGGGACCTTGGGTGACGTCATCACAGCGGTGGCGGCGAGAAGTCGCATTCGGGCGGCCCGTTCCACACCGGAGCCAGGCGCGATCCGAAGCACCAGAACGAGCCGTTTCCCTTCAGGCCACGCAGTGTTCACTCACCATTCACCCCAGATGCGGTACTCGTCCCGACGGCCGCACATCCCGAAACCGGCACGCCGGGCGGGGACGCTGTCGTACGCGCTCGCCCCGTCGAGATAGGCGGGCTCGCCCGCTTCCAGCGCGTCGAGGTGTGCGCCGGTGCGCTCGGCGGCGGCGAGCGCACCCTTGCGCCACAGCTCGCGCCAGGCGGGCACCCGCGGGCGCACCAGACGGGCGGCGGCCCGCTGGAAGGCGCGATACGGGCCGTCGTCCCCGGCGAGGAGGGCCGCGCGCAGCGGAAGGTAGCCCGCGACGGCGAGGTCCCGGCGGCGACGGGCCGCCGCCTCCACCGCGGGGCCGGTGCCGGGTGGGAGCGTGGCGGCGGCCGCGTACGCCTGCGGGTCGGCGAGCACCTCGGGCGGGAAGGTGAACACCGCGTCCCCGGCCTCCGGCAGCCCGCTGTTCTGCATCAGCACGGTGACACGCAGATCGCCGCCCTGCACCATCCGGTGCACGGTGCCCGGGGTGAACCAGGCCAGCGAGCCCGCCCGGAGCGGGATGTCCCGGTAGCCGTCGGGGCTGAGGGTCTGCACCGCGCCCCGGCCGCCGGTCACGACATACGCCTCCGTGCACACCAGGTGCAGATGCGGGCTGCCGCCGCAGACGCCGTCGGCCGCCTCCCAGTCGTAGGCGCGCAGATGGGACAGCCCGACAGCGCCGGGCAGCGGCGGCGGCGGGACGTCGTTCACCACGGGAGGCCCCGGAGATGGGCGGCGACCCGTTCGCGGTCCCAGGCACCGTCGGCGATCACCACCCGGTAGCGGTAGCCGAAGGACTCCCCCGGCGCCACGGCGAACTCCTCGAAGAACGCCCAGGAGAACGCGACCGTCGCGATGGGCTCGCTGCGCACGAACCAGTGGGAGGCGTGGATCGCGGACGTCTCGTCGAGGTTCTCCGGGGCGTGCGCGAAGACCAGCGTGGAGTGGGCGTCGGCCTCGTCGTGCTCCGCGGCGAAGGCCAGCCAGGGCCCCTGAGCCCCCATCAGCTTCTGTGCCCCCTCCTCCCCCGGGCCGAAGACACGGCCGCCGGTGAAGTCGCGGGGTCCGCGCCACTGGAGTCCGGTGTAGCCGGCCATCTCGCGGCCGGCGGTGGTCGGGGAGCCGAACAGCAGCGGCTGGTCACGCAGGTTGGTGAGGCGGATCGACCAGTCCAGCGCCCAGCTGCCGGCCGACTCGTCCACGGAGTGCACGGTGATGCCGCGCTCCTCCCGCGCCCACTCCTGTCCGCCGTGCGCGAGCCAGGTCAACTCCTCCGTGAGCGCGAGCTGTTCGTCCTCGGCCTCGAAGGAGGTGAAGCCGTCGTGGCGCATGGAGCCGATCCGGTCGGGCAGGGCGAGGTAACCCTGTTCGTGGACGTAGGAGTTGCCGCCCCAGAAGTTCTGCCCGGAGAGGTGACTGGCCGTCATCTGCAGGCCCTTGTGCCAGCGGTGGTCGCTGGGCCGGTACCCGGTGACCGTGTGCCCGGCCAGGGTGCGCAGCGGGTGCGCGTACGGCTTGCGGGACTCGAAGGCCACGGGGTCGGGGCGGTAGACGTACCGCAGGATCTCGACACCGTTCGCGGCCTCGACCGCGACGTGTTCACCGTGGACGTGACCGACCCGGATGCTCACACCGCCTCCTTCGGGGCCCAGTCGGGGTGGTCGCCGTGCATGGCCGAGTAGTACGGGTCGCCGGGGCCGATCTCGCCGGCCCGCACCGGGCAGCCGGTGAACGCCGCCTTGTACAGGGCGGCGGCGAACTCCAGCGTCGCGCGCGCCTCCGGGCCGCTGCCGGGCGGCCGTACTCCACGGTCCCAGGCGTCCAGGAGGGCGCCGAGCTGGGCCGTGTGGGAGCTGGGCACATCGGCGGCGGGGATGTGCCAGGCGGCGGCGCGCTCGGGGTCGGCGTGCGGGGCCGGGGTGTAGACCCAGTCGTCGTTGGCGTGCCCGTACAGGTGGGTCAGCTCGACGGTCGCGTGCGCGCAGTCGATCCGGATGCGGCTCACCTCGTCGGGCGACAGGACGCTGTTGACGACGGTGGCGAGCGCGCCGGCGCGGAAGCGGACCAGAGCGGTGGAGACGTCCTCGCTCTCGGTGTCGTGCACCAGCCGGGCGGCCATCGCCCGCACCTCCTCCCACTCGCCCAGCAGGTGCAGCAGCAGGTCGTACTGGTGGATGCCGTGGCCCATCGTCGGCCCGCCGCCCTCACTGGCCCAGCGCCCGCGCCACGGCACCGCGTAGTAGGCGGCGTCCCGGTGCCAGGTCGTCTGGCAGTGCGCGACCAGCGGGGCGCCCAGCTCACCGCTCGCGATCAGCTCGCGGGCGTGCACCGCGCCGGACCCGTAGCGGTGCTGGAAGATCACGGAGGCGTACGCGCCGGACGCCTGCTCGGCGGCGGCGATGTCGTCGTACTCGGCGAGCGACAGGCACAGCGGCTTCTCGCACAGCACCCAGGCGCCCGCCTTGAGCGCGGCGACGGTCTGCTCCCGGTGCAGCGCCGGCGGCGTCCCGATCAGCACCAGGTCGGGGCGTACGGCGTCCAGCATGGCGCCGGTCGAGGCGTATCCGGCGACCCGCTCCCCCGCCAGCTCCCGGAAGGCGTCCAGCCGGGCCTGGTCCACGTCGACGGCCGCGACCAGTTCCACCCGGTCCGCGTGGGCCTGGAGCGCGGGCAGATGGCTGCCGGCGACGATGGCGCCGGTGCCGATGACGGCGACGCGGCGGCGGGAGGGGGGCTGGGGCATGCGGCGCTCCTCGGCGGGTGGACGGCGGTTCGGGGAGCAGGCGGGCAGGGACGCGGAGTGGGATAGAAAGCGCTTGCTCCCCGGAGAGACCCTAGGGTCAGCGGGACGGGCAGGACAACCCCCGCGTGCGCGGATTCCCCGATGCGACGGCCGCGCGGCCGTACCGTGGAGGCATGGGCGGCGGCACCGTGACGCTGTTCCTGTGCGGCGATGTGATGCTCGGGCGCGGCGTCGACCAGATCCTGGCGCACCCCGGCGATCCGGCACTGCGCGAGGAGTACATCGGTGACGCGCGCGCCTATGTCCGCCTGGCGGAGTCGGCCGGCGGGCCGGTGCCGGCGCCGGTGCCCCCGTCCTGGCCGTGGGGCGAGGCGCTGGCCGCGCTGGAGGCCGAGGCCCCGGACGCGCGGATCGTCAACCTGGAGACCTCGGTCACCCGCAGCGACGACTTCGCGCCCGGCAAGGGTGTCCACTACCGGATGCACCCGGCCAACCTGCCCGCCCTGCTCATGATCCGCCCCGACGTGTGCGTGCTGGCCAACAACCACGTGCTGGACTTCGGCCGCCGCGGCCTCGCGGAGACACTCGCCGTACTGGCCGGGGCGGGCCTGCGCACGGCGGGCGCCGGGCTGGACGCCGACGCGGCATGGGCACCGGCGGTGGTGCCGGCGGGCGGCGGCCGGGCCCTGGTGTTCGCGATCGGGACGCGGTGCAGCGGCGTCCCGGCCGACTGGGCGGCGGGCCCGGACCGCTCCGGTGTCGCCTACGTCCCCGCCCTGACGCCCGCGGCGGCCGAGGCGGTCGTGGCGCGGGTACGGCGGTTCAAGCGCCCCGGTGACCTCGCGGTGGTGTCGGTGCACTGGGGTTCCAACTGGGGCTACCGCGTGCCCGGCGCCCAGGTCCGCTTCGCGCACGCCCTCGTCGACGGCGGCGTGGACCTGATCCACGGCCACTCCTCGCACCATCCACGGCCGATCGAGGTGTACCGGGGGCGGCTGATCCTGCACGGCTGCGGGGACTTCGTCGACGACTACGAGGGCATCACCGGCTACGAGCGCTACCGCGACGACCTCCGACTGGCGTTCCTGCCCACGCTCGAACGCCCCACGGGCCGCCTCGCCGGACTCCGCATCCTGCCCTGGCGGTCCCACCGCATGCGGCTGGAACGGGCGCCGGGTGCGGACCGGGAGTGGCTGCGCGAGGTATTGGACCGGATCAGTGAGGGGGTGCGGGTGGGGGTGGGGGCTGAGGGGGTGCTTGTGGGGGAGGTTCCGGGGGGTTGAGGCATTGGGGACGCTTGGGGCAAGGGCGACGGTGGGGGCGGTGGGGTGGGCGCCGATGGCGTGCGGGGCGTCGAGGGTGAGCCGTCTGAGGGCGGGGGCTGGCAGGAGTTGGCTGTCGGCGGGGCGTGCCGTCTGGCGGGGGCTGCCGGCCGGCACGGGGCGCCAAACGGCTCGGCCTGCCAACCGGCGCGAGCTGCCGCCCGGCAAGGCATGCCATCCGGCACAAGCCGCCAACCGGCACAAGCTGCCAACTGGCACAGCCTGCCACCCGCACCAGGCCGCCACCCGGCAAGGCATGCCATCCGGCACGGACCGCAACCGGCACAAGCTGCCAACCGGCGCAGCCTGCCAACCCGCACCGGCCGCCGCCCGGCAAGGCATGCCACCCGACACATCGTGCCGCCCAAGCGGCGGACGCCCGCCCCGTACTGCCCGGCCCGCCCCCGCTCAGTCCTCCGCTACCAGTTCCACCGGGGTGGCTATCACGTCGACCAGGGCGTCGCCGCGCAGGGCCGTCAGGGCCAGGGGGCGGCCGATGGCGTCCTCCAGCATGCGGCGTTGGAGGGCCTGGGCGCTGCCGACCGGTTCCCCGTCGGCGGTGAGCAGCAGGTCGCCGGTGCGCAGGCCGGCGCGGGCGGCCGGGGAGGCGGGGACGACCTCGGCGATGCGCAGCCCGGTGGGCCGGCCGGTGCGCTCCCGCAGCGGCGGGGGCAGTGGCGCGGGCGTGCCGGCGATGCCGAGGTAGGCGCGGCGCACCCGGCCGGCCGACAGCAGGGTGGTGATGATCTGCCGGCTGGTGTCGTTGACGGGGATGGCGAGGCCGAGGCCCACGTCGGCGATGGCGGTGTTGATGCCGACGACCGCCCCGTCGGCGGTGGCCAGCGCCCCGCCGGAACTGCCGGGGTGGAGGGTGGCGTCGGTCTGGACGACGTCGTCGACGACCCGGGTCGCGGCGCCCGCGCTGGTCGGCAGGGACCGGCCGAGGCCGCTGACCACGCCGGCGGTGACGCTGCCGGCCAGGCCGAGCGGGTTACCGACGGCCACCACGAGCTGCCCGACCCGCAGGGTGTCGGCCTCGCCGAGCCGGGCGGGCGGTGGGGTCGGCCCGTCGGCCCGGACGACGGCGAGGTCGGACAGCGGATCGGCGCCGATGACGTGGAAGGGCACGGTGGTGCCGTCGGCGAAGGACGCGGTGCCGGCGTCGGAGCGGCCCACGACGTGCGCGTTGGTGAGCAGGAACCCGTCGTCGGTGAAGACCACGGCGGAGCCGGTGCCGCGCACGAACCGGCCCCGGGTCCACCGGTGTGCCACGGTCAGCGCCGCCACCTTCGGGGTCAGCTCGGCGGCCACCGAGGTGACGATCCGCGAGTACGCGTCGAGCGCGGCCTGCTCCTTGCCAGAGCGGTCGGGCTCGGAGAGAGTCTCGGCCACGGGGCGCCCCTTCCGCTCGCCCGGTGTGGATTACATGATTACACCGGACGGGCGGAAGGGGAACAGAGCGGGCGGAAGCGGTGAAAAGGCGACGCCCGCCGGCTACAGCGCCCGCTCCAGTCGCTCCGCCACCAGCTTCACGAACCGGGCCGGGTCCTTCGGCTGGCCGCCCTCGGCCAGGACGGCGAGCGTGTGCAGCAGCTCGGCGGTCTCGGTGAGGGCCGAGCGGTCCTCACCCGCCTCCTGGTAGGCCCGGTTCAGCCCCTGGACCAGCGCATGACCGGGGTTGAGCTCCAGGATGCGCTTGGCGCGCGGCACCTCCTGGCCCATCGCGCGGTACATGTTCTCCAGCGCCGGGGTCAGATCGCCCGCGTCGGAGACCACACAGGCCGGGGAGACGGTGAGCCGGGAGGACAGACGGACCTCCTTGACGTCCTCCGCCAGCTGCTCCTTCATCCAGCCGAGCAGACCGGCGTAGGTCTCGGCCTGCTTCTCCTTCTCGGCGTCGGTTGACTGCTCGTCCTCGCCGTCGAGGTCGATCTCGCCCTTGGCGACCGAGCGCAGCCGCTTGCCCTGGAACTCACCCACGGCGTCGACCCACACCTCGTCGACCGGGTCGGTGAGCAGCAGCACCTCGATGCCCTTGGCGCGGAAGGCCTCCATGTGCGGGGAGTTCTCGACGGCCTGCCGGGATTCGCCGGTGAGGTAGTAGATGTCCTCCTGGCCGTCCTTCATCCGCTCCACGTACGCCGCGAGGGTGGTCTGCTCCTCCTCGCCGTGGGTGGAGGCGAACGAGGCGACGGCGAGGATCGCGTCGCGGTTCTCGGCGTCGGTGACCAGGCCCTCCTTCACCACGGCGCCGAACTCCCGCCAGAACGTGGCGTAGCGCTCGGCGTCCTTGGTGCGCATCTCCTTGACGGTGGAGAGGACCTTCTTCGTCAGCCGGCTGCGCATCGCGCGGATGTGCCGATCCTGCTGGAGGATCTCGCGGGAGACGTTCAGGGAGAGGTCCTGCGCGTCGACGACGCCCTTGACGAACCGCAGGTAGGACGGCAGCAGCTCCTCGCAGTCGTCCATGATGAACACGCGCTTGACGTACAGCTGCAGGCCGCGCCGGTGGTTCTGGGTGAACAGGTCGTGCGGGGCGTGGGAGGGGACGAACAGCAGGGCCTGGTACTCGAAGGTGCCCTCGGCCTGGAGGCGGATGGTCTCCAGCGGGTCCCGCCAGTCGTGGCTGATGTGCTTGTACAGCTCGTGGTACTCGTCGTCGGAGACCTCGTCGCGCGAGCGCGCCCACAGGGCCTTCATCGAGTTCAGGGTCTCGGGCTCGGGCGCGTCGTCGCCCTTGGGCTGCACCAGCTTGATGGGCCAGGTGATGAAGTCCGAGTAGCGCTTGACGATCTCGCGGATCTTCCACTCGGACGTGTAGTCGTGCAGCTGGTTGTCGGGGTCGGCGGGCTTGAGGTGGAGCGTGACGGCGGTGCCCTGCGGGGCGTCGTCGACGCGTTCCAGGGTGTACGTGCCCTCGCCGCGGGACGACCAGCGGGTGCCGTGGCTCTCGCCTGCGCGCCGGGTGAGCAGGGTCATCTCGTCGGCCACCATGAAGCCGGAGTAGAAGCCGACGCCGAACTGGCCGATCAGGCCCTCCGCGCCGGCCTCGTCCTCGGCCTCCTTCAGCTCCTTCAGGAACTGGGCGGTGCCCGAGTTGGCGATCGTGCCGATGAGCCGCCCGACCTCGTCGTAGGACATGCCGATGCCGTTGTCCCGCACGGTGAGGGTGCGGGCGTCCCTGTCCACCTCGATCTCGATGTGCGGGTCGGACACGTCCGCGTCGAGCGTGTCGTCCCGCAGCTTGGCGAGGCGCAGCTTGTCCAGCGCGTCGGAGGCGTTGGAGACGAGCTCCCGCAGGAAGACGTCCTTGTTCGAGTAGACCGAGTGGATCATCAGCTGCAGGAGCTGGCGGGCCTCGACTTGGAACTCAAACGTTTCGGTCGCCATGGTTCGCGATTACCTCACAGAGGACTTCGGTGGCCGTAACTGGTGGCAATCACTTTAAAACACCTGGTCAGGCCGGAACGGGTGACTTCCGGCCGCGCGTGGGTCACCCGGCCCCGTTCCGGGGTGCGCCGTGGTCCGTGCGATCAACGAGCGCTGGGCCGCGAGGAGCTCGCCAGGCAGGCAACACAAAAGACCGACGGGCCGGCCAATGCGGCCGGCCCGTCGGTGTGCCTACGGTGTGCGGTCAGGAGCGGGCGGGCACGGCCACGTCGATGCCACGAGCGGCGACGAGGCGGGCGCTGCCGTCGGTCAGGCGGTAGCACATGCCGACCACGGCGGCCCGGCCGGACTCGACGCGCTCGGCGAGGTCGCGGGAGCGCTCCAGGAGCATGTCCACGGTGCGCCGGATGTGCTCGTCCAGAGCGCCCTCGACGGTGTCGTCGCCGGCCGCGCGGGCGGCGAGCACGCTGGGGGTGACCCGCTCGACGACGTCCTGGACGAAGCCGGGCGGGGTCTGCCCGGTCTCCAGCGCGGAGCGGGCGGCGCCGACGGCGCCACACGAGTCGTGGCCGAGGACGACGACCAGCGGGGCGTCGAGCACGCTCACCCCGAATTCTATGGAGCCGAGCACCTCGGGACCCGCCACATGGCCCGCGGTGCGCACCACGAACAGGTCACCCAGACCCCGGTCGAAGATGATCTCGGCGGCCAGCCGGGAGTCCGAGCAGCCGAAGAGGACGGCGAACGGCTTCTGCGAGGGTGCGATCTCGGCGCGGCGAGCGGCGTCCTGGTTGGGGTGCTGGGGGGCACCGGAGACGAACCGCTGGTTGCCGTCGAGGAGCAGATCGAAGGCCTCGCGGGCGGAGAGGGTCGGCGCATCAGTCATGGCCACAGGTTACTGGGTGCCTTCCGGCCATGCCGGGTCAGGCCAGGTGGCCGAAGACGACCAGATTCTGGGTGTAGTCGCGGGCCGAGCGGTCGTAGCTGCCGGCGCAGGTGATCAGGCGGACCTGGGCCTGCGGGGTGTCGGCATAGACGCGGTCGCTCGGGAAGTCGTCCTTGTCGAAGGTCTGCGTGCTGTCCACGACGAAGGCCGCCCGGCGCCCGTCGGCGCGGTCGACGTAGACCACGTCGCCCTTGCGGAGTTCGTCCAGGTGGGCGAAGACGGCCGCGGCGGTCTTGGTGTCGACGTGCCCGGCGATGACCGAGGTGCCCGCCTCACCGGGCGAGGGGCCCTTGGCGTACCACCCGACGAGGTTGGTGTTGTCGGGCGGGGGCGGCTTGAGCCGGCCGGTGGAGTCGATGGCGAGGTCGGTGAAGGGGGCGTCGACCCCGATCGCGGGGATCAGCAGCCGGGTCGGGCGGGAGCGGGGCAGGTGCGGTCCGGCCTCGCCCGGCGCGGACGACGACGTGGCGGCGACGGCCGGCGCGGCATGCGGCCGGGGCCCGGCGCCGGGAGGGGAGGTGTCGTGGCGGCCGGCGAGACCGACGACGGCGACGAGGGCCACGGCGGCCCAGAAGAGTGTGGCGAGGGTGCGCGGTCCGCGTCTGGGCGGCCGCGGGGCTGTGTCGGGGGAGGACGGGGAGGATGCTGCCATCGGAACACCACCTCATTCGGGCACGGCAGCGGCGAGGACCGGACGGTGGAGCGGCGGGGCCGCCGCCGGCTGGATGCGCGTGCGGCGGCCCGTGGAGCTATGTCGGCTATGTCGTCGGGCATGGTCAGGCCACGCTTCCCGAGACCTTCTTGCGGCGCAGCGCGAACAGGCCGGCGCCCGCGACCGCGACGGCGGCCAGGCCGCCGGCGGTGACGCCCGGCGTGGCGAGCGCGCCGCCGCCGGTGTGCATGCCGCCCTTGGGCTTGTCGTGGTCACCGCTCCAGGAGCCGCTGTCCGAGCCGCCGCCCCAGCTGTCGTTGCCGGAGGTCTTGCCGCCCCAGTCGGAGCCGCCGTTGTCCTTCTTGTACGTCTCCGGGTCCTGCTTGGGGTCGCGGGGGCTGCCGCCCCAGTCGTCGTCGGAGAGCAGGGTCAGCGCTCCGCCACCCGTGTGCATCCCGCCGTGCGGCTTGCCGTGGCTGCTGTCCTTGTCGTGCTCCTTGCCGTAGGAATTGTCGTGCTCCTTGCTGTACGAGGAGTCCTCGTGGTCCCAGCCGCCGGAGCCCTCGGCGTAGGCGGGGGCGGCGATGGCGAGGGCCGCGGTGGCCGTCGCGGTGGCGAGCAGGATGCGGGCAGAACGCATTCGACAGTCCTTCCGTCGTGGCCGGGCAGCAGACGACTTGTCAGCTTCGGAGACCCGGCCCTGGCGTGATCCACCGTCAGCCAAGACCGGCCCGGGCACCATTCAGGGCGCTCACACGGGTTACGACCCCACCCCGACGGCGGCATCCGGCCCCTCCCCGAGGGCCTCGGCGCCCGGGTCGGGGCGCGTGGTCTGGGCGGGGGTAGCGACGGGCCGGGTGTCAAGGAGGCTGCCGGGCAAGGCGGCGGCGCGGCCGGTGCAGGGCCGCGAGCGGGGCCGCCGCGTGTGCGCCCTGGTAGGGGCCCCGGCGGTGCGCCTACAGTGTGACGCCCCTGGTCACCGGCTCCCGCCCGGGCCGCCGCCCGCATCCGCCCGCCGGACGGGGGCAGGCGTGGCGCGAGGGGCGCCGGCGATCGCCCATGTGAACGGCACACCATCCGTAGCCCGCCCCGGGCCGCGCCGCCGTGCGGGCACGGCCCCCTGGGCGCGTCGTATGCCGCTGGAGGCCGCTGTGTCCCGACCCTGTGTCGCCCTGATCGCCGACCCCACGTCTCCTGAGGGCTGCCGGGAGTACCTCGCCCGGGCCGTCGAGCTGCTCACCGGCGCTCCCCCGCGGCGCCTGGACTCCCGGTGCTTCGCGGCCGGCGGCGCCGGGCGTGCCGCTCTGGAGGGCGGGCGGTTACGGCTGCGGGTGCCGGACGAGGACGTGGACGTGGTGCCCGACGTGGTCGTGCTGTACGAGATCCCGCCCGAGCGCAGGGGTGAACTGGCCGGTTTCCAGAGGCTGTTGGCCCGTAGCGGGGTGGCGCCGTTCGCGGGTTCCCCGCAGGCCTGGCGTTCGGCGACCGAGAAGGACCGCACCCTCGCGTGTTTCGCCCGGGACGGGGTGGCCCATATGGAGACCGTGGTGCTGTCCGGGCCGGCCCGGCAGGAGGCGGTGGCCGCC
>NZ_PQSS01000038.1 GCF_002920535.1 Streptomyces sp. Ru71 | reverse complement strand
GCCACCCGCAGACACACGACATCCCCCATTCGGCCCACCACCCCCACCCCCTGCGCCCCCACCCGCGGCATCGTCGTAAGAGCAGCACGACTCGCTCGTACGGCATGAGGGAGGGGTGGACCCAGCGTGACCCGCGCGGAATCCATACGCCCCCGTACCCACGGCCCCCTGCCCGGCGCCACCGCCGGAGGCACCGCGCGGCGCCGTCGGCGCCGGTGGGCGTTGCGGGCCGGTGCCGGCGTCACCGTCGGCCTGCTCGCCGCCGCGGTCACCGCCGCCGTGCTCTACGCCAAGCTGGACGGCAACATCACCGCCGACGAGGCCGCCGCCCGCGAGCTCGCCCGGTACGAGAAGGAGCGCCCCACCGCCCTGACCAAGGATGCGCAGAACATCCTGCTCATCGGCTCGGACTCGCGCGCCGGCGGCGACAACGCCGCCTACGGCCACGACTCCGGCACCGAACGCTCCGACACCACGATCCTGCTGCACCTGTCCACCGGCCGGCACAGCGCGACCGCCGTCTCCCTCCCCCGCGACCTGATGGTCGACATCCCCTCCTGCCTCCTCCAGGGCGGCAAGGCCAAGGGCGACGGCGAACGCAGCGAGCCGATGTTCGCCATGTTCAACCACGCCTTCGAGATGGGCGGCTCCGCCTGCACCATCCGCACGGTGGAGAAGCTGACCGGCATCCGCGTCGACCACCACGTGGTCGTCGACTTCAGCGGCTTCAAGGAGATGGTGGACGCCGTCGACGGCGTCGAGATCTGCCTGACGAAGCCGATCCACGACAAGGCCGCCAAGCTCCGCCTCCCCGCCGGCCGCGTCACGCTGAACGGCGAGCAGGCCCTCGGTTATGTCCGCGCCCGCAAGTCCCTCGGCGACGGCAGCGACACCGACCGTATGGACCGGCAGCAGAAATTCCTCGCGGCGCTCGTCAACAAGGTCCGCAGCAACGACGTCCTGCTGAACCCGGTGAAGCTGTATCCCGTTCTGGACGCGGCGACCTCGTCCCTCACCACCGACCCGGATCTGGCAAATCTGCGTGGTTTGTACCAACTCGTGCGCGGACTGCGTGATATCCCCACCGAACACATCCAGTTTTTGACCGTTCCCCGTGAGTCGTACGTCTACAACGCCAATCGCGACCAGCTCGTGGAGCCCGAGGCGGAAAGGCTGTTCGATCTTCTGCGCCGGGACAGGCCGGTAAAAGTGACCGAGAACGCCCACTCCGGCTACAGCACGTACGGAACTGGTGACGCAACGCGCGACGGAAAGCACCCCGGCAGGCCTTCGGACGCCGAATCCCCCCAGCCCACGTTCCAGGGGAACACCGCCGCCCACGACACCTGCGAGTAAAGCGACAGCCAAGACGCCGAACTCGCGTTCCAGGAAATGAGGCAATTGCCCGCTTGTAGGGACGCGTAACGGGCGTGGAATGTGTCACGGCCGTCGCCCGATGTCGAACTTGCCGGATAGGGTGAGCGATCCGGTGCACCCGGCCACGAGGTCCGTCCTGGGGGTCGTGCAGGTCGTGCACTGTGAGACCGAGACCGGAGCGCCTGATGGGGGAAGGCGCGGCGTGGCCCCGACGGAGGATTCGGACAACCGTGGACGCGCAAGGCCGTGGGCGGGCGGAGAACATCGATCCCGCAGACCAGTGGGTGCTCAATCCGAACACCGGCGAATACGAACTGCGACTGACTCCTTCCGCACCGCAGTCGGCGGTTCCCTCGCCCCGTAGACCCCGCGGTCAGCGGGCGCCCGGCGCGGCCGGGCCGGGAACCCAGGGCGGAGCCCGCGGCGCGACCCGCGCCGCCGGCTCCGCGGCGCGCGGAAAGGCACCCGGCGCAGCGGCCGGCACCGCCCGGTCCCGCACCGCCGCCCCCTCCCCCGCACCGGACCGGGCCGCGCCGGAACGTGACGTCCCGTCACCCCGCAGGCGCCGCGGCGCTCCCCCGGAGCCGCTCCCGGGCCGGCGCGGACGGCGCCCGGCGAAGAAGAAGTCGAAGGCGAAGAAGGCCCTGATCTGGACCGGCGGGACGATGGCGTTCCTGCTGGTGCTGGTCGGCACCGCCGGCTATCTCTTCATCAAGCACCTTGAGGGCAACGTCAGCACCACGGACGTCGGCGACGCGGGGTCGAAGGGCTTCAGCAAGGACGAGGCCTTCAACATCCTGATCATCGGCACGGACAAGCGCACCGGCAAGGGCAACGAGGGCTACGGCGACAAGGGCAGCGTCGGCCACGCCGACACCAACATCCTGCTGCACGTGGCCAAGGACCGGACGAACGCGACCGCGATGAGCATCCCGCGCGACATGATCGTCGACGTCCCGGACTGCCCGACGATCCAGCCCGACGGCTCCACGAAGGTCGTCGCCGGCACGGACAACGTCCGGTTCAACACCAGCCTCGGCCAGGACGGCCGCGACCCGGGCTGCACCATGCGCACCGTGGAGGCGGTCACCGGCATCCACGTGGACCACTTCATGATGGCGGACTTCAACGCGGTCAAGACGCTGACGAGCGCGGTCGGCGGCGTCGACGTGTGTCTCGCGCACGCCGTCAACGACCCGAAGTCGCACCTGAACCTGTCCCAGGGCGAGCACACCATCGAGGGCGAGCAGGCGCTGGCCTTCGTCCGCACCCGGCACAGCTTCGGCAACGAGGGCGACCTGGACCGCATCAAGGTGCAGCAGCAGTTCCTCGGCTCGCTGGCCCGCAAGATGTCCTCCACGGACACCCTGACCAACCCCAAGAAGCTGTACAAGCTCGCCGACGCGGCCACCAAGGCGCTCACCGTCGACACCGGCATCGGCAAGGTCAGCACGCTCAAGGACGTCGCGCTGGAGCTGAAGAAGGTCCCGACGAAGAACATCACCTTCCTGACCCTGCCGGTGATCGACAACCCGGCCGAGAAGGTGCGCGCGACGGTCGTGCCGGACCCGAACAAGGCGCCGGAGGTCTTCGACGCCATCAAGGGCGATGTGTCCTTCACCGAGGTGAAGCAGAAGGAGAAGGCCGCCAAGGACGCCGAGGCGGCCCGGCTGCAGGGCACCCAGGCGCCCGCCGACGAGGTGCGGGTGCGCATCCTCAACGGCGGCGCGAAGGCCGGCTCGGCCTCGCAGACCCTGGCCTGGCTGCAGAACGACGCGGGCGTGCTGAAGTCGGAGAACGCGGGCAACGCGCCGGCCGAGGCGGCGAAGACGACGCTGGAGTACGCGCCCGACCAGGCCGCTCAGGCGCGCAAGCTCGCCGCGCTGATGGGCCTGCCGGGCTCGGCGCTCAAGCCGGGTCAGAGCGTCACCAACTCGCAGGGTCTGCCCACGATGACGCTGACGCTGGGCAAGGACTTCAAGGGGGCGGGGGTCTCCATGACGGCACCGGCGAAGGCGCCGGAGGTCGACAACCAGTCCACGGCCGACAAGGTTCAGTGCGCCAGTTGAGCGCAGCAGGGCCACCGAACGGGCCTGTCGTACGTCTAAGAGGGCGTAACGACAGGCCCGTTCGATGACCGACGAGGGTGGGGAGGGCAGCTGTGGCGCGCAGCGGCGTCCAGGGGGAGGTGCCCGCGGTCGAGGACACGATGTCCCTGACCACGCGGAAAGGGAGCGGGTCCGGCCGGGGCCGGGGCGGCCGCGGCACGGACCGCAAGCGGCGCAGACGGCGCGTGCTGCGCTGGTCGGCGACCGTGCTGGCGGTGGTGATACTGGGCACGGCGGCCGCCGGTTACCTGTACTACGAGCACCTCAACGGCAACCTGCGCAGCGGCGAGCGCAGCAGCGGCGACTCCAAGGCCCGCAAGGCGGAGCCGAACGCCGCGGGACAGACACCCCTGAACATCCTGCTGATCGGCTCCGACAGCCGTAACTCCGACGCGAACGTCGCCCTCGGCGGCAGCCGGGACAACCGCGGCAATCCTCCGCTGGGCGATGTGCAGATGCTGATCCACCTCTCCGCGGACCGGGAGAGCGCGTCCGTGGTGAGCATCCCGCGCGACACCCGCGTGAAGATCCCCCGGTGCACGGACCCGAAGACCGGCGAGGTCTTTCCGGAGACCGACCGCCGGATCATCAACGAGTCGCTGGCCCGCGGCGGTCCCGGCTGCACGCTCGCCACCTGGCAGAACCTCACCGGCGTCTACATCGACCACTGGATGATGATCGACTTCGCCGGTGTGGTGCGCATGGCGGACGCCATCGGCGGCGTCGAGGTGTGCGTCAACCAGAACGTGTGGGACCGCCCGCTGCCTGCGCAGAAGGGCGGCTCGGGGCTGAAGCTGACGGCCGGCCCGCACAAGGTGAAAGGCGTCCAGGCCCTGCAGTGGCTGCGCACCCGGCACGCCTGGGGCAGCGACCCGCTGCGCGCCCGCGCCCAGCACATGTACATGAACTCGATGATGCGCACGCTGCGGTCGCAGAACGTCTTCACCGACACCGGCCGGCTGATGGACCTGGCCGAGGCGGCGACCAAGTCGCTGCAGGTGTCGGAGGAGATCGGAACCGTCAAGAAGCTCTACGACCTCGGCATGCAGCTCAAGACCGTGCCGCCGGACCGGATCACCATGACGACGCTGCCCACGGTGGAGGACTCCCAGAACCGCGAGCACCTGGTGCCGGCCGGGGACCGGGCCGAGCAGATCTGGCGGATGATCCGCGGGGACGTGGCCTTCGACAAGAAGGGCGGGCAGTCCGGCGCCGCGAAGCCCGCCGAACAGGGCAAGCCGTCCGCCGACCCGGCCGCGCCCGACGCGCAGATCGGCGTGACCGTGCGCAACGGCACCCGGTCCGACGCGCAGGCCGCCGTGCCGGGCCGGGCCGCCACGATCGCGCAGGCGCTGGTGGGCAAGGGCTTCGCCCGGGCGGCGAAGGACACCGCGCCGCCCACCGCCGAGGCCGCCACCGTCGTCCGCTACCCGAGCGCCGATCTGGAGGGCGACGCCCAGCAGGTCGCCAAGGCCCTGGGGATCCCGCTGAGTTCGGTGAAGAAGTCCACCGACGTCTCCGGGGTCACCGTCGTCGTCGGCGCGGACTGGCGTGAGGGCACGGCGTATCCGGTGCAGCCGCCGCCCGCCGCCGGGGACCTGCCCGACGACGCCGACGCGCTGAGCGCGGACGACAGCGGCAAGTGCATGGACGTCTACAAGCCGTACCGCTGGTAGCGCGGGGCGGGACCGGCGGACGGGAGCCGTCCGCCGGCACAAAGGGAACTCTTACCCGGCTGCACGATGATGGCGCGCAGAACCGGCCGAGGGGGGCCGGCCGGGAGCACGGCCCAGGGGTGGGGAGGACGGGGAAGTGACCACGACGAGGAACGACGTGCAGGGGGACGGCACGCTCACCGGCGTACGCGGGACCGGGCGGCCGGGACCGCAGGAGGACGCACAGGAGCCGCAGCCGGCGGCGGCCGTCGAAGGGGCCGCCCCGCCCGGGGAGAGGACCGCCCCGCCCGCGCAGAAGGCCCCGCGCCCGCGCCGGCGCCGGGTGCTGCGCTGGACGGCGGCGACCGTGGCGCTGCTGGTGCTCGGCACGGCGGGCGCCGGCTACCTCTACTACCGGCACCTGAACGACAACATCAGGAAGGACGACCTCAACCTCGGCGACGCCAAGGACATGGCGCCCGCGCCGACGGCGAACGCGGCCGGGCAGAAGCCGCTGAACATCCTGCTGATCGGCTCGGACGCACGCGACACCAAGGAGAACCAGGAGCTGGGCGGCGCGAAGGAGACCTTCGGCGGCGTCCCGCTCGCGGACGTCCAGATGCTGCTGCACGTCTCCGCGGACCGCTCCAACATGTCGGTGATCAGCATGCCGCGCGACACGCTGCTGCAACTGCCCAAGTGCACCGATCCCGACGACGGCACGGTCTACGAGGCCACCAGCGGCCGGGTGATGACCAACACCTCCCTCGGCCGGGGCGGCCCGGGCTGCACGGTGGCGACGTGGGAGAAGCTCACCGACATCCACATCGACCACTTCATGATGATCGACTTCTCGGGTGTGGTGGCGATGGCGGACGCCGTCGGCGGAGTCCCGGTGTGCGTGGACGCCAACGTCTACTCCCACACCAGTGACGGCCACGGCTCCGGCCTGAAGCTGCCCGAGGGCACCACCCCGGTCAAGGGCGAGCAGGCCCTGCAGTGGCTGCGCACCCGCTACGGCTTCGAGGACGGCAGCGACCTGGCCCGCGCCAAGGCGCAGCACATGTACCTGAACGCGATGGTCCGCCAGCTGCGGCAGAACGCCACCCTGGGCAACCCGGGCGCGCTGCGGGCCCTGGCCGAGGCGGCCACGAAGGCGATCACCGTCGACGACGGTCTGGGCACCATCAAGAAGATGTACGACCTGGCGGTCGAGCTGAAGAAGGTGCCCACCGACCGCATCACCATGACGACCATGCCCAACCGCTATGTCGGCGCCCGCGTCGAGCCCACCGCGGACGCCGAGAAGCTGTTCCGCATGGTCCGCGACGACGTGGCCCTCGACGGCAAGGACAAGGGGAAGCCGGCCCCCTCCCCCAGCCCGTCCGCGGCCGCCGACCAGCCCGCGCCCGACGGCGAGATCGCCGTGCAGGTGCTCAACGGCACCCACACCGACACCCTCGCCCCGGCCCGCGGCCGGGCGTCCACCGTGGCGCAGCTGCTGAAGGACAAGGGCCTCACCGGGGCCGTCGCGGACCCCTCGGCGGCCGTCAGCGAGGCGAGCACGGTCGTGCGCTACCCGAGCGCCGACCTGGAGGGCGACGCCCGCCGGGTCGCGCAGCTGCTCGGCCTGCCGGCGGGCGCCGTGCAGAAGTCCACGGACGTGTCCGGCGTCACCCTCGTCGTGGGCGCCGACTGGCGCACGGGCTCGGCGTACCAGGTGCCGAAGGACGACGGGAAGACCCCGGAGTCGGCGCAGGCGATCAACGCCGCCGACGACAGCCAGTGCATGCACGTGAACCCGGCCTTCACCTGGTGAGGCCGGGTTCGGGGGTGGTGCTCAGCGCTGCGGTTCGCCGCTGAGCACCGCCGGGCGGCGGGAGGCGATGACCCTGCGCGCCAGCGACTTGGGGCTGGTCAGGAAGCCGTAGCCCCACGACATGTGCATGGTGGCCAGCGCGACGGGGATCTGCAGCCGCGCCTTGAGCGGCAGCCCCTTGCCGGCCGGCAGCGACCCGGCGGCGATCGCCGCGAGATAGCCTCCGGGGACCAGGAAGCCCCACGGCGTCAGGACGGCGCCGACGACGATCCCGGCGGCGATGGCGCACACCGCCGTCGGCGGGGCGAGGTAGCGCAGGTTGATGGAGCCGGCGTGGTAGCGGGCGACGACGTGCCGCCAACGGCCGTAGTCCTTGTACTGCTTGGCCAGCGCGCGCACCGAAGGACGCGGCCGGTAGGACACCTTCAGCTCGGGCGAGAACCAGATCAGCCCGCCGGCCTCACGGATGCGGAAGTTCAGCTCCCAGTCCTGGGCGCGGATGAACTCCTCGTTGTAGCCGCCCTGCTGCTCCAGCGCCTCGCGCCGGAACACCCCGAGGTACACCGTCTCGGCGGGCCCGGCCTGCCCGCCGGTGTGGAAGGCGGCGTTGCCGACGCCGATCTTCGAGGTCATCGCGGCGGCGACGGCGTGCTCCCAGTCGTTCTCGCCCTCGGCGTGCATGATGCCGCCGACGTTCTGCGCGCCGGTCTCCTGAAGGAGGCGCACGGCGGTGGCGATGTAGTTCGGGGAGAGCATGCCGTGCCCGTCGACGCGGACCACGATCGGATGCCGGGACGCCTTGATCGCCGCGTTGAGGGCGGCGGGCGTGCGGCCCGTCGGGTTCGGCACGGTGTGCACGCGGGGGTCTTCGGCGACGAGCTCGGCCGCGATCTCGTCCGTGCGGTCCGTGGAGGGACCGAGGGCGATCACGACCTCCATCTCGCCGGCGTACTCCTGCGCGAGGATCGCTTGGACGGCCCCGCGCAGATGCCGCTCCTCGTTGAGGACGGGCATGATCACGGACACGGCGGGGAGCTGCACGTCGGAGTTGGCGTTCATCGGTGCTCACGTTACCGCGAACGGGGGACAGCCTTGCGCGCCGCGTGAGCCGGTGACCGGGCAGCAGATCGTATGGACCTACCGTGCTCACGGATCCCGCGTACGGCCTCGTCCGGAGGTGTCCTTCTTGTCCAAGCCGCCCAGCCCGCCGCCGTCCCGGCCGCAGCGCCGTCCCAAGCCGTCCCGTGCGCCCCGGCCGCCCGCCGGGCGCCGCAGGCCACGCTGGGCCATGCGGGCGGTGACGACGCTGTCGGTCGTCGTCCTCGCCTCCGCCGGGATCGGGCACGCGGTGATCTCCAGCCTGGACGCGGACATCGCCCGGGTCGACCCCTTCAAGGACATGAAGAACCGGCCCCGCGCGGGCCACGGCATGAACGTGCTGCTGGTCGGCACCGACGGACGCGACAAGATCTCCCCCGACGAGCGCAAGCGGTACCACCTCGGCGGCGCCCCCTGCCACTGCACCGACACGATCATGATCGTGCACATCTCGGAGGACCGGGACCGGGCCAGCGTGGTCAGCCTGCCGCGCGACTCCTACGCCGAGACGCCCCCGCACACCGACGCCACCACCGGTGAGCGGCACAACGGGCACCCCGTCAAACTGAACGCCGCCTACGCGGAGGGCGGCCCTCAGCTGACCGTGCGCACCGTGGAGGACATGACCCATGTGAAGATCGACCACTATCTGGAGGTCGACTTCACCAGTTTCATGAAGACCGTCGACGAGCTGGGCGGGGTGAAGATCTGCACCGCCGAACCGCTGAAGGACTCCTACACCGGCCTCGACCTGCCCGCCGGCACCCACACCCTCACCGGCGGCGAGGCCCTGCAGTACGTGCGCTCCCGGCACATCGACGGCGCCTCCGACCTGGGCCGCATGAAACGCCAGCAGCGCTTCCTGGCCGCCCTCGTCGACCGGGCCACCTCCTCCGGGGTGCTGCTGAACCCGCTGAAGTTCCGCGACGTGACCCGGGCCGTGCTCGGCTCGGTGCGGGCCGACAAGGGCTTCGGCGCGGACGAACTGCTCGACCTCGGCCGCGCCATGCGCACCTTCTCCCCGTCCTCCTCGGAGTTCACCACGGTCCCCGTCGGGCAGGTCGGTTACGCGGTCAAGGGCATCGGCTCCACGGTGAAGTGGGACGACGCCAAGGCGGCCAGGCTGTTCGAGGCCCTGCGCGAGGACAAGCCGCTGGCCGCGCACCGCCCGCGCGCCACCACCGCCGCCCCGGTCGACGTCGAGGTCGCCCCGCAGCAGATCCAGGTCCAGGTGGAGAACGGCACCGCGACGGCCGGCCTCGGCCGCCGCGTCGACGCCGCGCTCGCCGCGGCCGGCTTCCGCACCACCGGCGCCCCGAGCAACGCCACCACCCCCGGCACGCGCCGCACGGTCATCCTCTACGACCCCCGCTGGGACCGCTCCGCCCGGTCGCTGGCCGCCGCGCTGCCCGGCAGTGAGCTGCGCCCGGCGCCCGGCCGGGGACCGCTGATGAAGGTGATCGCCGGCACCGACTTCCGGCAGGTCCGCAAGGTGCGCGCCGAGCAGCCGGGACAGGCGGAGGCGGCGGTGGTCCGGGGCAACGAGGTGGGCTGCGCGTGAGCGCGCGGCGGCCGGTGCCGCAGCTGTCGTAGGGACCTCCGATGGACGTGCGGCCCTGGGAGGCGTACCACGGAAGGGCATGCACGGGGCCCTGCCCCGGGGCCCCTGCCACCCCGCAGGAGGAGCCATGACCGAGTCTGCCGCGACCCCCATGAGCAAGGAGATGCAGGACTGCGTCGAGGCGTGCATGTCCTGCCACACCGTGTGCGAGGAGACGATGAGCTCCTGCCTGCAGATGGGCGGCTCGGCCCAGATGCAGGTCATGCGCGCGCTGATGGACTGCTCGGAGATGACCCGGATGTGCGCCGACATGATGATGCGGCGTTCGCCGATGTCGGCCGAGATGTGCGCGATGTGCGCCCGCGCCTGTGACATGTGCGCCGAGGCGTGTATGAGCATGCCGGACGACACCCAGATGATGCGCTGCGCCGAGTCCTGTCGCCGCTGCGCCGAGATGTGCCGCACGATGGCGGGCGCCACCATGTGACACTCCGCGCGCCGGCCTGGGGGCACCCCGCTCAGGGGTGGCCCCGGGCCGTCCCGGTCAGTTGCCCGACACCGTGACCTTCTCGTCGTTGTTCAGCTCGTTCACCAGCGTCTTCACCTTCGTCTTGTCCCAGACGAGGTTGCCGCCGCGCGAGCCCGAGATCGGCATGTTCATGGAGGTGCCGTCGCCGCCGTTGACGCCCTTCATCGCGAAGAACATCGAGCCCAGGTCGTACAGGCCCATGTCCTTGTCGACGATCAGGGAGTCCAGGCCGGCGCCCATGGTCGGGTAGAACTTGAACGGGTTCAGGATCGTGCCCGGGGTGGCCACCTGGTGGGCCAGGGCGGCGAGGAACTTCTGCTGGTTCTTGGTGCGCTCCAGGTCGGAGGCGGCGAAGGCGTGCCGGGTGCGGACGAAGGCGAGGGCCTGCTCGCCGTTGAGGGTCTGCTTGCCGGCCTGGAAGTCGGCGCCCGAGTACTTGTCCTTGAACGGCTTGTCGATGGTGATCTCGACGCCGCCGACCGCGTCCACGATGTTCGCGAAGCCGGCGAAGCCGATCTCCACGTAGTGGTCGATGTGCAGGCCGGTGTTGTACTCCACGGTGCGCACCAGCAGCTCGGGGCCGTCCTCGGCGTAGGCGGCGTTGAGCTTGGTGTGGCGGCCGGTGGCCGGGTAGGTCTTGCCGGACTCGGAGCCCTTGTAGGAGGGGATCTCCACGTCCGAGTCGCGCGGCAGCGAGATCAGCGTGTCGCCGTTGTCGCCGACGTGCAGGATCATCATCGAGTCCGTGCGCTTGCCCTCGGCGGACCCGGTGTGCAGCTTCTTCTTGTCCTCCTTGGACATGCCCTCGCGGCTGTCCGAGCCGACGATCAGGTAGTTCGTGCCCTTGCCGGACTCGGGCCGGTCGATGACCTTGGACAGGTCGACCTCGCGGCGCAGCTTGGAGTCGGCCCAGAAGTAGGTGCCGACGGTGGTGACCACGAGCACGGTCGCCAGCGTGATCGACGTCCACTTGATCCGGCGCCGCCAGTTCGGCGCGGGACGCGGGGCGCCGCCGGTGGGGCCCGCGGGGCCGCGGCCGGCGGGGGTGCCGTACACCTGGCCGGTGTTGTAGCCGGAGTCGTACCCGCCGTCGTAGCCGCCGGGGCCCTCGCCGCCGTCGACGTACGACGGCTGCGGCGGCACCGCGCCGTACTGCTGGGCCGGCGGGCGCTGGCCCGGCGCGGGCCGGCGGACCTGCCGCATGACGCGGGCGCCTTCCGGCTGTGCGCCGGAGCTGCCGCGTCCGTAGCGGGTGCCGCGGTTGTCGTCGGACCATGCCTCGGGCCAGTCATTCATGGGCCCCAGTGTGCCGGTCGCGGCGGTGGGCCTTACAAGGGCCGTCGGAAAATAAGGTCAGGCCTGTTGCGAAGCTGACACAAATTACTCGGATGTCAGTTCGGCATAAGGTGGACGGCATGACAGATCAGGCCCCCGCCGCAGAAGCGGACACTCCGGAGATCCCGGGCAAGCCGACGTCGGCGTCCCGCACCACGCTGAGCCACATCATGACCCACAACGACACCAATCTGCTGGGTACGGTGCACGGCGGCGTGATCATGAAGCTGGTCGACGACGCCGCGGGCGCGGTCGCCGGCCGCCACTCGGGCGGGCCCGCGGTCACCGCGTCCATGGACGAGATGGCGTTCCTGGAGCCGGTGCGTGTCGGTGACCTGGTGCATGTGAAGGCGCAGGTCAACTGGACCGGGCGGACCTCGATGGAGGTCGGTGTGCGGGTGCTGGCCGAACGCTGGAACGAGTCCACGCCGCCTACCCAGGTCGGCTCGGCGTACCTGGTCTTCGCCGCGGTCGACGCCGACGGCAAGCCGCGTCAGGTTCCTCCGGTGCTGCCGGAGACGGAGCGGGACAAGCGCCGGTACCAGGAGGCGCAGATCCGCCGTACGCATCGGCTGGCGCGGCGGCGGGCGATCATGGAGCTGCGGGAGCGGCGGGCGGCGGAGGGGTTCGAGGACTGACGGTTGCCTGCGGCGCCGGGTCGGTGTTTCGGCTGCGGGTGCGTTGTGGGTGGTCGCCTTTGCCTGCGGTGGCCTGTGCGGGTGCTTGCGGCGGCCCGTTGCTGTTGCGTTGTGGCTCGTCGCGCAGTTCCCCGCGCCCCTTTTTGCCTGCGGCGGCCCGTTGCTGTTGCGTCGTGGCTGGTGTAGCGCCTGCGGCCGGTGGTCACTGCGGGGCGTCGCGCGGGACGCGTCGGCCCCCGGCACGGGTGCCGGGGGCCGTGTGGTGCTGTCAGTCAGCGGAGCGTTACGGCAGGTTGCGGGCCATCACTATGCGCTGGACCTGGTTCGTGCCCTCGTAGATCTGGGTGATCTTGGCGTCGCGCATCATGCGCTCGACCGGGTAGTCGCGGGTGTAGCCGTAGCCGCCGAGGAGCTGGACGGCGTCCGTGGTGACCTCCATGGCGACGTCGGAGGCGAAGCACTTGGCGGCGGCGCCCAGGTAGGTGAGGTCGGCGTCGCCGCGCTCGGAGGCGGCTGCGGCCTGGTAGGTCAGGGCGCGGGCGGCCGAGATCTTCATGGCCATGTCGGCGAGCATGAACTGGATGCCCTGGAAGTCGGCGATCGGCTTGCCGAACTGCTTGCGCTCCTGGACGTAGCCCTTGGCGTAGTCGAGGGCGCCCTGGGCGATGCCGAGGGCCTGGGCGGCGATGGTGATGCGGGTGTGGTCCAGGGTCTTCATCGCCGTGGCGAAGCCGGTGCCCTCCTCGCCGATCATGCGGTCGGCGGGGATGCGGACGTTGTCGAAGTAGACCTCGCGGGTCGGGGAGCCCTTGATGCCGAGCTTCTTCTCCGGGGCGCCGAAGGAGACGCCCTCGTCGGACTTCTCGACGACGAAGGCGGAGATGCCCTTGGAGCGCTTGGACGGGTCGGTGACCGCCATCACCGTGTAGTACTCGGAGACGCCCGCGTTGGTGATCCAGCGCTTGACGCCGTTGAGGACGTAGTGGTCGCCGTCGCGGACCGCGCGGGTCTTCATGCCGGCCGCGTCGGAGCCCGCGTCCGGCTCGGAGAGGCAGTACGAGAACATCGCGTCGCCCTTGGCGAGCGGCGTCATGTACTTCTTCTTCAGCTCCTCGGAGCCGGAGAGGATCACGGGGAGGGAGCCGAGCTTGTTCACGGCCGGGATCAGGGAGGAGGACGCGCAGACGCGGGCCACCTCCTCGATCACGATGACCGTGGCCAGGGCGTCGGCGCCGGCGCCGCCGTACTCCTCGGGTACGTGGACGGCGTGCAGGTCGTTGGAGACGAGGGCGTCGAGGGCCTCCTGCGGGAAGCGGGCCTCCTCGTCCACCGCGGCGGCGTGCGGCGCGATCTTCGCCTCGGCCAGCGAGCGGATCGCGTCGCGGAGCATGTCGTGCTCCTCGGACGGGCGGTACAGGTCGAAGTCAGCCGATCCGGCCAAGGTCTCTCACGCTCCAAAGACGCTGTGATACCAACGCTAATTACCGTTAAGTAACTCAAATTTTAGAGCTCTGGACGCGCCATGGGTACGTGACCTGGACGACAAAGGGAAATCCGCCCGGTGAGGGCCACGGTCTTGCCCCGGCTATGCTCGGCACGCGCACCGAACGACCTCGACCCGGGAGCACGCATGGCCCTCAAGATCACCGTGATCGGCACCGGTTATCTCGGCGCCACGCACGCGGCGGCCATGGCGGAACTGGGCTTCGAGGTGCTCGGCCTCGACGTCGTCCCGGAGAAGATCGAAAAGCTCCAGCGGGGCGAGGTCCCGATGTACGAGCCGGGCCTCCAGGAGCTGCTGCGCAAGCATGTCGCCGGGATCGAAGGATCCAGCGGCCGGCTGCGCTTCACCCAGGACTGGGCCGAGGTCGGCGCGTTCGGCGATGTGCACTTCGTCTGTGTGAACACCCCGCAGCGGCACGGCGAGTACGCCTGTGACATGAGTTACGTCGACTCCGCGATCGCCTCGCTCGCCCCGCATCTGCGCGGGCCCGCCCTCGTCGTCGGCAAGTCGACCGTGCCCGTGGGCTCCGCGGACCGGCTCGCCGCCTACCTCGTCGAGCACGCGCCGGCCGGCGGGGACGCCGAGCTGGCCTGGAACCCGGAGTTCCTGCGCGAGGGCTTCGCCGTGGAGGACACCCTGCACCCGGACCGGATCGTGGTCGGGGTGCGCAGCGAGCGCGCGGAGAAGCTGCTGCGCGAGGTGTACGCCACGCCGATCGGCGAGGGTTCGCCGTTCGTGGTGACCGACTTCCCGACCGCGGAGCTGGTGAAGACCTCCGCGAACTCCTTCCTCGCCACCAAGATCTCCTTCATCAACGCGATGGCCGAGGTGTGCGAGGCCGCGGGCGGCGATGTGGCGAAGCTGGCCGAGGCGATCGGGTACGACGACCGGATCGGGCGGAAGTTCCTGCGCGCCGGGATCGGCTTCGGCGGTGGCTGTCTGCCCAAGGACATCCGGGCGTTCATGGCGCGCGCCGGTGAGCTGGGCGCGGACCAGGCGCTGACGTTCCTGCGCGAGATCGACTCGATCAACATGCGCCAGCGCGGGCAGATGGTGGAGCTGGCCCGCCAGGCGCTGGGCGGCGGCCCGTTCCTGGGCAAGCGGGTCGCGGTGCTGGGCGCCACCTTCAAGCCCGACTCGGACGACGTGCGGGACTCGCCCGCGCTGAACGTGGCCGGGCAGATCCATCTGCAGGGCGGCCAGGTGACCGTCTACGACCCCAAGGGCATGGACAACGCCCGGCGGATCTTCCCGACGCTGGGGTACGCCGACTCCGCGCTGGAGGCCGTGCGGGGCGCCGACGTGGTGCTGCACCTCACGGAGTGGCGGGAGTTCCGGGAGCTGGACCCGGCCGAGCTGGGCGCCGTCGCGGCGAACCGGCTGATCCTGGACGGGCGCAACGCGCTGGACCCGGAGCTGTGGCGGCGCGCGGGGTGGACGTACCGGGCGATGGGACGCCCCACGGCGTAGTCGTGACAAGGACGCCGGTTCGGCCGAGGCTCAGTCGGCCGAACCGGCGTCCTTTCGCATTCTGCACCACCCGGCTGCCGGCTCACGCCTCCTTGGCCCGGTATCGCCGCATCTTCGCGCGCGCCCCGCACACCTGCATCGAGCACCAGCGCCCGCGTCCGGCGGGGCTGCGGTCGTAGTAGGCCCAGTGGCAGGTGCCGGCCTGGCAGGCCTTGAGGCGGCTCCAGGTGCCGGCGACGAGCGCCTCGGCGACGGCTGCGGCGATCCGGGAGAGCAGCGGGCCGGGGTCGGCGGGGGTCAGGCGGGCGGAGCCGTCCCGGTCGTCGACGGCGAGCAGCAGCGGCGCGGCGGCGAGCAGCTCGCCGAGCGGGGTGACCTCGCGGTGCGGGGGGTGGCCGGCGTGGGCGAGCAGGGTCGCGCGCAGCGACTCGCGCAGCTCGCGTGCTCCGTCGGCCTCGGCCTCGGTGAGTCCGAAGGGCGCCCGCCCCTCGGCCGTGTCGAGCGTGTCGCGGCCGGACTCGATGTCGAGCGTGTTGACCAGCGACTCCACCAGGGCGAGTCCTCCGGGGGCGGCCGATCTCTCACTCATGCTTGCGACGTTACCTCCAATGGGGCAGCATGCAGTAACCGTTACCGGTTACCCGCTCCTATGGGTAACGCCATCGAGGCGTAACGACATCGAGGTCAAGGAGGACGTCATGGCCGTCGCCGAACTGGGAGTGGTCGTTCTGGACTGCCCCGACCCCCGCGCCCTGGCCGGCTTCTACGCCGCCGTGCTGGGCGGCAGCGTCGAGGACCAGGGAGAGTGGGTGGACCTGAAGCTGCCGGGCGGGCAGCAGCTGGCCTTCCAGGCCGCGCCGGGTTTCGTACCGCCGCAGTGGCCGTCCGCCGACCGCTCGCAGCAGTTCCACCTGGATCTGAACGTGCCGGACCTGGACGTGGCCGAGAAGGCCGTGCTGGAGCTGGGGGCGCGTCCGCTGGACGCCGAGGACCGTACTCGTACCTTCCGGGTTTACGCCGATCCGGCCGGGCACCCGTTCTGCCTGTGCGCCTGCTGAACAGGAGGTCTGACATGCCGCGCCTGGCCCGTCTGCGTTCCGTCGTCGTCGACTGTCCCGACCCGCGGGCGCTGGCCCGCTTCTACGCCGAGATCGTCGGCGGTCAGCCCGACGACCAGGACCCCGAGTGGGTGGTGCTCCAGGTGCCCGACGGGCCCCGGCTGGTCTTCCAGCTGTCGGAGGGCCACACGCCCCCGGAGTGGCCGCGCGCCGACCGCAACGCGCAGCAGTTCCACCTGGACCTGGACGCCGGGTCGACCTGGGAGCAGGTCGACCTGGTGGAGAAGCGGGTCCTGTCGCTGGGCGCGAAGGTGCTGCAGCGGGAGAAGTCGGAGGGCGACGACTTCCGGGTGTACGCCGACCCGGCGGGGCATCCGTTCTGCCTGTGCCGGATCGAGGAGCAGTGACGGCCGGTCAGCCGTCCAGCTCCTCGATCGTCGCCGACGACGGCTCGCGCCGCTCCTGTGTGGCGCGGGCCGCGAAGTCGGCGCTGCGCAGCACCCGCTGAACGTTTCCCCAGGTCAGCAGGGCGAGATCGGCCTCCGGCCAGCCGCGGCGGAGCAGCTCGGCGATCAGCCGCGGGTAGCAGGAGGTGTCGGTGAGGTCCTGCGGGTGGTCGGCGCCGGAGTCGTAGGTGCCGGCCAGGCCGACGCAGTCCGGGCCGGCGACGGCGCGGATGTGGTCGAGGTGGTCGGCGACGTCCTTCAGGGTGGGGCCGGTCCGGTCGGTGGCCAGCGGCACCATGCACAGGCCCTTGGCCGCGCCCAGCTCGGCGAGCAGGCGGTCGGGCAGGTTGTCGGGGTGCGGGCACAGGGCGCGGGCGGCGGAGCGGCTGCACAGCACGGGCGTACGGGACAGCGTGAGGGCGCGGGCGATGGTGGCGTCGGAGGCGCCGGAGAGGTCGGCGAGCACGCCGAGCCGGTTCATCTCCCGCACCACCTCCTCGCCGAACCGGCTCAGGCCCGCCTCGCTGGCCCAGCTGGTGCCGGCCAGGGTGATCACACGGACGCCGAGGGAGTGCAGGACGCGCAGGATGCCGAGGGAGTCGCCGACGGCGGCGCCCGGGGCCGGGCCGGGGATGACGGCGACCCGGCCGCAGTTGCGGGCGTCGATGACCTGGCCGGCGGTGCGGGCCAGGCGCAGGCCCTCGGGGTGGTGGCGGATGACGGCGCGGACCAGGTCGAGCTGCTCCAGCGTGGCGCCGACGGCCCGGCCGGGGGGCGGCTCCGCCGGCAGGTGCAGGGACCAGAACAGCGCGGCGACATGGCCCTCGCGCAGCCGGGGCACATCCGTGTCGACGGACGACTCGCCCAGCTCCAGGTCGTACCAGGGCAGCTTGGCCAGCGCCCACGGCAGCGCGCTGTAGCCATCGGCGACAGGGTGCTCGGCGAGCAGCGCGCGCACCCGGTCGACGGCGTCCAGCGCCGCCGGGTACGTCTTCGGGAAGGGGCCCTCGGCGGGTTTCCGGACGGGGTCCTCGACGGGCAGGTCGCCGATCTCGGTCGTGTCGTGCAGTTCGTCCTGGAGGTCGGCCATGACGGTCTCCGTACGTCGTGATCGGCGGCGGAACGGCAGTACGGTCACGGTCGCACGGAGCGGGGGGCGCTTCTCGGTGGACGGGGCGTTCGGGGGTACGCCGGTCAGCCGCGCGCGGCGGTCTCGATGACCTCGTCGAGGGTGTCGCGGGAGCGGACCAGGTCGCGGATCATGCGGTCGATGCGGTCGCGTTCCGCGGTGAGGTCCTGCACGAGCCTCGGGGTGGCGACGGCCGAGGGGCCGCCGTCGGTGTCCCGCATGCAGGGCAGCAGCTGGGCGATCTTCTCGCTGTGCAGCCCGGCCGCGAACAGTTCCTGGATCCGGATCACCCGGTCCACGGCCGCCTCCGGGTACTCCCGGTGCCCGCCGGGGGTGCGCTGCGAGGCCAGCAGCCCCTGCTTCTCGTAGTAGCGCAGCGAGCGCTCGCTGACACCGGTGCGCCTGGCCAGTTCCCCGATCCGCATCTCCACCCCCACGGGAGTTGAATCTGACATGCGTGTCAGGTTCCAGCGTACGGGCAGGCGGACGGCGCCCGCCGGAGATTCCCGGGACCGGCAGCCGGACGGGTCGCCCACCCGTCCGGCTCTCGGCCGTCCCGTGGGCTCAGCCGTCCAGTGACTCGATCGTCGCGTTGGACGGGGCGCGGGCCGCCTGGAGGTCGCGGGCCACGTCTTCCGCCGCGCCCAGCACGCGGACCGCGTTCTGCCAGGTCAGCTTGGCCAGGTCGGACCTGGACCAGCCGCGGTCGAACAGCTCGGCGATCAGGTTGGGGTAGCCGGAGACGTCGCCCAGGCCGTCCGGGGTGAACGCCGTGCCGTCGTAGTCGCCGCCGATGCCGAGGTGGTCGATGCCGGCGACCTCGCGCATGTGGTCCAGGTGGTCGGCGACCGTCGCGACCGTGGCGACCGGGCGCGGGTGGCGCTCCTCGAAGGCGCGGTGGATCTTCATCGCCTCGGGGCTGGTGTCCAGGTGGTGCAGCCCGTGCGCGCGCATGTTCTCGTCGGCCGCGGCCGTCCAGTCCACGGCCGCCTGGAGCACGAACTTCGGGACGAACGTCACCATCGCCACGCCGCCGTTGGCGCGCAGCCGGCCCAGCACGTCGTCGGGGATGTTGCGCGGGTGGTCGCACACCGCCCGGGAGGAGGAGTGCGAGAAGATCACCGGCGCCTCGGTGGCGTCCAGGGCGTCCCGCATGGTGGTGGCCGCCACGTGCGAGAGGTCGACGAGCATGCCGAGGCGGTTCATCTCGCGCACCACCTCGCGCCCGAACGCCGTCAGCCCGCCCGCCTTGGGCACGTCGGTCGCGGAGTCCGCCCAGTCCACGTTGTCGTTGTGGGTGAGCGTCATGTACCGCACACCCAGCGCGTACAGCCCGCGCAGGGTGCCGAGCGAGTTGGCGATGGAGTGCCCGCCCTCCGCGCCCATGAGGGAGGCGATCCGGCCCTCACCGCGCGCCGCCTCCATGTCGGCCGCCGTCAGCGCCAGACGCAGCTCGGCCGGGTGCCGGTCGACCAGCTGCCTCACGCAGTCGATCTGCTCCAGCGTCGCCGGCACCGCGTCGGGCAGGTCCGAGCGCACGTACACCGACCAGTACTGCGCGCCGACGCCGCCCGCGCGCAGGCGGGCGAGGTCGGTGTGCAGGTGGGCGGACTGGTCGGCGGCGATGTCGCGGGCGTCGAGGTCGTAGCGGACCTGTTCGCGCAGCGCCCACGGCAGGTCGTTGTGGCCGTCGACGACCGGGAACTCGGCGAGGAGTTCCCGGGCTGCCTCCACGGAGCTCATCGCGTCACTTCCCGAAGCCGAAGCCGTTGTTTCCCTCGACCTTGGAGCGCAGGCGCTTGCCCTTCTCGGTGGCCTGGTCGTTGAGCTCCTGCTGGAACTCCCGCATGCGGGCGAGCAGCTCCTCGTCGTGCGCGGCGAGGATGCGGGCGGCCAGCAGTCCGGCGTTGCGGGCACCGCCGACGGAGACGGTGGCGACCGGCACGCCGGCCGGCATCTGCACGATCGACAGCAGGGAGTCCATGCCGTCGAGGTACTTCAGCGGGACGGGGACGCCGATGACCGGCAGCGGCGTCACGGACGCGAGCATGCCGGGCAGGTGGGCGGCGCCGCCCGCACCGGCGATGATCGCCTTCAGACCGCGGTCGGCGGCCTGCTCGCCGTACGCGATCATCTCGCGGGGCATGCGGTGCGCGGAGACGACGTCCACCTCGTAGGCGATCTCGAACTCGTCGAGGGCCTTCGCGGCGGCCTCCATGACGGGCCAGTCGGAGTCCGACCCCATGACGATGCCAACAACGGGGCTCATTCGGTGATGGTGCCTCTCAGGTAGCCGGCAGCGTGACGGGCGCGCTCCAGCACGTCGTCCAGGTCGTCGCCGTAGGTGTTGACGTGGCCGACCTTGCGGCCGGGCTTCACGTCCTTGCCGTACATGTGGATCTTCAGCTGGGGGTCGCGGGCCATGCAGTGCAGGTACGCCGAGTACATGTCCGGGTAGTCGCCGCCGAGGACGTTGACCATGACCGTCCACGGCGCGCGCGGGCGCGGGTCGCCGAGCGGCAGGTCCAGCACGGCCCGCACATGGTTGGCGAACTGGCTGGTCACCGCGCCGTCCATGGACCAGTGGCCGGAATTGTGCGGGCGCATCGCCAGCTCGTTGACCAGGATGCGGCCGTCGCGGGTCTCGAACAGCTCGACGGCGAGGTGGCCGACGACACCGAGTTCCCTGGCGATGGTCAGGGCCATCTCCGTGGCCTTCAGCGCCAGCTCCTCGTCGAGGTCGGGCGCCGGGGCTATGACGGTGTCGCACACCCCGTTGACCTGCTGCGACTCGACCACCGGGTAGGCCACGGCCTGGCCGTGCGGGGAGCGCACGACGTTGGCGGCCAGCTCACGGACGTAGTCGACCTTCTCCTCGGCGAGGACCGGCACGCCCGCCTTGAACGGCTCGGCGGCCTCCTCCGCGTTGTCAACGACCCACACGCCCTTGCCGTCGTAGCCACCGCGGACGGTTTTGAGGACGACCGGGAAACCGTCCCCCTCCGCCGCGAAGGCGGCCACGTCCTGCGGATCGGAGACGATCCTGTGCCGTGGGCAGGGAATGCCGATCGCGTCGAGCTTGGCGCGCATCACCCCCTTGTCCTGGGCGTGCACGAGCGCGTCCGGCCCCGGGCGCACGGGGATGCCGTCCGCCTCCAGGGCCCTGAGGTGCTCGGTGGGCACATGTTCGTGATCGAAGGTGATCACATCGCACCCGCGCGCGAACTCGCGCAGCGTGTCCAGATCGCGATAGTCGCCGATGACGACATCGTTCACGACCTGCGCCGCGGAATCCTGAGGGGTGTCACTGAGGAGCTTGAACCTGATGCCCAGCGGGATGCCCGACTCGTGTGTCATACGAGCGAGCTGGCCCCCGCCGACCATGCCGACTACCGGGAACGTCACACCCATAGGGTATCGGCCACTCGGCGGCGGCCGGATCGCGCGCCTCTTACCGTGTCCTCACCTGCCCGTCGAGCGTCACACCGGTCGGCTCGGGTACTTGGCGGGCATCGGCCGTTGGGGGTGGTTAGCATGGCTGGGTTGACGAAACCGTGACGGACGGGGGCCTGCTCGACCATGGGAAGCGGTACCTCCGGGCTGCAACGGCTCGTCCGCGAGATCGCCAAGTTCGGCGCCGTGGGCGGCGCCGGTGTGCTCGTCAACCTGGGCGTGTTCAACCTCGTACGGCACGTCACCGATCTGCAGGTCGTCCGGGCCAGCGTCATCGCGACGGTCGTGTCGATCGTCTTCAACTACGTGGGCTTCCGGTACTTCACCTACCGCGACGCCGACAAGAACGGGCGCACCCGGGAACTGACCCTGTTCCTGCTGTTCAGCCTGGTCGGCCTGGTGATCGAGAACGGCGTGCTGTACACGGCGACCTACGGCTTCGGCTGGGACACCCCGCTGCAGAGCAACATCTTCAAGTTCCTCGGCATCGGCATCGCCACCCTGTTCCGCTTCTGGTCCTACCGCACCTGGGTCTTCCGCGCGCTGCCGGCGCCGGCGCCCGAGGCGGTCGCGGACGCCCTGTTGGAACAGGCCAAGCCGGCGCAGGCCGCGCCGGTGCGTCCGCGCCAGCGGGTCTGAGGCGCACCTCAGCGCACCGTCGGCTCCTCCTGCGGGGCCGGCTTCTTCGCCGGCTGGCTGCGGGAGAGGAACAGGCCGAACACCGGCGGTGAGGCCTGGAGCATCTCCAGCCGGCCGCCGTCGGCCTCCGCCAGGTCACGCGCGACGGCCAGCCCGATGCCGGTGGAGTTGCGGCCGCTGATCGTGCGCTCGAAGATGCGGGCGCCCAGCTCGGACGGCACGCCCGGCCCCTCGTCCGTCACCTCGATCACCGCCTGGTTGCCGGTCACCCGGGTGCGCAGCGCCACCGTGCCGCCGCCGTGCATCAGGGAGTTCTCGATCAGCGCCGCCAGCACCTGCGCCACCGCGCCGGGTGTGCCCACCGCCTTCAGATGCCGCTTGCCGGAGCTGACGACGGCCCGGCCGGCGCTGCGGTAGGCGGGCCGCCACTCGGCGAGCTGCTGCTGGATGACCTCGTCGAGGTCGAAGGTGACGGCGGAGCCGGTGCGCGGGTCGCGGGAGTTGGTCAGCAGCCGCTCCACGACGTCCGTGAGCCGCTCCACCTGCGTCAGCGCGACGTTCGCCTCCTCCTTCACCGTGTCCAGGTCGTCGGTGAGGGTGATCTCCTCCAGCCGCATCGACAGCGCGGTCAGCGGCGTGCGCAGCTGGTGGGAGGCGTCGGCGGCCAGCCGCCGCTCGGCGGTGAGCATCCGGGCGATGCGCTCGGCGGAGGAGTCCAGCACATCGGCGACCCGGTCCAGCTCGGGCACCCCGTACCGCTTGTGACGCGGGCGCGGGTCGCCGGAGCCGAGCCGCTCGGCGGTCTCGGCGAGGTCGGTGAGCGGGGAGGCGAGCCGGTTGGCCTGGCGGATCGCGAGCAGCACCGCCGCGACCACGGCGAGCAGCGCGACCAGGCCGATGATCAGCAGGGTGCGGCCGACCTCCCGGGTCACCGTGGAGCGCGGCTCCTCGACGACGACGGTCTCGCCCTCCTCGCCCTTGTACTCCTTGGAGCGGATGACGTCGCCCTCGGGCTTGCTGCCGACCTCGATCGGCGCCCGCCCCGGGATGCGGACCACGGCGTAGCGGTCCTGCATGCCGGGGCCCTGCAGGATGCGCGGGGAGACCTCCCCCGCGCTCAGCAGCCGGCTGTCGACGACACTGGCCAGCCGCAGCGCCTCGGAGTCCACCCGCTCCTGGGCGGTGTTGCTGATCGTGCGGGTCTCCACGATCACCAGGGACACGCCGAAGACGGCGATCACCACGAGCACGACGGCGAGCGTGGACTGAATGAGACGGCGGCGCATGTCCTCTTATCCCGAACGGGCCCGGTGCGGCTCGGCTCCGCTCAGCTCTTCTCGAAGCGGAAGCCGACGCCCCGCACCGTGGCGATGTAGCGCGGGTTCGCCGCGTCGTCGCCGAGCTTCTTGCGCAGCCACGAGATGTGCATGTCGAGGGTCTTGGTGGACGACCACCAGGTGGTGTCCCAGACCTCGCGCATCAGCTGGTCGCGGGTGACGACCCGGCCCGCGTCCCGCACCAGCACCCGCAGCAGGTCGAACTCCTTCGCCGTGAGCTGCAGCTCCTCGTCGCCCATCCAGGCGCGGTGCGACTCGACGTCGATGCGCACGCCGTGCGTGGCGGGCGGCTGCTGCGGCTCGGCGGCACCACGCCGCAGCAGCGCCCGGACCCGGGCGAGCAGTTCGGCGAGCCGGAAGGGCTTGGTGACGTAGTCGTCGGCGCCCGCGTCCAGACCGACGACCGTGTCGACCTCGTCGGCACGCGCGGTCAGGATCAGGATCGGCACGGTGTGGCCGTCGGCACGCAGTCTGCGCGCCACCTCCAGGCCGTCCATGCCGGGCAGCCCGAGGTCCAGCACGACCAGATCGACGCCGCCCTGCATTCCGGCGTCGAGCGCGGTGGGGCCGTCCTCGCGCACCTCGACCTCGTACCCTTCCCGGCGCAGGGCGCGGGCCAGCGGCTCCGAGATGGACGCATCGTCCTCGGCGAGCAGTACACGGGTCATGAGGTGATGGTAGTCCGCCCGGCGCAACGCCCGAGGTGAGATCGACACAGGCGCCTCTTACCTTCGGACAACCCGGACAGGGGGTACCTCGGGGCGGGCCGGGACCCGCGTCGGGGCCGGTCAGAGGCGGATGCCATCCTGGTATCGACTGCCGAGACGGGTCTTGCGGTTCCTCGGCCACCTGTGATCCGCGTCTCAAGTCCTTCCATACCGGGCGGTGTCCTGCCGTATGGTGAATCAACGCCTGTAGCACCACGGGGACCTTCGGCGCCTGTTTTGACGCTGAAGGTCTTCTTTGTGTGCGGGTCGGCTGCGGCCGGCCTCGAAAGGAATGACCTGTGGCCGGGCCTCCACCGCGACGACGCGCGTAGAGGCGTGGATCCCGGTGGTCGCCGTCCCCCGCTCCGTGATCCGGAGTGGATTCCCCCTGGGCGTGGGGGTGGGCGGGTCGACGTGCCGGTGCCGGCCTGCCCCCCACCGGGCGCGCAACGCTCCACCCTCGCGCGTCCCGACCAGCAAGGAACGACCATGGCGTCCAGCCTGACGAAGGCCTCGGTCCAGCCGGGCACCCCCGGTTCCGGGAAGACCTTCTTCGGCCACCCCCGGGGACTGGCCACTCTCTTCATGACCGAGATGTGGGAGCGTTTCTCCTACTACGGCATGAGGGCCCTGCTGCCGCTGTACCTGGTGGCACCGGGCGGTTTGCACCTCAACGCGGGCACGGCGACCGCGATCTACTCGGTGTACGTGTCGCTCGTGTACCTGCTCGCGCTGCCCGGCGGCTGGGTCGCGGACCGCTTCCTCGGCCCGCGCAAGACGGTCGCGGTCGCGGGCGCGATCATCATGCTCGGCCACCTGTGCCTGGCGCTGCCGGCCGCCGCGAGCTTCTTCGTCGGTCTCGGCCTCGTCGCCATCGGTTCGGGTCTGCTCAAGGCCAACATCTCGACGATGGTCGGCCACCTCTACAAGGGTCCCGAGGACCCGCGCCGCGACGGTGGCTTCACGCTCTTCTACATCGGCATCAACCTGGGCGCCTTCGTCGCGCCGCTGGTCATCGGCACCGTCGGTGAGAACGTCAACTGGCACCTCGGCTTCGCGCTGGCCGCCCTCGGCATGGCGCTGGGCCTGGCCCAGTACCTGCTCGGCAGCCGCCACCTGAGTGAGCAGAGCAGCGTCGTCCCGACCCCGATGTCGGCCGCGGAGAAGTCCGCCACGCTGCGCAAGGGCCTGATCTGGCTCGCCGTCGCCGCGGTCTTCTACGGCGTCGTCGGCTTCACCGGTCACTTCACCCTGAACTGGGCGCTGATCCCGCTCACCGTCATCGGCCTGGTCGTGCCGATCCTGGTCATCGCCCGGATCCTGCGCGACAAGGACCTGGACTCGGGCGAGAAGTCCAAGGTGCGCGCGTACATCTGGTTCTTCGTGGCCGCCGCCGTGTTCTGGATGATCTACGACCAGGGTGGTTCGACCCTGTCGCTGTTCGCCGACGGCAAGGCCGAGAACACGATCTTCGGCTGGGAGTTCCCGGTCTCCTGGTACCAGTCCGTGAACCCGGTCATGATCATGGCCCTGGCGCCGGTCTTCGCCTGGCTGTGGCTGTGGCTGAACCGGTCCGGCAAGGAGCCGAGCACGATCGTGAAGTTCTCCTCCGGTCTGGTGCTGGTGGGTGCGTCGTTCTTCCTCTTCCTCGCCCCGCTGTCGATCGCCGAGGGCGGTCACAAGGCCGCGGCGATGTGGCTGGTCGCGATCTACTTCGTGCAGACCGTCGGTGAGCTGACGCTGTCCCCGGTGGGCCTGTCGGTGACGACGAAGATGGCGCCGCAGAAGTACGCCTCGCAGATGATGGGTGTCTGGTTCCTCGCGGTCACCGCGGGCGACTCGATCACCGCGCTGCTGTCGAACCCGGCCGTCGGCGGGGTCAACCTCGACAAGATGGGCTTCGTCGCCCTGGAGGCCGTGCTCGCCGTGGTCGCCGGTGTCGCGGTGTGGATGTACCGCAACAAGGTCAAGAAGCTCATGGGCAACGTGCACTAGACGCTGCCGCTCGGCTCGGACGGAGGGCCGTCGCATCCCTGGATGCGACGGCCCTCCGTGTGTTCGGGTGCGCCCGTGCGCCGTCGGGGCTGACGGGTGACGGCGGCCGGCGGTCGTGCGTGGTTGGTCGCGCAGTTCCCCGCGCCCCTCGGGGCGGCTACCGCGTCCTGCGTTTCGGCATCAGCGTGAAGACCGCGCCGCCCAGCAGGATCGCCGTGCCCGCCACCAGGCCCAGGGCCGTGAGGGTCCCGTGGTCGCCGGCTCCGGTCTCGGCGAGGCCGCCGCCGGACGACGACGTGCCGCCGCCGGTCGAGGAGCCGCCGGTGGAGGAGCCCCCGGTGGAGCCCGTGGAGCCCGAGGCGCCACCCTCCTGGCGGGTGGTGTCCAGGGTGAGGGAGACCTCCGACTTCTGCGGGGTGCACGTCGTGGTCGTGCCCAGCGCCTTGATCGTCAGCACGCCCGGCGAGAGCGTCGACGTCCCGCTCGCGCCCGGCTTGTAGACGCCGGTCAGGGCCGGGATCTCGATCGGCTCGCCCGCCTTGATGTCCTGCGCGTTCGCCGGGCCCTCCACATGCACGGTGCCCTTGTCGGCGCCGCCGAGCGCCACCTCCATCGAGGGCTTCACCGAGCCCTTGGGGATGTTCGCGGGGCTGTCCATCACGGACTTCTTGAACTTCACCGTCAGGGCGAAGTCACCGCCCTGGCGCCGGGCGTCGATCTGGACGGGCGAGGTGGCGCTCTTGTCCCCGATGGGCGTCTTGCAGGCGTAGGGGACCTGGACCTCCTTGCCGGTGAAGTCGCTCTGGCCGCCACCGGGCGGCAGGGTCGCGGTGTGCGTCGGGGTGGGGGTTGGTGTCGGCTTGGGTGTCGGGGTCGGAGTCGGCGTGGGCGTCGGGGTGGGCGTGGGTGTGCCCGGGCCGCCGTCGCCCTGGGTGACCTTGATGGTCGCCCCCGCCTTCACCGTCTCCTTCGGGGTGCACTTGGTGTCCGTCGACACCGGCTTGTTCACGTTGATCGTGTAAGCGCCCGGGGTCAGCGTCACCTCGCCGGGCGCCGTCAGCTTCAGGGTGCCCTTCATCGCCGACAGCTTCATGTCGCTGTTCTTGGGGATCGGCGGGTTCGAGCGCGGTCCCTCCATCGGGATGTCACCGGTCTGCGCGCCCGCCGCCTTCAGGACACCGGTCGGCTTCACCGTGTCCTTGCCGAGGTCGAGGATGTCGGGGTTCTTGGAGGCCGCCTGCACGAACGTCCAGACGATCTCCACCGTGTCGCCGACCTTCGCGGTGGCGGGGGCGCCGATCTCCACCTTCGTGGTGCCCTCGACCGGCGGCAGCCCGGAGATCGGCGGCGGCACGCACTCGGTCGCGTACGACACCTCGGCGGCCTGGGCCGGCCCGGCGGCCACGCCCAGCAGCACGCACGCGCCGGCCGGCACCAGCGCCCAGGCTCTCTTCACGGCTCTCCTGTGCTCGCTCACGTCGATCCCTTCTGGGTCGGAGTCGGGGGACTCGTGGGGTGGTCGCCGTGCGGTGCGGAGTCCGGGGTGAACCACGGCAGGGGGGAGGAGGTGGTCTCGTAGGTCTCGGGGGTTTCTTCAGGGACGCCCGGGGGCGTCGGCGCCCGCTTCCTTCGGGACCGCGGCCCTAGCGGGCGGACCCGGTCCACGATGGCCAGTCCGGCGCGGAACACCGCGGCCGGCACGACCAGGCACAGCAGGATCCAGAACAGGGTCACGCCCCAGGGCCGGCCGACCCCCCAGGGCTGCTCGGCGAGGACCCTGCCGCCGTACTTCAGCGACACCGTGTAGTCGCCGTGCGCCCCCGCCGCCAGCTCCACCGGCAGCCTGACCCGCGCCCGGGCGCCGGGGGCGATGGTGCCGCGCCACTGCTGCTCCTCCCACTGCGGGGCGAAGACGCCGTGCGCGGTGCCGACCTGGAAGACGGGGTCCTGGACCGCTTCGGTGCCGACGTTGCCGACGGTGAGGACGAGGGTGCGGGCCGGAGGGGCGCCGAACCAGGTCAGCAGGCCGCCGGACCCGTCCAGCCGGACGTCGCTGAGCACCGCCAGCCGCCCGTCGGCGGTGGGCGGCGGCAGCGGGGCCACGGCATGTCCGGCGACCTGGAAGATCGCGTCCGCGGCGGCCGCCGGGCCGGTCACCGTGGCCACGTGCACCACGCACGGGCACGGCACCGGCGGCTCGGCCACCGGCAGAGCGCGGCGGAAGCGGCCGGCGGCGTCGGTGGTGACGGCCCTGCCGTCGGCGTTGGCGCAGGAGTTCGTGCCGCCGATCACCCCGCGCGAGGGCACCGACCGCCCGCAGATCAGCAGCATCAGCAGGGTGCGCGGCCGCCAGCCGGAACCGGTCACGGTGATCGAGCCGCCGGTGCCGGCCTGGGAGGTGGACAGCGTGACGGAGGGGCGGGTGTCGGCGCGTGCCGTCGGCACGGCGAGCAGCAGGAGGGCGAGCACCGCCGCCAGTGCCGGGACGCGCAGCGGCCTGCGGCTCACGTCAACTCCCCTTCCGCTCTTGAGAGGTTCGCCGCGCCCGCAGCCGTACGGCCGCGACCGCCGCCAGCGCCGTGCCCGCCCCGGTGCCCGTCACCGTGCCCCACGGCACGAACCGCGCCGACGTGGAAGCCGTGGCGCGCGCGCCGCCGGACGCGGTCACCGTGAGCCGGACGTCGACGGCGTCCAGGGCGGGACGGTCCGGCCACGGCTCGCTGAGGGTGCGGCGGCCGCCCGGCGGAAGCCGGACGGGCAGGGTGCGCGGGGCGCGGTCGAGGACGGTGCCGAACACGCCGTCGGCGTGCACCGCGAGCCGCGGCACGAGCACGGTCGTACCGCGGTTGACCAGCTCGTACGTGATGCGGTCGCCGTGCACCGCCGGGTGCTCCACGGTCAGCGCGGCCAGCCGTGGGCCGCCGGTGCGCAGCAGCAGCGGCACCCGTGCGGTACGGCCGTCCGCGTCGCGGGCCATGACGGCGCCGGTGCGGTCGCCGGGGGCGGCGCCCGGCGGGACGCGCACCGTGAAGGGAACGTCGGCGCGGGTGCGGGCGGGGACCGTGACGGTCGTCCTGGCGAAGACGGCGGGGGCCGCTGCCCCGGTGCCGGTGAGGTGGACGGTGAGGGGGTGGCCGGTGGGGTTGGTGACGCAGACCGTGTCCCGCAGGACGGCGCCGGGGGCGGCCTCGGCGTAGAAGGAGGGGCGGGCGGCGCCGGCGGGCGTGAGGGTCCAGGTGCCGCGCGCCGGGGCGGCGTGCCCGGCGGGGGCCGCGGCCAGCAGGAGCAGGGCGGCCAGGACGAGCACGGCCGGCAGGGGGACTCGGGTGGTGTACGGCATCGGCGGCTCCCCGGGTGCCACGGTCCGGCTAGGGGCGGGCCGCCTGTCGGCGGCGGGTCAGCCACAGAGCGCCGGCGGCGCCGGTGAGCAGCACGGTGGCGCCGAGGGTGCCGAGGGCGATCGCCGAGTCCTCGGGGCCGGTGCGGGGCAGTTGGGCGCCGCTGTCCGCCCCGTCCGAGCCGCCTGATCCGCCCGTTGCGCCGGCCGCCCGCACGTCGAGGGTGAGCGCGGGGCCGGGGGCGTCGGTGGGCTTGCAGGTCGTGGTCGTACCGAGCGCCTTGATGGTGAGGACGCCCGGCGTGAAGGTGACCTTGCCGGTCCTGCGCGGGGTGTAGGTCCCGCTCAAGTCGCTGATCTTTATGGGGGTGTTGGCGGGGATCGCCGCCTGGTTGGCGGGGCCGGTGACGGTGAGGCTGCCGGTGTCGGCGCCACCGACTTTGATGGTGGCGCTGGGGCTCATCGCGCCCTTGCCGAGTTCGATCGGGCTGGAGGAGACGCCCTTCTGCCAGGACATGGTGATGCGGTAGCCGCTGCCGCTGGGCACGCCCTTGATGTCGATGGGCGACACGGCGCTCTTGACGCCGATCGGCGTCTCGCAGCGGTAGTCGACGTCGACGACCTCGGCGTGGGCCGTGGGGGCGGCCATCAGGACCGCCGGACCGGCCAGAGCGGCGGCGGTCGCGAGTGCGGCGGTGCGCTTGCGGTACGACACGGGCCCCTCGCCTCATTTCTGACGCCACATCAGATAGGAGCCGTCAAGGTACGCCGGGGGCGTGCAGGAGGGAAGACGAACGACGCTCCGGAGTTTGTGACGATCCGGAGCGTGAAGGATGTGTGCGGCCTGTGGCTAGGCCGGGGTGTCGCCCATGGGTGAGCGGGGACCGTTCGCGCCCCCGGCGGGACTACGCCGGTGCGCCCAGCTCCGCCCACACCGTCTTGCCCGAGACCCCCGGCGTCCGCACGACGCCCCAGTCCAGGCACAGCCGCTGGACGATGAACATGCCGTGCCCCCCGGGCCGCCCCGCCCGGTGCGGGGTCCGCGGCGCCGGCTGCCCCGTCCCGCGGTCGGAGACCTCGACCCGGATCACCTTGTTGTCGCAGGTGAGTTCCATCCGCTCCGGCCCCTCCGCGTGCAGGCACGCGTTCGTGACCAGCTCGGAGACGACGAGCAGCACGTCCTCGGCCGCGGCACGCCGGTCCGCGGTGGCGGCGGGCAGCCAGCCCCACGCGTTCAGCGCCTGGCGGGCGAAGTCGCGGGCGAGCGGGACGACACCGCTTTGGTCGTCGAAGCTCAGCGTGCGGACCTGACGGCCCGCCGACGCCCCGGAAGCGCCGCTGGGCTCCGGGCCGCGGTCGCCCGGCGAGTAAGGCCGGGTGGTGCTCATCAGCGCTTCACCTCACCGATTCACCAGTTCACGATTCAAGACTTGGGTTCACGACTCACTACGTGGCTCGACGGCCAAGCCGTCGATGGGTCGACAGGTCCAGGATGTCTCCTGCCCGAGCCGGCGGACGGAACACCCCCCGGTTCGGCGCGGCGGATGTGACGTACACGCATCCGCGTCGCCGTACAGCAGACGCACGCGGGAGGGCTGCCGGTTGCACGGACACCGCACGGCGGGCCCGGTCAGCGGGCGTCGCCGGGGTCCTGGGACCCGCCCGACTCCCCGGGCTCGCCGGATTCACCGGGGCCGCTCCCGGGCACCTCGCCGGCCAGCGCGTCCTCGACCGTGTCATGCACGGTGAAGACCGCCTCCGCCCCTGTGATCTCAAACACACGCGCCACCACGGGCTGCATCCCCGCCAGATGCACCCCGCCTCCGGCCGCCTCCGCCCTCAGGCGGGCGCCGAGCAGCACGTTCAGCCCCGTCGAGTCACAGAAATCCAGTCGCGAGCAGTCGACGACCAGCCTGCTGAAGCCCTTGTCGAGGCAGTCCTCAAGGGGCTCACGCAGCAGTTCGGCGGTGTGGTGGTCCAGTTCACCCGCCGCTGTGACGACGGCACTGGAGCCCTCTTCCCGCACCTCCACCAGTAGCCGGCCCGACTGTGCGCTGCCGACCGTCCCGCGGTCCATGCCGTGTTACTCCCGAGGTCGTGGCTGCTGACTGACGCCCTCGAACACTACGCCTTCTCCACGGGACCCGACACCCGAACAACTGCACACAAACGGACATACCCGAACGAAACGCACTTGCGATCGTCTTGCAGAAGCGGGTAGGGCTAGTAGGAACACGTAACCGACACGGCCGGCTTTGGAGGCGCCGCACACCGCAGTGCACTCACTGGCTTCGGCAGCCTTATGCCGAGAACGATGGAGGACCACATGTCACCCCGGCTCGACGCCTCGCATACCCGGACGGCGACGTCGACACCCCCTCCGGACGACATCTTTGCCGGACTCCCGGACATCCCCCCTTACGACGAGGTGGGCGCCGTCGACGCACGGGCCCTGTCCAAGACCCTGTTCGAGCGGCTGGAGTCCCTCGAAGAAGGCACGCACGAATACTCGTACGTGCGCAACACCCTCGTCGAGCTCAACCTCGCGCTCGTCAAGTTCGCCGCCTCCCGCTTCCGCTCCCGCAGTGAGCCCATGGAGGACATCATCCAGGTCGGCACCATCGGCCTGATCAAGGCGATCGACCGCTTCGAACTCGCCCGAGGCGTGGAGTTCCCCACGTTCGCGATGCCAACCATCATCGGCGAGATCAAGCGTTTCTTCCGCGACACCTCGTGGTCCGTGCGCGTGCCGCGCCGGCTCCAGGAGCTGCGGCTGGACCTGGCCAAGGCCGGCGACGAGCTGGCCCAGAAGCTGGACCGCGCCCCCACGGTCGCGGAACTGGCCGAGCGCCTCGGCCTGAGCAACGAAGAGGTCGTCGAGGGCATGGCCGCGTCCAACGCGTACACCGCCTCCTCGCTGGACGCCCAGCCGGAGGAGGACGACGCCGAGGGCGCGCTCGCGGACCGCATCGGATACGAGGACCACGGGCTCGAAGGCATCGAGTACGTCGAGTCGTTGAAGCCGCTGATCGCCGAACTCCCGCCCCGGGACCGGCAGATCCTCTCCCTGCGCTTCGTCGCCGGCATGACCCAGTCGGAGATCGGCGAGGAACTCGGCATCTCGCAGATGCATGTCTCACGGCTGCTGTCGCGGACGCTGGGACGGCTGCGCAAGGGGCTCACGGTCGAGGAGTGACGCCTCCCCGGGATTCCGGGGGGCCTCCCCGGTGTCTCCGGGGTTCCTCCCCGGTCTTCGGGGTTCCTTCACGGGGTTACCCGAGGAAACTTCGCTTCCTCGGGTCCCCAGCGCCTCGTTCATGCACTACGGTCACCCACCACTACCGGTCGGTAGATCACGAGAGCGTGCGCGAGGAGGCGGGGTTGGCCCGGGCCGAGGCGGATGAGTACGCGGACGCGTCCGACGCGCGTCTGACGGAGCTGCTGCGCACGGGAACGGCGACCGCGTACCCGGCGCTGCGCGAACTGCGCCTGCGCCACCAGCACCGCGTCCTGGCCTACGCGCGCTCGTGCACGGCCGGCGACGCCGCCGCCCGGCAGCTCGCCGCCGAGGTGTTCACGCACGCGGCACGCGAGACCGCGCGCGGCATCGAGCCCGCCGTGCCCTGGCGGCACCATCTGCTGCTGCTCACCGCCTCGCTCGCCGGTTCCTGGTCCACGGACGAGCGGGCGGGCGGCCTGGACGCCGGATACCTGCTCGTCCTGAGCAGCACCGGCCCGCAGGGCCCCGTCCCGCCGATGCTGCACGCCTTCCGCTCCCTGCCGCCGCGCGCGCAGGGCCTGATCTGGTACGGCATCGTCGAGCGGGAGCCGGTGGAGCGCACCGCCGCGCTGCTGGGCCTCGGGCCCGCGGACGTCGTCCATGGCACCGGCCCGGCGCTGAAGGCCCTGGCCCAGGCGTCTTTGCGGCACCGCCTCGGCGCCTCCCCCGACCCCGCCTGCGGCGACTTCCGCCGTCTCATCGAGGAGTCGGTACGGCCCGACGGCCCCCGCGACAGCGCCGACCTGCAGGTCCACCTGGCCCACTGCGCCTCCTGCACGGCCGCGCGCGAGGAGCTGACCGCCCTGCGGGACGCCCCCGGCCCCGCGCTGGCCGAGGGGCTGCTGCCCTGGGGCGGCACGGCGTACGTACGGCCCGAGGAGCCCGCCGCCGCCCTGGCTCTCCCGCACACCGAGGAGCCGGCCCGGCGGCCCGCCCACAGGGCCGCCCTGACGTCGGTCGCGCTCGGTGTGGCCCTGGTGCCGCTGCTCGTGCTGCTGCTCACACCCGCCGACCAGCCCGATCCGGGCCGGGCGAGCGCGGTCACCACGCCGACGCCCGCCCCGCAGGTGACGGTGACGGCCACGGCGACGGTCTCGGTCTCACCGTCCCCCTCCCCCACATCCGCCTCACCGTCCCCGTCCCGGACGGCCTCCCCGTCGCCGTCCCCGACCCCGTCACGCACGCACACGCCGGCCCCGCGGCCCACGCCCAACCCGAGGCCCCCCGCCCCGCGGCCGCCGGGCGGCACGTACGCGCAGGTGGTGAACGCCGCCTCCGGACTGTGCCTGGACGTGCGCGACGGCTACTTCTCCGAGGGCACCGACGTCGTCACCGCGCCCTGCACCGACTCCCCCACCCAGCGCTGGCGCTACGACGCCGACCGCCACGCCCTGCAGTCGTACGCCGACCCGGAGTACTGCCTGGACAGCCGCGGCGACGTGGACCGCGGGGTCGGCATCTGGGAGTGCCGCTCGCTGTACGGGCGCAACGGGGACAACCTGCGCTTCGTGGTGGACGGCGACGGGGCGATCCGCCCGGTGATCGATCTGGACCGGGCCGTCACCCCGGGGTGGGGCGACGGCCTGTCCCTGGAACCGCTGGACGGCAGCGCCCGGCAGCGGTGGCGGGCCGGGGACCGCTGAGGCGCTCCCCGGGCCGGGACCGCGCTCAGACCACCCGTGCTCCCCTGCGCCAGACCTCCGCGACCAGCGGGACGCCCGGGCGGTAGGCCAGGTGGACGTGGCTCGGGGCGTCGAGGACGGTCAGGTCGGCGTAGGCGCCGGGGGTGAGGCGGCCGATGTCCTCGCGGCGCAGGGCGGCGGCGCCGCCCGCCGTGGCGGACCACACCGCCTCGTCGGGGGTCATGCCCATGTCCCGCACGGCGAGCGCGATGCAGAACGGCACCGAGGAGGTGAAGGACGAGCCCGGGTTGCAGTCCGTGGACAGGGCGACGGTGACACCGGCGTCGAGCAGCCGGCGGGCGTTCGGCCACTCGGCGCGCGTGGAGAACTCGGCGCCGGGCAGCAGCGTGGCGACCGTACGGCCGCTCGCGAGCGCGTCGACGTCGGCGTCCGTGAGGTGGGTGCAGTGGTCGGCGCTGGCCGCGTCGAGTTCGACGGCGAGCTGGACGCCGGGGCCGTAGGAGAGCTGGTTGGCGTGGATGCGCGGCAGCAGGCCCCTGGCCTTGCCGGCGGTGAGGATCGCGCGGGCCTGGTCGCCGTCGAAGGCGCCCTTCTCGCAGAACACGTCGATCCAGCGGGCGTGCGGCGCGCAGGCGTCCAGCATCGCTCCGGTGACCAGGTCGACGTAGGCGGCCGGGTCGTCGGCGTAGTCGGGGGAGACGATGTGCGCGCCGAGGTAGGTCACCTCGTCGGTGTGGCGGGCCGCGAGGCGCAGGGCGCGGGACTCGTCCTCGACGGTGAGGCCGTAGCCGGACTTGGTCTCGAACGTGGTCGTGCCCTGGCGCAGGGCCTCGGCGAGGTACCGGGTGAGGTTGGCCTCCAGTTCCTCGTCGCTCGCGGCGCGGGTGGCCGCCACCGTGGTGCGGATGCCGCCGGCGCTGTAGGAGCGGCCGGACATGCGGGCGTTGAACTCCTGGGTGCGGTCGCCCGCGAAGACCAGGTGGGAGTGGGAGTCGACGAAGCCGGGGAGCACCGCCCGGCCGCCGGCGTCGACCCGGTTGTCAGTGGCGGGTGCTTTCCTTGACTCACCGGTCCACGCGACGCGGTCGCCTTCGATGACGACGGCCGCGTCCTGGATCAGGCCGAGGGGGGAGTTGTCACCGAGGGAGGGGTCGTTGGTGACCAGTGCGGCGATGTTGGTGATGACGGTGCTGCTCATGGTGTCCTCGTGGGGGGTCGTCAGGCGCGGAGGGCTTGGACGGCAGCGGCCAGTGCCTGCGGCACGTCCGGTACGAGCCGGTGCTGTCCGTCGCGTACGACGTGCCGGCCGCCCACGACCGTGTGCCGTACGTCCGCTGCCGTCGCGGCGAATACGGCGGTCTCGGCGCCGAGCCGGGGCAGCGGTCCCGCTGTTCTGACCGAGTCCAGCGCGATCGTCGTGAAGTCGGCGAGGGCGCCGGGGGCGAGGCTGCCCGCGTCGTCCCAGCCGAGGGCGGCGTGGCCGTCGGCGGTGGCGGCGCGCAGCAGGGCGGCGGCCGTCCAGTGGCCGCGGGTGCGCGAGCGCAGCCGCTCGTTCAGCTCCATCGCGCGGGCCTCTTCGAGCAGGTCGATGACGGCGTGGCTGTCGGAGCCGAGGGACAGCGGGGAGCCGGCCCGCTGCAGGGCGACGGCGGGGCCGATGCCGTCGGCCAGGTCGCGCTCGGTCGTGGGGCACATGCAGGTGCCGGTGCCCGAGCCGCCGAGCAGCGCGATGTCCTCGTCGGTGAGGTGGGTGTTGTGCACACCGGTGGTGCGCGGGCCGAGCACGCCGTGGTCGGCGAGGAGCCGGGTGGGGGTGCGGCCGTGCGCCTCACGGCAGGCGTCGTTCTCGGCGGTCTGCTCGGACAGGTGCACATGCAGCGGGGCCCGCCGCTGTTCGGCCCAGGCGGCGACGGTGGCCAGCTGCTCGGCGGGCACGGCCCGCACCGAGTGGACGGCCGCTCCGATCCGTGCGTGATCGTGTTCCTTGAGAAGTGAACAGCGTTCGGCCCAGGCCTCGGCGGTGCCGTCGGAGAAGCGGAGCTGGTGGGCGTTGGGCGCGGTGCCGAAGCCGGCGGACAGGTAGCAGGTGTCGAGGAGGGTGATGCGGATGCCGGCCTCGGCGGCGGCCGCGATCAGCGCCTCGCCCATCGCGTTGGGGTCGGCGTAGGGGGTGCCGCCGGGGGCGTGGTGGACGTAGTGGAACTCGCCCACGGCGGTGATACCGGCCAGGGCCATCTCCGCGTACACCGCGCGGGCGAGGGCGTGGTAGCTGTCGGGCGTGAGCCGGTCGGCGACGGAGTACATCACCTCGCGCCAGGTCCAGAAGGTGCCGGAGCCGACCTGCACGGTGCCGCGCAGGGCCCGGTGGAAGGCGTGCGAGTGGGCGTTGGCCAGCCCGGGCAGGGTCAGCCCGCGCAGCACCTCGGCGCCGGGCGGCGGGGTGGTGACGCCGGTGCGGACGGCGGTGATGCGGCCGCCCGCGATGTCGAGGGCGACGCCCGGCTCGACGTGCGTGCCGAGCCAGGCGTGTTCCAGCCAGTACGTCCCGTTGCTCACCGGCAGGCCAGTCCTTCCAGTACGTCGGCGAGGGCGTGCACTCCGGCCACGCAGTCGTCCTCGGCGGCGGACTCGGCCGGGGAGTGCGAGACGCCCGTGGGGTTGCGCACGAACAGCATGGCGGTCGGGATGCTCCCGGACAGGATTCCGGCGTCGTGTCCGGCGCCGGTGCCGAGGACGGGCACGGTGAGTTCGCCGTGGTGGCCGAGGATGCGGGCGAGTTCGTCGCGCAGGGCGTGGTCGAACTCGACGACGGGCGTGAAGGACTCCCGGACCACGTCCAGGTCGACGCCGTGGGCCTCGGCGTACTCCCGGGCCGCCTTCTCGATACCGGCGAGGACGGTGTCGAGGGTGTCCTGGCCGGGGGCGCGGGAGTCGAGCCAGCCGCGCACCAGGGAGGGGATGGCGTTGACGCCGTTGGGCTCGACGGCGATCTTGCCGAAGGTGGCGACGGCCCCGGCGAGTTCGGCCTCGCGGCGGGCGGCGAGGACGGTCTCGGCGTAGGGCAGCATCGGGTCGCGGCGGTCCACGAGCCGGGTGGTGCCGGCGTGGTTGGCCTCGCCGCGGAAGTCGAAGCGCCAGCGGCCGTGCGGCCAGATGGCGCTGGCCACGCCGACGGCGTCGCCGCTGAGGTCGAGGGCGCGGCCCTGCTCGACGTGCAGTTCGACGAAGGCGCCGATGCGGGCGAGCCGCTCGGGGTCCGCGCCGATGGCGTCGGGGTCGTAACCGGCGTTCTCCATGGCGCGGGCGAGGGTGACGCCGTCGCCGTCGGTGAGGCGGTGGGCCTGCTCGCGGGTGAGCTGTCCGGCGGTGAGCCGGGAGCCGACGCAGGCGAGCCCGAAGCGGGCGCCCTCCTCGTCGCCGAAGTTCACGAGGGCGAGCGGCTTGGTGAACTGCGCTCCCCTGTCGCGCAGTTCGTCCAGGGCGGCGAAGGAGGACACCACGCCGAGGGGGCCGTCGAAGGCGCCGCCGTCGGGCACGGAGTCCAGGTGGGAGCCGGTGACGACGGCGTCCCCTGCGGTGGGGTCGCCGAGCCAGGCCCACTGGTTGCCGTTGCGGTCGACCTCGTAGGTCAGCCCCCGGTCCTCGGCCTGCTGCCGGAACCAGGCCCGGCAGTCGGCGTCGGCGCCGGTCCAGGCGTAGCGGCGGTAGCCGCCGGAGGCGGAGTCGCGGCCGATCGGCAGCAACTCCGCCCACATGCTGTGGAAGCTCACGCCCCGTCACCCTCACGCATCGGCACCCGCACCCCGCGCTGCTCGGCGACGTTCTCGGCGATGTCGTAGCCGGCGTCGACGTGCCGGATGACGCCCATGCCGGGGTCGTTGGTCAGCACGCGGCGGATCTTCTCGCCGGCCAGCGGCGTGCCGTCGGCGACGGTGACCTGGCCGGCGTGGATGGAGCGGCCCATGCCGACGCCGCCGCCGTGGTGCAGGGAGACCCAGGAGGCGCCGGAGGCCACGTTGACCATGGCGTTGAGCAGCGGCCAGTCGGCGATGGCGTCGGAGCCGTCGAGCATGGCCTCGGTCTCCCGGTAGGGGGAGGCGACGGAGCCGCAGTCGAGGTGGTCGCGGCCGATGACGATCGGCGCGGCCAGCTCACCGGAGGCGACCATGTCGTTGAAGCGCTCGCCGGCCTTGTCGCGCTCGCCGTAGCCGAGCCAGCAGATGCGGGCGGGCAGGCCCTGGAAGTGGACGCGCTCGCCGGCCATCTTGATCCAGCGGGCCAGGGACTCGTTCTGCGGGAACAGGTCGAGGATCGCCTTGTCGGTCTTGGCGATGTCGGCGGGGTCGCCGGACAGGGCGGCCCACCGGAACGGGCCCTTGCCCTCGCAGAACAGCGGGCGGATGTAGGCGGGGACGAAGCCGGGGAAGGCGAAGGCGCGGTCGTAGCCGGCCAGCTGGGCCTCGCCGCGGATGGAGTTGCCGTAGTCGAAGACCTCGGCGCCGGCGTCCAGGAAGCCGACCATCGCCTCGACGTGCTTCGCCATGGACTCGCGGGCGCGGGTGGTGAAGCCGGCCGGGTCCTTGGCGGCGGCGTCGGCCATGTCCTCGAAGGCGATGCCGACGGGCAGGTAGGACAGCGGGTCGTGGGCGGAGGTCTGGTCGGTGACGATGTCGATGGGGGCGCCCATGGCGAGCAGCTGCGGGACCAGCTCGGCGGCGTTGCCGAGGACGCCGATGGACAGCGGCCTGCGCTGGTCGCGGGCCTCGGTGGCGAGCTGGAGGGCGTGGTCGAGGGAGTCGGCCTTCACGTCGAGGTAGCGGTGCTCGATGCGGCGGTCGATGGCGCGCGGGTCGCAGTCGATGCAGATGGCGACGCCGTCGTTCATGGTCACGGCGAGGGGCTGGGCGCCGCCCATGCCGCCGAGGCCGGCGGTGAGGGTGATGGTGCCGGCCAGGGTGCCGCCGAACTTCTTCGCGGCGACGGCGGCGAAGGTCTCGTAGGTGCCCTGGAGGATGCCCTGGGTGCCGATGTAGATCCAGGAGCCGGCGGTCATCTGGCCGTACATGGTCAGGCCGAGCTGCTCCAGGCGGCGGAACTCCTCCCAGTTGGCCCAGTCGCCGACCAGGTTGGAGTTGGCGATGAGGACGCGCGGCGCCCACTCGTGGGTCTGCATGACGCCGACCGGGCGGCCGGACTGGACCAGCATGGTCTCGTCGGCCTTGAGGCCCTGCAGGGTGCGGACCATGGCGTCGAAGGAGCGCCAGTCGCGGGCGGCCTTGCCGGTACCGCCGTAGACGACGAGCTTGTCGGGGTGCTCGGCGACCTCGGGGTCGAGGTTGTTCTGCAGCATCCGCAGGGCGGCCTCCTGCTGCCAGCCCTGCGCGCTCAGCTCGGTGCCACGCGGTGCTCGTACGGGGCGGGGTCCCGACATCGTCTGCCTCCTGCGGTTACTACGGATATTCACATCCTGGCTTTCTGAATAGAACTAGTCAACACCTCGGAGCCGCCGCGTCCGCGCGCCGCGGGTGTTTGGCTGGATGCAGGCACGCAGGCACGGCAGGGAGCGACCCACAGGCGACAGGAGGGGAAGACACGTGCGGTACGACGAGGACACCGAGGCCCGGGAGCGCGCGGCCCGGCGGGACGAGGCGGTGCGGGCCGCGGTGGAACAGGGGCTGCTGGGCCCGGACGCACCGCTGGTCGCACTGCTCGACGTCACCGGCATCCGCCGCTCGGCGGCGGCGCTGCGGGCGGCGTTCGAGGCGGTCGTCCCGGCGGGCACCCCGGTGCTGCACGCCTTCGCGGTGAAGGCGACCCCGCTGGTGCCGGTGGTGCGGCTGCTGTGGGAGGAGGGCGTCGGCGCGGAGGTGGCGAGCCCGGGCGAGCTGGCGCTGGCGCGCGCGGCCGGGGTGCCCGCCACGGCCACGGTGCTGGACTCGCCGGCCAAGACCCCGGCCGAGCTGCGGGAGGCGCTGGCCCTGGGCATCGCGGTGAACGCGGACAACCCGCAGGAGCTGGAGCGCCTGGACGCGCTGATGAGGGGCTCCACCAGCGGCTCACCGCTCGGCATCCGGGTCAACCCGCAGGTCGGCGGCGGCTCCATCGAGGCCCTCTCCACCGCGACCGCCACCTCCAAGTTCGGGGTGGCGCTGCGCGACGAGGGGGCCCGGGAGTGGGTGGTGCGGGCGTATCTGGAGCGGCCGTGGCTGACCCGGCTGCACACGCACACCGGGTCGCAGGGCATCCCGCTGTCGCTGATGGCGCAGGGCGTGGCCGAGAGCTACGGGCTCGCGGAGGAGATCAACGAGCGGGCCGGGCGGCGGCAGGTCGACACCCTGGACATCGGCGGCGGGCTGCCGGTGAACTTCGCCTCCGACGCGACGGCGCCGACGTACGCCGAGTACGCGCGACTGCTGCGGGACACGGTGCCGGGGCTGTTCGACGGGCGCTACGGGCTGGTCACCGAGTTCGGCAGGTCGCTGCTGGCCAAGCACGGCACGGTGGTGGCGCGGGTGGAGTACGCCAAGAGCGCGGGCGGGCGGCCGGTGGCGGTGACGCACGCGGGCGTGCAGGTGGCCACGCGCACCGTGTACGCGCCGGGCGCCTGGCCGCTGAGGATCGCCGCGTACGACGCGAAGGGGCGGCCCAAGGAGGGGCCGGCCGTCGTGCAGGACGTGGCGGGGCCGGCGTGCTTCGCGGGGGACCTGCTGGCCCGGGAGCAGGCGCTGCCGCTGCTGGAGCAGGGCGACTACGCGGCGGCGCTGGACACCGGCGCGTACTACTTCGCGCACCACTACGCCTACAACTCCCTGGCGCGGCCCGGCATCCACGGCTTCGCGCCGGACGCGGACGGGGGCGTGGCCTTCGCGGTCGTACGGGAGCCGCAGACGGTCGCCGAGATCGTCGCCGAGTCCGGCGGGGCGCACGCCGACGCGCTCACCACCCTGCGCGCACCCGGGCGCGGCTGAGCGGGCCTCCCCCGCACGGGTCAACGGAGCCGAACATGCGCTCAGTTGACCCACACTAGTCCGCGCTCGGCATGTTCCGCTGGAAAATGCCAGAACGCTCACGGGCTCTCCGTACGGTGCGTAGTGTCGTCGTCACTCGCCCGGACCCCAGGTGGAGGGGAGCGACGGTGCCCGGAATCGACGAGTGCCTGCTGGAGGCCATGCGGCTGCCCGGCGCACGCGGTGCGGCCCTGGTCGACTGGACCAGCGGTCTGGCGCTGGGTGTCGTCGGGGAGTTCCCCGGCGGCGACCCGGAGGCCGCCGCAGCGGAGGTGGCCGAGCTGGCCCGGCTGGCCGCCGAGCAGCCCGCCTTCGCCGCGGCGGACACCTCCGGCGGCGGGCCGGACGACGCGGACCCACCGGTCGAGGACGTGATCGTCAGCAACCGGGACGGCTATCACCTGCTGCGGTTCGTCCCGGCGCCGTTCGACAGCGGCGCGGTGCTGCACCTGTGGCTGGCCCGCGCCGACGGCAATCTCGCCCTGGCCCGCATCCGGCTGGGCGAGATGGCCGGGCGGCTGGTGCTGGGATGACCGTGGTCGAAGCCCCTCCCCCGCTGCCGTTGCGGAAGAAAGCGGCACACGAGCCGGCGGGCGGCCTGTCCCCGATGCTGACCCGGCTCGCCGCCGAGCACGCCACCGGTGTCCTGGTCCGCGAGGGCGGCACCCTGCACCTCGCCGACGGCCTGGTGCTGCACGCCGAGAGCCCCCGCGCCCCCGGTATGGGCGCGCTGCTCACGGCCCGCGGTGCGCTGAGCGCCGAGCAGTGGTGGGCGGCGGCCGGTGCGGCGGGCGACCCGGCCGGCACCGCGCGGCTGCTGGTGGACGCCGGGCACCTGACCGCGGCCGGCGCCGAGATCTGCCATCTGCAGACCCTCTACGACGCCGCCTACTTCACCCTGGCCCCCAGCAGCAGCCCGGGCCGGTTCCACTACGGGGCCGCGCCGCGCCCCGGCGACGCGCTGCCGGGGTTACCGGTCGCCGTCGTGGAGCGGGAGGTGCTGCGCCGCCGGGCGCTGCTGCACCGGCTGTGGCCCGATCCGCTCCCCGACAGCGCGCCGCTGGTGCGCACCGACCCGGTCGCCGCGCCCTCGGTCACCGCCCGCCAGGCGGCCGTACTGGCCCTGGTCGACGGGGTGCGCACGGCGCCGGACATCGCGCTGGCGCTGGGGCGGCGGGCCTTCCCGACGCTGGTGGAGGTGCGGCGCCTGGTCGCGGCCGGCCTGCTCACCACGCCGCCCCCGCTCCCGCCACCGGCCCCGGCCCCGGCCGCCCTGCCGGAGGCCGTGCCCGACGACTTCGATCCCCACATCGCCTTGCTGAAGAGGGTCAGGGATGCGCTGGAGGCCCTTTGACCGGCCACGCCCCCGTGCCGAGCCCCGCACCGATTCCGACACCGAGAGGAGACCCCCGATGGCGGCCGAGCCCGAGATCCTCGCCGAGCTCCACCGGCTGCGTGCCCGCCTCCCCCAGCTGACCGGCGCGGTCGCGGCCGGGCGCGACGGCCTGGTCCTCGCCCACGACGCGCCCGGCGTCGAACCCGACGGCCTGTCCGCGCTCACCGCCACCACGCTGGCGGTCGCGATCGGCATGACCGAGGCGACCGGCCGGGGCGAGCTGCGCGAACTGCTGATCCGCGGCGAGCGCGGCTATGTCGCGACCTACGCGGCGGGCCGTCACGCCGTGCTGACCCTGCTCACCGAGGACCGCGTCAACGTCGGCCGGCTGCACCTGGAGGGACGCCGCGCCGGCGCCCGGATCGGCGAGCTGGTCGACGCCCACGAGGCGCTGGCGCAGGCGCCCGCCCGGCCCGCCACCCCACCTCGACACTCCACGCGCCCGCTGCCCACCCGGGCCGTCACCGCGCGCACCACCACCGAAAACTGAGAGGTAATCACCGTCATGGCCAACACCGAGACCGCGCTGAAGGAATGCCTCGCCTCCATCGAGGGCGCGACCGGCGTCGCACTCGTCGACTACACCAGCGGCATGGCCCTGGGCACGATGGGCGGCAGCAAGACCTTCGACCTCAACGTCGCCGCCGCCGGCAACACCGACGTGATCCGCGCCAAGATGCGCACCATGGAGATGCTCGGCCTCAAGGCGGAGATCGAGGACATCCTGATCACGCTCACCGACCAGTACCACCTGATCCGCCTGCTCAGCGGCCGCAGCGGCAACGGACTCTTCCTCTACCTGGTCCTGGACGCCAAGCGGGCCAACCTGGCGATGGCCCGCCACCAGCTGAAGAAGATCGAGCAGGACCTGGAGGTCTGAGGCCGGCTAGACGAGCGCCGCGGGGCGGCGGCGGCTCCCGCCCGGGGCCGCGTCGCCCGCCGCGACGCCCGTGCCGCGCCAGCCCCCGACCGCCTTGCCCGCGGGGCGCCCGCCGTGCCGGTCGAGCCAGTCGACCCGCACCCACAGCAGCGCGTCCTGGGCCCGCTCCCGCCGTCCCAGCCAGGCGGCCTTCAGCCACAGCCCGGTGCCCAGCCCGGCGAGCAGCAGCCCGCCTGCCACCGGCACGGCGAACGCGGAGCCGAGGGCGGCGGCGAAGGCGAGCAGCAGCCACCAGCGGTGGCCCCGGCGCCAGGCGCGTACGGTCACCGCCCGGTCCTGCAGGACGTCGTACTTGCCCGCGCGGGCAACGCCGCGGGCGAGGGCGGCGTACCGCCCGCGCCGGACCAGGGCCACCACGGCCGCGGCGACGAGGAACAGCGCGGCCCCGGCGAGGACGCCGATCCGGCGCCCGGTCAGTCCCTCCGGTACGGCCCCGGTCCCGGCCGCGATCACCCCGAGCCACCACAGCGGTGCCGCCCCGGCCCGTACGACGACGGCCACCCGGGCCAGCCCCTGTCCTCCGCGCGCCACGTCAGCCTCCCGTGTCACGTATCCAGCAAGCCTGGGCACACGCTAGCGGCGGAACCTGAGACGAATCTGAGAACCCGCCGGGGTCACTCCACGAACAGCCCGCGTGCCGCGGCCTTGGTGTCGAAGTCCTCCAAGCGGGCCTGCGCGTCCGGCAGTTCGTCGGCCATCGCCTCCAGCAGCACCCGCCCGAGCAGCATCGGCGCACAGGCGGTGTCGAAGGCGAGCCCGGTGCCGACGGCGGCGGGCAGCAGCAGGTCGGAGACCTTGGCGACCGGCGCGAAGGCGGAGTCGGCGACGGTGACCACGGTCAGCCCGGCCTCCTTGGCGTACTCCAGGGTCTCCACGACCTCGCGCGGATGGCGGGGCAGCGCGAAGCACAGCAGGGCGGTGGCCCCGGCGTGCACGGCGGCGTCCACCCGGTCGTGGATCATCGTGCCGCCCTCGTTGAGCAGCCGGACGTCCGGGTGGACCTTGGCGGCGAAGTAGGCGAAGCCGTACGCCTGGGAGGCGGCCGCGCGCAGCCCCAGCACCGGCAGCGGCCGGGAGGCGGCGAGGATGCGGCCGGCCTTCCGCACCGGGCGCGGGTCGGCGAGCAGGTCCGCCAGGTGCCGCAGGTTCTCGATCTCGGCCTCGACGGCCTGCTGGTACTCGTTGTACGAGGCGGAGCTCGCGGCGGGTTCGGCGGGCACGACCTCGCGCAGGTGCCGGCGCAGCGCCGGGTAGCCGTCGAAGCCGAGGGCGACGGCGAAGCGGGTCACCGACGGCTGGCTGACCCCGGCCAGTTCGGCCAGCTCGACGCTGGACAGGAAGGGCACGTCGGCGGCCCGGCGGACCATGCTGTGCGCGATGCGCCGCTGGGTCGGTGTGAGCCGGTGCCCCTCGAAGAGGGCCTGCAGCCGGCTCGCCGGGCTGTCGGTCGCGCTCATGACGTACTCCCCCTCCGGTTGTCCTCGCCGCCCCGGGAGAGTACAGCGCCGAGGCATTGACAATTTATTCAGTCTACGTGAACCCTGCATACGGTTATACAGCCCGACCGGGGAGTACGCATGGCTCAACTCGTCGAACTGCGCTCCATCGACGTCGTACCGGACGAGGAACGGCACGGCACCGCCTTCAGCCAGTTCACGCTCTGGCTCGGCGCCAACCTGCAGATCACCGCCGTCGTCACCGGCGCGCTCGCCGTCGTCTTCGGCGGGGACGTCGTCTGGTCGGTCGTGGGCCTGCTGCTCGGCAACCTGCTCGGCGGCGCGGTGATGGCGCTGCACTCCGCGCAGGGCCCGAAGCTGGGCCTGCCGCAGATGATCCAGTCGCGGGCCCAGTTCGGGGTGCGCGGCGCGGTGGTCCCGCTGCTGCTGGTGATCGTGATGTACGTCGGCTTCTTCGCCTCCGGCAGCGTGCTCGCCGGGCAGGCGGTGGGCGAGCTGACGCACACCGACGACACCACCGGCATCATCGTCTTCGCCCTGGTCACGGCGGTGATGGCGACCGTCGGCTACCGGGTCATCCACACCCTCGGCCGCATCGCGAGCACCATCTGCGCGCTCGCCTTCGTCTACCTCGGCATCCGCCTGCTGGACCGCGCCGACGTGAGCGCCCTGCTGCACGACGCCCACTTCTCGCTGCCGATGTTCCTGCTGGCCATGTCCCTGTCGGCGTCCTGGCAGCTGGCGTTCGGCCCGTACGTGGCGGACTACTCGCGCTACCTGCCGCGCACCACCTCCACGAAGGCCACCTTCTGGTGGACGCTGTCCGGCTCGGCGCTCGGCAGCCAGTGGTCGATGACGTTCGGGGTGCTGGTCGCGGCGACGGCGGGCGAGACGTTCCTGGACGGCCAGGTCGGCTATGTCGTCGGCCTCGGCGGCACCGGCCTGGTGGCGTCCTTCTTCTACTTCGTCATCGCGCTCGGCAAGCTCACCATCAACGTGCTCAACACCTACGGCGGCTTCATGTCGATGGTGACCAGCGTCAGCGGCTTCAGCGGCAAGGCGGTGCTGTCGCGGCGCGGCCGGGCCGCCTACATCGCGCTGATCATGCTGGCGGGCACGGCGGTGGCGCTGGCCGGCAAGGACAGCTTCCTGGCCTCCTTCAAGGACTTCCTGCTGTTCCTGCTGACCTTCTTCACCCCGTGGTCGGCGATCAACCTCGCCGACTACTACCTGGTCTCCCGCGAGCGCTACGACATCCCGGCCCTGTTCGACCCGCACGGCCGCTACGGCGCCTGGCGCGGGGGCACGCTCGCGGTGTACGCGGCGGGACTGCTGGCGCAGCTGCCGTTCCTGGCCACCGGCTTCTACACCGGCCCGCTGGTCGAGCCGCTCGGCGGCGCCGACATCTCCTGGATCGTCGGCCTGGTCGTACCGGCCGTGCTGTTCCTGCTGGTCTCCCGGCGCCCGGCGGACCCGAGCACCAAGACGGGGGTTGTCCCCAGTGCGGCCGGTGCCCGCACTCCCTAGCGTGGTCGTCGGACCAGGCGACGGGAGACGGTGATGGACGCCCACGACACGGACCTGAAGAAGGACCTCGACGCCACCCTGCGCGCCCGCCGGGAGCTGGGTGAGGAGTACGAGTCGGCGCTGGTCGACTCCTTCCTGGAGAAGGTCGACCAGCGCGTCGACGCGGCCGTGGACCGCCGGGTGCGCCGGCAGCTCGCCGAGCAGCAGATGGCGGCGGCCCGCGGCGCCCGCTCCCCCGGGCCGTCGGACTCCTGGCCCGAGCGGTTCGGCTTCGGCATCGTGACGCTGGTGCTCGCCGTCCCGCTGTCCGCGATCGCGGCCGTCCAGGCGCATCTGCCCGGCCTGATCGTCGCCTGGACGGGCATCGTCGGCGTCAACGTGGTCCAGGCGGCCCGCTCGGGCGCCGTCCTGTTCGGCCGCCGCGGGGCCGAGCGGGACTCCGGCCGGCAGGAGTGAGCGGACCGCTCAGGCCTGCCGGGTCGGCAGCACCACGATCTGCCGCAGATTGACGTGCCGGGGGCGGCTGGCGACGTAGGCCACGACGTCGGCGACCTCCTCGGCCGCCAGGCTCCCGATCGCCTCGAACATCCCGTCCAGCTGAGTGGCCAGCTCTCCGTCGCCCACGTGCGTCTTCAGCTCGGTCTCCGTCAGCCCCGGCTCGATGTTCGTCACCCGCACGTCCCGCGGCCCGAACTCGGTGCGCAGGGACTGCGAGAGATAGGTGACGGCGGCCTTGGTGGCGCCGTAGACGGCGTAGTTCGGGAACGGGATGTGCGCGCCGATGGAGGAGATGTTCACCAGGTCCGCGGTGGCGCCCTCGCCCGCCGCGCCGACCAGGTCGCCGGTGAAGGCGCGGACCACCCGCAGCACCCCGGTGACGTTGGTGTCGAGCATCCGCTGCCACTCGTCGATCCGGCCCTCCTCCACCGGCCGCGGCAGCATGACGCCGGCGTTGTTCACGACCAGGTCCACCCGGCCGTAGGCGGTGCGCACGGCCTCGGCGGCGCGCGCCACGGACTCCTCGTCGGTGACGTCGGCGACGACGGCGAGGGCCTCGCCCCCGTCGGCGCGGATCTTCTCCACGACCGCCTCCAGCCGGTCCCCGCGCCGGGCCAGCAGCGCCACCCGCGCGCCCTGGGCGGCCAGCAGCGCTGCCACGGCCTGCCCGATCCCGCTGGCGGCCCCGGTGACGACGGCGGTACGGCCGGAGAGGTTCTCGTACGACATGCTGCGCTCCTCGTGATCCGTGGCCGGGGTGTCTCCCCGGCGGCACGTGATCACTCTCGCGGCGCGCGCCCGCCGTACCCAGGGCGACGCTTTTCCTGGGTCTGCCAGTACCAGGTTCCGCTCGGGCGCGCGTGCCTAGGATCGACACCATGAACGGGGACTGGACCACGTCCGGCATCGGGGACTTCCTGCGCTCGCGCCGCGCCCGCATCCGCCCGGAGGAGGTGGGGCTGCCCGCCCACGGCCGCCGCCGGGTGCCGGGCCTGCGCCGCGAGGAGGTGGCGCAGCTCGCCGGGGTGAGCGTCGACTACTACATCCGGCTCGAACAGGGGCGTGGCACCAGCGTCTCCGACGCCGTGCTGGACGCCGTCGCCCGGGTGCTGCGGCTGGACGAGACCGAACGCGACTACCTGCGGTCGGTGGCCCGCCCGCGCGCGAAGCGCACCGCCGCCCGCCCGGCCGCGCCGCGTGTGCGCCGCGGTGTGCAGCTGCTGCTGGACGGCATGGAGCGCAGCCCCGCCTTCGTCCTGAACCAGCGGATGGAGGTGCTGGCCTGGAACGCCCTGGGCGACGCCCTGAACGGCTTCAGCCGTATGGCGCCCGAGGAGCGCTGCGTCCCGCGCCAGGTCTTCCTCGACCCGGCCGGCCGGGAGCTGTTCCCGGAGTGGCACGCGGTCGCCGCGCAGACCGTGGCCCATCTGCGGCTGAGCGCCGGTCTGCACGCCGACGACCCCGCGCTGTGCGCGCTGGTCGGCGAACTCTCCCTCAAGAGCGAGGACTTCCGCCGGCTGTGGGCCGACCACGAGGTCCGGGAGTGCGCGTACGGCGTGAAGACGCTCCGGCACCCGGTGGCGGGCCTGCTGACGCTGCCCTACGAGACGCTGTCCGTGCCCGCGGACCCGGAGCAGACCATCGTCGTCTACACCCCCGAGCCCGGCTCGGAGACGGCGGAACGGCTGGCGCTGCTGGGCAGTTGGACGTCAGCCGTCGCCGAAGCCCCGGAACGTGCCTGACGAGGCGTCGGCCGCGTCCGCGTAGTCGGCGAAGTCCATGTTGGCGATGGACAGGTTGGCCGCGATGTCCGCGTACCAGCGCACCGGCACCCGGAAGGTGCGGCCCGGCTCGTCGTGGAGGTCGACGGCGAGCAGCGGGAGTTCGGGGTCGGTCAGGGTGGTGGCGTCGGCCAGGAAGACCTCGCAGATCCGCTCGTCCTCGGCCGCCGCGTTCTCCTCGTCGAGCAGTGCCTCGATGCTCGCCCCGTCGAAGCGGGGGTCGCTGACACGGGTGGCGGACTCGTCGGCGGAGTCGAGCCGCGCGCACAGCGCGTTCCAGGCGGCGTCGTCGCTGAAGTCGGTGCGCAGGACGAGCGTGGCGAGGTCGTCGGGCTGAGGAAGGGCCATGCGGGTGATCCTCTCACCCGGCACCGACAGCGACGGCCGTGGAAGAACACGGAAGAGTCCCGGATCAGTTCCGGAAAAGTAATGCGCGGGGACCGCCGCACCCCCGTTGCCGGGGGGCGGGACGACGGCGGTCCCCGCGAGGGACACGGGCCGGGTCAGGCCGGGCCACGCGTCCGTGGCGTCCTTGGAGGTCCGGGAGCCGCTCCGGAGGTCCGTGACGCCGTTCGGCGCCGGCTTCGGGTGGGGAGCCGCTCCCACCCGCCTGCCGACAACGACAACTGTGCCGGACGCGTGTTAAGCGGGTGCTGCGCGGACGTGACGCCCTCGTACCACTTCCGCGCCGGACCGATCGGCCGAGGTCACCCCGAGTTCGCCGCCGCAAGCGGCGGTTCACCCGGGGTTCACCGCCTCGTTCAGCCCTTGGCGAGGAACGCCAGCAGGTCCTGCCGGCTGACGACGCCGGTCGGCTTGCCCTCGACCAGGACGATCGCCGCGTCGGCCTTGCCGAGCACGGCCATCAGGTCCGCGACCGGCTCACCGGAGCCGACCTGCGGCAGCGGCGCCGACATGTGCTTCTCCAGCGGGTCCTCCAGCGAGGCGCGCTTGCTGAACAGCGCGTCCAGCAGTTCCCGTTCGACGACCGAGCCGACGACCTCGGCGGCCATCACGTCCGGGTGGCCGGCGCCCGGCTTGACCACCGGCATCTGCGAGACGCCGTACTCGCGCAGCACCTCGATGGCCTGACCGACGGTCTCCTCCGGGTGCATGTGGACCAGGGACGGCATGGCGCCGTGCTCCTTGTCGTTGAGCACGTCGGCGACGCGGGCGCTCGGGCCCTCGTCCTCCAGGAAGCCGTAGTCGGCCATCCACTCGTCGTTGAAGATCTTGCTGAGGTAGCCGCGGCCGCTGTCCGGCAGCAGCACGACCACGACGTCGTCCTCGGTGAGCCGCGCGGCCACCTCCAGCGCCGCGACGACCGCCATGCCGCAGGAACCGCCCACCAGCAGCCCCTCCTCCTTGGCGAGGCGGCGGGTCATCTGGAAGGAGTCCTTGTCGGACACGGGGACGATCTCGTCCGCGACCGTGCGGTCGTAGGCGGTCGGCCAGAAGTCCTCACCGACGCCCTCGACGAGATACGGCCGCCCGGAGCCGCCGGAGTACACCGAGCCCTCGGGGTCGGCGCCGATGACCTTCACCTTGCCGTCGCTGACGTCCTTCAGGTAGCGGCCGGTACCGGAGATGGTGCCGCCGGTGCCGACGCCCGCCACGAAGTGGGTGATCTTCCCCTCGGTCTGCTCCCACAGCTCCGGGCCGGTGGAGTGGTAGTGGGACAGCGGGTTGTTGGGGTTGGAGTACTGGTCCGGCTTCCACGCCCCCGGCGTCTCGCGCACCAGCCGGTCGGAGACGTTGTAGTAGGAGTCGGGGTGCTCGGGCGCGACGGCGGTCGGGCAGACGACCACCTCGGCACCGTAGGCCCGCAGTACGTTGATCTTGTCGGTGCTCACCTTGTCGGGGCACACGAAGATGCACTTGTAGCCCTTCTGCTGGGCCACGATGGCGAGCCCGACGCCCGTGTTGCCGCTGGTCGGCTCGACGATCGTGCCGCCCGGCTTGAGCTCGCCGCTCTGCTCGGCCGCCTCGATCATGCGCAGGGCGATGCGGTCCTTCACCGACCCGCCGGGGTTGAAGTACTCCACCTTGGCAAGGACGGTGGCCTTGATGCCCTTGGTCACGCTGTTGAGCCGCACCAGCGGGGTGTTGCCGACGAGGCTGATCATCGAGTCGTGGAATTGCACCGTTGTCTCCGGATGCTGCAAAAGATGTGGTCGTGGTGTTCCGCCAGCCTATGGCCTGTGTGGCGTCCATGACGGGCGTTCACTCTTCGTTGAGATTGGGCAACGGTCCGTACGGGGCAAGGAGTGGGTGAGGGCGCTTCGAGGAGGTGGCGGCGACGCATGACGAGCATGTCGAGGGCGCGGGTGGCCCGGCGCATCGCGGCGGGCGCCGCGTACGGCGGGGGCGGCATCGGACTCGCGGGCGCGGCGCTGGTCGGCCTGCTGGTGGCCGAGGCGCAGATGGCCCGCCGCCATGTGGGCAACGGCACCACCAGCCATGTGCCGAACGCCGAGGGCCTGTACGGCCTGTCCTACGACACCCCGGGTGAACCGCCGCTGCGGCTGCTGATGCTGGGCGACTCCACGGCTGCCGGGCAGGGTGTGCACCGCGCCGGGCAGACCCCGGGCGCGCTGCTGGCGTCCGGGCTCGCGGCGGTCGCGGAACGCCCCGTGGAGCTGCGCAACGTCGCCCTGCCCGGCGCCCGCTCCGACGACCTGGAACGCCAGGTGGGCCTCGCGCTGGCGGACCCGGGCCGGGTGCCCGACATTTGCGTGATCATGGTCGGTGCGAACGATGTCACCCACCGGATGCCGCCGACCCGCTCGGTGCGGTACCTGTCGGCTGCGGTACGGCGGCTGCGGACCGCCGGGGCGGAGGTGGTCGTCGGCACGTGTCCCGATCTCGGCACCATCGAGCCGGTGCAGCAGCCGCTGCGGTGGCTGGCCCGGCGGGCCTCGCGGCAGCTGGCGGCGGCGCAGACGATCGGGGTGGTGGAGCAGGGGGGCCGCACGGTGTCGCTGGGCGACCTGCTGGGGCCGGAGTTCGCGGCGAACCCGCGGGAGCTGTTCGGGCCGGACAGCTACCACCCCTCGGCCGAGGGGTACGCGACGGCGGCGATGGCGGTGCTGCCCACGGTCTGCGCGACGCTGGGGCTGTGGCCGGCGGAGGAGGAGCGGCCGGACGTCAGCCGCCGCGAGGGGTTCCTGCCGGTGGCCAAGGCGGCGGCGGAGGCGGCGTCGGAGGCCGGCACGGAGGTCGCGGCGGCGCGGGGTCCGTGGGCCCTGCTCAAGCGCCGCCGCCGGCGCCGGGTCCCGGAAACCGAGCCGGAGGCCGCGGCACCGTCGCCCTGAGGGGTACCCGGTACCTGCGGCGGCCGGGGGTGGGTGACGCATCCCGGCGCGACGGGGTGCCGCTGCGCCCACCCGTGCCGCCCCAGCGGCACGACTGCCCGCAGCTATGCCAACCAAGGGGCGCGGGGAACTGCGCGATCAGCCCACCACCACCCGCAGACGAAAGAACGCGCCCGGCACCCCCGCACCCCCTCCCCCACAAGCCGTCGACAGACAAAAGCAAGCGCTTAGAAAGTTGCGGCCAAGGTCACACCTCGCCTCTCGTGACCGGAACCATACGTAGGGGTAACTTCCCTTGAAGTCCGCCCGATCACCGCAAGCCCCTGGAGCCGTGATGCCCGAAGCCGTCATCGTCTCGACCGCCCGCTCCCCCATCGGCCGCGCCTTCAAGGGCTCCCTGAAGGACCTGCGCCCGGACGACCTCACCGCCACGATCATCCAGGCGGCCCTGGCCAAGGTCCCCGAGCTCGACCCCAAGGACATCGACGACCTGATGCTCGGCTGTGGCCTCCCCGGCGGCGAGCAGGGCAACAACCTCGGCCGCGTCGTGGCCGTGCAGATGGGCATGGACCACCTGCCCGGCTGCACGATCACCCGTTACTGCTCCTCCTCGCTGCAGACCTCCCGCATGGCCCTGCACGCCATCAAGGCCGGTGAGGGCGACGTCTTCATCTCGGCCGGCGTCGAGACGGTCTCCCGCTTCACCAAGGGCAACTCCGACAGCCTCCCGGACACGCACAACCCGCTCTTCGCCGAGGCCGAGGCCCGCACCGCCGCCGTCGCCGAGCAGGAGGGCACGACCTGGCACGACCCGCGCGAGGACGGCCTGCTGCCCGACGCCTACATCGCGATGGGCCAGACCGCCGAGAACCTCGCCCGCTGGAAGGGCGTCACCCGCCAGGACATGGACGAGTTCGCCGTCCGCTCGCAGAACCTCGCCGAGGAAGCCATCAAGAACGGCTTCTGGGAGCGCGAGATCACCCCGGTGACGCTGCCCGACGGCACGGTCGTCTCCAAGGACGACGGCCCGCGCGCCGGCGTCACCCTGGACGCCGTCCAGGGCCTGAAGCCGGTCTTCCGCCCGGACGGACTCGTCACCGCCGGCAACTGCTGCCCGCTCAACGACGGCGCCGCCGCGCTCGTCATCATGTCGGACACCAAGGCCCGCGAGCTGGGCCTGACCCCGCTCGCCCGCATCGTCTCCACCGGTGTCTCCGGCCTGTCCCCGGAGATCATGGGCCTCGGCCCGGTGGAGGCCTCCCAGCAGGCCCTGCGCCGCGCCGGCCTGACCATCGACGACATCGACCTGGTCGAGATCAACGAGGCGTTCGCCGCCCAAGTGATCCCCTCCTACCGCGACCTCGGCATCCCGCTGGAGAAGCTGAACGTCAACGGCGGTGCCATCGCCGTCGGCCACCCCTTCGGCATGACCGGCGCCCGCATCACCGGCACCCTCATCAACTCCCTGCAGTGCCACGACAAGCAGTTCGGCCTGGAGACGATGTGCGTCGGCGGCGGCCAGGGCATGGCGATGGTCATCGAGCGCCTCAGCTGAACCTCTGAGTGACCGACGGGGCACCTTGTGTGATCCCATGGCCCGGAGTCCGCGAACTCGCCGGACTCCGGGCCGTTTTGTGATCCAATCTCCCCCATGATGTGACCTATATCCCTCTCCCCCGGGAAACTCGCAGGTCAACGACACCCCACCGGCCACCCAAGACCCAACAGCCTGTCCGTTTCGTGACGTTACGCACTGACAACTTGATGGTCCACCCTTCAAGCTGATGTAGGAAGTCGGGGGTCGACTTTGAACTGGGAGTACGTCAGTGAGCGCCATGCCGATCGCGTTGCTGGTCACCACGGCCGCCACGGGCGCCGTGGGCGTCGCCGTCCTGCGCACCCTCGTGCTGCTGCGCAGGCAGGTGGCGGCCCTGCACACCCAGCTGGCGGAGAGCAACACCGCGGCCCACGGACTGGTGCCCGCCGCCCGTGTCACGGCCGACACCGACGAGATACGCGCCGCCGTGGCCGACGCGCTCGCCGAGGAGCGTGAGCGGGAGCTGGCCGAGGCGCGGGCGTTCTGGGCGGCCCAGGAGGCCCGTGACGCCTCCGACGCGCCCACGCTGCTGGGTCTGGCCGACAGCGAGCTGTTCCTGCCCCGCCAGGCCGACTTCGCGGGCCTGGAGCCGGTGGCCGAGCACGGCCCGGAGGCCGACGAGTTCTCCCCCAAGGACTTCGTCCAGCCAGGTACCTCCACGGAGTCGCCCGAGCTGGCGGCGGCCCGTCGCCGTCACCCCTCCCACCCGGACTTCGTGCCGATGCAGTCACCGGTCGTCAACGACCATGAGCGCACGGTGGCCATCCTCGACGAACTGGCCGCCTCCCGCATCGCCCTGACGGATGTGCGTCCCGGCCCGCTGGGCACGCTCGACGTCTACGTCTTCGCCGACGGCACGACCCTGTGCATGACCCCGGGCCACCGCGACACCGCCGACCGCCTGGCGGCCGCGCTGCGTGCCGGCGACGCCCCGTACCTGCTCGGCGGCTCGGGCATCTCGGGCGCGTACACGCTGACGTTCGCGTGCGGCGAGGAGAACGTCTACATCCTGGCGGACCGGGTCATCGCGAGCCTGTGAACCGGGGCGGGGTCAGATCCCCGCCCTCTTCTGCGCCTCCTCGACCAAGCGCACGGCCTCCTCCACCTCGGCCTGATCGCGCAGCACGAGCGCCAGATCCCGCCCGGCGACGGTCACCTGGTCCGCGGCGGCGAACATCCCCGCGTCCGGCATCTCCCGTGGCTCGCGCGACGGCTCCTCCCGAAGCTGTGCCCGCGCGGCCAACTCCCGGGCCAGCGCCAGCGCCTCCGCGGCGGCACCCCGTTGCAGTCGGGACTGCGGCGCGGCCCGCAACCGGTCGGCGAAGTGATCAACAGCTCGGGTCAGAGACGTCGTATCCACCACGGCGCGAGCCTACGCGCCCGCTCGGGACTGTTGCCAACGGGCGAACACTCAGGCACGGTGACCTGAAGGACCGGCTTACATCCCATGCGTCCGGAGGCGCCGATGTCCCATGTCCTCTCCGAGGAGACCCACCGCAACATTCTCGCCCGCATCCCCCACTGCACCGGTCGTGAGATCGCCGACTGGCTGCGCACCGTCGAAGAAGGACCCGCCCTCCGTTTCGAGGAGAAGGTCAGCTGGCTCCGGCACGAGCACAACCTCGCGTACGGGCACGCCAAGGCGATCATCCATGAGTACGAACTGAGGAGGGCCGCGCGGAGGCTGTGAGGCCCGCGCCAGGTCGTGACAACGCCAAGGGCCCCGGGATGCGCTCCCGGGGCCCTTGTCACGTCAGCCGGCGTCGGCCGCCGCGCGTCAGTCGTTGTTGCTGAAGATCGCCACCAGGCGCAGCATCTCCAGGTAGATCCACACCAGCGTCATGGTGAGACCGAACGCGGCCAGCCACGCCTCGTTGCGCGGGGCGCCGTAGGCGATCCCGTCCTCGATCTGCTTGAAGTCGAGGGTCAGGAAGAACGCGCCGATCAGGATGGCGATGATGCCCACGACCGCGCCCAGCGGGCCGAAGCTGCGCAGACCGCCGTCGTCCGCGGCGCCGAACACGACCAGCAGCATGTTGACGGCCATGACCAGCACGAACGCCAGGGCGATGGCCATGCCCACGCGGGCGTAGCGGGCGGTGACGCGGATCCAGCCGGCCTTGTAGACCAGCAGGGTGGCCGCGGAGACCGCCATGGTGCCCAGCACCGCCTGGAACGGGGCGCCGCTCCACTGGGTGTTGTACATCTCGCTGATCACGCCGAGGAAGACGCCCTCGAACGCGGCGTAGCCCAGGATCAGCGCGGGCGACGGGGTGCGCTTGAAGCTCTGCACCATCGCCAGGACGAAGGCGACCAGCGCCGAGCCGACCGCGAGGCCGTAGGAGCCGGTCGAGACCGGCAGGACGGCCCAGGCGAGGACCGCGCCGAGGACGACCACACCGAGCGTGGTGGCCGAGCGCACGACGACGTCGTCCATCGTCATCCGGCCGGTGGTGGCCGGGGCCTGCGGGGCGCCGTACTGCGCGTCCGGCTGGGCGTAGGGGTTGGTCGCGTACGGGTTCTGCGCGTAGGGGTTGCCGCCCTGGGCGTAGGGGTTGCCCTGTGCGTACCCGGCCTGCGGTGCGGTGTTGAAGCCCGCGTAGCCGTTGTCGCGGCTGAACCCCCGTCGCGAGAAGACCGGGTTGCTGCTCCTCATCTCACTCCTCCATGGCCACCGTGCGTGGCCTTGGCTCAAGAGTAATGGAAAGGCAAAGGATCGACCCTAATACCTGGGGAGGATCTTTCCCGCCTCGTGCTGCGCAACACGCTACGCGCAGGGGTGATTCCCGCCACCGCCGGAGGCGATTCATGACCAAGCCGGTACGCGTCCGGAACCGGCCGTTGATCAACTCCGCGCTCGGCCGGCCGAGCGGGCCACCCGTTCAGTCGAGCGGGAACCCGGTGTAGGCCTCCGCGAGGTCCGTCTCGGCGGCCCGGTTGCCGGCGATGCGCTCCAATCGGGCCAGCTGGAGGCGGTCCTCGAAGGGCGTGGCGTCGGGGGCACGGTGCAGAAGGGTCGTCATGTCATAGGAGAAGCGCTCGGCCTGCCAGACCCGGCGCAGGCAGGTCGCGGAGTAGGCGTCCAGCAGCCGCTCCGAACCGGTCTCGCGCCGGTGGACCAGCGCCCGCGCGAAGGTGACGACGTCGCCGACGGCGAGGTTGAGGCCCTTGGCGCCGGTGGGCGGCACGATGTGGGCCGCGTCGCCGGCCAGGAAGAGGCGGCCGTGGCGCATGGGCTCGTGGACGTAGGAGCGCATCGGGGTGACGGACTTCTGGGTGATCGGGCCGCGTCGAAGCCGCCAGTCGTCGTCGGTCTCCAGACGGCGCTCCAGCTCGTCCCAGATCTCGTCGTCGCCCCAGCTGTCCGCGTCGGTGCCGGCGGGCACTTGTAGGTAGAGCCGGGAAACGGACAGGGAGCGCATCGACAGCAGGGCGAAGCCGCGGTCGTGGCGGGCGTAGACCAGTTCGTCGTGCGAGGGGGCGACGTCGGCGAGGATGCCGAGCCAGCCGAAGGGGTACGTCCGCTCGAAGGTGCGGGACAGCGCGGCGGGGACCGCCTTGCGGGCCACGCCCCAGAAGCCGTCGCAGCCGACGACGTAGTCGCACTCCAGGACCTCCTCGCGCCCCTCGTGGCGGAAGAGCACGCGTGGGTGGTCGCTGTCGGCGTCCTCCACGGCGAGCGCCTCGGCCTCGAACAGCAGCGGGCCGCCCTCCTTCAGCTGGAGCGCGATGAGGTCCTTGCACACCTCGGTCTGGGCGTAGACCATCACCGACTTCCCGCCGGTCAGGGCCGGGAAGTCGACGCGGTGGCGGCGCTTGGCGAACCGCAGCTCGATGCCGTCGTGGCGCAGCCCCTCACGGTCCATGCGTTCGGCGGCGCCGGCCGCGCGCAGCACGTCCACGGTGCCCTGCTCCAGGATCCCGGCGCGCTGGCGCTGTTCGACGTAGGCGCGGTCACGGCTCTCCAGGACGACCGAGTCGATGCCGGCGTTGTGGAGCAGCCGGGCCAGGACGAGGCCGGCCGGACCGGCGCCGATGATGCCGACGGTGGTGCGCATCGGGGCGTTCCCTTCGCGTGGGCGACACTGCCCATCATGCAGCGTGTTCGCCTGGTGAAATTTCCTTCACTACCTTCGGACGTGAGTCTGCGCCCGCCCCTGCCCGCTGTCAACGGGTCGCGCGCCAGGGCGAGGAGACGGGGATGTATCGGAAGGGGGTGCGGCCGACGGCCGCAGAGCGGATGTGCCCGGAGCCGGACTCGAACCGGCACGCCCGCGAAGGGGCAGCGAGGTTTAAGCTCGCCGTGTCTGCATTCCACCATCCGGGCAGGCCATGGGCTCCGCATCGAGACTCCGACCCTATCGGGGAACGCCCCTCGGACAGCGGCGGGTCGACCCGATGTTGTCTTATTTTATTGAGGTCTGAGGGAGCATCAGCCAACGGAACGCGCCGTCCGCACTTGCCAACAGCCTTGCGCGCGGTACTCGGGCGTGTACGCGGAATGACGGATTTTCACCGTCCGAACGAGGGTGCGCCACCTGTTCTTGACATCGCCGCCCGGCGCCGCGCTCTCAGGGACGGCCGTCATCCCCAGGTATGACGCGGTCGCTGAGGGTCCGACCGCAGTCGGCCCCGGGAACCGGAACAGCGGCTGACTCCAGGGCGTCGAGCCGCCGGAACGATGGAACACGTCCCCTTCAGCACCGTCGTTCCCGTGAGGAGTGCCTTCCCGTGACCACCACACCTGTCGCCGGCCGGACCAGTTCCGCCGTCGCCGCCCGCGCCACGGACCTGTCGAAGATCTACGGCCAGGGCGAGACCCAGGTGGTCGCCCTCGACCGGGTCTCGGTGGACTTCCACCAGGCCCAGTTCACCGCGATCATGGGTCCCTCGGGCTCCGGCAAGTCCACCCTGATGCACTGCGTCGCGGGCCTGGACACCTTCTCCTCGGGTTCCGTGCGCATCGGCGACACCGAGCTGGGCTCGCTGAAGGACAAGCAGCTGACCAAGCTGCGCCGGGACAAGATCGGCTTCATCTTCCAGGCGTTCAACCTGCTGCCGACGCTGACCGCGCTGGAGAACATCACGCTCCCGATGGACATCGCCGGCCGCAAGCCGGACAAGCAGTGGCTGGACGCGGTGATCGGGATGGTCGGCCTGTCGGGCCGGCTCGGCCACCGTCCCTCGCAGCTGTCCGGCGGCCAGCAGCAGCGCGTCGCCGTGGCCCGCGCGCTCGCCTCCAAGCCGGACATCATCTTCGGCGACGAGCCGACCGGAAACCTCGACTCCCGCTCCGGCGCCGAGGTGCTCGGCTTCCTGCGCAACTCCGTGCGCGAACTGGGCCAGACGGTGGTGATGGTCACCCACGACCCGGTCGCCGCCGCCTACGCGGACCGCGTCGTCTTCCTCGCCGACGGCCGCATCGTCGACGAGATGATCCGGCCCACGGCCGACGCCGTCCTGGACTTCATGAAGCAGTTCGACGCGAAGGGCCGCACCAGCTGATGTTCCGCACCGCGCTGCGCAACGTCCTCGCGCACAAGGCCCGCCTGCTGATGACCGTCCTCGCCGTGATGCTCGGCGTGGCGTTCGTCTCTGGCACTCTCGTCTTCACCAACACCATCTCCGACGCCTACCAGAAGAGCTCCGCCAAGGGCTTCGACCAGGTCGACGTCGCCGTACAGCCCCGCTCCAAGGCCGACACCGGAAACACCGTCGGCAAGGACCCGGAGCTGACCCAGGCGCTGCTGGACAAGAGCGCCAAGGTGCCCGGCGCGGCCTCCGCGATCGGCGTCGTCAACGGCTTCACCGCCATCGCCGACAAGGACGGCAAGCTCATCGGCGGCGGCTTCCGCTCCGAGGGCGGCAACTACTGGGGCGCCAAGGACCCGCGCTACCCGCTCGTGGAGGGCCGCGCGCCCACCGGCAAGGACCAGGTCCTCATCGACGCCCGGACCGCCGAGCGCGCCGGGTACGAGGTCGGCGACACCGTGCGCATCTCGGTGGACGGCCCGGTCCTGACCCCGACGATCACCGGCGTCTTCACCACCGACGACGGCAACGTCGCCGCCGGCGGCAGCCTCGCCCTGTTCGACACGGCGACCGCGCAGCGGCTGTTCGGCAAGGCGGGCACCTACGACGAGATCGACGTCGAGGCCGCACCCGGCACCTCGCAGGCCGCGCTCCGGGCGGCGCTGGATTCGGCGCTGCCCAAGGACGCCGTGGAGACCACCACCGGCAAGCAGCTCGCCGACGACCAGGCCCGGATGATCTCCGCGCAGATGGGCGGGCTCAAGCAGGCGCTGCTGGTGTTCGCCGGCATCGCCCTGTTCGTCGGCACCTTCATCATCGCCAACACCTTCACCATGCTGGTCGCCCAGCGCACCAAGGAGCTCGCGCTGCTGCGCGCGGTCGGCGCCTCCCGCCGGCAGGTCACCCGCTCGGTGCTGATCGAGGCGCTCGTCGTCGGCACGGTGGCCGGCGTCACCGGCCTGGCCGCGGGCGTCGGCATCGGCGCCGGACTGCGGTCCCTGATGGGCCTGCTGGACGCGACCGTCCCGGACGGCCCGCTGGTGGTCTCCCCCGGCACCGTCGCCACCGCGCTCGCCGTCGGCGTCCTGGTGACCATGCTGGCCGCGTGGCTGCCCGGCCGGCGCGCGGCGAAGATCCCGCCGGTGGCGGCGATGAGCAGCGTGCACGCCAGGGCGACCACCAAGTCGCTGGTGCTGCGCAACACCCTCGGCGCCCTGTTCGCCGGGGCCGGCGTGGCCGTGGTGCTCGCCGCCACCACGATGGACGCCGACGCCGCCCAGGCGCCCATGGGGCTCGGCGCGGTGCTGCTGATCGTCGGCGTGTTCGTGCTGACCCCGCTGCTGTCCCGCCCGCTGATCGCGGCGGCCGCCCCGCTGCTGCGCGCGTTCGGGGTGTCGGGCAAGCTCGCCCGGCAGAACTCGGTGCGCAACCCGCGCCGTACGGCCGCCACGGCCTCCGCGCTGATGATCGGCCTGACCCTGATCACCGGCCTGACGGTGATGGCGGGCAGCCTGCAGACCTCCATCGACAAGATGGCCTCGGCGGCGATCCGCGCCGACTACGTCGTCTCCATGGCGAACGGCAACGAGCTGTCCCCGGACGTGGAGAAGACGCTGCGCACGGCCGAGGGCGTCACCGACATCAGCCCCCTGCGCAACTCCCCCTCCCGCATCGACGGGCAGACGGAGTACCTGACCGGCGTCAACGGCGCCGCGATCGGCAGGCTCACCGACCTGAAGACCGACGAGGGCTCCTTCAGCGTCGGCGGCGACCGCGTGGTCGTCGACGAGGACACCGCCAAGTCCCACGGCTGGCACGCCGGTTCCGGATTCACCGTGCACTACGAGGACGGCAAGGCGCAGCGGCTGACGGTCGCCGGGGTGTACGAGGGCAACGACATGATCCGCGGGATCATGCTGGACACGGCCGCCCTCACCCCGCACCAGCCGGCCGGCTCCGGTGACATGCAGGTCATGGTGAAGACCTCCGACGGCGCCTCGGACCAGGCCAAGGACCGCCTGGTGAAGGCGCTGGGCGACAACCCGGCGATCAAGGTGCAGGACAAGAAGGACCTGTCCGACGAGATCGCGCAGATCTTCACGCTGATGCTGAACATGCTCTACGGCCTGCTCGGCATGGCGGTGATCGTCGCCGTGCTCGGGGTCATCAACACCCTGGCGATGAGCGTCTTCGAGCGTTCGCAGGAGATCGGCATGCTGCGCGCGATCGGCCTGGACCGCCGGAACATCAAGCGGATGGTCCGCCTGGAGTCCCTGGTGATCTCCCTGTTCGGCGGGGTGCTCGGCATCGGTCTGGGCGTGTTCTTCGGCTGGGCGGCCGGTGAGCTGCTGGGCACGAAGATGCCGACGTACGAACTGGTCCTGCCCTGGGGCCGGATGGCCTTGTTCCTGCTGCTGGCCGGCACGGTCGGTGTGCTGGCGGCCCTGTGGCCGGCCCGGCGGGCGGCCCGCCTGAACATGCTCCAGGCCATCAAGGCCGAGTAGCGGCCGCGACGGCCTCGGGCCCCGCTCCCCTCACGGGAGGAGCGGGGCCCGATGCGTGTCAGTTCCAGGTGCGGGCGCGCAGCGGCATCCCGGAGGCGCCGGAGAGCGGGGTGCGCACGGCGAGAACCTGGTTGACGCCGATCCGGTTGCGTTCGAAGGACAGCGCCGAGGCGGCCATGTACAGCCGCCACACCCTCGCCCGGCCCGGGCTGGTGAGCTTCACGGCACGCTCCCAGCCCGCCTCCAGGTTGGCCACCCAGCGGCGCAGGGTGTGGGCGTAGTGCTCGCGGATCGACTCCACGTCGCGCACCTCGAAGCCGGCCCGTTCCAGCATCGTGACGGTGGTGCCGACGGGCTGGAGCTCGCCGTCGGGGAAGACGTAGGCGTCGATGAACGCGTCGACGTCGTAGGCGGACTCGTCGCGCTGCGGGCGGCGGGCGATCTGGTGGTTGAGCAGCCGGCCGCCGGGCTTGAGCAGGGCGTACAGGTCCCGGGCGTACTCCAGGTAGCGTTCGGCGCCGACGTGCTCGGCCATGCCGATGGAGGAGACGGCGTCGTAGGGGCCGTCGTCGACGTCCCGGTAGTCCTGCACCCGGATCTCGACCTTGTCGGTCAGGCCCTCGTCGGCGGCGCGCTTGCGGGCGTAGGCGGCCTGCTCCTGGGAGAGGGTGATGCCGACGACGCGCACGCCGTGCTCGCGGGCGGCGTGGACCGCCATGGAGCCCCAGCCGCAGCCGACGTCCAGCAGCCGCTGACCGGGCTTCAGGGCCAGCTTGCGGCAGACCAGTTCGAGCTTGTCCCGCTGGGCGGTCTCCAACGTCGCGTCCGGGGCGGGCCAGTAGGCGCAGGAGTACACCATGGACGGGCCGAGGACGAGTTCGTAGAAGTCGTTGCCGACGTCGTAGTGGTGGCTGATGGCTCGTCTGTCGGTGCGGCGGGTGTGCAGATGGCCGCGGCGCCGGCGGACCTCCTCGGCGGGCGGGGCGGGCGGCAGCGGCGGCCCGGCGAGCTTGACCAGGCCGCGCACGGCGGCGCGTACGGACGGGTCGCGCAGGGCCTCGCGGAGGGTTCTGGCGTCCTCGCCGCGCTCCCAGATGAGCCCGGCGAGCAGGTCGAGCGCGGTGTACAGGTCGCCCTCGATGTCCAGGTCGCCGGCCACCCAGGCGCGGGCCAGTCCCAGCTCGCCCGGCTTGAACAGCAGGCGGCGCAGGGCGCGACGGTTGTGCACGACCAGCGCGGGGGCGCCGGGCGGGCCCGCCTGTGAGCCGTCCCAGGCGCGGATACGGACGGGGAGCGGGGCTCCCAGCAACTGCTCGAACAGGCGCGTGAGCCGCAGGGCGGCGTCGGCCATGGTGCAACACCTCCGTGACCAGTCATCCCGGATGTCCGTCTTCACGTAAACACCTGCCGGGCCCGGCCGCAGTCCCCCACGCGCGTCATGTCTGTGCAAACCCTCGGTCGGCGCTCCTCGACGAGCGTGCCGACGACCGCGCCGAGGCGTCGGCTTCTCCTGTGACACGCCGAAGGGGCCGCCCGCACCACGGATGGCGGGCGGCCCCTTCGGGCTGTCAGGAGCTGACCTCGGGGGTCAGGAGGCCTTGGCCTTCTCCTCGGTCTTCACGGCGGCCGGGGCGGGAGCCGGGGCCGGCTTGGCGGCCTCGTAGAACTCCTCGCGCGGGGACTCCAGCGCGCCGAGGGAGACGACCTCACGCTTGAGGAACATGCCGAGCGTCCAGTCGGCGAAGACCCGGATCTTGCGGTTCCAGGTCGGCATGGCCAGACCGTGGTAGCCACGGTGCATGTACCAGGCGAGACGTCCCTTGAGCTTGATCTTCATCTTGCCCATGACGATCATCGCGACGCCCTTGTGCAGGCCGAGGCCCGCCACCGCGCCCTTGTTGGCGTGGCTGTACTCCTTCTGCGGGAAGCCCCGCAGGCCGGACAGGACGTTGTCGCCGAGCACCTTGGCCTGGCGCAGCGCGTGCTGGGCGTTGGGCGGGCACCAGGCGTTCTCGTTGCCCGCCTTGCGGCCGACCAGGTCCGGGACCTGGGCGTTGTCGCCGGCGGCCCAGATGTAGTCGGTGCCCTTGACCTGGAGCGTCGGCTCGCAGTCGACGTGGCCGCGCGGGCCCAGCGGCAGGCCGTAGCGGGAGAGCACCGGGTTGGGCTTGACGCCGGCGGTCCACACGATCGTGTTGGAGTCGACCTCAAGGCCGTTCTTCAGCACCACGTGGCCGTCGACGCAGGAGTCCATGGAGGTGGACAGGTAGACCTCGACGCCGCGGGACTCCAGGTGCTCCTTGCCGTACTGGCCGAGCTTCGGGCCCACCTCGGGGAGGATCTTGTCGGCGGCGTCGACGAGGATGAACCGCATGTCCTCGCGCGACACGTTGTTGTAGTACTTGGCCGCGTCCCGGGCCATGTCCTCGACCTCGCCGACGGTCTCGGCGCCGGCGAAGCCACCGCCGACGAAGACGAAGGTGAGCGCCTTGCGGCGGATCTCCTCGTCCGTCGTGGAGTCGGCCTTGTCGAGCTGCTCCAGCACGTGGTTGCGCAGGCCGATGGCCTCCTCGATGCCCTTCATACCGATGCCCTGCTCGGCGAGGCCGGGGATCGGGAAGGTGCGGGAGACCGCGCCGAGCGCGACGACCAGGTAGTCGAAGGGCAGCTCGTACGCCTCGCCGACCAGCGGGGCGATCGTGGCGACCTTGCGGTCCTGGTCGATGGTGGTGACCCGGCCGGTGAGGACCTCCGCCTTGGGGAGCACGCGTCGCAGCGGGACGACGACGTGCCGCGGGGAGATGCTGCCGGCGGCGGTTTCGGGCAGGAAGGGCTGGTAGGTCATGTACGACCGGGGGTCGACGACCGTGACGGTCGCCTCGCCGTAACGCATCTTCTTCAGGATGCGCCGAGCTGCGTACAGGCCTACGTACCCGCCGCCTACTACGAGGATCCTGGGACGCTCCGTGGTGCTCATGCCATCGAGTATCCACCCGGTTGGAGGGGGTGGCTCGTGCGCCCCTTCACAAGGTTCGACGGTGCCTGTGCTACACTCCGCGGCCCGCGTGACGCAGATCATGGCGGGCGACGGGAACCGTTGTCCGGTACGGCCCGTTGTCAATGCCGCGTGAGCTGCCTCTCTGGGCACCGGACGGCACCGTGAGCGGTCCGAAACGCACGACCGGGCGCGTGATCCGAAGGTGCGCCGGACACCCCTTCTGAACATGTTCAAAGGCCAGTTCGGCCCCCCGAGGGGTGATCCGAAGGCATTCAGGGGGCCTGCGGGACGGAATTCCTTGTGAAGAACTTCACGAACTTTCCCGGCAGGGTGTCATCCGGCCGTCCGAAAGGCCCGCTCAACCGTGGCCGGAGGCGCTCAGCGGAGGACGCTGACCAGGTCGGATCGCGCTGCGCGGGCCGGTTCCCCGCGCCCCCTTCGAGGCGCGGGTGGCCGGTTCCCGACGCCGTGCCGGCAGGGGCGGAACGAACCAATGACCTCAAAGGCCACGTTCTCTTCGTCAGCGCCCCTCAGGGCACTTCAGTGCACCGGAGTCACGCCACGGACCAGGCGATGCCGTCCAGGATGTCGTGTTCGCTGACCACGACCTCCTCCGCGCCGATCCGGTCCATGATCGACAGCAGCACCAGGGAGCCCGCCGCGATCACGTCGACCCGTCCCGGATGCATGGACGGCACGGCCGCGCGCTCGGCGTGCGTGGAGTGCAGCAGCCACTCGGTGATCTCGCGGACCCGCTCGCGGGAGATCCGGGAGTGGTGGATGCGGGCCGAGTCGTACTCCGGCAGCTCCTGGGCGATGGCCGACACGGTCGTCACCGACCCGGCGAGCCCGACCAGCGTGCGCGCCTGACGCAGCGGCACCGACTGCTCGGCCAGGTCGAGGGCGGCCTCGATGTCGGCGCGCATCGCCGCGATCTGCTCCTCGGTGGGCGGGTCGGTGACCGCGCCGCCGGCCACCAGGTGCCGCTCGGTCATCCGCACACAGCCGACGTCCACCGAACGGGCCGCGCGCACATGCTCCTCGCCGACCACGAACTCGGTCGAGCCGCCGCCGATGTCGACGACCAGGAAGGGCCGCGGCAGGTGCTCGTGCTCGGCCAGCTCCCGGGTCGCCCCGGTGAAGGAGAACTCGGCCTCCTGGTCACCGGTGATGACCTCGGGCTCCACGCCGAGGATGTCCAGCACGCCGCGCACGAACTCGTCCCGGTTCTCCGCGTCCCGGGAGGCGGAGGTGGCCACGAAGCGCAGCCGCTCGGCGCCGTGCGCCTTGATGATCTCCGCGTACTCCCGGCAGGCGGCGAAGGTGCGCTCCAGCGCCTCCGGGGCCAGCCGGCCCGTGCGGTCGACGCCCTGGCCGAGCCGCACGATCGTCATACGGCGGTCCAGGTCGACCAGTTCGCCCGTCTTCGGGTCGCAGTCGGCGACCAGCAGACGGATGGAGTTCGTACCGCAGTCGATGGCGGCGACACGGGTCACTGGGCGTCCTCCTCGGTCTTCGTGCCGTCCTGGGCCGGGGTCACGCAGGGCCCCTTGCGCCACCACTCGGGCAGCATCGCGATCGCCTCGTCGCCGAGCGGGTTGACGCCCGGCCCGGCGGCCAGCGAGTGGGCGACCAGCACGTGCAGGCACTTCACCCGGTCCGGCATGCCGCCGGCGCTCGGGAAGCCGGTCAGCTCCTCGATCTCGTCCCGGCGCCGGATGTAGTCCTCGTGCGCGGCGCGGTAGGCGGCGGCCAGCTCCGGGTCGGTGCCCAGCCGCTCGGTCATCTCCTTCATCACGCCCTCGGCCTCCAGCGTGCCGATCGCGGAGTTCGCACGCGGGCAGGTCAGGTAGTACAGCGTGGGGAAGGGCGTGCCGTCCGGCAGCCGGGGCGCCGTCTCGACGACGTCCGGCTGCCCGCAGGGGCAGCGGTGGGCGATGGCGCGCAGCCCGCGCGGCGGCCGCCCGAGCTGCTGCCTGAAGGCCTCGACGTCCGCGTCGGTGGGCTCGGTGCGCGGGGTGGTCGGTGGGGGCGTTTCCACTACGAAGTTCTCTCTTGTCGAATCACTGGTCGGCGGCGTCGGCCTTGTCGACCCCGTCCCAGACGTTGGAGTACCAGGGGCGGTCCGCCGAGCCGGGTTCGGTGTGCGCCTGCCTGGCGGCGTCCGGGTCGATCACGACGTAACCGGTCTCCCCCGGCATCACATAGTGCAGCCGCTGCCGGATCTGCTGCTCGGCGTAGGCGTCGTCCTGCCAGCGCGCCTTGAGGTCGCGCAGCTGTTCCACGCGCTGCTGGGCCTGCTGCTTCTGCCGCTGGAGTTCGGCGATGTCGGCGCGCTGCGAGACGTACTGCCGCATCGGGTAGGCGAGCGCCACGATCAGGGAGCACACCACGAGGGCGAGCAGCGCGGCGCGGCCGGTGAGCCGGGAGCGGCGGGCCTGGCGCTTGGTCTGGGAACGGTAGACGCGGGCCGCCGTCTGCTCGCCGAGCAGCCGGATCCTGGTCGCCGTGGAGAAACGGTCCCGGTCCTTCACGGCCATGCCGGCCTCCCCTTTCACACGCGCGTACGTCCCCGGACACGGTACGGGACCGAGTACGGGGACGTACGTACGACTGGCTAAGCCTTACGCCAGGATGGGTCAGCCCTTGGCGACCGGCCCGCGGAAGCGCGGGAAGGCGCTGCGGCCGGCGTACACCGCGGCGTCGTCGAGGATCTCCTCGATGCGCAGCAGCTGGTTGTACTTGGCGACGCGCTCGGAGCGGGCCGGGGCGCCGGTCTTGATCTGGCCGCAGTTGGTGGCGACGGCCAGGTCGGCGATGGTGACGTCCTCGGTCTCGCCGGAGCGGTGGGACATCATGCACTTGTAGCCGTTGCGCTGGGCCAGCTCGACGGCGTCCAGGGTCTCGGTGAGCGAGCCGATCTGGTTGACCTTCACCAGCAGGGCGTTGGCGGCGCCCTCCTCGATACCGCGCTGCAGGCGCTCGGGGTTGGTGACGAACAGGTCGTCGCCGACGAGCTGGACCTTGTCACCGAGCTTGGCGGTGATGGTCTTCCAGCCCTCCCAGTCGTCCTCGAACAGCGGGTCCTCGATGGAGACCAGCGGGTACGCCTCGACCAGCTCGGCGTAGTACTCGGTCATCTCCTCGGCGGAGCGGTTCTTGCCCTCGAAGAGGTAGGAGCCGTCCTTGTAGAACTCGGACGCGGCCACGTCCAGGGCGAGCGCGATCTGCTCGCCGGGGGTGTAGCCGGCCTCCTTGATGGCTTCCAGGATGAGGTCGAGGGCCTCACGGTTGGAGCCGAGGTTCGGGGCGAAGCCGCCCTCGTCGCCCAGGCCGGTGGACAGGCCCTTGGACTTCAGGACCTTCTTCAGGGTGTGGTAGACCTCGGCACCCCAGCGCAGGGCCTCGGAGAAGGACTCCGCGCCGATCGGGGCGATCATGAACTCCTGGATGTCCACGTTGGAGTCGGCGTGCGAGCCGCCGTTCAGGATGTTCATCATCGGCACCGGGAGCAGGTGCGCGTTCGGGCCGCCCAGGTAGCGGAAGAGGGGGAGGTCGCTGGCCTCGGAGGCGGCGTGGGCGACGGCGAGCGAGACGCCGAGGATGGCGTTGGCGCCGAGGGAGCCCTTGTTGTCGGTGGCGTCCAGGTCGAACATGGCCTGGTCGATCAGGCGCTGCTCGGTGGCGTCGTAGCCGACCAGCTCCGGGCCGATCTGCTCGATGACGGCGAGAACGGCCTTCTCGACGCCCTTGCCGAGGTAGCGGTTCGAGTCGCCGTCGCGCAGCTCGATGGCCTCGAAGGCGCCGGTGGAGGCGCCGGACGGGACGGCGGCACGGCCGGTGCTGCCGTCGTCGAGGCCGACCTCGACCTCGACCGTGGGGTTGCCTCGGGAGTCCAGGATTTCCCGGGCTACGACGACGTCGATGGACGGCACGAGCATCTCCTTCGTGGATGTGACGCTGAAAGTGCGGGGCGTTGTGCCTTACGGCTATGCCTTGCGACTAGAGCCTAACCGCCCCCGGGCCATCGGCCAGCCGACCGACCGTCCCGTGGACAGACAGACGGTACCCATTGTTCCCCCCCGGAACAAAGGGGGCCCACCTTCCACCTGAACACCCGACCAACACCAGGCACGCCGAGCACAGCCAAACCCCGCCCCGACACGCACGGGGGAACGCGCACGGGGGCGGGGAGATTGTGCGGCCGGGGCACCGCGGACGGAGACGCCGGGGGCCGAAAGCGTCGGGGGCGAGGGCATCGGGGGCGAGGCACTGGGGGCGAGGGCGTCGGCGCCAGGGGCGGGGCGTCCAGGGCGGGAGCATCGGGGACGGAGGCGTCGGCGCCGGGGGGACGAAAGCGTC
>NZ_PQSS01000037.1 GCF_002920535.1 Streptomyces sp. Ru71 | reverse complement strand
CACCGCCAACGGCACCCAGATCCAGCTCTACACCTGCTCGGGCGGCACCAACCAACGCTGGACCCGCACCTGAGATGGTCCCGGGTCGCCGTCGTGCCGGCGGCGACCCTCGCGCACCAGCAGGTCAGCTGCCCTTGGCGGCGGGCTCCAGGATCGCCACGCACTCCACGTGGTGCGTCATCGGGAACAGATCGAACGCCCGCAGCGTCCGCACCCGGTACCCCCCGTCCCGGAAGTACGCCAGGTCGCGGGCCAGGGCGGCCGGGTCGCAGGCGACGTAGGCGATGCGGCGGGCGCCCAGGGCGGAGAGGTGGGCGACCGTCGCGCGCCCGGCGCCCGCGCGGGGCGGGTCGAGGACGATGAGGTCGACCTCCGTGATGCCCGTGCGCGGCAGGACCGACTCGACCTTGCCCTGTTCGATGCGGACCCGGGGGAAGTCGGCGAGGTTGTGCCGCGCGTCCTCGACCGCGCGCTTGCCGGACTCGATGCCGAGCACCGCGCCCTGCTCGCCGAGGCGGTCGGCCAGGGCGCCCGCGAACAGGCCGACGCCGCAGTACAGGTCCAGGGCCATCTCGCCCTTGCGGGGCAGCAGGCCCTGCATGACCGCCGTCACCAGGGTGTCGGCGGCCTTCGGGTGGACCTGCCAGAAGCCGCCGCTGCCGACCCGGTGGGTGCGGCCGTCGGCGCGCTCGCGGACGAAGGGGCGGCCGTGGACGCGGTGCACGCCGCCGGACTTCTCGTCCACGCGCATCACCGAGACCGGACGGTCCAGTTCGACCAGGGGCAGGCGGGCGCCCGGGCGGGGGGTGAGGATCACCTGGCGGTCCTGCGAGCCGGAGGCCGCGATCGCCTCGACCGACTCCATGCCGGTCCAGTCGCGCTGCTCGATGCCCAGCTCGCTGACGCCCTCCGCGGCGATCATGCAGTGGTCGATGCGCTCGACCTCGTGCGAGCGGTGGCGGCGCAGCCCGGCGTGGCCCTCGGCGTCGACGGCGTACTGCACCCGGGTGCGCCACTGCGGGACCTGGCCGGCGGGCAGCTTGTCGCCCTCGGCCGGGACCACCGTGCCGTCCCAGCCGGCCTCCTCGGGCGTGAGGCCGGCGAGCCGCTTCAGCTGCTCGGCGATCACCTCGCCCTTCAGCCGCCGCTGGGCGCCCGGCTTGGCGTGCTGCCAGTCGCAGCCGCCGCAGCGGCCAGGACCGGCGAACGGGCAGGGGGCCTCGATGCGGTCCTTGGAGGCCTCCAAAACTTCCACCGCGTCCGCGCGCAGGAACCGCGCGCCCTCCTCGCCCTCGGTCACCCGGGCCACGACCCGCTCGCCGGGCAGCGCGTGCCGGACGAAGAGGACCTGGCCCTCGCTCGTGCGCGCGATGCAGTGACCGCCGTGGGCGACGGGGCCGATCTCGACCTCGTACTCGGCCCCGACCAGCGACCCCGCCTGCGACTTCTTCTCTTCTGCCTGCATGGCGGGGTGACTCCAGATCGGGTGAGGGTGACGGGTGGACAACAGCCCACCAGTCTACGTGCTCGGGCGAGGGCTACTGCCGGTTGCCGGCCTCCTTCGCCCGCTCCGCCTGCGTCAGCGGACCACGCCGCACCGAACCCGGCGCGTTCCACTCCTGCCGCCTGCGGGCCCGCTTCTTGGCCGCCTCGGAGGACTCCAGCTGGTAGGGGACCGAGGTGACCATGATGCCCGGCGTGAACAGCAGCCGGCCCTTGAGCCTGAGCGCGCTCTGGTTGTGCAGCAGGTGCTCGTACCAGTGGCCGACCACGTACTCCGGGATGATGACGGAGACCGCGTCGCGGGGGGACTCCTTGCGCAGGCTCTTGACGTACTCGATGACCGGCCGCGTGATCTCGCGGTACGGCGAGTCCAGGACCTTCAGCGGTACGTCGATGCCGCGCCGCTCCCACTCCTCGCGCAGCGCCTTGGTCTCGGCCGGGTCGACGTTGACCGTGAGCGCCTCCAGGGAGTCGGAGCGCATCAGCTTGGCGTAGGCGAGTGCGCGCAGCGTCGGGCGGTGGATCTTGGAGATCAGCACCACCGAGCGGACGCGCGAGGGGCGGACGCTGTCGTCGCTGGGGCCCTCGGGGGCGGCGATCTCCGCGGCGACGGCGTCGTAGTGACGGCGGATCGCGGTCATCGTCACGTAGAAGATGCACATGCCGAGCAGGGCGACCCAGGCGCCGTGCGTGAACTTGGTGATCAGCACGACGACGAGGACCAGGCCGGTGAAGAAGGCACCGAAGGCGTTGATCGCCCGGGAGCGGATCATGTGGCTGCGCTTGGCCGGGTCCCGCTCGGTGGCCAGGTGCCGGTTCCAGTGCCGGACCATGCCGATCTGGCTGAGCGTGAAGGACACGAACACGCCGACGATGTACAGCTGGATCAGCCGGGTGGAGTCGGCGCCGTAGATGAGGACCAGGAACGTCGCCGCGCCGGCCAGCAGCACGATGCCGTTGGAGAAGGCGAGGCGGTCGCCGCGGGTGTGCAGCTGGCGCGGCAGGTAGCGGTCCTGGGCGAGGATCGAGCCGAGCACCGGGAAGCCGTTGTAGGCGGTGTTGGCGGCGAGGAACAGCACCAGCGCGGTGGCCGCGGCCAGCACGATGAAGAAGAAGCTGCCCTTGCCGAACACGGCTTCGGCGACCTGGGTGATCACCGGGTTCTGGACGTAGTCCGCGCCGACGCCGACGCCGTTCTTCAGCAGGTCGGTGGCCGGGTTCTCGGCCATGCGGACATCGGTGACCAGGGCCAGCACGATGATGCCGCAGAACATGGTGACGGCGAGCAGGCCCATCATCGCCAGCGTGGTCGCGGCGTTCTTGGACTTGGGCTTGCGGAAGGCGGGGACGCCGTTGGAGATCGCCTCGACACCGGTGAGCGCGGCACAGCCGGAGGAGAAGGCGCGCAGCAGCAGGAAGACCAGCGCGAAGCCGGCCAGGCCCTGGTGCTCGGCCTTGATGTGGAAGTCGGCGGTGGGCGCGCGCATGGTGTCGCCGAGGACCAGGCCGCGGAAGGCGCCCCAGGCGATCATGATGAAGACGCCGGCGACGAACACATAGGTCGGGATCGCGAAGAGCTTGCCGGACTCCTTCACACCGCGCAGGTTCATCAGTGTCAGGAGCACGATCACGGCGACCGCGCAGGCCACCTTGTGCTCGACGACGAACGGGATCGCGGAGCCCAGGTTCTCGATGCCGGAGGAGATCGACACGGCGACGGTCAGGACGTAGTCGACGAGCAGCGCGCTCGCCACCGTCAGGCCCGCCTTGGCGCCGAGGTTGGTGGTGGCGACCTCGTAGTCGCCGCCGCCGCTGGGGTAGGCGTGCACGTTCTGCCGGTAGGAGGCGACGACCGTGAACATCAGCACGACGACCGCGAGGGCGATCCAGGGGCTGAAGTGGTACGCCGACACGCCCGCGATGGACAGGACCAGCAGCACCTCCCCTGGCGCATAGGCCACGGAGGACAACGGGTCGGAGGCGAAAACGGGAAGGGCGATGCGCTTCGGCAGGAGCGTTTCGCCCAGCCGATCACTGCGCAGTGCGCGCCCGATGAGAATCCGTTTGGGCACGTCGGTCAGTTTGGACACAACAGAGGATCGTAAGCCTTCGAACACGGGCTCGCCCACCTGCCGTGCCCGATCTGCCGCACGAGTGGAATCGGCGCTCCACCCCGCTACGGATTCCGCAGGTGGGGCCGGGGTCATGCCTAGATGACTGGACTCCCGCCCACGCCGCACTTCGGAGGTACCCGTGCCCGCCACCGCAGAGCTGATCGGCGCCGCCGTCGCACTCCTCGGCCTCGGATTCCTCACCCTGCGCAGCGTGCGCAGCATCACTCGACGCCGGGCGCCGCACGCCCGGTAACCGGGCCCGGGGGTGCACAGCCCGCGCCGTGCCTGTGTAGCTTGGTCGCCGGTCTGAGACCCTGTTGAAGCCAAGTGAGATTCTCTTGACACCGGAAGGACGGTCGTGCACATCGTCATCATGGGCTGCGGCAGAGTGGGTTCCGCTCTCGCCCAGACCCTGGAGCAGCAGGGGCATACGGTCGCTGTGATCGACCAGGACCCCACCGCCTTCCGACGCCTCGGTTCCTCGTTCGGCGGCCGCCGGGTCACCGGCGTCGGCTTCGACCAGGACACCCTGCGCGAGGCCGGCATCGAGGAGGCAGGCGCGTTCGCCGCGGTCTCCAGCGGCGACAACTCCAACATCATCGCCGCCCGCGTGGCCCGCGAGATGTTCGGCGTCGAGAACGTGGCGGCCCGTATCTACGACCCCCGGCGCGCGGAGGTCTACCAGCGCCTGGGCATCCCGACGGTCGCCACGGTCCGCTGGACCGCCGACCAGATGCTGCGCCGCCTGCTGCCGTCGGGCTCCGAGCCGCTGTGGCGCGACCCCACCGGTGGTGTGCAGCTCGCCGAGGTGCACGCCTCGGCCGCCTGGGTCGGCCACAAGATCAGCAAGCTGCAGGAGGAGACGGGCGTCCGGGTGGCGTTCCTGACCCGCCTCGGCGAGGCGATCCTGCCCACCTCGCAGACGGTGCTGCAGGAGGGCGACCTGGTGCACGTGATGATGCGCAGCGACGAGGTGGAGAAGGTCGAGGCGGCGTTCGCCAAGGGCCCTGAAGAGGAGGGCGGTCACTGATGAGGGTCGCCATTGCCGGTGCCGGCGCGGTGGGCCGCTCGATCGCGGGCGAGCTGCTGGAGAACGGCCATGAGGTACTGCTGATCGACAAGGCGCCGACCGCGATCTCGGTCGAGCGCGTGCCCCAGGCGGAGTGGCTGCTCGCCGACGCCTGCGAGATCACCTCCCTGGACGAGGCGGCGCTGCAGCGCTGCAACGTCGTGATCGCCGCGACCGGCGACGACAAGGTCAACCTGGTCGTCTCCCTGCTGGCGAAGACGGAGTACGGCGTTCCGCGCGTCGTCGCCCGCGTGAACAACCCGAAGAACGAGTGGCTGTTCAACGAGGCCTGGGGCGTGGACGTCGCCGTCTCCACCCCGCGCCTGATGTCGGCCCTGGTCGAGGAGGCGGTGAGCGTCGGCGACCTGGTCCGGCTGCTGCGCTTCAGCCACGGCGACGCCAACCTGGTCGAGCTGACCCTGCCGGAGGAGTCCGCGCTGGCCGGCACGCAGGTCGGCGATGTGGAGTGGCCGCAGGACACCTCCCTGGTGACGATCATCCGCGGCACCCGGGTGCTCACCCCGTCCCGCGAGGACTCCCTGGAGGCCGGCGACGAGCTGCTGTTCGTGGCCGCGCAGGCCCGCGAGGGCCAGCTGGAGGACCTGCTGTCGGTGCGCCGCGACGACGTCTGACGGTTCACGCTTCCGTATACGGCGATGGGGCGCCCGGTGATCGCCGGGCGCCCCATCGTCGTATGCGGGCTCTTGCGTCTGCGCCGTATGCGGGCTCGTGCGCGTGCGCCGCGCGGGCTCCTGAGCCTGTGCGCCGCGCGGGACGCCTTACGCCTGCCTGCGGTGCCGGCCGCCGGTCGGTTCCGTGGCATCCGCCGGACCCGTGGCCCCCGTGGCCTCCGGTCCTTCGCCGCGCTCCGCCGCCAGGGCCGCCTTGCGCTCCTCCTCCGCCTTCTCCTCGGCCTCCATCTCGGCGAACACGTCGATGGGCGGCGGCGCCTTGGCCAGGAACACCCACGTCAGGTAGACGGCGAGCAGGAACGGCGGGATCTTCAGGGCGACCAGGACCCAGCCGAGCTGGGTGGTGTCGGCCCACCAGTACAGCGGGAAGAGGATCGCGCACTTGGCGAGCAGGATCAGCCCCCAGGCCCAGCTGGCCTTGGCGTAGGCCGCCTTGCGGCCGGGGTTGCGGGTGCGCCAGGAGAGGTTCTCCTTGAACACCGGGCCGAGGATCAGGCCGATCAGCGGGACCCCGGCGAGCGTGGTGACGATGTACGCCAGCGCCAGGCCCAGGGTGTAGAGCATGCCCGGCAGATAGAAGTCCTTGGCGTTGCCGGTCATCATCGCGAAGACGACACCGAAGGCGACGCCGAAGACACCGCTGAAGGCGTGCTTGACGGTGTCCCGCATCGCGAGCCGGACCACGACCAGGACCAGGGACACGACCACCGCGGCGATCGCCGACAGATGGAGGTCCTTGTTGATCGTGTAGATCGTGACGAAGAGGAGGCCGGGAACCACCGTCTCGACCATGCCCCGCACTCCGCCGAACGCCTCGAACAGCGCGGCCTCCGTCACCGCCCGGGCGTCGTCCGCAGATGTGTTGTCGGTCGGCTTGTCGAGTGAGGTCACCGGCTACTCCCGTCCGAGGGGTCGCAGTTCGTATTTGGGGTTGAACAGCACCCGGCGGCCCCGGCTCATCGAGATCCGGCCCGATGCGATCAGCTTGCGCCCCGGTTCTATCCCGACGATGGAGCGCCGGCCGAGCCACACCACGTCCAGCCCGGCGGTGCCGTCGAACAGCTCCGCCTCCAGGGCCGGAACGCCCGCACGCGGACGCAGAGTGACCGTGCGCAAGGTACCAGTCACCGTAACGATCTGACGGTCCTTGCAGTCACCGATCCGGGTACAGCCCGCCGTCTCGGCGTCCTCGCGCAACTCCTCGGACTCCAGGTCCTCCTGCGACGAGGAGAGCCGGTCGAGCATCCGCCGGAACCGGCCCGCCGGCTTTTCGGAACGAGGAACAGCACTCATATCTGAAGCGTACCGGGGTGCACTGACGGCTACGTACCCCCCGTGCGCGGCCTCACATCCACGCCGCCGCCGCAGCGCGCGCACCGGCGGCCCGTCGCCGTTCACCGCTCGAACCGGTATCCCATCCCGGGCTCGGTGATGAAGTGCTTGGGATGCGAGGGGTCGGCCTCCAGCTTCCGCCGCAGCTGGGCCATGTACACCCGCAGATAGTTGCTCTCCGTCCCGTACGACGGCCCCCACACCTCCTGCAGCAGCTGCTTCTGGCTGACCAGGCGGCCGCTGTTGCGCACCAGCACCTCCAGCAGATGCCACTCGGTGGGCGTCAGGCGTACGTCCCGTCCGGCGCGGTTGACCTTCTTCGCGGCCAGGTCGACGGTGAACTCCTCCGTCTCCACCGTGACCTCCTCCTCGCCGGCCCCGACGGGCTCGGCGCGGCGCACGGCGGCCCGCAGCCGGGCGAGCAGCTCGTCCATGCCGAAGGGCTTGGTGACGTAGTCGTCGGCGCCGGCGTCCAGCGCCTGCACCTTCTCGTCGGAGGAGTGCCGTGCCGAGAGCACGATGATCGGCACCCGGGTCCAGCCGCGCAGTCCCTTGATCACCTCGACGCCGTCCATGTCGGGCAGGCCCAGGTCGAGCACCACCACGTCGGGGTGGCGGGCGGCCGCCAGCTTCAGCGCGCCGGCGCCGTCGTGGGCGGCGTCGACGTCGTACTTGCGGGCCTTGAGGTTGATCACGAGGGCGCGCACGATCTGCGGCTCGTCGTCGATCACGAGCACCCGGGTCATGTGGCCTGCCTTTCTGGGGGAACCGACTGCGCGAGTTCGTGCTGCACCAGCTCCTGCGGGCGTGAGCCGGCCGCACGGAGGCCGAGGACCATGGTGAGGCCGCCGCCGGGCGTGTCCTCGGCGTCCAGCGTGCCGCCCATGGCCTCGGCGAAGCCGCGCGCCACGGCCAGCCCGAGGCCGACACCGGCGCCGCGCGGAGCGTCGCCGTAGCGCTGGAAGGGCGCGAAGATGCGCTCCTTGGCGTCGTCGGGCACGCCGGGGCCCCGGTCGACGATCCGCACCTCGACCCGGTCGGCCATCGCGCTCGCGGCCACCAGGACGGGCCGTCCCGGCGGGCTGTACTTGACGGCGTTCTCCACCAGGTTGGCCACCGCCCGCTCCAGCAGCCCGGCGTCGACGGCGACCATGGGCAGCGTCTCGGGCACGTCCAGCTCGACGCTGCCCTCGGGCACCCCGACGAGCGCCATCGGCACCACCTCGTCGACGTCCGTCTCGCGGACGATCGGCACGACGGTGCCGGTCTGCAGGCGGGACATGTCGAGCAGGTTGCCGACCAGGTGGTCGAGCCGGTCCGCGCCCTCCTCGATGGCCGCGAGCAGCTCCGCCTGGTCCTCGTCGGACCACTCGACGTCGTCCGAGCGCAACGAGGACACCGACGCCTTGATCCCGGCGAGCGGGGTGCGCAGGTCGTGGCTGACGGCGGCGAGCAGCGCGGTGCGGATGCGGTTGCCCTCGGCGAGCTCCTTGGCCTGGTCGGCCTCCTGCTGGAGGCGCCGGCGCTCCAGGACCACGGCGGCCTGCGCGGCGAACGCGGCCAGCACCCGGCGGTCCTCCGCGGGCAGCACCCGCCCGGTGAGGGCGAGCGCCATGTGGTCGCCGACCGGCATGTCCACGTCCGCGTCCTCGGGCCGCTGAACGGCTCTGCCCATCCCGGCGCGTCCGGCGCAGGTCCACGGCGCCACGTCGCTCTCGCGTTCCAGCAGGGCCGCCGACTCCATGCCGAAGGTCTCCCGCACCCGCTCCAGCAGCGCCTCCAGGCTGGTCTCGCCGCGCAGCACGTTCCCGGCGAGGAAGGAGAGTATCTCCGACTCCGCGCGCAGCCGGGCCGCCTGATGGGTGCGCCGGGCGGCGAGATCGACGACCGAGGCCACCGACACGGCCACCGACACGAAGATCACCAGGGCGAGGATGTTCTTCGGGTCGGCGATCGTGACCCGGTGCACGGGCGGGGTGAAGAACCAGTTCAGCAGCATCGAGCCGAAGGCCGCCGAGGCCAGCGCCGGCAGCAGCCCGCCCAGCAGGGCCGCCGCCACGGCCAGCGCCAGGAACAGCAGCATGTCGTTGGTCAGGCCCAGCGAGACGTCGACGTGGGTCAGCAGCAGCGTCATCAGCAGCGGCCCGGCGACGCCCGCCAGCCAGCCCCACACCACCCGGGACCGCCCGAGCCGGGCGCCCCGCGCCAGCGGCAGCCCGCGGCCCTTGGCGACCTCCTCGTGCGTGACGATGTGCACGTCGAGGTCGGGTCCGGACTCCCGGGCGACGGTCGCGCCGACCCCGGGTCCGAAGACGTACTGCCAGGTCTTGCGGCGCGAGGAGCCCAGCACGATCTGGGTGGCGTTCACCCCGCGCGCGAAGGCCAGCAGCGCGGCGGGGATGTCGTCGCCGACCACGTGGTGGAAGGTGCCGCCGAGATCCTCCACGAGGGTGCGCTGCACGGCCAGCTCCTTCGGCGAGGCGGAGGTCAGACCGTCACTGCGGGAGATGTACACCGCGAGCACCTCCCCTCCCGCTCCCTTCTCCGCCAGCCGCGCCGCACGCCGGATCAGCGTGCGCCCCTCCGGGCCACCGGTCAGGCCCACCACGATCCGCTCCCGCGACCCCCAGATCGCCGACACCCGGTGCTCGCTGCGGTAGCGCTGGAGGTACTCGTCCACCCGGTCCGCCACCCACAGCAGCGCCAGCTCGCGCAGCGCGGTCAGATTGCCGGGCCGGAAGTAGTTGGACAGGGCCGCGTCGACCTTGTCGGGCTGGTAGATGTTGCCGTGCGCCATCCGGCGGCGCAGCGCTTCCGGCGACATGTCGACCAGCTCTATCTGGTCGGCCCGGCGCACCACCTCGTCCGGCACCGTCTCCTGCTGCCGCACCCCCGTGATCGACTCCACGACGTCACCGAGGGACTCCAGATGCTGGATGTTGACCGTCGAGACGACGTCGATCCCGGCGGCCAGCAGCTCCTCGACGTCCTGCCAGCGCTTGTCGTTGCGCGAGCCGGGGACGTTGCTGTGGGCCAGCTCGTCGACGAGGGCCACCTGCGGGCGCCGCGCCAGCACGGCGTCGACGTCCATCTCGGTGAACCGCGCGCCCCGGTACTCCAGCTCCCGGCGCGGGACCGTCTCCAGGCCGTGCAGCAGCACCTCGGTGCGTGGCCGCCCATGAGGCTCGACGAAGCCCACTACGCAGTCCGTGCCGCGCTCGACCCGCCGGTGCGCCTCGGCCAGCATCGCGTACGTCTTCCCGACGCCCGGTGCCGCTCCCAGGTAGATCCGAAGCTTCCCGCGTGCCATGAACCCATTGTCTTCCGGTGACTGTCGCCTACGCAGCGTCGACCCTACGACCCGCGAGGGCGACAAAACGGACGAGGAGTCGGGCAGCGGGCCTCCTTGACGCGACCCTGACGCGCCGGGCGGGGCCCTACCCCTCGACGATCCGGCCGTCGCTGAGCTCCAGGACGCGGTCGGCGAGGTCCAGCAGCGTCGCGTCGTGCGTGGCGACCAGCGCCGTGACGCGCTCGCTGTGGACGACGGCACGCAGCAGCTCCATCACCGCGTGCCCGGTCTCGGCGTCCAGCTGGCCCGTCGGCTCGTCGGCTATGAGGAGCGCCGGCTCGTTGGCCAGGGCCCGGGCTATGGCCACCCGCTGCTGCTGACCGCCGGACATCTCTCCGGGGCGCTGGGCGGCGTGGTCGGCGAGGCCGACCAGGGACAGCAGCAGCTCCACGCGCTGCTCCCGCTCGCGGGGGTCGGCGCGGCGCAGCCGCATCGGCACGCCCACGTTCTCCGCGGCGGTGAGGATGGGGATGAGGCCGAAGGACTGGAACACGAAGCCGATCCGGTCCCGGCGCAGGGCCAGCAGTCCCTCCTCGCCCAGGCCGGACAGATCCCTGCCGTCGACGCTCACCCGCCCCCGGTCCGGTTCGTCCAGTCCGCCGACGATGTTGAGCAGCGTCGTCTTTCCCGACCCCGAGCGGCCCTTGAGGGCCACGAGCTCTCCTCGCGGGATCTCGAAGGACACCCCGCGCAGCGCGTGCACTGCGGCGGCTCCCTCGCCGTAGGACTTGTGCACGTCCTCCACGCGCACCATCGTCTCGGTGACGACCTCGGTCATGCCTCTCCCCCTGTTCCCCCGCTGGTCCCCGTCGGACCGGGCGCCAGTATCGCCACCCGGCGCCCGGTCCTCAATGGTTGTCCCTCCATGGTTTCGCGCTCCCGCGCGCTCTCACTCCTTCATCGGACGAGACCCCCTCGCCGGTTCACGCGGGATTGTCTCCGTGGGTGAGCGTCTCCCAGCCGACGAAGAGGTTGTTGCTGCCGGCGGGACGGTTGCGCCGGGTCAGGGCCTCGGTGTTGGTCATGGCGACGCCGAGGCGGTTGTGCAGCGCGTTGTACCCGACCTCGGTGACCGGCCCCAGCCCGGGCTTGAGCGAGCCGCCGCACAGCCAGCTCGGGACGGCCGTACCGAGCTCGTACCTGGCCTGGAAGCCCAGGGCCTGGCGCAGCCGCTCGCCCACGTCGGTGCCGTACAGGTCCTGGCCCTGGATGCGGCTGGTCTCGGCGACGTGGGAGATGGCCGAGATGCCGTACCCGGTGTGGACGAAGTCGCGGCAGGTTTCCTGGGTGAGGCCGGTGACGAAGGTGGACTGCCCCTGCCAGTACTTGACGATCTTGTCGCGGGTGTCGAGGTGCTGGCTGGGCACGGTCTTCGGCAGGTCGCCGTCGGAGGCGAGGTAGACGTAGGCGGCGGTGCGGGTGCGGAAGGTCGCCATGGCCCTGTCGTAGGAGGTCCGGTCCTCCAGGAAGACGGAGATGCCGATCGCGGCCTCCATCATCGACAGCTCCCAGTTGCCGTTGGAGTTCGAGCCGTTGATCACCTCGGGCAGGTAGACGTCGCGCAGCATGCCGGCGAAGCGGCTCGCGTTGGTCCAGGCGCCGCCGTAGGTGTACTTGATGATCTCCGCGGCCCGGGGCCAGACGGAGCCCGCCCAGCCGGTCTGCAGGGGCGCGTTGCTGTTGGTGTGGTCCTGGATCACCGCGGACCAGGCGTCCATCAGGGCGATGGCCTTCCTGGCGTACCGCTCGTCGCGGGTGACGTACCAGGCGAGGGCGTCGGTGTAGGCGGCGAGGGCATCCTCGCGTTCGTCGGTGCAGCCGTAGTTGGGGTCGGAGTAGGAGCCGCACTCGACGATCGCCCGGGGTTTCGGGGTGCGGTTCAGGTCGGCGTACTTGCTCGCCAGCATCTGGTCGAAGGCGCCCTTCCAGGGCTGTTCCCCGGCCAGCACCTTGGTGCGGGCGAAGTCCAGCTGGGGGCGGGAGACGGTGACCCCGGGATGGGCGAAGGAGGCGGGGGCGAGGGAGCCGGCGGCAGGGGCGGTGGGGGTGGAGTGGGCGGCGGGCGCCGTGAAGGCGCCGAGCAGCAGGGAGGCCACCACTGCGAGCAGTGAGGCACGACGACGCATAGCGACTCCGTTCCTGTATGTGAACATGGAGCGCCTTTATGAACGCAGGCGTTGGCCGGAGACCATAGGTACGGACCAAAGACCCGTCAAGGGGTCATGCATGCGAAAGGGCCGCACCCGGTGCGGGTGCGGCCCTCGTCGTGCCTGTCTCGATGCGGCCCTGTTCGGGCCTGCCTCAGCGGACCTCGGTGATCTCCGGTCCGCGCTGCAGCTGGCCCATGCCGCCGGAGAAGCGGGAGCCCTCCTCCTGCTGCTGTACGCCCTCGGGGACCATCTGCGCGTCGTTCGGCAGCTTCAGGACGATCGGGTCGCGCGGCGCCATCGGGCCTTCGCCCCGGACGACGACCGTGTCCCGGAAGATCTGCTCCAGCAGGCCGGCGGCCTGCGGCTGCACCGCGCCCTGGCCGGAGATCACACCGCGCAGGAACCAGCGCGGACCGTCCACACCGACGAACCGCACGACCTGGAAGCCGCCGGTGCCGTCGGGCAGCTGCACCGGAACCTGGGCGCGCAGCTCCCACCCGAGCGGGCCCTCGATCTCGTCGACGATGCCACCCTGCTGGGTGATACCGGCAGCGATCTCCTCGCGCACCTCGCCCCAGATGCCCTCGCGCTTGGGCGCGGCGAAGGCCTGCAGCTGGATCGCGCTGTCGCGCAGCACGACGGTCGCCGCGACGATGGCGTCGCCCGCGACCTCCACGCGCAGTTCCATGCCGTCGACACCCGGCACGAACAGGCCACCGAGGTCCACGCGGCCCTCTGCGGGGTCGCGCACCTCGGAGACGTCCCAGGGCCCGTCGGGCCGCGGCTCCGGCTCCAGCCGTACGCGCTCGCGCTGACCCTCTTCGTCCGCCTCGGTGTCGACGCTGTCGACGACCTGCTCGGCCTCGCCGGCCGCGTCCTCGGCGGCATCCCTCTTCTTGCGACGTCCGAACACGTCACTGTCCTTCCCGGTCGGATACGACCGAAGCGTATCGATTCCCACCCGTCGGGCCGCCGTCGGCGACCTGACCGCTCGTGCCGCTTTCACCGCCCACCGCGGCATGGCCCCCGGTGGACCCGAAGCCCCCCTCGGCCCGTGCCGAGTCGGGAAGTTCCGCCACCTCCTGGAAGCGGACCCTCTCGACCTGCTGGACGACCAGTTGGGCGATCCGGTCGAAGCGCTCGAACCGCACGGACTCGCGCGGGTCGAGATTCACCACGATCACCTTGATCTCCCCACGGTACCCGGCATCAACCGTCCCCGGGGCATTCACGAGGGCGACACCGCAGCGGGCGGCGAGGCCGGATCGGGGGTGCACGAAGGCCGCGTACCCCTCCGGCAGTGCCACAGACACCCCCGTGGGCAGCACCGCCCGCTCGCCCGGCGCGAGTTCGCAGGGCTCGGTGGTGCGCAGGTCGGCGCCGGCGTCCCCGGGATGCTCGTATGCCGGAAGCGGTACGTCCGGATCGATGCGGCGGATCAGGACCCGCAGCGGCTCGCGGCTCACGGGTTCACCTCGAAGGCACGGGCGCGGCGCAGCTGGTCGGGGTCGCTCATGGCGGCCTGGATCTCCTCCTGGCGGCCGTGGTCGATGAAGTGGTCGACCTTGACCTCGATGAAGAGGGCGTCCGCGCGGACCGCGACGGGGCCGTCGGGGCCGCCGATGCGGCCGGTGGCGGTGGAGTAGATCTTCCGGCCGGCCACGGCCGTGACCTCGGCCTCCAGGTGCAGGGTGGTGCCGACGGGCACCGGGCGCACGAAGTCGGTCTCCAGCCGTCCGGTGACGGCGATGGTGCGCAGCAGCCAGTTCAGCGAGCCCAGCGTCTCGTCGAGGGCGGTGGCCAGGACGCCGCCGTGGGCGAGGCCCGGCGCCCCCTGGTGGGCGGGCTGCACGGTGAACTCGGCGGTGATGCTGACGCCGTCGCCGGCCCGGGCCGCCAGGTGCAGTCCGTGGGCCTGTCCGCCTCCGCACCCGAAACACAGTTCGTAGTGCGCGCCGAGGAGCTCGCCGGGTGCGGGAGCGTCGGGATGCCGCACGGGTGGCGCGGCGTCGGCCGGGGGCTGAAGAGCTGGGGAAGTACCACTCACAGGCGCAGACCTTACCCGCGCGTCGGTGATAACCGGACACCATGCCAAGCTTGGCTTCATGCAGCTTCCCGCCACCCCCTACGAAGAACGCCTCACCGCCCCCCGCTCGTGGTGGCTGGTCTCCTTCCTCGTGGGCGTCGCCCTCGCCCTGGTCTTCCTGCCCTTCGGCACCCTGCCGATGCTCGGCGGCCTGGTCGGCGGTACGGCCGTGTCGGCGGTCGTGGCCAGCGCGTACGGCTCGCTGCGCATCCGGGTCGTCAACGGCTTCCTGATCGCCGGCGAGGCCAAGATCCCCGTGTCGGCGCTGGGCGAGACCGAGGTGCTGGACGCGGAGGAGGCGCGCGCCTGGCGCACCTACAAGGCGGACACACGGGCGTTCCTGCTGCTGCGCGCGTACATCCCGAAGGCTCTGAAGGTCGACGTCACGGACCCGTCCGACCCGACGCCGTACCTGTACCTGTCGACCCGGGATCCGGAACGCCTGGCAGAGGCCCTGAAGACGGCCCGCGAGGCTGCGGCGCAGTAGGGCTGCCGACGGTCATCGGACCGCAGCGCAGTCGGGCTGCCGTCGTCCAGGCAACCAGCGTGGGTCGTCGGCCGACAGGACCACGGGCCGCCGGGCAGGCGTCACGCCGGGCCGTCGCGGCTGGGCCACAGGGCAGCCGGGCCCCGGACCAGCCGGGTCACAGGGCAGCTCGCCCCAGGGCAACGGTCCGGCCGAGCCGCAGCTCACCCGCCAGGCCTCGCCCGGCCGTCACTTCTCCAGGTCCTCGGTCAGTTCGCCCATCGTCAGGGGCTCGGCCGGCTGCTCCAGCGGGGGCAGGTCGGGGAGGGCGTCCCAGGGCACCTGCATCTTGCGCAGATCGGTGCGGACGCGCCCGGCGAGCCGGCGGGTCTCGCGGCGGTTCATGAGCGCGCCGACCGCGGCGCCGACCATGAACGGCATCAGGTTGGGCATGTTGCGCACCAGGCGCTTCATGATCTGCTGGCGCAGCTCGCGCTTCATCTGGCCGCCGAGGGCCGAGTCGTACGTCGACGGCTTCATCACGTCGATGCCGCGCTCACCGGACCACGAGCGCAGGTAGGCGGCGCTGCGGTCCTTGAGGTTGCCCGGCGGCCGCAGGCCGTAGACCTCGTGCAGCTCGGCGATCAGCTTCAGCTCGACCGCCGCGACGCCGGTGATCTCGGCGGCCAGCTCGGTCGGCATGGCGGGCGGCACGGGCAGCATCGCCGCCGCGCCCACTCCCGCTCCGACCGTCGCCGACGCCTTGGCCGCGCCGGCGACGAGTTTGTCCGCCAGCTGCTCGGGGCCGAGGCCCGGGAACTGCTTGCGGAGCGTCGCGAGGCTGCGCACGGGCACGCGCGGGGCGAGGTCGATGATCCGGTCGGCGAGGTGGCCCAGGCCCGCGCGTGCGCGGTCCTTGCCCTTGCTCGCGCCCGTCCTGGCCAGCTCCCTGGCCCTGGTGCGGGCGGCCGCGGCCTGCCGCTTGGCGACGGGCGCGACCCGCCTGGCGCGGCCACTGAGGCCGGCCCGGCCGTCTGCCGGTTCGAGCGAGGCCGACCCCGTCGCTTCCGTGGAGGCTGTACGGGGTGTGCCTCGCTCGTCGTCACGCACGCCGGTGGGGCCGTCCAGCGGCCCCGGGTCCGCTCCCCTGCGGGAGAAGCGGCGCTTCCGAGGAGGGGTCGAGCCAGTCACGGCCGACCCGTCCTCAGTCGCAGTCGCGGCAGATCGGCTGACCGTTCTTCTCGCGGGCCAGCTGGCTGCGGTGGTGCACCAGGAAGCAGCTCATGCAGGTGAACTCGTCCTGCTGCTTGGGCAGCACCCGTACGGCCAGCTCCTCATTGGAGAGGTCGGCGCCGGGCAGCTCCAGCCCTTCCGCGGCTTCGAACTCGTCGACGTCGACGGACGATGCCGACTTGTCGTTCCGCCGTGCCTTCAGCTCTTCAAGGCTGTCGGAGTCGACGTCGTCGTCGGTCTTGCGTGGGGTGTCGTAGTCGGTTGCCATGTCGCTCTCCCCCTCCGGGTCTCAGTGGTGTCTCCAGCGCACGTAACGCGTGAGAGGCCGGACTTGTGCCCGACCCGAGGCGGAGATTTTGCCTCACATCAAGGTCTGTTACTCAATCGACACCCAACCGGACTCCTCAAGAGTGATCGGCTTGGATGGCGATCGGGACCGTACACGGTCCGAATGTCGCACTTCAAAGGCGTCTCACCGTGTACTTCCCGTGATCAAGACCCCTGAAAACCCGGATTTTCCGGGCTTTCTGCCCACAATCATGATCACAGAGAGTGTATGGCCGGAAAATCGCCTTTGTGATCGATCACACACGGCACACCAGGATGGCCGCCCGGAAAATTCAGCGCAAAGCGAACATCCTCCGCGCGTGTCGTCACGGTCTCACAGCGGCAGGGTGACCCGCATCGTGAGCCCACCCCCTTCACGGGGCGTGGCCGTGATGTGCCCGCCGTGCGCCCGCGCCACGGACCGGACGATGGACAGGCCGAGGCCCACGCCCTTGTCGCTGCCCGTGCGCTCGGTGCGCAGCCGCCGGAACGGCTCGAAGAGGTTGTCGATCTCGTACGCCGGCACCACCGGTCCGGTGTTGGACACGACCATGACCGCCTGCCCGTGCTCCACCTCGGTGGTGACCTCCACCCAGCCGCCCTCGGGGACGTTGTACCGGACGGCGTTCTGCACCAGGTTCAGCGCGATCCGCTCCAGCAGTACGCCGTTGCCCTGGACGACCGCGGGCTCGCGCTTGCCGCGCAGCACCACGTGCTTCTCCTCGGCCTCGCCGCGCACCTGGTCGATGGCCTGGGAGGCGACCTCGGCGAGGTCGACCGGTTTGCGCTCGACGATCTGGTTGTCGCTGCGGGCGAGCAGCAGCAGGCCCTCGACCAGCTGCTCGCTGCGCTCGTTGGTGGCCAGCAGCGTCTTGCCGAGCTGCTGGAGCTCCGCCGGAGCGTTCGGGTCGGACAGGTGGACCTCAAGCAGCGTGCGGTTGATCGCCAGCGGTGTGCGCAGCTCGTGCGAGGCGTTGCCGACGAAGCGCTGCTGGGCGGTGAACGCCCGCTGCAGACGCTCCAGCATGTCGTCGAAGGTGTCGGCGAGCTCCTTCAGCTCGTCGTCCGGACCGTCCAGCTCGATCCGGCGGGACAGGTCGGACCCGGCCACCGCGCGGGCGGTGCGAGTGATCCGGCCCAGCGGCGACAGCACCCGGCCGGCCATCGCGTAGCCGAACGCGAAGGCGATCACGGCGAGGCCCAGCAGGGCCAGCAGGGAGCGGCTGAGGAGGTGGTCCAGGGCCACCTGGCGCTGGTGGTCGGTGCAGGCGCTGATGGCGGCGTTGAACTCCGACAGCGACAGGTTGCTGGTGTTGATCCCGGGACACTCGCTGCTGGTGACCTTGAGTTCCTGGAAGTCGATGATCTTGAACAGCGGCTCGTTGCCGGTGCGCAGGGCCTGCGCGGCCAGCAGGTAGATGATCGACAGCAGCAGGATGCCGGCGATCAGGAACATGCCGCCGTACAGCAGCGTGAGCCGTATGCGGATGGTGGGGCGCAGCCACGGGAAGGGGGGCTCCTGCTTCCGGGGGTCCCAGGTGGGCTTGGGCGGCGCCGTCGGTACGGGGGGTGCGGGTGTCGCGGCCATCGTGCGTCAGATCCGGTAGCCGGAGCCGGGCACGGTCACGATCACCGGCGGCTCGCCCAGCTTGCGGCGCAGGGTCATCACCGTCACGCGCACCACGTTGGTGAACGGGTCGGTGTTCTCGTCCCAGGCCTTCTCCAGCAGCTGCTCGGCGGAGACCACGGCGCCCTCGCTGCGCATGAGCACCTCCAGAACGGCGAACTCCTTGGGGGCGAGCTGCACTTCGCGGCCGTCCCGGAAGACCTCGCGGCGGTTGGGGTCGAGCTTGATGCCGGCCCGCTCCAGGACGGGCGGCAGCGGGACGCTGGTGCGCCGGCCGAGGGCACGCACGCGTGCGATCAGCTCGCTGAACGCGAAGGGCTTGGGCAGATAGTCGTCGGCGCCGATCTCCAGGCCCTCCACCCGGTCGCTGACGTCGCCGGAGGCGGTGAGCATCAGCACGCGCGTGGGCATGCCCAGCTCGACGATCTTGCGGCAGACGTCGTCGCCGTGCACCAGCGGGAGGTCGCGGTCGAGGACGACCACGTCGTAGTCGTTGACGCCGATGCGCTCCAGGGCGGCCGCACCGTCGTACACGACGTCGACCGCCATGGCCTCCCGGCGCAGTCCGGTGGCCACCGCATCGGCGAGCAGCTGCTCGTCCTCGACGACGAGTACGCGCACGTCGCTTGTCCTTCCTCAAAGCCGCCGGGCACGCCACAGGGGCGGCGCACGCGGCGGGATCCGTACCGGGGTCTACGCCTCCATCCTGCCGCGTTCGCCCATAAACCGGTTGTAAGACGGTCGTCGGACCCCGCGGCGGACCGCCCCGGTACCGGCTTGCGACGGGTTCCGGCCACAGCCGCAGGCATATGCGGCCAGATACGGCCGCGGGAAGATTTCTCGGTCCGCCGAGGTTTCCCCGGATGTCCGCGGGGGGAGGACGGCTTTACACCCCGCGATCACGCTCTGCTTGTGCCGCAGCACCATGCGGCACGACAGGCCGCTTCCGCAGAGTGGGCGCGGGTGTCCGGCACCGTCGCCGCCCAGCAGGGCAGCGCTGGGCACCTGCGAAGACGTGATCGCCCCTTCCCAACCAGGCACACCCCCGTGCCATCGACCCACGACCCAGGACGAGGGGGCGCAGCATGGACGCATTCACCGCAGGACTTCTGCAGCGCATAAGGGCGACCGAGTCCGACCTGTCGCGGGCTCGTGACGAGGGCGACGACTTCCTCGTCGATGTGGAGCAGGGCGAGCTCGACGACCTGCGCCGCCTCGCCGCCGAACATGGCGTGGAAGTCGGCGCGTCCGGCGTCTGATCAGCCCGTACGCAGACAGCGGGGCCCCGGCGAATCCAGCGCCGGGGCCCCGCTGCGTCGTCGTGCGACGTCGTTCACCGGCCGTTGCACGGCAGGACGCGTGCCGTACGACGAGGCCGGCGCCGTCAGTCGTGCCAGGCGCCGAAGTCGTCCAGGAGCCGCTGGAGGGGCTGGAAGACGCTCGGGGTGGCGGCGATCGTCAGGGCGGACGACAGGGGCTCACCGGGCCGTCCACCGGTCACGGCGCCCGCTTCCCGGGCGATCAGGGCGCCTGCGCCGAAGTCCCACGGGTGCAGTCCGCGCTCGTAGTAGCCGTCGAGGCGGCCCGCGGCGACGTCGCACAGGTCGATCGCGGCGGAGCCGCCCCGGCGGATGTCCCGCACGAGGGGGATCAGCCGGCGGGCGACCTCGGCCTGGTGCGCGCGCACGTCGGCCACGTAGTTGAAGCCGGTGGAGACCAGCGCCTGGTCCAGGGGTGCGGCCGGACGGCAGGCCAGCCGCCGCCCGCCGTCCCAGGAGCCCGTGGCCCACGCCCCGCCGCCGCGCACCGCGTGGTACGTCTCGCCGCGCATCGGTACGGCGACGACGCCGGCCACCGTCTCCCCGTCCTGTTCGGCCGCGACGGAGACCGCCCAGGTGGGCAGGCCGTACAGGTAGTTGACCGTGCCGTCGAGCGGGTCGATCACCCAGCGGATGCCGGTGCTGCCCTCGACGGCGGCGCCCTCCTCGCCGAGGATTCCGTCGTCGGGGCGGTGCTCGGCGATCAGCCCGGTGATCAGCTTCTCCGCCGCGATGTCCATCTCGGTGACGACGTCGACGGCGCTCGACTTGGTCGCGGCGACCGCGAGGTCGTCCGGACGGCCGTCGCGCAGCAGGGCTCCCGCCCGGAGCGCGGCCTCCCGGGCGAGCGTGAGCAGTTCCGTGTGCAGGGGGTCGGTCACGGCTCTCCTCACGCGTAGGGGCTGTCGGCGCCCGCGGCGGCGGGGCGCGGGGCGCGGGACGGGCAGCAGCCGACCGGGCACAGCTGGTGGCTCGGGCCCAGCGCGCCCAGGGCGCACGGGGTGACCTCCTGGCCGCGCTCGACGGCGGACCGCTCCAGGATCAGGTCGCGGACCGCGGCGGCGAAGCGCGGATCGGCGCCCACGGTGGCCGAGCGGCGCACGGGCAGGTCCAGTTCCCCGGCCTTGGCCTTGGCCTCGGTGTCGAGGTCGTACAGGACCTCCATGTGGTCGGAGACGAACCCGATGGGCGCCATGACGACCGCCGGCACCCCGGCGGCCTTGCGCTCCTCCAGGTGGTCGCAGATGTCGGGTTCCAGCCACGGGATGTGCGGGGCGCCGGAGCGGGACTGGTAGACGAGCTGCCAGGGGTGGTCCACGCCGGTGCGCTCGCGCACGGCGTCGGCGATCAGCCGCGCCACGTCCAGGTGCTGCCTGACGTAGGCGCCACCGTCGCCGTGTTCCTCCACCGGGCCGGAGGTGTCGGCGGCCGCGGTCGGGATGGAGTGGGTGGTGAAGGCGATGTGGGCGCCGTCGCGGACGTCCTCGGGGAGGTCGGCGAGGGACTCCAGGACGCCGTCGATCATGGGCTCGACGAAGCCGGGGTGGTTGAAGTAGTGCCGCAGCTTGTCGATCTTCGGCAGCTCCAGGCCCTCGGCTTCGAGGGTCGCCAGGGCGTCGGCGAGGTTCTCGCGGTACTGCCGGCAGCCGGAGTAGGAGGCGTAGGCGCTGGTGGCCAGGACGAGGATGCGGCGGCGGCCGTCGCGCACCATCTCGCGCAGGGTGTCCGTGAGGTACGGCGCCCAGTTGCGGTTGCCCCAGTAGACCGGCAGGTCCAGGCCGTGCTCGGCGAAGTCCTTGCGCAGGGCGTCCAGCAGGGCGCGGTTCTGGTCGTTGATCGGGCTGACCCCGCCGAACAGGAAGTAGTGCTGCCCGACCTCCTTGAGGCGTTCGGTCGGGATACCGCGGCCGCGCGTCACGTTCTCCAGGAACGGGACCACGTCGTCCGGGCCCTCCGGGCCGCCGAACGAGAGCAGGAGCAGGGCGTCGTAGGGGCTGGCATCGAGCACGTCTGGCATGAGTCGATCCTGCCACCCGCCACTGACAGCCGGGAAACGGCGGGTGACCGGTGCGCCGGCGGCGCGGACGGCCGGGTCTCGGAGGGCCTGGTTACTCGTGTGCGTTAGGGCGACCTAACTCGTAAGCTGTATCGGCTGCCTTCGCGCCTTACGGAGGCCGCTGCCCACTCGCACGGCCCCGCCCTCGCCGTACCGGACCACCGGAGACCACGTGCCCAGCCCCTACCGCGCCCTGTTCGCCGCCCCCGGCTCCAAGGGATTTTCCGCCGCGGGCTTCCTCGGCCGGATGCCGCTGTCGATGATGGGCATCGGCGTCGTCACGATGATCTCCCAGCTCACCGGGCGCTACGGCCTGGCGGGAGCGCTGTCGGCGACCATCGCGCTGGCCGCGGCGGCGCTCGGGCCGCAGATCTCGCGGCTGGTGGACCAGCACGGGCAGCGCAAGGTGCTGCGCCCGGCGACGCTGGTCGCGCTCACGGCAGCCGCGGGGCTGCTCCTGACCGCCCACTTCGGCTGGCCGGACTGGCTGCTGTTCGTCTGCGCGGTCGGCATCGGCTCGGTGCCGAGCCTGGGCGCGATGATCCGGGCCCGCTGGGCGGAGCTGTACCGGGGCACCCCGCAGTTGCACACCGCGTACTCCTTCGAGTCCGTGGTGGACGAGGTGTGCTTCATCTTCGGGCCGATCATCTCCATCGGCCTGTCCACGGCCTGGTTCCCGGAGGCGGGTCCGCTGCTCGCCGCGTGCTTCCTCGCGGTCGGCGTCTTCTGGCTGACCGCGCAGCGCGCCACCGAGCCCGCTCCCCACCCGCGCCGGCAGCACGGCGGCGGCACGGCGCTGCGCGCCAAGGGGCTGCAGGTGCTGGTGGCGACCTTCGTGGCCACCGGCACGATCTTCGGTGCCGTCGACGTCGTCACGGTGGCCTTCGCCGACGAGCAGGGTCACAAGAGCGCGGCGAGTGTCGTCCTCGCGCTGTACGCGGCCGGGTCGTGCGTCGCCGGGATCGTGTTCGGGCTGCTGCGCTTCACGGGGGCGCCCGCCCGCCGCTGGTTGCTGGGCGTGTGCGCCATGGGCGTGAGTATGATCCCCCTCCTACTGGTCGGAAACCTGCCGTTTCTGGCCGCGGCGCTCTTCGTTGCGGGCCTGTCCATCGCACCCACGATGATCACGACGATGGCCCTCATCGAGGAGCACGTACCACGCGCGCACCTGACCGAGGGCATGACCTGGGTGAGCACCGGGCTCGCGGTCGGGGTCGCGCTCGGCTCCTCGGTGGCCGGCTGGGTGATCGACTCGGCCGGCGCACGGGCCGGGTACGGGGTTCCGGCGGTGTCCGGGGCCGTCGCGGTCGCGGTCGGTTTCCTCGGGTACCGCCGGCTCAGCAGGCCGGTTCCGCGTCGGGGAGGCACCGTTGAGCAGCACAGCGAGCGGGAAGAACGGCACGTGGCGTAATTGGGGCGGCAATGTCTCGGCCCGCCCGGCGCGGGAGGTCACGCCCGCCTCCGTCGACGAGTTGGCCGCCGCGGTACGGCGGGCCGCCGAGGACGGCCTGACCGTGAAGGCCGTCGGCACGGGGCACTCCTTCACGTCGATCGCGGCGACCGACGGCGTCCTGATACGTCCTCAACTGTTGACCGGCATACGCAACATTGACCGTGAGGCGGGGACCGTCACGGTGGAGGCCGGCACCCCGCTCAAGAGACTCAATGTGGCCCTGGCGCGCGAGGGACTGTCCCTCACCAACATGGGCGACATCATGGAGCAGACCGTCTCCGGCGCCACCAGCACCGGCACGCACGGCACCGGCCGCGACTCCGCCTCGATCGCCGCGCAGATCAAGGGCCTGGAGCTGGTGACGGCCGACGGCTCGGTGCTCACCTGCTCCGAGAAGGAGAACCCGGAGGTCTTCGCGGCCGCCCGGATCGGCCTCGGCGCCCTCGGCATCGTCACCGCGATCACCTTCGCGGTGGAGCCGGTCTTCCTGCTCACCGCGCGCGAGGAGCCGATGCCGCTGGAGAAGGTGCTCGCCGAGTTCGACGAACTGTGGGCCGAGAACGAGCACTTCGAGTTCTACTGGTTCCCGCACACCACCGGCACCAACACCAAGCGCAACAACCGCAGCGCGGGCCCGGCCCGGCCGGTGAGCCCGGTCAAGGGCTGGATCGAGGACGAGTTCCTCTCCAACGGCGTCTTCCAGGTGGCCAACTGGGTCGGCCGGGCGGCGCCCGCCGCCATCCCGGCGATCGCGCAGATCTCCAGCAAGGCGCTGTCCGCGCGGACCTACACGGACATCCCCTACAAGGTCTTCACCTCGCCGCGCCGGGTGCGGTTCGTCGAGATGGAGTACGCCGTTCCGCGCGCGGCCGTGACCGAGGCGCTGCGTGAGCTGAAGGCCATGGTCGACCGCTCGGGTCTGCGCGTCAGCTTCCCCGTCGAGGTGCGCACGGCCCCGGCCGACGACATCACCCTCTCCACGGCCTCCGGCCGCGACAGCGCCTACATCGCCGTGCACATGTTCCGTGGCACGCCCTACCAGCGGTACTTCACGGAGGCCGAGCGGATCTTCACCGCGCACGAGGGCCGGCCGCACTGGGGCAAGGTGCACACCCGGGACGCCGAGTACTTCTCCCGGGTGTACCCGCGCTTCGGCGAGTTCACGGCGCTGCGGGACCGGTTGGATCCGGATCGGCGCTTCCAGAACGACTATCTGCGCCGGGTGCTGGGGGCGTAGCGGTCGCGGTGGCGCCGGGTGTGCCGGTGGCGCCCGCCGAGCCGTCCTCCGTGGCGCCGGCCGTCGGCGACGGCGTCGCGTCGGGTGTCGTGGCGGCGGAACCGGAGGGTGCCGGGCTCGGCGCGGTGCCGCCGTGCGCCGACGGCGCCCCCGACGGCGGCCCCGAGGTCGAGCCGGTGCCGTCGTCGCCCGGGTCGGAGGGCGGGGACCAGGTCGAGGGCGACGAGGCGGTCCGGCCGGTGAACGCGTCGCTGACCGTGGTGCCCTTGCCGCCGCTGAAGCTGTTGCCGGAGACGAGTTCGAAGGCGGTGACGCCGGCCATGGTCACCCCGAACACCACGGCCGCGGCGAGGACCGGCCGCTTCCAGCCCTTGACCCGCGCGCGATGGACCGTGCCCTCGGTGTACTCGCCCGGCGCCGGCGCCCGGTACTGCTCCCTGGGCCGGGGCGCCGCGACCGTGCGCAGTTGCTCACCGGTCTGCTTGAAGAAGTGCTGGAAGACCGTGCCGCCGCAGGTGGCGATGGCGCTGACCACTCCGGCACCGAGGATCGTGCCGTAGACGCCGAAGGAGGAGGCCAGTTTGGCGGCCACCACGGCGGCCACGGCGCTGCCCGCCACCTGAGGGAGGCTCAGGTCGATGCGCTTCTTGTCCCGCCCTTGCGTCAACGGTCCCTTCCTCCTCATTCCCGTACTTGATCGACTTTTCCCACTTGATCAACCAACTGCACGAGAAAGGGACGTACGAACGAAACCAATAGTTCCGTTTCGGTGGATTGCGTGAAGTACGCCACGTTCAAGATCGGGGAAACCCGGCGAGAGGCGGCCAAGTCCCGCCCCTTGCGTGAAGTTGGGCGGCGTGCCAATCCACGCACGTGGCCCAAATGGAGTACTGTTGCGAGCCCTGGGTCCGGCCTCCCGCCAGGGTGTCCGGGGCCTTGCTGGACCGCCGGACGGGGGACTTGTTGCACAGGGTGACGGAGTTGGTCACTTAGCGTGGCGAATAGGTAACCGTGCCATAACGGCGATCCAGGGCCCGTGCCCGACACGCCGGGCAACTCGGCAAGGTTGTGGCAGGCTGCACCCGGGCAGGCCACACTCGACTAGCGGAAGCAGCGACGCACGTGACGTCGGCAGGCACCACCCGGGAGGTCCCCATGCCCGAACTGCGTGTCGTGGCCGTCTCGAATGACGGCACACGGCTGGTGCTGAAGGCTGCGGACAGCACGGAGTACACGCTTCCGATCGACGAACGGCTCCGCGCCGCCGTGCGCGGCGACCGTCCCCGCCTCGGCCAGATCGAGATCGAGGTGGAGAGCCATCTCCGCCCCCGTGACATCCAGGCGCGTATACGCGCCGGCGCGACCGCGGAAGAGGTCGCGCAGATGGCCGGCATCCCCGTCGACCGCGTCCGCCGGTTCGAGGGCCCCGTTCTCGCCGAGCGTGCCTTCATGGCCGAGCGGGCACGCAAGACACCCGTCCGCCGCCCCGGCGAGAACGCGGCCGGGCCGCTGCTCGGCGAGGCCGTGCAGGAACGACTGCTGCTGCGCGGCGCCGAGAAGGACACCGTGCAGTGGGACTCCTGGCGTCGCGACGACGGGACGTGGGAGGTGCTGCTCGTCTACCGGGTGGCCGGCGAACCGCACTCGGCGAGCTGGACGTACGACCCGCCCCGGCGGCTCGTGCAGGCGGTCGACGACGAGGCGCGCTCGCTGATCGGCGAGTCCGACGACCTCGCGCCGCCGGAGCCCAGCTTTCCGTTCGTTCCGCGGATCGCCCGCCTGCCGCGGGACCGTCCGCTGGACCGCGACCGCCCGATCGAGAGGGAGCGGCCGGCCCTGCCCGCGCAGGCGTCGGAACCCGCCGAGGAGAGCACCGGCGAACGCGACTCGCTGACCAGCCTGCTGGAGGCGGTGCCCAGCTTCCGGGGCGACCTGGTGGTGCCGGAGCGCTCGCCGTCCTCGGAGCCGGACGACGACGAGCCGGACTCGGAGCCCGCGGCGGAGGAGCCGCCGGCGCCCGCCGCCTCGGCCGGTTCCGCCTACGCGGATGTGCTCATGCCGCGTTCGGTCGGCAGCCACCGGGATCGCCTGATCGGGGCGACCGACCGCCAGGCCGAGGCCGACGGCGTCCGCCCCGGCCGCCGCGCGGCGGTACCCAGCTGGGACGAGATCGTCTTCGGGACGCGCCGCAAGAAGCAGGAGTAGCACGCGGGAATCGAGGCCAGGCCCCGCGAGTGACCTGGCCCTGCCATGCCTGGCTGCCTTTGCCTGGCAGCCTTGCCGCACGCAGGGCGCCCGGGTGGCGGTACGACGGTCACGCGGGCGCCTCGGCGGTACGGCCCGAGGCTGGACGGAGCGGGACGCGGCCACCTCGGCGCCTCCCGACGCCGTCCTGCCGGGTGACCGCCTGTCAGAAACCGCAGCGCCGTCGAAGCATCGAGACTCCACGCGCGCGTGCCCGCGCGCGCACCCCACGCCATCGCTCCACCCGCGCATGCCGCCCGGACCGGGGCGGAGTCGTCGCCCCGCCCCGGTGTTCGGTCGTCACTGCGGGTCCGGGCCCACCGCCACCGGGCGGTCGGGGTCCGAGGACCACTCCGACCACGAACCGACGTACAGGGCCGCCGGGATACCCGCCACGGCCAGGGCCAGCACCTCGTGCGCCCCGGAGACGCCCGAGCCGCAGTAGACGCCGACCGGCGTGCCGTCGACGGCTCCGAGGGCCTTGAAGCGGGCGCCGAGCTCCTCCGCGGGCAGGAAGCGGCCGTCGGGGCCGACGTTGTCCGTCGTCGGCGCGGACAGGGCGCCGGGGATGTGCCCGCCGACCCGGTCGATGGGCTCCACCTCGCCCCGGTACCGCTCCCCCGCCCGGGCGTCGAGCAGCAGGCCGGAACGGGCCAGTGCGGCCGCCCCGTCGGCGTCCAGCAGCCCGACGGCACCGGGGACGGGCTCGAAGTCGCCCTCCGGCGGATGCGGCACCGCCGTCTCCAACTCGCCTCGCCACGCCGTCAACCCGCCGTCGAGAACCCTCACGTCCGGGTGACCCGTCCAGCGCAGCAGCCACCACGCGCGGGCCGCCGCCCAGCCCTGCCCGCCGTCGTACACGACGACGGGCCGCGCCGCCGACACGCCGGCCCGGCGCATCGCCGTACGGAAGACGCCGAGGTCGGGCAGGGGGTGGCGGCCGGCCGGGCCGGGGGCGGAGGCCAACTCGCGGTCCAGGTCGACGAAGACGGCGCCGGGGATGTGCCCGGCCTCGTACGCGGCGCGGCCGTCGAACGGCGGCTCGCCGCCGGCCTTGGCCAGGCTGAGCTGCCAGCGGACGTCCAGCAGGACCGGCGGGTTCTCGCCGGTCAACTCGCCGGAGAGTTCGGTTGCGGAGATGATGGCGTTCATGGCCCCCATCCTTGCGCACGGGGTGGCCGCTTCGTCCAGGTCCGGCTACTCTGCTCGGCCGGACAGGCTCGGTCACCATGCGTACGGGATCGAGCACATGCCGTACCATCCATCGACACCCGCCGCCCATCGCGACGAGCGGGACACCGCGCACCGGGCACCGCCCCGACGAACCGACCGCCCCGTACCGGCGTGAGCCGGGGCGCGGCCCGCGAGTGCGCGCAGTCGCACGCGTCCGGTGAGCGGAATGGACACGGCCACCGCGAGGGGCCGAGAAGAGAGTGACGATGACCGAGGCAGGCGGGTCGGCCGACCGGAACGGCACGGCGCACGCCCGGTACGCGCCGGGGACACCCTGCTGGGTGAGTCTGATGGTGCACGGGGTGAGCGCGACCCAGGAGTTCTACTCGCAGCTGTTCGGCTGGGAGTTCCAGCCGGGCCCCCAGCAGCTCGGGCCGTATGTGCGGGCGCTGCTCGACGGCCGTGAGGTGGCCGGGATCGGCCAGCTGCCGCCGGACCGGCATCTGCCCGTGGCCTGGACGCCGTATCTCGCCTCCGACGACGTGGACACCACCGCCGAGACGGCGCGGCTGTGCGGCGGCACCATCGGCGTCGGGCCGCTGGACGCGGCCGAGGCCGGCCGGATGGCGATCGGCTCCGACCCGTCGGGCGCGGTGTTCGGCATCTGGCAGGCCGCCGCGCATCTCGGCACGGGCCTGACCGGCGTCCCGGGCACGCCCGTCTGGAACGAACTGCTGACCTACGAGACGGCGAACGTCGCCAAGTTCTACGAGACGGTGTTCGGTTACGAGGAGGAGCCGCGGACGTCCGGCACCCAGGACCGGGTGGTGCTGCGCGTCGGCGGCCGGCCGGTGGCCGGGGTGCGCGGCGTGGGCCACGCGCTGCCGCGCGACCGGGGCCCGCACTGGATGACGTACTTCCAGGTGGCCGACGCGGACGCGGCCCTCGTCCGGGTCGTCGAACTCGGCGGCGAGGTTCTCGCCCCGGCCCGGGACAGCGCGCACGGGCGTCTGGCCACGGTGTGCGACCCGGAGGGGGCGCGCTTCTCGCTGCTCCAGCCGCCCGCCGGCGGCTCAGGCGGGTGAGACGGGCAGCACGTCCGGGGACAGGGCCGCCGCGCGGGCCGTCGCGGCCGTCATCCGGCGCCGGTGGTGCCGGCGGCACAGCACCTCGTAGCCGACCTCGTCCGCGGACTGGTTGACGTCGCCGACGACGACCTGCGCGCCCTCGACGACCATCACGCCGCCCACCGTGCGCGCGTTGTGCGTGGCTCGGGCGCCGCACCAGCACAGGGCCTCCACCTGGAGCACCTCGACCCGGTCGGCCAGTTCCACGAGCCGCTGCGAGCCGGGGAACAGCTTGCTGCGGAAGTCGGTGGTGATGCCGAAGGCGAAGACGTCGATCTCCAGGTCGTCGACCACGCGCGCCAGCTGGTCGATCTGCTCGGGGGCCAGGAACTGCGCCTCGTCGGCGATCACGTAGTCCGCGCGCCCGCCGTGCGAGAGGTGGTCGACGAGGTAGGCGTACAGGTCCATGCCGTCCTCGACCTCCACCGCGTCCGTGACCAGGCCGAGCCGGGAGGACAGTTTGCCCTCGCCGGCCCGGTCGTCCCGGGTGAAGATCATCCCGGCCAGGCCGCGGGCCGAACGGTTGTGCTCGATCTGGAGAGCCAGCGTCGACTTCCCGCAGTCCATCGTTCCGGAGAAGAACACCAGCTCGGGCATGGCGGGATGAACACCTTTCGGCAGGAGTGCGGGGGGGGAAGGGCGGAAGTTCAGGAGCGTACTTCGAGCAGCGGGACCAGTTGCTCGGCAGGGGTCATCGACCCGTGGTTGCCGACCATCGCCGACTCGTTGGGCTCCCGCTCGGAGGCGATGAGGAGCACGTCGTCGTGCGCGGCCGCGACGACGTCGCCGATCCGCGCGTACACCCGTTCGTCGATGTGCGGGCCGAACCAGCCGGCCGCAATGGCCTCGTCGCGGGAGGCCACCCAGAACCGGTCGCCGATCACCTCACGCCAGCAGGTGAGCACGTCGTTCTCGGCGCCGGGCACCGCGTAGACGTGCCGGGCGCGTCCCTCCCCGCCGAGCAGGGCGACGCCGGCGCGCAGCTCCCAGTCCTCGTCGAAGTCGATGCGGTGGTCCTCGTCGAACGGGATGTCGACCATGCCGTGGTCGGCCGTGATGTACAGCGCGGTGCGCGGCGGGAGCTGCTCGGCCAGCCGCTGGGCGAGCCGGTCGACGTACATCAGCTGGCCGCGCCAGGTGTCGGAGGCGACGCCGTAGCGGTGGCCGGAACCGTCCAGCTCGGCGTAGTACGTGTAGACCAGGGCGCGGTCGGCGGCGGCCAGTTGCTCGGCGGCCAGGTCCATGCGCTCCTCGCCGGTGAGCCGCCCGTGGAAGGTCCCGCCGCTGAGGGCGACCTTGGTCAGCGGGGTGTTCTGGAAGGTCGGGGAGGACACCTGGGCGGCGTGCATCCCGGCCGCCTCGGCCAGCTCGAAGACCGTGGGGTGCGGCTGCCAGGCGTGCGGGTCGGTCCACGGGTTCCAGCGCAGCTGGTTCATCAGCTCGCCGGTGGCCGGGTTGCGGGCGGTGTAGCCGGGCAGGCCGTGCCGTCCCGGGGGCAGGCCGGTGCCGACGGAGGCGAGGGAGACCGCGGTGGTCGCCGGGTAGCCCGTGGTGAGCGGGCGGCCGGTGCCGCCGCGCGAGCCGGCCATCAGGGAGGTGAGGAAGGGCGCCTCGTCCGGGTGGGCGCCCAGCTGCTCCCAGCCGAGGCCGTCGATCAGGAAGACGCAGTTCCGGTCGGCGGGGGCGAGTTCCGGGATCGCGGCCGTCAGGCCGGGCACGCCCATCCCCGTGGCCAGGGTGGGCAGCAGGTCGGCCAGGGAACCGCTGCCGTACTCGGGGACGGGGGCGGAGGCGAGGGTGAGGGGTTCCGGGTGCGGTTCCCAGGCGGTGTGGACCATCAGCGGGTGATGTCCGCCGTGGCCTCGGAGATGGCCTGCGCGAAGGCGAGCGCCTGGCGGACGGTCTCCGGGCCGTCGCCCGCCTCGCTGACACGCAGGCTCAGGTCGTCCGCGGTGGAGTTGCCGGTGTAGCCGTGGTCCGCGTCGCAGTTCGGGTCGCCGCAGGCGGCGGGCTCCAGGTCGATGCGGGAGACGGCGCCCCAGCCGATGGTGAGGACGACCTCGCGGGGCAGCGTGCCCGGGGTGTACGACTCCGGGTTGGAGACCACGCGGCTGACCACGACCGACGAGATCCGGCCGAGCTTCACGGACTCCGTGGACGTCGTCGCGTACGGCGTCGGGGAGGTGCTGTCGGCGCTCTGCTCGTCGGTGTGGCTGACGATGAAGCGGTTGCCGGTGAGGACGAGCACGGTCACGTGCCGCCGCACCTCGTTCTGGTCGAAGGTGGTCTCCTGGTGGACCAGGTACGACCGGATGGGCTCGCCGCCCACGGCGGCCTCCACCGCCTCGGCCACGAGGGCCGGGTAGTAGCCGCTGCGTTCGATCGCCGCACGCAGCCCCTGGGTCGTCGTACTGGTCTTGGCCATGCGCCCCATCCTACGGGGGACCACTGACTGCGAGGGACCCGTCACGACGTCCCGGTGGGCCCGGGTACGGCCTGCGAGCCGCGCGGTGTCAGTACGCCGGGAGGGTGCGGGGGCCGAGGTCGTCGCGGACGGGCGGGGGCGCCAGGCGTATGGAGGCGCCGAGCACGCTCAGCCCGTGCGGGGCGACGACGACCGGTTCCAGGGTGACGGCGACGACCTCGGGGTGGTCGTCGACCAGCCGGGACACCCTCAGCAGCAGCTCCTCCAGGGCAGGGGTGTCCACGGGCGTCGAGCCGCGCCAGCCGAACAGCAGCGGGGCCGTGCGGATCGACCGCACCAGGGAGGTCGCGTCCCGGTCGGTGACCGGTATGAGCCGGTGCGCCGTGTCGCCGAGCAGCTGGGAGGCCGCTCCGGCCAGACCGAAGGAGAGCACGGCTCCGGCGGCCGGGTCGATGACGGCCCTCACGACCGTGTCGACGCCGCGCGGTGCCATGCCCTGCACCACCGGGCGCAGCTCCTCCGGCTTGCCGAACAGCTCGGTCAGCTCGGTGTAGGCCCGGCGCAGTTGCTCCTCGTCGGCCAGGTCCAGGCGTACGCCGCCGAGGTCGGCGCGGTGCCTGAGATGCGGGGCGGTGGCCTTGAGGGCGACCGGGTAGCCGAGGGCGCGCGCGGCGTCGGCGGCGTCGTCGGGGGTGGGGGCGGGCAGGGCGCGGCGGACCTGGATGCCGTAGCTGCCGAGCAGTTCGCAGGTGTCCTCGGTGGACAGGGTGAGGCCCTGGCCGCGGGCGAGCAGGGCCTCGATGCGGCGGGCGGCGCCCTTGACGTCGATGTCGTCGTACTCGGGCACCTTGCCGGGGTCGGCGGCCTCGCGCTGCCACTGCGCGTACCGGACGGCTTCGGCGAGGGCCCGGACGGCTCGCTCGGCGGCGGGGTAGGCGGGGATGAGGCGGGTGCCTTCGGGGTCGTCGGCGGGGGTGGCCGGGTTCTGGGAGACGGGGGTGTCCGGGTTCCGGGAGCCGGGGGCCGGGCCTTGGGAGACGGGGGGCGGTCCCCCGCCCGGGGCGGGCCGGGACGGGGGCTCGGCGGGGGTGGCCACGCGCTGCGGGAACGGTGGCGGCGCCGCGCCGGGGAGCGTCGTGCCCTGTCCGGAGGGCGCGGGCACGCGTGCGGTGCTCGCCGCCGCCGACAGTGCCTCGGCCAGGCCGCCCAGCTCGACGTGGACCACCAGCACCGGTTTGCCCGGGACGGCGGCCGCCGCGGAGCGCAGGGCCTGGGCCAGCTCGGCGTCCCCCGGTGAGCCCTCGCCGATCGCCGGGATCGCGGTCACGACGACCGCGTCGCAGGTGTCGTCGGCGAGCGCGTGGGCGAGCGCCGCGCGGAAGTCCTCCGCCGAGGCCGCGGTGGTCAGGTCCAGCGGGCGGTGCGGGCGCAGGCCGGCGGCCAGGCACTGGTCGTAGGTGAGCACGCCGAGGGACTCGGAGTTGCCGAGGATCGCCACGCGCGGTCCGGCGGGCAGCGGCTGGCGGGCGAGCAGCAGGCCCGCGTCGACCAGCTCGGTGATCGTGTCGACGCGGATCACACCGGCCTGCCGCAGCAGCGCGGAGACCGTCGCGTGCGGCAGCCGGGTCGCCCGTACGGCGTGTCCCTGGGGCGCGGATCCGGCGCCCTGGACGACGACCAGGGGCTTGGCGGCGGCCGTGCGCCGGGCCAGGCGGGTGAACTTGCGCGGGTTGCCGATGGACTCCAGGTACATCAGGGCGACGTCGGTGTCCGGGTCGTCGTACCAGTACTGCAAGACGTCGTTGCCCGAGACGTCCGCGCGGTTGCCGGAGGAGACGAACGTCGACACGCCGGTGACGCCGGTGACGCCGCCGCCGCGCCGGTGCAACCGGGACAGCAGCGCGATGCCGATGGCGCCGGACTGGGCGAACAGCCCGATCCGGCCGGGGCGCGGCATCTCGGGGGCCAGGGAGGCGTTCAGCCGGACGCCGGGCGAGGTGTTGATGATCCCGAAGGCGTTGGGGCCGATGATCCGCATGCCGTACGTGCGGGCCTGCCGGACGAGTTGGCGCTGGCGTTCGCGTCCGTCGGGGCCGCTCTCGGCGTACCCGGCGGAGATCACCACCAGGCCCTGCACGCCGTGCTCGCCGCACTCGGTGACGACCTCGGGCACGTGGTCGGCGGGGACGGCGACGACGGCGAGGTCGACCGGGCCTTCGATCTCGCGCACGGAGCGGTGGGCGGGGACGCCGTCGAGTTCGGTGACGTCCGGGCCGAAGGCGCGGTTCACGGCGTGCAGCCGGCCGGTGTAGCCGGCCTCGCGGAGGTTGGCGAGGATGCTGCGGCCGACGCCGCCGGGGGTGCGGCCGGTGCCGATGACGGCGACCGAGCCCGGCATCAGCAGCCGCTGCACGGAGCGGGCCTCGGCGCGCTGTTCGCGCGCGTACTGCACGGCCAGGGAGCGCTCGGTGGGCTCCAGGTCGAACTCCAGGCGGACCACGCCGTCCTCGAAGCTGCGCTGCTGGGTGTACCCGGCGTCCGTGAACACCTTGATCATCTTGGTGTTGGCGGGCAGCACCTCGGCGGCGAAGCGGCGGATGCCGCGCTCGCGGGCGACGGCGGCGATGTGTTCGAGCAGGGCGGAGGCGACGCCGCGGCCCTGGTGGGCGTCCTGGACGAGGAAGGCGACCTCGGCTTCGTCGGCGGGTGCGGACGCGGGCATTCCGTTCGCGCCGATCCGGTCGTAGCGTACGGTTGCGATGAACTCGCCGCCGATCGTGGCCGCGAGTCCCACCCTGTCCACAAAGTCGTGGTGTGTGAAGCGGTGGACGTCCTTCGCGGACAGGCGCGGGTAGGGCGCGAAGAAGCGGTAGTACTTCGACTCGTCCGACACCTGCTCGTAGAAGCTGACCAGGCGGTCCGCGTCATCGACGGTGATGGGGCGGATCCGCGCGGTGCCGCCGTCGCGCAGCACCACGTCGGCCTCCCAGTGGGCGGGGTACTCCTGCCTGTCCGACGCGCTCTGCATGGGGCCCAGAGTACGGCTCGCGTACGACAACGGCGCGGGGCACTCTGTGGAGGACGGATGCCGGGTCGAGGCCGCGGCCCGGAGGTCACGTCCGGAAGGGGTTCGTACACCCCTCCCGGGCATGCTTCACCGTATGGGAAACTGGTCTAGACAACCTGAGAACCTGAAGGGCAGCAACACATGGCTGAGCGCCGCGTCAACGTCGGCTGGGCCGAGGGCCTCCACGCCCGCCCCGCCTCCATCTTCGTCCGAGCCGCCACGGCCACAGGCGTCCCGGTGACGATCGCCAAGGCCGGTGGCACCCCGGTCAACGCGGCCTCCATGCTGGCCGTCCTCGGCCTGGGCGCCCAGGGTGGCGAGGAGATCGTCCTCGCCTCCGACGCCGAGGGCGCGGACGCCGCCCTGGACCGCCTGGCGAAGCTGGTCTCCGAGGGCCTTGAGGAGCTCCCCGAGACCGTCTGAGTCAGGACACGGGCATGAAAAGAAGCCGCGTCGGCCTTTCGGCCGGCGCGGTTTTCGTTTTCGTGTTGTCGCCGCCACGGCAGAGCGCCGGCGAATTCACGACACAGCAGAAAAAAGGCAGCCCGAATAACGGGTCCGAATATCCCGCTCTTTGTATACGGCCCTCAGGTTAATTCCGCGGACCCGAGATGTTTACGGGGTGTTGCGAAGACCTCACACGCTCCGGGCGGCCGGCGCCGCCGGTGCCACGCAGCCGGTGGGCGGCCGTGGAGCGCTCGGTGTGCAGGGCCGCGAGCGCCCGCGCCCGCTCCCCGTCGCCGCGGGCCACGGCGTCCACGATCGCCCCGTGCTCGGCCCAGGACTCCACCGGGCCGACCGTCGGCTCCACCGTGTACATCCAGGCGATCTTGTGCCGCAGCTGGGTGAGCGTGGCGGTCAGGGCGGGACTGCCGCAGGCCTGGGCGAGCGTCTCGTGGAACCAGCCGCCCAGGGAGCGCAGGTCGTCGCTGTTGCCGCGCCTGGCCCGCTCCTGGCCCAGCCGTACCAGGCCGCGCAGCACCTTCAGATGCGCCTCGGTGCGCCGCTGGGCGGCTCGGGCGGCGCCCAGCGGCTCCAGCAGCATCCGCATCTCCAGCAGATCGGCCGCCTCCTGCTCGGTGGGTTCGGCCACGCACGCGCCCGCGTGCCGCCGCGTCACGACGAACCCCTCGGCCTCCAGGGTGCGCAGCGCCTCCCGCACGGGCACCCGGGAGACGCCGTAGCGGCGGGCGAGGACTTCCTCGGTGAGCCGGCTGCCGCGTTCGTGGACACCGGCCACGATGTCGTCCCGGATCGCCGTGCACACCGAATGCGCCGGAATACGCATGTCCGACCTCCGCCTTGATCCCCGTGAAACGCCGACGATGGACGCGTGCCAAGTGACGTGACACGTGACTCTATTCCAAGGGGCCTGAATTTCCGACGGCGGGCCGGATTCCATGGATATTTTTTGGTCAGCCGAGCCGGACGAAGGGGCGGGAAACGACGAAAGCCCCGGCTCGGTGAGCCGGGGCCTGACGTGTGTTTTCGCGCGAGCGGTGTCAGAGGCTGACGCCGTGCGACCGCAGATAGGCGACGGGGTCCATGTCGGAGCCGTACTCGGGGCTCGTGCGGGCCTCGAAGTGCAGGTGCGGTCCGGTGACGTTGCCGGTCGCGCCGGACAGGCCGATCTGCTGGCCGGTGACCACCTGCTGGCCCACCACGACGCCGATGGACGACAGGTGACCGTACTGGGTGTACGTGCCGTCGTGCATGCGGATGACGACCTGGTTGCCGTACGCGCCGCCCCAGCCGGCCTCGACCACGGTGCCGTAGCCCACCGCGTGCACCGTGGTGCCGGTGGCGGCGTGGAAGTCGATCCCGGTGTGGTGGCCGGAGGACCACAGGGAGCTGCCCGCCTGGTAGCCGGTGGAGACGTAGGAGTGGGCGATCGGGGCCACGAAGGTGTTCAGGCGCTTGCGCTCGGCCTCGCGGGCGGCGCGCTCCTCGGCCTCGCGGGCCTTCACGGCCTGCTCGGCGGCCGCCTTGCGCGCGGCCTCCTCGGCGGCCTTGATCTCGGCGGCCTGGCGCTGCGCCTCGGCCTGGGCGTCGATCTGCTCGGCGACCGAGTCGTCGATGCTGATCACCGGGGTCAGACCGGTCTGCTCGGCGGAGGTCTCGGCGGCGAGCGCGGGCGCCGCGAGGGCGCCGATGACGCCGGTGGTGGTGAGGGCGGCGATACCGGCGGCCTGAGCGCTGGTGCGCTTCATCCGGCTCGGACGGCGGTGCTTCCCGGTGGCGCAGACGAACGCCATGTGGTGGCTGGTCCTTTCCTTCCCTCTCGCCTACCGGGTTAGCTGACGGGTTCGGAGCAGGAAGGTCTCCTACGGGCCCCCTCACGCAGGGTGCGGGCGCCCGATTCACCCCAGGGACGTGTGGGTCCCCGGCTCCCCTGGCTCGCGCCGTACGGGGACTCGGCGATGACTGTCCGGTGCCGCGGGTGCGGCGCACTGCCTGACGGACAGCCCGGACGAAGCTACGGTGAGCGACCTTCAATCCTCAAACCGAACAGGGGTTTTGTAGCGCATCCCACAGGTCAGACAGGCAACCTCCGCCCCAATTCGGGCATTCGGGCGATGCGGCGCCTTCAATCGCAAACGAGGCGGCGGACAGGGGAAGGGCCCTGGCGGTCCGTCAGACGCCAGGGCCCTCACGCGCGTGTGCGTCTACTCGGCGCTCACCACGGTGACCTCGCCGATGCCGAGGGCCTCGACGGGCTCCTTGATCTGCGCCGCGTCACCGACCAGGACGGTCACCAGACGGTTCACCGGGAAGGCGTTCACGACGGCCGCCGTGGCCTCCACGGTGCCGGTCGCGGCGAGCTGCCGGTACAGCGCCGCCTGGTAGTCGTCGGGCAGGTGCTGCTCGACCTGGTCGGCCAGGGTGCCCGCGACGGCCGCCGCCGTCTCGTACTTCAGCGGGGCCACCCCGACGAGGTTCTGCACGGCGACGTCGCGCTCGGCGTCGGTCAGGCCGTCCGCCGCCAGGGTGCGCAGCACCGTGAAGAGGTCGTCCAGCGCCGGGCCGGTGTTCGGCGTGTCCACCGAGCCGCTGATGGCGAGCATCGCCGCGCCCGTGCCGTCGGGAGCGGAGCGCAGCACCTGGCTGAACGCGCGTACGCCGTAGGTGTAGCCCTTCTCCTCGCGCAGCACGCGGTCCAGGCGGGAGGTGAGCGTGCCGCCCAGGCAGTAGGTGCCGAGCACCTGCGCCGGCCACACGCGGTCGTGCCGGTCGGGTCCGATCCGGCCGATGAGCAGCTGCGTCTGCACGGCGCCGGGGCGGTCGACGATGACGACGCGGCCGGTGTCGTCGGCGGTCACCGCGGGCACCGGGCGCGGCTCGGTGCGTGAGCCCGTCCAGGCGCCCAGGGTCTCGCCGAGGAGCTCGTCCAGGTCGACGCCGGTCAGGTCGCCGACGACCACCACGGTGGAGGTGGCGGGGCGCACATGGCGCTCGTAGAACGCGCGCACGGCGGCGGCGTCGATGGTGGCCACCGTGTCCTCGGTGCCCTGGCGCGGGCGCGACATGCGCGAGGCCGCCGGGAACAGCTCCTTGGACAGTTCCTTGGCGGCGCGGCGGGAGGGGTTGGCCAGCTCGTGCGGGATCTCGTCGAGGCGGTTGCGCACCAGCCGCTCGATCTCGCTGTCGGCGAAGGCGGGCGCCCGGAGCGCGTCGGCGATCAGGCCGAGCCCCTTGGCCAGCCGGGAGGCGGGCACCTCCAGGCTGAGGCGGACGCCGGGGTGGTCGGCGTGCGCGTCCAGGGTGGCGCCCGCGCGCTCCAGCTCGGCGGCGAACTCCTCGGCGGAGAGCTTGTCGGTGCCCTCGGAGAAAGCGCGCGCCATGATCGTGGCGACGCCGTCGAGGCCGGCAGGCTCGGCGTCCAGGGGCGCGTCCAGGAGCACCTCCACGGCGACGACCTGCTGGCCGGGGCGGTGGCAGCGCAGCACCGTCAGGCCGTTGTCGAGCGTGCCGCGCTCGGGGGCCGGGAACGCCCACGGCCGGGCCTCGCCGGCCTGCGGCTGCGGGTGGAAGTCCATGGTGGCGAGCTCGGTCACTTGGCCGTCTCCTCGTTGTCGTTGGCGGCCTCTACGGTCGCTTCCTGCTCCGGGTCCTCGGGAATCTCGGCGTCGGGGACCGCCTCCGGGGACTTGGGCTCGTAGACGAGGATCGCGCGGTTGTCGGGGCGCAGGCGGGCCTTGGCGACCTCCTGGACCTCCTCGGGCGTCACCTCCAGCACCCGCTTGACGGCGGTGAGGGCGAGCTGCGGGTCGCCGAACAGGACGGCGTAGCGGCACAGTTCGTCGGCGCGGCCCGCGACCGTGCCGAGCCGGTCCAGCCACTCGCGCTCCAACTGGGCCTGGGCGCGCTCCATCTCCTCGGCCGTGGGGCCCTCCTCGGCGAACCGGGCGAGCTCCTCGTCGATGGCGGCCTCGATGACCGGCACCTCGACATCGCCGGACGTCTTCACGTCCAGCCAGCCCAGGGAGGGCGCCCCGGCCAGCCGCAGCAGGCCGAAGCCGGCCGCCACGGCCGTGCGGTCGCGGCGCACCAGCCTGTTGTACAGGCGGGAGGACTCGCCGCCGCCCAGGATCGTCAGGGCCAGGTCGGCCGCGTCGCACGCGCGTGTGCCGTCGTGCGGCAGCCGGTAGGCGCCCATCAGGGCGCGCGCCGGGACCTCCTCGACGACGACCTCGCGCTTCTGCTCGCCGATGATGTCCGGCAGGGTGCCGTCGCGCGGCGCGGGCTTGCCGTCGTGGGCGGGGATGGAGCCGAAGTACTTCTCGATCCAGGCGAGGGTCTGCTGCGGGTCGATGTCGCCGACGACCGACAGCACCGCGTTGTTCGGCGCGTAGTAGGTGCGGAAGAACTGGCGGGCGTCCTCCAGGGTGGCCGCGTCCAGGTCCGCCATCGAGCCGATCGGCGTGTGGTGGTAGGGGTGGCCCTCCGGGTAGGCGAGCGCGGTCAGCCGCTCGAAGGCGGTGCCGTAGGGGACGTTGTCGTAGCGCTGGCGGCGCTCGTTCTTGACGACGTCGCGCTGGTTCTCCATGGACTCCTCGTCCAGGGCGGCCAGCAGGGAGCCCATCCGGTCGGCCTCCAGCCAGAGCGCCAGCTCCAGCTGGTGGGCGGGCATGGTCTCGAAGTAGTTGGTCCGCTCGAAGCTGGTGGTGCCGTTGAGCGAACCGCCGGCGCCCTGCACCAGCTCGAAGTGACCGTTGCCCTTCACCTGGGCGGAGCCCTGGAACATCAGGTGCTCGAAAAGGTGAGCCAGACCCGTACGCCCCTTGACTTCGTGACGGGAGCCGACGTCGTACCAGAGGCACACCGCCGCGACCGGGGTCAGGTGGTCCTCGGAGAGCACCACGCGCAGGCCGTTGGCCAGGCGGTGCTCGGTTGCTGTCAGTCCGCCGGAGCCTGCCTCGGCTGTGGCCGTGTGACCCATGGGCATGTACGTCCCTTCGATCGCGGATGCGGTCGTGAAACCGCGTTTTTCCTGCCGTCCTGCCACTGTATGCAAGCGTGTGGACCGGCGGCGAAGTTCCCGCACGACGTACGCCGACAGCGAGATCGCGTAGCCTGCGGGCGATCCTCCGGAGAGGGGTCGGCTCGGCGGGGCGGGGGCCGATGTTGCCGATGGCTCTGCGGGGGCTGGAGGGGGCGGTGGTGCCGGTCTGCTCGGTTGAGGCTGGAGGGGGTGTGATGCCGCTCAGGTCGGCCGAGGAGAAGGGCGGCGATGCCGCTCCGCTCGGCCGGGTGCGTCAGGCCAAGTCGTTCACTCCGGTACGGGCTCGGCGCCTAGCCGGCGGCCGGGCGTAAGGTCCCTCCGGTACGGCTCCGGGCCGCCCCGCCCGGGTCCGCGCCCGCCTTGTCAGTGCCACGGTCCACAATGGTCCGCGTCAGATACCGTTCACGCTTCAGCAAGGAGCCAGGCAGCGATGGCCCGCCGCAGCACGAAGACCCCGCCGCCCGACGACTTCGAGGAGAAGATCCTCGACATCGACGTCGTCGACGAGATGCAGGGCTCCTTCCTCGAGTACGCGTACTCGGTCATCTACTCCCGCGCCCTGCCGGACGCCCGCGACGGCCTCAAGCCGGTCCACCGCCGCATCGTCTACCAGATGAACGAGATGGGCCTGCGGCCGGAGCGCGGCTACGTCAAGTGCGCCCGCGTCGTCGGCGAGGTGATGGGCAAGCTGCACCCGCACGGCGACGCGTCGATCTACGACGCCCTGGTGCGCATGGCGCAGCCCTTCTCCATGCGCGTGCCGCTGGTCGACGGCCACGGCAACTTCGGCTCGCTCGGCAACGACGACCCCCCGGCCGCCATGCGGTACACCGAGTGCCGGATGGCCGAGGCCACGGGGCTGATGACGGAGTCGATCGACGAGGACACGGTCGACTTCCAGCCCAACTACGACGGCCAGGAGCGCGAGCCGGTCGCGCTGCCCGCCGCCTTTCCGAACCTGCTGGTCAACGGCTCGTCCGGGATCGCCGTCGGCATGGCGACGAACATGCCGCCGCACAACCTGCGCGAGGTCATCGCCGCGGCCCGGCACCTGATCAAGCACCCGAACGCCGACCTGGACGCGCTCATGAAGCACGTCCCGGGCCCCGACCTGCCCACCGGCGGCCGGATCGTCGGCCTGTCCGGCATCCGCGACGCGTACGAGACGGGCCGCGGCACCTTCAAGATGCGCGCCACGGTGTCCGTGGAGGACGTGACGGCCCGCCGCAAGGGCCTGGTCGTCACGGAGCTGCCCTTCACGGTCGGCCCCGAGAAGGTCGTCGCCAAGATCAAGGACCTGGTCGGCTCGAAGAAGCTGCAGGGCATCGCCGACGTCAAGGACCTCACCGACCGCGAGCACGGGCTGCGCCTGGTCATCGAGATCAAGAACGGCTTCGTGCCCGAGGCGGTCCTGGAGCAGCTGTACAAGCTGACGCCGATGGAGGAGTCCTTCGGCATCAACAACGTCGCGCTGGTCGACGGCCAGCCGCTGACGCTGGGCCTGAAGGAGCTGCTGGAGGTCTATCTCGACCACCGCTTCGAGGTCGTGCGCCGCCGCTCGGAGTTCCGCCGCACCAAGAAGCGCGACCGGCTGCACCTGGTGGAGGGCCTGCTGACCGCGCTCGTCGACATCGACGAGGTCATCCGGCTGATCCGCTCCAGCGAGAACTCCGCACAGGCCAAGCAGCGCCTGATGGAGCGCTTCTCGCTGAGCGAGATCCAGACCCAGTACATCCTCGACACGCCGCTGCGCCGGCTGACCAAGTACGACCGCATCGAGCTGGAGGCGGAGAAGGACCGGCTGAACGCGGAGATCGAGGAGCTGACCCGGATCCTGGACTCGGACGCCGAGCTGCGCAAGCTGGTCTCCAACGAACTGGCGGCCGTGGCGAAGAAGTTCGGCACCGACCGGCGCACGGTCCTGCTGGAGTCCGCCGGCGCGACGGCGGCCACGGTGCCGCTGCAGGTCGCCGACGACCCGTGCCGCGTGCTGCTGTCCTCCACGGGCCTGCTGGCCCGCACCGCGACCGCCGAGCCCTTCGAGGACGGCGACGGCCGGCGCTCCAAGCACGACGTGATCGTCTCCGCGGTGCCGGCGACTGCGCGCGGCGAGGTCGGCGTGGTCACCTCCGGCGGCCGTCTGCTGCGGCTGAACGTGGTCGACCTGCCCCAGCTGCCGGACACGGCGGCCGCGCCGAACCTCTCGGGCGGGGCCCCGCTGGCGGAGTTCGTGTCACTGGAGGACGACGAGCAGGTGGTCTGCCTGACCACGCTCGACGAGTCCTCCCCCGGTCTGGCGCTCGGCACCGAGCAGGGTGTCGTCAAGCGGGTGGTGCCCGACTACCCGGCCAACAAGGACGAGCTGGAGGTCATCACCCTCAAGGAGGGCGACCGGATCGTCGGCGCGGTCGAGCTGCGCACCGGCGAGGAGGACCTGGTCTTCATCACGGACGACGCCCAGCTGCTGCGTTTCCAGGCGTCCATGGTCCGTCCGCAGGGGCGGCCCGCGGGCGGCATGGCGGGCATCAAGCTGGCCGACGGCGCCAAGGTCATCTCGTTCACGGCCGTGGACCCGGCGGCGGACGCGATCGTCTTCACGGTCGCCGGATCGCGCGGCACGCTGGACGACTCCGTGCAGACGACGGCCAAGCTGACCCCGTTCGACCAGTTCCCGCGCAAGGGCCGGGCCACCGGTGGCGTGCGCTGCCAGCGGTTCCTCAAGGGCGAGGACTGCCTGTCCCTGGCCTGGGCGGGTCCCTCGCCGGCCAAGGCGGCGCAGAAGAACGGCACTCCGGCCGAACTGCCCGAGCCCGACCCGCGCCGGGACGGCTCGGGCGTGTCCCTGCCGAAGACGGTGGCGGCGGTGGCCGGGCCGATCTAGACCGGCGGCTCCTCGGTCCCCGGCTCGTCCCCAGGATCGCGGACGTAGCGCAGAACGCCCCACATGCCGTGCTCGTCGGCGTGTGGGGCGTCGTTCTTGCACGCGTCGAGCTGCTTGGCGAGGGCGTCGGCGTCGATGCCGGCGCCGATGAGGACGAGCTGGGTGAGACGGGCGTCCGCCGCGGCCCACGGCTCGGGGTAGAAGCGCAGGAACCGCCCGACGGCGTGCACTCCATAGCGGTTCAGCGGATCGTACGGACCGAAGTCGACGTACCCCTTGATCCGGTACAGGCCCTCGGGCCGGCTGTCGAGGAACTCCATCAGCCGCCGCGGCTCCAGCGGCAGCTCGGAGGCGAAGGAGAGGCTGTCGTAGCCGGTGTGCAGATGGCCGGCGTGGCCGGCGGCCTCCTCGGGTTCGTGCAGGTCGTCGAAGGACAACTGCCCGATGCGTTCCTCGCTGGGCCGGCAGTCGAAGAGGAACTCCGGGTCGATGCGCCCGTAGGTCGCCGGTACGACGGCGGCGCGATCGGTGAGGGAGCGGACGAGCCGGAGCACGCGCTCCCCGTCGGCGGCCCGGTCGAGCTTGTTGACGACGACGAGGTCGGCGAGGGCGAGGTGCCGGTCGATCTCGGGGTGCCGGGCCCGGGTGTCGTCGAACTCGGCCGCGTCCACGACCTCCACGAGGCCGCCGTAGACGACCCGGGGGTTCTCACTGGCCAGCACCATACGGACGAGTTCCTGCGGCTCGGCGAGCCCGCTGGCCTCGATCACGACGACGTCGATGCCCAGCTCCGGCCGGACGAGCCGGTCAAGATATTGATCAAGTTCACCGGCGTCGACGGCACAGCACAGGCAGCCGTTTCCGAGGGAGACGGTGGAATCCCCGAGCGCGCCGGCCACGGCCATGGCGTCGATCTCGATGGCACCGAAGTCGTTGACGATCGCGCCGATACGGCTGCCGCCGCTGCGGTGCAGGAGATGGTTGAGCACAGTGGTCTTGCCGGAGCCGAGGAATCCGGCGAGCACGACGACCGGGATCTGCTGCGGGCTCGGGCTCTGACCCACCGTGCGACCTCTCTCACGCCTGTGCGTACACCGGCTCGCGGGCCGGCGTACGTCGGGGAATTCAATGCCGACCCAGGATACGAGCCGTAAGAATCCCGGCGAAGTGAACGATTGTTAGCAGCACTTGCGGGGCAGACGTTGGGAAGGCGCCGGATTGTGCGACCCTCGCTTCCCTCCGTGCGCCTCCTCTCCGCCTCCCCGCCGATCAGAGCCGCTCGGCACTCTGGAGGCGGCAAGCGCCGCCCATCGCTCGCCGGTCCCCCACAGTCGACCCACACCCGACGACCGGCGGGCGGCCGCCTGATTCGGGGGTTGACATGGTCACACGGAAGTCCACCGCGGGGAGGTTCGGCTCCGCCGCAGCCGGTCTGCTGCTCGCCACGGCGTCGATGACGCTGGCCGCACGCCGGCGGCGAGCGGAAGCGGAACGGCTGCAGGTCAGGCGCCTGGAACTGCAAGAGCTGGCCATTCGGCGGGCGACCCTGGCGCACCAGCAGCGCATGCACTGGGCGCTGCTGTCCCGGGCGATCGACGACCCGTCCCTGGCGGTGGTCATCGACACCTACGACCGCGCCATCCCGGCGGAGAAGCGACGCCAGTACTTCTATGCCAACGCCTGGTACATCAACCTCTACCACCTCTACCGGGCAGGCATCCTCGACCAGGAGGAGTTCTACAAGCACGCCCGGGAGATCTTCCAGAACCCCCTGATGCGGGAGTACTGGGACGCCTCACGGGGACAGCGCGCCACCCTGAAGCAGTCGTCCGACGAAGCACGGCTCGGGCGCATGGTCGACGGCCTGATCAACGACCTGGACGAGGCGGACACGGACGAATGGTGGGTGGTGGGAAACCCGCCGGTACCCGAGTGAGGACGAGTGGTGTGGGGGCGGGAGACCCGCCGGGACCCGCGTGAGCGACGTCGGCGAGTGACTTTCACCTTCGCGCACTCCGCCGTCGTCACGACGCCAGTATCGTTCGGCCACCCCAAGGCGCCGGAGTCAGCGCCTGGTTGACGGCCCACCCTCGTGACGGGTGGGCCCCCGTGGCTGGAGGTTGTCCCATGACCCTGGAAGCGATCGTGTTCCTCGCCATAGCCGTCGTCGTCGGCCACCTGGTGCACCGACGCGAAGGAGTGGGCGCCGGCATGGCAGCCGGCATCGCCGTCCTGGGCGTGTTGTGCCTGCTGTCCGGACTCGATCCGGCTCCGCCGGCGGTCGCCCCGCCCGCGACACCGCAGCAGACCGTCTCCCACTCCCCCACATCTCCCGGAGCCTGAGCGCCCTCCATTCGGGAGACCGACACGGGTGAATCTTGCCGAGAGAACACCCGCCACTCATGGAACGCCAGTAACGTGCTGCCCGCCACTGTGCCCCCTCACCTGTAAGGACCGGTACTCCCTTGAAAATCGTGCGCCGCATCGGTGTGCCTCCCAGTGCGCGCGGCAGTGCCTCCGGCGCGAACTGCCCCGACGTGTTCGAGTTGAGCGACGGCAACTTCGCCGTCATCGGTACCGAGGCCACCGAGGCGCTGGAGGGCGAACTGCCCGCGGACGCCTCCCGCGCCGACTACGAACGCATCGTCATCGTCAGCCGGGAGACCCTGATCCGCGCCAAGGCGGACATCCCCGACGCCTGACGTCAGCCCGCGGCAGCACGTCCACCCCGAACGCGCCCCGCCGCGCACACCCCGGCCGCACGCTCACCGCACACCGAGCCGGACCACCCTCCCGGCGAGCAGCCCGGCACCCCGTTTCCTGCTCGACGCCCCACGGATGAGGCCTGGCGCCGCAAGACCGGCACCAGGCCACACGCTTGTCCGGCCCGCTCAGGCCGCCGGCGGCACATCCACCGGCGCCGCCGGCCCCACATACCGGGCCACCGGGCGGATGATCTTCGGGTCCTGCGCCTGCTCAAGGATGTTGGCGCTCCAGCCCACCACCCGGCCCGCGGCGAACGTCGGGGTGAACATCTCGCGGGGCAGCCCGCAGAGCTCCATGACGAGGCCGGCGTAGAACTCCACGTTCGTATGCAGCGCACGGCCGGGCTTCAGTTCGGCCAGGATCGCCTCGACCTGCCGTTCCACCTGCACGGCGAAGTCCACGCGGGGACCGCCGAAGCGCTGGGCGATCTCGCGCAGCATCCGGGAACGGGGGTCCTCGGTGCGGTAGACGGCGTGACCGAAGCCCATGATCCGCTCGCCGGCCAGCACCCGCTGCCGGATCCAGGGGTCGATGCGGTCGGGGCTGCCGATCGCGTCCAGGGTGTCCAGCGCCCGGCTGGGCGCACCGCCGTGCAGCGGCCCGGACAGCGCGCCCACCGCGCCGACGAGACAGGCGGCCACATCCGCCCCCGTGGACGCGATGACGCGCCCCGTGAAGGTTGACGCATTGAAGCCGTGATCAATGGTTGAGATCAGGTACTGCTCGATCGCCCGGGCCCGCTCCGCGTCCGGCTCGGCACCGGTCAGCATGTACAGGTAGTTCGCGGCATGGGGGAGGTCCTCGCGGGGCTCCACCGGCTCCAGTCCCCTTCCCAGCCGGTGCAGCGCCGTCAGCAGCGTGGGTACCGCCGCGGCGGCCACGAGCGTGTCCTCGCGCCGCCGGTCCGCGTCGATGTCGTACACCGGGCGGAACCCCTTCGCGGCGCCGAGCAGCGACAGGGCCGTGCGCATCCCCGCGAGCGGCCCGGAGTCGGAGCACGCCGCCGCGATGGCCGGCAGCGCCGCCCGGACCCCGTCGGGCAGCCGGCGCAGTCTCGCGGTGCGCGCGGCGAAGGCGGCTCCGCGCTCGGCGTCCGGCAGTTCGCCGTGTACGAGCAGGTGCCAGACGTCCTCGAAGGACCGGGTCCGGGCGAGCTCCACGGCCGAGTACTGGCGGTAGTGGTAGAAGCCCTCCAGGCCGCGGACGTCCCCGATCTCGGTGTCGGTGACGACGACTCCGGCCAGCCCGCGCGGCGCCTCGATCAGCGGCGTGGCGAGCCTGGCGGGGGATGCACTGACGGACATGTCTCCTCCGTGGCATTGATTCCGACCCTTGGTATTGATTCGACTGTCTATGCTTGACTGAATTCTTGTCAATATTGATTGAGTCAATACAAGGCGGAGACGGCTACGGTGACCCCCATGCGTGACCATGAACCCCACCCCGGCCACCCGGAACGGCGGCTGACCACCAAGGAGGCCGCCGAACTGCTCGGCGTGAAGCCCGAGACCGTGTACGCGTACGTGAGCCGCGGTCAGCTCAGCAGCCGCCGCGTGCCCGGCGGACGGGGCAGCACCTTCGACGCCGCCGAGGTCGAGGCGCTCGCCCGCCGCAACAGGCGGGAGAGCGCGGGCGGTTCGGGTGCCGGGGGCGAGCTGTCCGTCCGTACCCGCATCACCCTCATCGAGAAGGACAGCTACTACTTCCGCGGCGTCGACGCGACCGAACTGGCCGCCCGGCACTCCTACGAGGAGATCGCCGAGTGGCTGTGGACCGGCCGTATGCGCCGCGGTGTCGAGTTCACCGCGCCGGAGGCCTCCGTGGCGGTGGCCCGCCGGGCCGTGGAGTCACTGCCCGAACACACCGGCCCCACCGACCGGTTGCGCGTCGCCGCGATCGCCGCCGCGGCGGAGGACCCGCTGCGCTTCGACCTCTCCGAGGAGGCCGTGCTCGGCACCGCGCGCATCCTCATCCCCACGCTCGTCGCCGCCCTGGCACCCGCGTACGGCCCCCGCCGCGACACCGGGCCGCTGGCCCACCGGCTGTGGAACAGGCTCTCCGGCCGGGAGCCCGACGAGGCCTCGCTGCGCGCCCTCGACACCGCCCTCGGCCTCCTGGTCGACCACGACCTGGCCGCCTCCACGCTCGCCGTCCGCGTCGCCGCCTCCGCCCGCGCGCACGCCTACGCCGCCATCTCCGCGGGCCTCGGCGTCATCGAGGGACCGCTGCACGGAGCGGCCAGCGGCTTGGCCCACCGCCTTCTGCACGAGGTGCTCGACGAGGGCAACGCCGGTCCGGTGATCGCGGAGGAGCTGCGCGCGGGCCGCCGTATCCCGGGGCTCGGCCACCGGCTCTATGCCGGCGAGGACCCACGCGCGCGTGCGCTGTTCTCCCTGCTGGAGCAGATCCCGAGGGCCGAGCCCGCCCTGGCCGCCGCCCGCGACATCGTGGCCACCGCCGCCCGCCACGCCCCGCTGCACGCCAACGTCGACCTGGCCCTGGCCGTCTTCACCGCCTCCAGCGGGATGCTCCCCACGGCCGGCGAGACCATCTTCGCGGTGGCCCGCACGGCGGGCTGGATCGCGCACGCCCTGGAGGAGTACGGCGAGCGCCCGCTGCGGATGCGCCCGAGCGGCCAGTACGTGGGCCCGAAACCGCCGCGGCCGTTGCCGGAGTGAGCCCGCGGGTACTCGTCCCCACCAGGACACGGTCGAGTCCGGAAGTCACTCCATGGCAACTCAGGTTAGGCTCACCTCTGTGAGTACGTGCGCGACCGTCTCGCGGGCCCTCGACGAGCCCGTTTCCGGAACCGCGGCCACGGCGACGACCTGGCTGCTGCTGGAACAGCCCGGCCCGTGGGGTGCCAAGGCGCTCGTCTCCAGCCACCTGGACCCTGCGCTGGGCCGCGCTCTGGAGGCCGCCGCCGAGGGCACCGGCGTACGCGTCGCGCTGATCCGGCGCCCCGGCCGCCACGCCGACCTCGGCACCCCGGCCGTGCGCCGGGTGTACGCCGCCCACACGGTCCCGGGAAACGTGTGGCTGCACGGCGCCGCCCTCACCGACCCCCGGCGTCTGCTGGACCTGGACTTCACCGCGCTCGGCCGGGGCGACCACACGGGGTTCGACGCCGCTCTGGACGCCGGCCCGCACACCGGGGACCCGCTGGCGCTGGTGTGCACCAACGGCAAGCGCGACCGGTGCTGCGCGCTGCTCGGCCGGCCCCTCGCCGCCGAGCTCGCCGCCTCCGGCGTGGCGGGGGTGTGGGAGGTCACCCATCTGGGTGGACATCGCTTCTCGCCGACCGTGCTCGTGCTGCCGTACGGCTACGCGTACGGCCGGGCGCAGGCCCACGCCGTCAAGGAAGTGCTGCACGGCGTCCAGGAGGGCCGCGTGGTGGTCGAGGGGTGCCGGGGCGCCTCGGCCTGGGAGCGGCCCGGGCAGGCCGCCGAGCTGGCCGTGCGGAGCGCCGCGGGCGAGTACGCCGCGGAGGCGTTGACCGTCGTGCGGACGGACGGCGCCGCGCCCCGCTGGGAGGTGCTCGTCGCCCACGTCGACGGCCGCCGCTGGCGGGTCGTCGTGGCACAGGGCGAGTCGCGGCCGCCGCGCCCGGAGAGCTGCGGAGCGTCGGTGCTGGCAGCGCCCGCGCGGATGGACGTGGTCGCGGTCGAGGAGGTGGCGGCGGCGGTCCGCTGACCGTCCACCCATCGGCCACCCCTACGGTTCGGCCCGCACCGGCACGTACCGTCTTGGGTATGAGCCCCACTCCCCCCCGCACGCCGTCTGCGCCTCGGTCTGCCGCGGCGGGTGTTCTCGCAGGTGCTGCTGATGCAGGTGGCCATCGCCGCGGGCGTCGCGGTGCTGGCGACCGGACTGTTCCTCGCGCCGCTCAGCCACCAGCTGGACGACCAGGCGATGCACCGGGCCCTCGCCATCGCCCAGACCACCGCGGAGCAGCCGCAGATCGCCCGGGACCTGCAGACCACGGCGCCCAGTGTCACCGGACCGGTGCAGCGGGAGGCGGAGCGGATCCGGACGGCCACGCACGCCGAGTACGTCGTGATCATGAACCGGGAGGGCACCCGCTGGTCGCACACCGACCCCGGGCAGATCGGCCGGCACGTCTCGACCGACCCCAGCCAGGCCCTGGCCGGCGAGGAGGTCATGGAGATCGACAACGGCACGCTCGGCCGCTCCGCCCGCGGCAAGGTGCCGCTGCGCGACGAGCAGGGGCACATCATCGGGGCGGTGTCCGTCGGCATCGCGTACGACAGCGTCCGGGCGCGGCTGATCAGCGCGATCCCCGGGCTGCTGGCGTATGCCGGCGGTGCCCTGGCCGTGGGGGCGCTGGCCGCCTGGCTCATCTCGCGGCGCGTCCAGCGCCAGACCCGGGACCTGGCCTTCTCCGACATCTCGGCGCTGCTCGCCGAGCGCGAGGCGATGCTGCACGGCATCCGTGAGGGCGTCGTCGCCCTGGACCGCGGCGGCCGTGTCCGGCTGCTCAACGACGAGGCACAGCGTCTGCTGGGCATCGGCGAGGAGGCGGTGGGGCGCACCCCCGACGAGGCGCTCGGCGAGGGCCGTACGGCCGACGTGCTGGCCGGCCGGGTCGACGGCACCGATCTGCTCACCGTGCGCGGCCACCGGGTGCTGGTCGCCAACCGGATGCCGACCGACGACGGCGGCGCGGTGGCCACGCTGCGCGACCGCACCGAGCTGGAGCAGCTGGGCCGGGAACTGGACTCCACGCGCGGTCTGATCGACGCGCTGCGCGCCCAGGACCACGAGCACGCCAACCGTATGCACACCCTGCTCGGGCTGCTCGAACTGGAGATGTACGACGACGCCGTCGAGTTCGTCGGGGAGGTCGTCGGCGACCACCGGGCCACCGCTGAGCAGGTCACGGAGAAGATCCAGGACCCGCTGCTGGCCGCGCTGCTGGTGGGGAAGGCGACGGTGGCCGCCGAGCGCGGGGTGGCCCTGTGGATCTCGGACCGCACCCGGCTGCCGGACCGGCTGGTGGATCCGCGCGGACTGGTGACGATCGTGGGCAACCTGGTGGACAACGCACTGGACGCCGTGGCGGGCACGCCGCACGCGCGCGTGGAGGTCGAGTTGCGCGCCGAGGGCCGTACCGCGGTGCTGCGTGTGCGCGACACCGGGCCCGGTGTTCCGGAGGAGCAGCGGGAGCTGGTGTTCACGGACGGCTGGTCCACCAAGAAGCCCCCGGCGCACGGCAAGCGGGGCATCGGCCTGTCGCTCGTGCGCCGGCTCGCCCAGCGGCAGGGCGGCAGCGCGACGGTGGGCGAGGCGCACGGCGGGGGCGCGCAGTTCACCGTCGTCCTGCCGGAGGCGCTGGCCGAGCCGGAGCTGGGGCTGGAGCCCGCCCTGGCCGCGCCGGCGGAGACGGCTGTCGAGGAGGAGTCGCGATGATCGAGGTCCTGGTCGTGGACGACGACACCCGGGTCGCGCGGGTCAACGCCGCGTACGTGGAGAAGGTGCCGGGCTTCCATGTCGCCGGTGAGGCGCACAGCGCGGCCGAGGCGCTGCGGCAGATGGAGGCTCTGCCCCACCTGGACCTGGTCCTGCTGGACCACTATCTGCCGGACGAGACGGGTCTGGAGGTCGTCTCGGAGATGCGGCGGCGCGGCCATCAGACCGACGTGATCATGGTGACGGCGGCGCGGGACGTCTCCACGGTGCAGGCGGCGATGCGCCAGGGGGCGCTGCAGTACCTGGTCAAGCCGTTCGCCTTCGCGGGCCTGCGGGCCAAGCTGGAGGCGTACGCGCAGCTGCGCCGCACCCTGGACGGCGGCGGCGAGGCGGAGCAGGCCGACGTGGACCGGATCTTCGGCGCGCTGTCGGCGTCGTCGGAGCCGGGGCTGCCCAAGGGGCACTCCCCCACCACCGCGGAGCTCGTGCGGCAGGCGCTGATGAACGCCGACGGGCCGCTGTCGGCCCAGGAGATCGCCGAGCGGACCGGGCTGAGCCGGCAGACCGCGCAGCGCTATCTGAAGCTGCTGGAGCGCACCGGGCGGGCGCGGCTGACGCTGAAGTACGGCGACGCGGGCCGCCCGGAACACCGTTACGTGTGGGCGACCCGCGTCTGAGGCACGGCCGTGGGGGCGGGGAAAGGAGCCGTGCCTCCCTCTCATACGGACGTCAGCCGGTCGCCTTCTCGACGAACTCGGTCGTGTAGGTCTTGCCGAGGTCGACGTCGGCGTTCTTGATGTTGGGGTTGAACGACTTGAGCACCTTCTCCACGGTCTCGGGGCCGTTCTTCGGCATCACGCCGTCCTTGGTGAACATCGGCAGCGTGCTCTTGATGGCGGCGGCGTAGAGGATCTTGTTGCCCTGCGAGTAGTCGGCGGGCATCTTGTCGGCGATCTCGGAAGCGCTGTGGGTGGACATCCACTTGAGCGTCTTGACGAACGCATTGACCAGCTTCTGGACGGTGTCCTTGTGGTTGTTCACCCAGTCCGTCTGCATGTACAGACTTGACGACGGGTACGGGCCGCCCAGCGCCGCCTGCGAGCCCTCGGGCGTGCGCATGTCGATCAGGACGCTGCCGGCGTTCTTGTCCAGGATCGTGGCGACGGTCGGGTCGGTCGTCATGCCGCCGTCGATGGCGCCCTTCTGCAGAGCGGAGATGAAGGTGGGTCCGGCGCCCACCGCGACCGGGGTGAACTCGCTGATCTTCACCCCGTTCTTGACCGCGAGGTACTTGGTGAGGAAGTCGGTCGAGGAGCCCAGACCGGTGACGCCGAGCTTCTTGCCCTTGAAGTCCTCGGGTGAGGTGATGTCGTTCTTCGCCTTGGTGGAGACGACCTCGACCTCGCCGGGTGCGTGCGAGAACTGCACGACGGACTCGACGGACTTGCCCTTGACCTGGAGGTCCAGGGTGTGGTCGTAGAAGCCGACGGCCCCCTGGACCTGGCCGGAGACGAGCGCGGTCTCGGCCTGCACGCCGGCCGGCTCGCTCAGCAGCTCCACGTCCAGGCCCTCGGCGTCGAAGTAGCCGAGGCGCTGGGTGAGCATCGCGGGCAGGTAGATGACCTTGTCCAGGCCACCCACCATGATCTTGACCTTCTCGCCCTTGCCGTCACCCTTGCTGCCGGCGTCGGCGGAGGTGCCGGCCGCGTCGTTGGCGCAGGCGGTGAGCGTGGACAGGGCCAGCAGGCCGGCGGCGGCCATCGAGGCGTATCTGGCGGTGGTGCGGGGGGACTTGCCGGTGGTCTTGCGCATGAGGGTTCACGTCCTTGCAGGAGGGCGGAGCGGGAGGCTCGGCGGAGGGACGGGCACGGGGAGGGAGGCTCGGCGGAGGCGATCGCGGGGCGTGGGGACGGCCGAGGCCGGCCGGGATCAGCTGTCGGAGCCGGAGGTCTTCCAGCGGAAGATGCGCCGTTCGGCGAAGGTCAGCAGGCCCTCGGCGAGGAGGGCGACGACGGCGAGGATCACCATGGCCGCGTACACGCCGGCGGCGTTGAAGGTGCCCTGCGACTGGGCGACGAGCAGACCGATGCCCTTGGTCGCGCCGATGTACTCGCCGACGATGGCGCCGATGAGGGCGAAGCCGAAGCTGACGTGCAGGCTGGTGAAGATCCAGGACGTCGCCGACGGGATGACCACCTGGAGGGTCACCCGGCGGTCGCTCGCGCCGAGGACGCGCGCGTTGGCGACGAGGTTGCGGTCGACCTCGCGGGCGCCCTGGAAGGCGTTGAAGAACACCGGGAAGAAGACCAGGACGACGGCGGAGGCGACCTTGGAGGCGGGACCGAGGCCGAACCAGATCACGAAGATCGGCGCGAGGACGATCCTCGGTATCGAGTTGAGCACCTTGATGTACGGACCAAGGACATCGGCGAGGAAGGCGATCCGCCCCAGGGCGATACCGAGGATCACACCGGCGATGACACCGACGACCCATCCCAGGAGCGCCTCGTGCAGCGTGTACCAGATCTGCTCGCCGAGGGAGCCGAGCGCCGTCCCGTGCATGACCCAGGTGTAGATCTGGTCCCAGATCTTCGAGGGCATCGAGAAGTTGAACGGATCGATGACCTTGGCGCGGGAGAGCGCCTCCCACAGTCCGAGCACCGCGACCAGCAGCAGGGCGCGCACGGATGTGACGACGATTTTGCGTCTGCGGGCGGCACGCGCGCGTGAGTGCGCGCGGTCCGGGGCCTTGGCGGTCTCGACGACCGGTGTGCTGAGCACCTCAGGCGACATGAGCGGCACCCCTCTCCCGCGTGATGCGCACCTCTTCGCCGAGGCACTCCCAGATCTCGCGGTAGATCTCCAGGAACCGGGGCTCCAGGCGCACCTGCTCGACCTTGCGGGGCCGGGGCAGGTCGATGTCGAAGACCTGCTTGACGGTGGCCGGGCCGGCCGTCATCACGACCACCTTGTCGGCCAGGGCGATGGACTCCTCCAGGTCGTGGGTGACGAAGACGACGGAGGCGCGCGTGCCCTCCCACAGCTCCAGCAGCTCGTCCGACATCAGGGCCCGGGTCTGCACGTCGAGCGCCGAGAACGGCTCGTCCATGAGCAGGATCTCGGGGTCGTTGACGAAGGTCGCGGCGAGCGCGACCCGCTTGCGCTGGCCTCCGGAGAGCTGGTGCGGATAGCGGTCCTCGAAGGCCGCGAGACCGACCCGGGCCAGCCAGGCGCGGGCCTTCTCCTTCGCCTCGGCCTTGGGCACACCGCGGAAGCGGGGGCCGGCCATGACGTTGGACAGGACCGTGCGCCAGGGGAAGGTGGCGTCCTGCTGGAAGACGAAACCGACCTTGTCGCCGACGCCGCGCACCGGCTCCCCGGCGACCAGAACCTCACCCTCGGAGGGCTCTTCCAGGCCGCTGACCAGCGTCAACGTGGTCGACTTGCCGCAGCCGGTCGGTCCGACGACCGCCACGAACTCGCCCCGCCCTACGACGAGGTCGAGGTCCCGGACAGCCGTGTGCAGGCCGCCGGACGGGGTCCGGAAGGTTTTGCCTGCGCCCCGCAGCTCGATGGCGGGGCTGGTGTCTGTGCTCATGGGCCGGGACCGTAGATGTGGCACGGGCCACAGCAGCAGTCTTGTGAGCACATGCGCTTCTTTTGCTTGCAACAGCCTGTTGTGCTCGTTTTGCTCGCGCTACAACAACGGAGCCGAAACACGGGCGTAACGCCCGCCTGGCCTTGACGGAAAGAGGCCCGATGATTGACGTCCTGGTGGTGGACGACGACTTCCGCGTCGCCGAGATCAACGCCAAGTACGTGGGAAAGGTTCCCGGATTCCGGGTGGCCGCCCGCGCGCACAGCGCTGCGCAGGCCCTGGCCTGCGTCGAGCGCGGCGGGATCGACCTGGTGCTGCTCGACCACTACCTGCCCGACCAGACGGGCCTGCAACTCGTGCACCGGATGCGTGAGCAGGGCCACGGCACCGACGTCATCATGATCACGGCGGCCGGCGACGTGACGACGGTGCAGACAGCGATGCGCCTGGGCGCGCTGCACTACCTGGTGAAACCGTTCACCTTCGCCGCGCTGCGCACCCGGCTGGACTCCTACGCCGCCCTGCGGCGCACCGTGGACCGGGTCGGCGGCCGGGGCATCGCGGGCCAGGAGCAGGTCGACCGCATCTTCGGCGCCCTGCGCACCGCCCCGACACCGTCGTCGTCGCCGGGACTGCCGAGCGGCCACTCGGAGCCCACCACGGACCTGATCTGCTCGGTGCTGCACCGCGCCGACCAGCCCCTGTCGGCCCACGAGGTGGCCGCCCGCACGGGCCTGAGCCGCTCGACCGCCCAGCGCTACCTGCGCCACCTCGAACAGGCCGGACGCCTGCGACTGTCCCTGAAGTACGGCGACACGGGCCGCCCGGAGCACCGGTACGCGTGGGTGGCGCCGTAGCCGTACGGCCCTGACGGCCGCGTGTCCTGCACGGCGCGGCCCTGCGGGCGCCGGCCCTACACGGCGCCCGCTCCCGTCAGGGACCGTACCTCGGTCTCCGCGTGCTTGGCCTTGTCCGGGACCTCCGAGGAGGTGACCGTGCCGAGCCAGCCCGCGAGGAAGCCCAGCGGGATCGAGACCAGGCCGGGGTTCTCCAGCGGGAAGTACTGGAAGTCGACGCCCCGGAAGAGCGAGTTCGGGCTGCCGGAGACCACGGGGGACAGCACGACGAGCACCAGGGCCGGGATCAGCCCTCCGTACACGCCCCACACCGCGCCGCGGGTGGTGAAGCCGCGCCAGAACAGCGAGTAGAGCAGTACCGGCAGGTTCGCGGACGCGGCCACGGCGAACGCGAGCCCCACGAGAAAGGCCACATTGAGATCGCGGGCCAGCAGGCCCAGGGCGATGGCCACCACACCGATGCCCACCGCGGCGGTCCGCGCGACGGCGACCTCGCTGCGCGGCCTGCTCGTGCGGCGCCGCAGTGAGGCGTACAGATCGTGGGCCACGGAGGCGGACGAGGCCAGCGTGATCCCGGCGACCACGGCGAGGATGGTCGCGAAGGCGACGGCGGCGACCACCGCGAACAGCACCGTGCCGCCCGTGGAGTCGGGCCCGCCCCCCAGGTCGAGCGCCAGCAAGGGGACCGCCGTGTTCCCGGCCGCGTTGGACTGCCGCACCGCCCGTGGACCGACGATCGCCGCGGCACCGAACCCGAGGACGATCGTCATCAGGTAGAACCCGCCGATCAGACCGATCGACCAGACCACCGAGCGCCGTGCGGCCCGGGCCGTGGGCACCGTGTAGAAGCGGGACAGGATGTGCGGCAGCCCGGCGGTGCCCAGCACCAGCGCCAGGCCCAGGCTGATGAAGTCGACCCGGGCGGTCCAGTCCGCGCCGTACTTGAGCCCCGGCGCCAGGAACGCCTCACCGTGACCGCTGCGGTCGGCCGCGGTGAGCAGCAGCCGGTCGAAGTCGCCGTGGAAACGGACGAGGACGAGAGCGGTCAGCGCGATGGTGCCGCCCAGCAACAGGACCGCCTTGACGATCTGGATCCAGGTGGTGGCCCGCATCCCTCCCAGCGACACATAGATCACCATCAGTGCACCCACGCCGACGACGGTCCAGATCTGGGCCGCGTCGCCCGTCCGCCCCAGCAGCAGCGCGACCAGGCTGCCCGCGCCCACCATCTGCGCCACCAGATACAGAACGGACACGGTCACGGAGGAAGTTCCCACCGCGATCCGCACGGGCCGCTCCCGCATCCGTGCCGCGACCACGTCGGCGAGCGTGAACCGCCCGCAGTTGCGCACCAGTTCGGCGACCAGGAAGAGCACCACCAGCCACGCCACGAGAAAGCCGACCGAGTACAGCAGCCCGTCGTAGCCGTACAGCGCGATGAGTCCGGAGATGCCGAGGAAGGAGGCGGCCGACATGTAGTCGCCCGCGATGGCAAAACCATTCTCCATCGGGGAGAAGAGCCGCCCGCCCGCGTAGAACTCCTCGGCCGAGCCACGCCGGTGACGGCTCACCCAGGTCGTGATTCCCAGCGTGACCGCCACGAACAGGCTGAACAGCGCCAGCGCGAGCGTCTGGTGGTTGCCGGTCATGCGCCACCGCCTCGGGTTCCCCGGGTCATCTCCTGGGTGTCCCAGCGCAGTTCCAGCGCGGCCCGGTCCCGGCGCAGCCGTGCGTGCCGGGCGTAGGCCCAGGTGAGCAGGAACGTGCTGAGGAACTGCCCGAGCCCCGCGAGCATCGCCACGTTCACCGCGCCCACCACCGGGCGTGCCATCAGGCCCGGCGCGGTCGTCGCCGCCACGACGTACCCGACGTACCAGACGAGGAAACCGGCGACCGCCGGCACCACGAACCTCCGGTACCGGCTGCGGACCTCCTGGAAGGCCGCGCTGCGCTGCACTTCGAGGTAGACGTCGGCCGCGGCCACCTCCTGCCCCTCCCGGCGGGCGGCCGGGACCGCGGCGGCCGCCGGGGAGTCGGCGACCGACTCGCCCCATCCCGAGGCGAGGGCGTCGTACCAGGGGTCGTCGTACCGGCGTCCCTCGGCCGTGCCGGCGGCGGAGGATGCGGGGCGTTCCTGATCCGCGGCGGCACCGTCGGGACCGCCCCCGCGTGGACGACCGTTTCGTGACTGCATGCCCAAGGATGGACAGAACGGGAAGATCCATGACTCTTCTTCCCCCCGCTCTTCACCCCATCAGGTGACTCCTCCCGCCGGTGGCCGTGCCAGGCCCTTGGCGTACGCGTAACGCACCGCTCCCGCCCGGTCCCTGAGCCCCGTCTTGGCGAAGAGGTTGTTGATGTGCGTCTTCACGGTCGCCGTGGACACATGCAGTCTGTGGGCGATCTCCTGGTTGCTGAGGCCTTCCGCGATGAGCAGCAGCACCTCCGTCTCGCGCGCGGTCAGCCCGTCCGGTGCCTCTGCGGGCGTCTGCTTCGGGGGCTCGGGTTCCGACAGCCGCTCCAGCAGGCGCCGTTGGATGCTCGGTGACAGGCCGGCGTCCCCGGACAGCACGCTGTGTACCGCCCGCACGATCTCGTCGCCGCCCGCGTCCTTGGTCAGGTAACCCCGCGCGCCCGCGCGCAGCGCGGGGAACAGGGAGTCGTCGTCGGCGAAGGTGGTCAGGACCACCACCTGGGTCCGCGGATGCTCCGCCCGGATCCGCCGGGTGGCCTCGACGCCGTCGCAGCGGGGCATGCGCAGGTCCATCAGCACCACGTCCGGGTCGAGTTCCGCGACGAGTTTCACCGCCTCGTCCCCGTCCCCCGCCGCGCCGACCACCTCGACGCCCGGCAACAGGCCCAGCAGCATCACGATGCCTTCCCGGACGACGGTCTGATCGTCCGCGACGACGACCCGGGCGGGCGTCGTCGTCCCCTCCCCCTCGGTCATACCGGCACCTTCAACGTCACCACGAAACCTTCCTCACCCGGTCCTGCGTCGAGCGATCCGCCCAGCAGCTCGGCCCGCTCGCGCATCCCCAGCAGACCGTACCCGCCGCCGGACCCGGTGAGCTCGCCCGGTTTCCCGCCCGAGTCCCGTACGTGCAAGGCCACTTCGTGCTCGGTGTAGTCCAGCCGCACCTGGACCTTGGCCCCCGGGGCGTGCTTGCGGACGTTGGTCAGGGCCTCCTGGGCGACCCTGCGCACGGCTTGCGAGGCCTCGGCCGGCAGCGGCCGGCGATCACCCGTGACGGTGACCTCGGCGCCGTCGGTCTGCTGGACGAGCTGTCTGAGGAAGTCCTCGACCGGGGTCAGTTCGCCCCGCAGCGCGGAGAGCGCCTGCCGGGTCTCGGCGAGTCCGTCGCGGGCCATGCCCCGGGCCGCCACGACCCGTTCCAGGATCTGCTCGCGGTCCGCGCCGCGCTCGATGAGCAGCCGGGCCGCCTCCAGGTGCACGAGCTGGGCGGAGAGGCTGTGCGCGAGCACGTCGTGGATCTCCCGGGCGATCCGCGCCCGTTCCGCCAGCGCCGCCGACTCGGCCTCGGCCGCACGGGCGGCTCGCTCCTGGGCGAGCAGCCGCTGGGCGTTGCCGCGGGCCTCGGCGTCCAGTCGCAGGGCGTATCCGCCGAGAGCCAGCCCGGCCGTCGTCACGGCGGTGGTCAGCCACGCGTCGTCGTTGACGGTGGCGTACGCCTGGAAGGAGATCCAGGTGACGGGCAGCGCCGCCGCGAGGGGCAGCCGCTCCAGTGCGGCCACCCCGCAGCCGCACCAGATGACCAGGGCCGGCACCTTGAACGCGGTGGCCTGCGCACCGACCGCCAGCGCGACCAGCAGCAGGACCAGGACGAGCGACGGCCCGAGCCGGTGGGCGAGGGTGGTCCGGAAGAACCCCCAGGCGGCTGCGGTGACCGCCACCACGATCGCCACGGCGGCGGCGATGCCCCAGCCGTGGACGTTGCCGCTGGTGAAGGAGGACCACAGCAGCGCCGAGATCGCGACCACTCTGACCGTCCAGGCGAGCAGGCGTCTGGCCTTCGAGATCCCCTCATGACCGAGGGCCTCCCGGGAGGGCCAGCGCGTCCAGACGTTCTCCGTCACACCCGCTCCTTGTCCGCCCGCCGGATCATGCCGTCACCGTAAGCCGGCACCGGGCCGGTCACCGGGGTGAGGGACTGGGCCCGCGCCACCAGGATCGCGGAGCGGACGAGCAGCGTGCACGCGAGGCCGAGCAGGAGGGCGTGGCTGTCCTGATGGATCCCCAGCGTCGTGCCGAGGGCGATGAGCCCGACTCGAAGGGCGACACCGACGGCCCAGACCGCCCCGCTGGCCTGGGTGCTCCTGCTCCACACTCTGCCGTCGGTCTCCACCCATATGCGGGTGGTCCAGGCCCAGCCGGCGCCTGTCGCCATGGCTATGAGGAGTGCGGCGGCCAGCAGGAACACGGAACGGGCGCGGTGATGGACGTCGATCAGACCCGGCGAGCTCAGCGCCATCGCTCCGAGGACGACGGGCAGCAGCCACCAGCGGCGGTCGGCGCTGACGCGGCGCGCGCCGAACTGGCGCGCGATCACCACAACGGCGACGGCAAGGATCACCAACGCGTTGACGAGCCCGGACATGCAAGCCTCCGTGAGCGGGACGAGGGCCGGCCGCGGGTGCCGCCGACGCCTGTGAAGCTACGGAAAACCGCAGGTGGGACGGATCGGAGCCGGGGTGGAAAGCCGGGTGGAAAACCACGGCCTCGCCTCTCCACCCGAGGGTGGAGAGGCGAGGCCTGGTGAGAACGTCCCGGTGTGGCCGCGCAGTGGCTAGGCGTCGATGCGGGAGCGGTCCAGCGTCGCCGCCGAGCTGGAGATGAACTCCTTGCGGGGCGCCACGTCATTGCCCATGAGCAGGTCGAACACCTGCTCCGCCGCCTCCAGGTCGGTGAGGTTGATCCGGCGCAGGGTGCGGCGGCGCGGGTCCATGGTCGTCTCGGCCAGCTGGTCGGCGTCCATCTCGCCGAGGCCCTTGTAGCGCTGGATGGAGTCCTTGTACCGGATGCCCTTGCTCTGGAACTCCATCAGCTTGTCGCGCAGCTCGCGGTCCGAGTACGTGTAGACGTACTTGTCCTGCCCCTTCTTGGGCTGGACCAGCTCGATGCGGTGCAGCGGCGGCACCGCGGCGAACACCCGGCCCGCCTCGACCATGGGCCGCATGTAGCGGTGGAACAGGGTCAGCAGCAGCGTGCGGATGTGGGAGCCGTCGACATCGGCGTCGGTCATCATGATGATCTTGCCGTAGCGGGCCGCGTCCAGATCGAAGGTCCGCCCGGAGCCGGCTCCTATGACCTGGATGATCGCGCCGCACTCGGCGTTCTTCAGCATGTCGGTCACGGAGGACTTCTGGACGTTGAGGATCTTGCCGCGGATCGGCAGCAGCGCCTGGAACTCGGAGTTGCGGGCGAGCTTGGCCGTACCGAGCGCGGAGTCGCCCTCGACGATGAACAGCTCGCTGCGCTCGACGTCGTCGCTGCGGCAGTCGGCGAGCTTGGCCGGCAGCGAGGAGGACTCCAGAGCCGTCTTTCGGCGCTGGGCGTCCTTGTGCTGCCGTGCGGCGATACGCGTGCGTGCGGCGGCGACGGCCTTCTCCAGGACGACCCTGGCCTGGGCCGCGGCGTCGCGCTTCGTGGACGTCAGGAACGCCTTGAGTTCCTTGCTGATCACGTTGTTCACGATGCGGCGGGCGGCCGAGGTGCCGAGGACCTCCTTGGTCTGGCCCTCGAACTGCGGCTCGGCCAGCCGGACGGTGACCACCGCGGTGAGGCCCTCCAGGGCGTCGTCCTTGACGATGTCGTCCTCGGCGACGCGCAGCAGCTTCTTGGCGCGCAGCACCTCGTTCATCGTCTTGGCGACGGCCTGCTCGAAGCCGGCGACGTGGGTGCCGCCCTTGGGGGTGGCGATGATGTTGACGAAGGACCGGAGCGTCGTGTCGTAACCGGTGCCCCAGCGCATCGCCACGTCGACACCCAGTTCGCGGGTGACCTCCGTGGGCGTCATCTGGCCGTGCTCGTCCAGGACCGGGACGGTCTCCTTGAAGCTGCCCTGGCCGGTGAAGCGCAGCACGTCACAGACCGGCTTGTCGCTCGCCAGGTACTCGCAGAACTCGCTGATGCCGCCGTCGAAGCGGAACGACTCCTCGCCCTTGCTGCCGCCCTCGCCGAGACCGAACTCGTCACGGACGACGATGGTCAGGCCGGGCACCAGGAAGGCGGTCTGCCGGGCACGCTGGTGCAGCGTGTCGAGGGAGAGCTTCGCGTCCTTGAGGAAGATCTGGCGGTCGGCCCAGTAGCGCACGCGCGTGCCGGTGCGCGTCCTGGGGACCTTCTTGGCCTTGCGCATGCCGCCCTTGGCCTCGAACTTCGCGTCCGGGCCCTCACCGGCGAAGGCACCGGGGACGCCGCGCCGGAAGCTGATCGCGTGGGTGTGGCCGCCACGGTCGACCTCGACGTCCAGCCGGGCGGACAGGGCGTTGACGACGGAGGCGCCGACGCCGTGCAGACCGCCGGAGGCCGCGTACGAGCCTCCGCCGAACTTGCCGCCGGCGTGCAGCTTGGTCATGACGACCTCGACACCGGACAGGCCGGTCCTGGGCTCGACGTCCACGGGGATGCCGCGACCGTTGTCGCGCACCTCCACCGAGCCGTCGTCGTGGAGGACCACCTCGATGTGGTCGCAGACGCCCGCGAGCGCCTCGTCCACGGCGTTGTCGATGATCTCCCAGAGGCAGTGCATCAGGCCACGGCTGTCGGTGGACCCGATATACATGCCCGGACGCTTGCGCACGGCCTCAAGCCCTTCGAGGACGAGCAGGTGCCGCGCGGTGTAGTTGGAACCGTCCCGCTCTGCTCCTGCCAGCAGCGCTGTGGACGACACGGACGTCTCGGCGGTCACGCGGTTCGCTCCTCGCTGAATTTCAGATGGGGCCCTGGTGGGTAAGGCCACGGCTTCGGTCACCGCTCAGAGGGTACCGAGGCCTGGTAGAGCCGATGTAACGCCACCCTCGTGCTCCGATCAGACTAGTGCAGAGTCGTATGCTTGTTCGATACCTCGATGGGGTGAAGTGCACATCACGTTCCCTTGGAGGCATGAACCATTTAGGCTCCGGGCACGTCCTCATGAACAAACCGGCAATCCAGCCGGGAGGGCGGAACCATGACCGACAGAGCGAAACCGTAGGACACGACAGACACGCAATACGGCACATTCGCCGCCAACCCGGCAGCACCAGCCGCCTCGGAAAGATTTTTTCGAGGAAAAGCCGCGAGCGGGAACGTTTTGGGGCTGGTTGGATGTTGACCCTGGTACGACAGCTCGTCGAGCTAGAGAAGAGGCGACGTGACTACTGTTCTGACTTCCGCGAGCCCGCTGACGGCCGCTGATCGCTGCGACCGCTGCGGCGCCCAGGCATACCTGCGCGTCGTCCTGCTGAGTGGCGGAGAACTGCTCTTCTGCGCCCACCACGGTCGCAAGTTCGAGCCGGAACTCAAGAAGATCGCCGCTGAGATACAGGACGAGACGGAGCGGCTGACCTCCGTTCCGGCATCCGCCTCCGAAGAAGAGCGCTGACCTGCGCCATCACGACGAGCCAGCTCCGGCACAGGCCGGCGCACGGGCGGTCGTCCCCGCAAGGGGCGGCCGCCCGTCCTCGTCGCGGTACGCGGGACAGCGCGACGGAAGTGGCTCCTGTCCGGACCGTGGCCGCCGGTCTCCGGAGCGGTCCGGTTCTCCTTAAGACGCCTCGGCAGGTCCTTCGCCGAGGCCGAGAGTCCGTACGACATCGGCCACGCGCGTGTACACACCCGGGCTGTCGGCTCTCCCGCAGCCGCTCCCCCAGGACACCAGGCCGATCAGTCGGCCCCCGGCGACCAGTGGGCCTCCGCTGTCGCCCTGGCAGGCGTCCCTGCCTCCTGACTGGTCCCCGGCACAGACCATGCTCTGCGCCATGTACGTGCCGTCGCCGCTGCCCGGGTAGGCCCGCTCGCACAGCGTGTCCGACAGGACGTGCACGGGTGCGGCCCGCAGGCTGGCGGCATAGTCCCCGGCCCCTGTGACATCGCCCCAGCCGTACACCATCGCGTGCGTGCCGGGGGTGTACGCCGGATCGCCGTCGGCGGCCATCGCGATCGCGGCGCCGCCGGGCAGCGGCTGGGAAAGGGTGAGCACCGCGAAGTCGCCGGCGTTGCTGGCGGCGTCGTAGCCCGGGTTCACCCAGGTCTCGCGGACCGGGATCTCGCTGCCCTCGTCCGACAACAGATGCGTGCGGCCGGCGATGACCTTGAAGTCCCGCAGCCGCTCGGGCGGCCCGCCCAGGACGTCCTCGCCGAGGCAGTGAGCCGCCGTGAGCACCGTGCTGGGCCCGATCGCCACTCCTCCGCAGAACTGGCCCGCCCGCGTACCCCCGAACCGGTCACGGCTGGACAGCGCCACCGTCCAGGGGCTCTGGGCGACGTCGACGGGGAACCCCCCGACCACCACACTGTCGGCGGACGCGGGGGCGGCGGTCACCAGCGGTATCGTCCCTGCGGCGGCCGCCAGTACCAGCGGCCTGATCAACGCGCGGGCAATGGAACGACGCATGCATGCTCCTCACTCCGGGGTCGTCATGGAACACCCAGAGTGATCCAGCACCGGGCCGCCCGCACCCGCTGGCCCATGCCGAAGGCCCGGCCCCCTCTCGGGGAGCCGGGCCTTGGGCGTCGTAGGACCGCGACCTAGTCGAGGTAGTCGCGCAGCACCTGGGAACGGGACGGGTGGCGCAGCTTCGACATGGTCTTGGACTCGATCTGGCGGATGCGCTCACGCGTCACGCCGTACACCTTGCCGATCTCGTCGAGGGTCTTCGGCTGACCGTCGGTGAGACCGAAGCGCATGGAGACCACACCGGCCTCGCGCTCGGACAGGGTGTCGAGGACGGAGTGCAGCTGCTCCTGGAGCAGCGTGAAGCTGACGGCGTCGGCCGGCACGACCGCCTCGGAGTCCTCGATCAGGTCACCGAACTCGCTGTCGCCGTCCTCGCCCAGCGGGGTGTGCAGCGAGATGGGCTCGCGGCCGTACTTCTGGACCTCGATGACCTTCTCCGGGGTCATGTCGAGCTCCTTGGCCAGCTCCTCCGGGGTGGGCTCGCGGCCCAGGTCCTGGAGCATCTGGCGCTGCACACGGGCGAGCTTGTTGATGACCTCGACCATGTGCACCGGGATACGGATGGTGCGGGCCTGGTCGGCCATGGCGCGGGTGATCGCCTGACGGATCCACCAGGTGGCGTACGTGGAGAACTTGTAGCCCTTGGTGTAGTCGAACTTCTCGACCGCGCGGATCAGACCGAGGTTACCCTCCTGGATGAGGTCCAGGAAGAGCATGCCGCGGCCGGTGTAGCGCTTGGCCAGGGAGACCACCAGACGGAGGTTGGCCTCCAGGAGGTGGTTCTTGGCGCGGCGGCCGTCCTCGGCGATGATCTCCAGCTCGCGCTTGAGCTTCGGGGCGAGCTTGTCGGAGTTCGCCAGCTTGTCCTCGGCGAACAGACCCGCCTCGATGCGCTTGGCGAGCTCGACCTCCTGCTCGGCGTTGAGCAGGGGGACCTTGCCGATCTGCTTCAGGTAGTCCTTGACCGGGTCGGCGGTGGCGCCGGCCGCGGCGACCTGCTGCGCGGGCGCGTCGTCCTCGTCCTCGTCGGAGAGGACGAAGCCGGCGCTCTCGGCACCCTCGGGCTCGTCGCCGACCTTGGTTTCCTCAAGGACCTCGTCCTCAAGCAGCTCGACGTCGTCCTTCTTGGCCGCCGTCTTCTTGGCCGCCGTCTTCTTGGCGGGCGCGGCCTTCTTGGCCGCCGCGGCCTTCTTGGCGGGAGCGGCCTTCTTCGCCGCGGCCTTCTTGGCGGGAGCGGCTTCCTCGGCGGGGTCGGTTGCGGGGTCGGCCGGTGCCGCCGGGGCGGCTGCGGTGGTGGCGGTGGCCTTGCGGGTGGTCACCGTCTTCGCCGCGACCGTCCTGCTGGCGGTGCGCTTGGCCGGAGTCTTCGCTGCGACGCTCTTTCGGGTGCGCTTGGGCTCTGCGGCACTGACCATCAGCGTCACACCCTCTTCCTCGAGGATCTGGTTGAGGCTGCGCAGTACGTTCTTCCACTGAGTGGCCGGGATCTGGTCAGCTTCGAAGGCCCGACGCACATCGTCGCCGGCGATCTGCCCCTCAGCCTTTCCCCGCTCGATGAGCGCCATGACAGAGACGGACTCGGCAATCTCCGGCGGGAGCGTACGGGATGTGCTGGCCGACACGAACAACCTCTCGGAACGTTGGAAAACGGCTTCCGGCCCCGTCCACTGCGGACAGGAGCCGACCACCGGCTTGGGAATGGGCCGACGGCGCGGGCGGGCGCCGGGAAGATGCACAGCGCCATGAACGGCGTCCGTATTCCCTCCGCGGCTGTCACCTATTAGGTCATCGCGTTGTTTCCATGAGCGTTACGCCCAATCTTCGTGGCCCGAGTCACACCCCGTAAGCGTCCAAAAGCGGTCAGACACGGGCACATATGGTCACCGGTACCCGTGGACCGGGAGCCGAATCCCCTTGCCGCACGGGTCCACGGACCCGCCGAGGGTCTGCGGTCCCGCCATGGTCCCTACGATCCCGCCCTTGGCCTGCCCTCCCGCGAAGCGCCGGCCGCCCACCCCGCCGGGTCGATCCGGCGGCCGGGGGGGGCTTCCTAGGCGGCGCCCGGTCTTCCCATCGGATTCCGCGAGCCTTCAGCGCCCGACTCCGCGGAACCCCTCACCGCCGGACCCCGCGGATCTTGTCCGGAGCCGCGGGGTCCGGCGGGTGGCGACGACCGGGCGGGGGATGCCGCAGGAGGGGGGCGGCATCCCCCGGCCGTGCCGTCCGCGGAACGCGGTCAGTGTTCGCGCGGTGCGGGCACCACGCGCTCCACCTCGGGGTGGACGGTGAGCAGCTGCCGCATGGCCGACTCGGCCCCCGCGCCGTCCCCCGTGGCGAGGGCGTCGACGATCCTCCCGTGCAGCGCCAGCGACGCCTCGTTCGGCCGGTCACAACCGGTCACCGGACCACCGGAGACCTGAAGCGCCGCGGAGACGATCCCTGAGAGGTGCTCCAGCATGCGGTTGCCCGCGACCTGGATGAGGAGCGTGTGGTACTCGGCGTCCGCGCGGGAGAAGGTCAGCGCGTCACCCTGCGCCATGGCGTGCCCCATGATCTCGACCATGTCGGCCAGCCGCTGCTGGACCTCCTCGCGACCGTGCCCGGCGGCGAGGCGCGCGGCCAGCGGCTCGATCGTCCACCGCAGCTCGCTCAGCTCACGGCGCTGGTCGTCACGCTGCGGCCCGAAGGCACGCCACTCGATGATGTCCGGATCGAGCAGGTTCCAGTCGCTGACGGGGCGCACGCGCGTGCCGACGTTCGGACGGGCGCTGACCAGTCCCTTGGCCTCCAGGACGCGGAGTGACTCGCGGACGACGGTGCGGGAGACCTCGAAGCGCTGGCCGATCTCCTCGGGCACCAGCGGGCGGTCGGCACCCAGGTCACCGGAGACGATCATCTGTCCCAGCTGCTGGACGAGCTGGCCGTGCAGTCCGCGGCCGCGGCTGCCCGTGGCCCGCCGGCCCACCCGGCCCAGCTCGGGGTCCGCTCCTTCCCAGGCGGGTGCGCCGACGCGGTCGGCGGGAGCCTCGGCGTAGGGGTAGCGGTCGAGTTCGCCCGGGCCGGCGAGGCCGGAGTCGGCGGAGCGGGCGGTGGTCATCATGGTGTGCGCAAGGGTACTCACGGATTCCTTTCTCGGCGCTGCCCTCAACTCCCTTGAGGGCTTTGGTGAAAAGCACACGAAAGGGTGATCGCTCACCCCGTCGCAATTGACGCCTTATCGGAAAGAAATGGGCTTCCCCCGGGGGAGTTGTGCACATGACGTGTACAGACACGCACGGACGGTCGTCATCGGACCCGGCTGCGCAGGTTCGTGAGCAGATATGCGCAGAGCAGAGCCGTGAGCGACAACGTCAGCGCCCCGCCGACAGGTTGGGCGATCATGCGCACGGCGGCGAACAGATAGCGCTCTCCACCGAAGGGCCACTGGCCCAGAAACACCTCGCGGATCCGTGCGGACAGCCCGGCGACCGCTCGCACGGACGCCCCCGCGACGGCCTGGTGTACGAGGGGTACGACGACGACCGGTACCGCTACCACGGCGGCCAGCCCGGCCGTCGTGGACCGGAACACCCCGGCGGCCAGGACCCCGGCCCACGCGCACCCGACGACGAGCCCGGCCCAACTCGCCGCCAGCACAAGCCAGTCCCCGGGAACTTTCGTGAGCTCCCGCCCGTAGAACAGGTAGAGCATCTCGGCGTCGCAGCCCACGGAGAGGAAGGCCAGCGCCAGCGCCGTGGCCGCGGAGACGAGAAGCTTGGCCGTGAGCAGCCCCAGCCGGCGGGGCACGGTGCCGCGGTCCGCCGCCAGGGCGGGGTGGCGGAATTCGTCACCGAACGCCAGCGCGCCCAGCAGCCCCGCCCCGAGCGCGGCGGGCGGCAACGGCAGCTCCCGCGGCCACGCGGCGAGCAACCGGTGCTGCGGAGTGTGCCCGATACGAGCCAGGAGTACGGCTGTGATTGCGGAGGTGATCAGCACGAGAGCACAGGTGACGAAACCGGTGCTGATACCCGCGGCACGCCGTAGCTCGTAGCGGAGCGGGCGCAGGGGGCTGGGCGCCGGGCGGACGGAGATGGGGGGGTGGGAGGGGAGGGAGGGGGGCCCGATCCCCCGGTGCGCCGTGCCGCCCGTGGTCGCCGCTGCCGACCGCCTCGCCGTCACCGCCGGGTGTTTCGTCGACGCGCGGCTGGTCATCAGCGGGCGGCGGCGTCTCGGGGTGCGTGGGCTGGTCGGTGGCCTCGGCGTCCGCGAGCACGGCTTCGCCTGCGCGCTGCCCGCTGTCACCTGCCGCCCGGTTCACCTCGACGCCTACGGCCGTGACGGCGTCATCGGCCCCCGCGCACGCCCCCTCGCCCGCGCCGGGGCCCATGTCACCGGTCTCGTCGGCGAGTTGGTGGACGAGGATGCCGTGCCGGAAGGCGATCTCGCCGACCTCGGCGCAGGAGCTGCCGTACACCGAGAGCCGGTTGCCCGCCTCGGGCACGACCTCGACGGAGCGCCTTGCCGTACGGGCCTCCTTGGTGAGCAGGGCCGCCAGACGGGGGGCATGCGGGCTGCGGACGGCGACCCGGGGCCGCAGCCGGGTCCTGGCGAAGACCGCGGCGTCCTGGTCGGCGACGACCCTGCCCTCTTGCAGGGTGACGACCCGGTCGGCGGTACGCGCGGCCTCCTTGGGGTCGGCGGTGGTGAGCAGGACCGTGCCGCCCTGGGCCGTGTGCGCGCGCAGCATGTCGTGCAGCCAGCGGCTCTCACGGGCGGAGAGGCCTTCGGTGGGGTTGTCGAGGACGAGGGTGTGCGGGTCGGCCAGCAGCGCGCAGGCCAGACCGAGCCGGCGGTCCATGCCTCGTGAGAGGGCACCGAGGCGTTCGTCGCGCAGGCCTGCGAGGCCGACGGCTTCGAGGACTTCGTCGGCCCGGCGCACGGGAACGCCGGCTGCCGCGCACAGCAGGCGCAGATGCCCCCGGATCGTGCGGGAGGGGTGTCCGGGGACATCGCCCAGCAGCACTCCCACCTCTCGGGACGGATGGGCGATGCGGTGCAGCGGACGGCCCCTGAAGTAGGTGATGCCACGGCCCTGTTGGAGTTCGAGCATCAGTCTCAGCACCGTGGTCTTGCCTGCGCCGGGTACACCCAGCAGCGTGGTGACGCGACCCGCGTGCGCCTCGAAGGAGACGTCGTCGACGGCGGGCGGAAGGTCCTTGCGCGGATTGCTGGTCAGTCCGAAGGCCTGGATCACCTGCAGCAAGATAGCGTGCTATTTCGGGTTTTTCGGGCATCAATCGGGCGCGTTCGGACACCACTCTTCCTGCTCGGCATCGGATGGCGCAGAGGCTCAGACCTCGGGGCGCAGCATCGGCGGGTTGAGGAGGGTCGCGCCGCCCGCGCGGAAGAGCTGTGCCGGGCGGCCGCCCTGGCGGGTGGTGGTGCCGCCCGTGGGGACCAGGAAGCCCGGCGTGCCCGTCACCTTGCGATGGAAGTTGCGCGGGTCCAGGGCGACGCCCCACACCGCCTCGTAGACCCGGCGCAGCTCGCCGACGGTGAACTCGGGCGGGCAGAACGCCGTGGCCAGCGACGAGTATTCGATCTTGGAGCGGGCACGCTCGACGCCGTCCGAGAGGATCTGCGCGTGGTCGAAGGCGAGGGGTGCGACCGGCTCCCCGTCGCGGCCGTAGCCGCCCTGCTGCAGCAGCTCCTCGACCGGGGCCCAGCGTGCGTTGCTGGCGTCGCCGCCCGCCCGGGGCGCGGGCAGGTCGGGGGCGAGCACGAGGTGGGCGACGCTGACCACTCGCATGCGCGGGTCGCGCTTGGGATCGCCGTAGGTGGCGAGCTGCTCCAGGTGGGCGCCGCCGTCCTGAGCCGGGACCGACGGGTCGTGCACCCGCAGACCGGTCTCCTCGGCCAGTTCGCGCTCGGCGGCCTGCGCCAGATCCTCGTCGGCCCGTACGAAGCCGCCGGGGAGCGCCCACCGTCCCTGGAACGGCGCCTCGCCCCTGCGTACCGCCAGCGCGCACAGGGCGTGACGGCGCACGGTCAGCACGACCAGGTCCACGGTGACGGCGAAGGGCGGAAAGGCTGACGGGTCGTAGGGCATGCGGCGATCATAGTCGTCTGCCTGACGATAAACACGCCCTTCACCGGCCGGTTCGGTGGCTGATCCACTTCGCTGCGCCGTGCGGTGCGGCGTGTGCGGGTCTCCCTTCCGTTCTGTGTCCTGACTGCCGGTGGTTTGTCCCGTCCACCGAGGTCAGGATGGCGGGCGCGGTGGCGGGACGGCGTTCCGAGGCGCCTCGGGGCGTGGTGCGGAGCGGGCCGGGTCAGGAACGCAGCTGCAGTCCGTCGGCCGCCTCCTCCACCATGGCGAGGCCGAGGCGGCTGATCCGCACGGAGAAGGGGGCGTCGGCGACTCTGAGTCCCGTCAGCACGATCTCGCCCAGCGGGGCACTGCGCATCGGCCGCAGGGTCACCGTGCCGGCCGCCGCGTCGGGGCGGATGCCGGCGAGTGTGGTGAGCAGCAGCACCCCTGCGGCGGCCGCGGTCGCGGCCGGGCGACAAGCGGCCGGATGCGGCAGCGGGAGCCGGCCCTCGGCGCGCTGCTCACCGCCGTACATCTCGGGCAGCCGGTGCCCGAAGGCCTCCGCCGCCGTCAGGGTTCCGCGCAGCAGGCCGCCCGCCTCCTTCTCGTAGCCGGCCGCAGCCAGACCGGCCACAGCCACCGCCGTCTCATGGACCCGTACGGCACCACTGCGGTGACCGAACGGGTTGTAGCCGGCTTCCTTCGCCGACAAGCCGCGCAGGCCCCAGCCCGAGTCCAGGGCGGGACCGCCGAGCAGCCGGGCGAGCTGTTCGGTCTGGACTCGGTCCAGCAGCCCGGGCGCCTGCTCTCCTCCGCCGAGCAGACCGGTGTCGAGGAGGTGAGCCGCGGCCGCTCCCAGGTTCGTGACCAGGCGGCCGTCCGGAGCACGGGCGGCAGCCGGGCGTCCGCCGCCCGGATCGTCCGCCCAGAACTCCGTCCGGAAGGCGCCGCGCAAGGCCGCCGCCCATTGCCGCAGTTCGTCGGCGCCCGGTCTGCCGTGGGCGTCGAGCAGGTCGGCGCCGAGGAGAGCCGCGCGGTGGGCGTGGGCCTGCGTCTCGCAGCGAGCCGGCGCACCGTGCTGTGGATCGCGCAGAAAGGTGCCGTCGCCCACGGTCCGGCGCAGCCAGGCCAGGCAGCGTTCGGCCGCGGGCATCAGCGCTTCCGCCTGCTGGTGCGGCAGGCCCCAGCGACGGGCCTCCGCGAGCAGGGCGGGGAAGAGCAGGGTGGCCTCCGTGCCCGTGCAGCTCGGTGGGAGGTGGGGGCCCGCGTCCCTGCGCGGGCCGGGGATCATCCCGTATGTGGGCCCTTTGGCGGTGACTTGGGTGCGGGCGAGGACGCGCAGCGTGCCGGCGGCCAGCCGCGTACCCAGGGGCAACGCCATGCGGGCCGCGGCGAACGCTTCGGCCGGGGCAAGCCCGCAGCGCCAGGGTGCGCCGGCCGCGAGATAGGTGTCGCCCGGGTGCGCCGGGTCCCGCAGCAGAAGCGCCCCCAGATCTTCGACGCTGGTACGCAGCAACGCCTGCGCCCGCGCGTCGTCACCGCCGGCGTGGGCGGGTGCGAGCGGGCTCGTCGCCGTGCGGCCCGCGGCGCGGACGGGGCCCGCGCCGTCCGGCCGGACGCGCAGCTCCACGGTCGCGGTGTCCCCTGGGCGCAGTTCGAGGTCCCACCGCAGGAGTCCCGCCGAGGCCAGCGCGTCGGAGGGTGGCGGCTCGGCCGTGACCGAGCAGGAGCCGGACGGGGAGGTCCAGCGCAGGCCGGAGTCGTGGACGCTGGCGGGAAGTTCGGGTCCGGCGTCGCCCGAGGCGATGGCCGCCAGGTCCGCCAGGTCCGTGCCGAGGGCCACCTCCAGCGGCAGCCGCAGCGGACGCGGAGCAGTGCTGAGCAGGGTGATCCGCTCGGTGCCGTCCGCGCAGCGGGTCCGTTCGACGACGATGTCCGGGTCCGGGCCGCTGTGCGGGGAGGCGCGCAGAGTCGCCATGAAGCGCGCCGAGTCTGCGGAGGTCATCCGGGCCTGCACGGTGAGCGGTTCCCGGCCGGCGATCCGGATCTGGCAGCGGGACAGCAGGCGCCGGCCGGCACGGTAGATGCCGTCCAGCCCGCGCCCGGTGAGCTGCCCGTCCTGCGAGATCGCGAGCCCTGGCAGGGCGACGCAGATCAGGCTGCTGTGGACGGCGGGCAGTTCGACAGGCCGTCGTGGACCGGCGAGACGGGCG